>NZ_CALWXV010000087.1 GCF_944385615.1 uncultured Flavonifractor sp. | reverse complement strand
CATGCACTTCCTCAGACTCTTATAGTTTGGCAGAGACATTTTACCCTGACAAGTCGCCGACTGTTTTTACGCTTACTCTAAACAGATTTGCTTGTGGGATTTAGCTCAGGGTATTGGCATTATTTCCATTATTCAGATAGTAGAGGCTATCTGATTTTTTGTTGCCATTATGTTGCCAATGGAAGTTCCGGGATTGACTTATCACACCGGCGAGCATTCGTGTGCGCTAGTACAGTACCTACATGAGTAATTTCAAATGTCAAAGGCAAGGCATCCCACCAAGTATGAAGTTTTTTTAATGAGGGATAGCTATCCCATTCTTTCATAAACATAGATACAGCTTTTTTCTTCATATTCTCATCTGTATCATACAAATCCCACACAGCTTCAAGGGCAGATATTTCGCTTTCATTGATCAGACTATCCTGCTTTACAACTGATCCTTCACTCAAAACATTTCGTGACATTTTCAACTTCTTTATTGCACACTTTTCCACTACAGGTAATCTAACATAGTTATCTAATAGTTCATTTGGAATAAGTGTTGCGGAATCAAGTCCTACTTCTGTTAATAAAGCTGTTGCACGTTTATAATTTTCAGAGTCAATATGGATTCCAACAGCGGAGTAACCAGATAATCTAGCAGGATAATAATCTTCTATTTTTTTGAAAGAATGGGCGGAGTCTATTCGAACAGCATCAAGTATATCTAAATGATCAATCCAACCTGTTCCAACAGGCAATTCCATGTACATAAGCTTTTCAAACAAATCCGCTAACACTTTTATGCCCGCTTTACAAGAATTGGAGGCGGGAATAAACTTATTTACAGCGTGAAAAACCGTCAATGCACATAAAGCATCATCATCTACCTGGTCGATGATTTCTATTGCCCGACTAATACCTGCTCTATTTTTTCGTACTTGTCCTTTTGTAATTCGGCATATAAGCAGTTCAGCTAACATATCATAATCAGCTTCACGTTCTGTAGCAGCCGCTGTCCTTTGAGCGCTTGTCAACAAAAATTGAAATGATGGGTCTGCAAATGTACTTAGCGCTCCTTCAATCTGCTGTATCTTCGGTAATAACGAATCTTCAAATTTCTGTACTCGTTCATTCGCGCATGCATACGCATCAGCCGTGAAATCTCTACGAGCAACAGCATATGTCTCTGCACAAATCTCTCTTGCTCTTTTCTCATCAATGCCGTTATTGTAAATGTTAATTGTCCCAGCCTGCATCAGTTGAGAACTATCACCTGCTTTTTGGGATTGTCTATCTCCGCTCATCGCCAGTACTCCCAACTTGTGTTTGAACAGCATTATTGCCAGCTTTTTGAGATTGCTTAATACTTGTTTTGCTTTTTGAAGGATTATTTTTAACATCATTCTTTCCCATTTTTATCTCTTGTGTCTGTTCAGAATCATCACCTGCAACTTGCTTTTGACCTGCTGTTCGCTTAATGCCAACTTTATAGCCAATAGCCCCTCCGCCTATTGCGCCAATAATCAAGCTAACTAGTTCTGTTCCTATACCATCAAAAAACCATTCCAATATTAACACTCTCCTTTATTTACCTCGGCCCCAAAAACTTATCACCATTCAGATGAATCATATGATCCGGCATACCTGCGATCCAAACTTCCGTTTCCCAAGCAAGCATCTCAGAAAACTTCTTGAACGTCTTAAAATCCAGAAAAGCTGTAACATAGATTTTCCCTGCGGTTACGCCGGTGGTCATTTCTTCAATCTCTTTGATGCGTTTCGGCTCCATCGGCCCAACAGATGTTACCGACTCTATAAAATACAGCCAGTTCCTCTCCTCTGAGTAGAGGACCACATCTGGCATCTTATCATGTAATGTAATAGTAAATCCCAGTTCGCTAAGCTTGTCCTCGTTCTTTACCAAATCCTTTTCAATGGTATCGCCGACATAGAGGCATTCCGAATTTGGAGCAAAGCGTGGTGCAAATTCCTCGATAATTGCTTTTTGAAGTTGATTATGATCTCCTGGAGAAAAAGTGAAATCTTCACCGTTGATTTTCACAGGCATTTTACGCCTGACACGCTTAGAAGCATATAGCTGAACAAGCGTGTCGTGATTAGTTTGAAAAGAAGTAAGCTTGGTTTCCCAACGATCTGTACCAAAACTCTGTACCAACTTCAGCATTTCATCTGTTAACCGATAACGGTAATTTGGGCTATTGGTGGCCTTGCCATTATCCTCGATGAAAGCCGCATTTCTAAAATGGTGCATAGCCTGTTTTCTGAAAGTTTCTCGACTATTTTCTGCATAAGTAGTCCCATAATTGTTATTTGAAAAAGCAATTACATCGTGAATACGAATCCATTCGTTGGTCGCATCTTGCCACGGAGTTTCCTCAACAAGTCCCGCCATGGCGAGCAAAACACAACAGCACATGGTATTTTGCTGCTTTGCCGGGACTTGCAAAGCATTTAATATCTCTTTTGCTTCGTCTATTTTGCTCATACATAACCCCTCAAAATTCTGTCACAAACCGGTTCCGACATATCGTGTGCAGCAATCAACTCTTTCCCCATGGCCTCAATGACATCCATGGATGGAACCGGCATAGAGTTCACCTCAGTTGAATTGACCTGCGTTGAACCATTCAAGATCCTATAATAGCAGTCATACAAGGTGGAATTAAACAAGACATAAAGCCCATACACAATACACTCCGAAAGATCACGCATCCCATCGATAAAATTTATCTTGTTTTGTGTGCTGATCTGGGAATACTCAGGATGCTTTTTTGCCAAGTAAACACCACATTGAAGCCGCCTATGTTCTTCTTTTGCTGTAAATCGTTTAACAAAAAGATAGTTCTTATTTGGTTGTAATAGTCCCCGCTGCTCAGTAACCAGGTACTCATGTTCCTTCCCTATAGGAAAAACCACTTTGCCATTTTGTATGTGCTGAGAATAGAACAATGGAACAGCCTGATCTTCAGCTACATCTCTCAGTGCTTCTCTGTTTCGGAAGTCAACTGTAAGTCCGGTTTTCATTTTTAGACCGATACTTGGCAAGGTATTTTCCCACTTGTTCAAACTATTAAGTGTCTCTACTTCATCAGCATTCGTTACCAGATAGACATAGGAATCTGATCCGTTGACAACGGCAGTATAGGGTGCCTCGAAAATGGTCCTTTGGGAAAAGTCTGCATTGCTTTGGGTCGTAGTAATGGTAACAGTTTTTGGCTTTGCGCGCGTTTTTCTCAGTTTAATAATGATAGTTTCCTGCAGTACACTCTCTTTTTCAAAGACTTTATCGCGACTAACAAATAAGTGGATATGCTCCAAAACGCCTTCGCTTAAAAACTTTTGACGAAATCTTTTGAAATACGCGCCAGAAGTCCAGGAGCGCGGAATAATATAAACCAATTCTCCCCCATCTCTCAAGTTGAAGATACTCATAGAAGCAAAAAGAAAATAGAGATTGGGAGCGCCATAACATACATCTGGCATAGCTAAGGCTTCTGGAGCATCCTTTGCTATTTTCATGTATGGAGGATTTCCGATTACAAAATCAAATTTTTCAGGTTCCAAATTCGCCCCTAACATCAGATTATAGTCGGTTGCTTGGCTTAAAATGTAGTTATCAGAAACGATTTCATAGGATATTTTCTGCCGAGATTGACTACACGCTACCTCCAGATTAGCTCGCAATAGCTCAATTACATTTGGGTCATTCTCATAGCAAACCAATCTAATCTCTTCTACTGCTGTGAATCCTTGTAAGCGTTCCAATAGTGCAATTGAGAGAATGCCAGAACCAGCACCAGGATCAAGAATAGAAAGAGTTTGGCGTTTGTTAGGAACCTTAAACAGTTCAGCCATAAAAACGGCAGTTTCTTTGCTTGTAAAAAACTGGCCATATTTCTTGCGCTGACTTTTCGGCATATGGTCAATATATTCTGTTGTTGCATTAATTGCAAAGTCAAGCATGCTCATGATTTGTAAACTCCATAATTTCATCAATGCCGCAGTCTAAAGCTACACAAATTTTATATAGGCTTTCCATTGATACAAATTCATTTTTTCCCATCTTTGCTAAGACATTAAAACTAATGCCTGCGGCATCCTTTAAGTCCGAGCGTTTCATCTTTTTGTCGATGAGAATTTTCCAAAGTTTATCATAAGATACCGGCATTGCTACTTCTCCATTCATATGCGGATAAGTAATTATATCATAAAACACACGATACCTCAAGATAGCCTCACGAAAACATGAGTCAACTTCAAATCGAATAGCATGTAGAATTATGTAACTGCGTGTGCCAATAAGGTTATTTGGATACCGCTTTTCTGCTGCCTCTTTTGAGCGTATTCCACCAGATCCTGCGCATTGCTTGCGGGGTGCCAGGCATAGGCGATGAGGTAGTCGACGTGATCTACAACATAGCGGTTTGCTCTCACGATTGCGATCTTGCGTGGAACGCTTTCCATCCCCGGTGGATAGAATGTTCCGTCAAATCCATCGAGTGTTGGGATGGGCCGCTCTGCCGGATGATATTGCAATAGCAAAGTGAGCTTCACTTCTGGGTAGAAACGCTTTGCTTCTTTGACTGCTGACGCTGCAAGACGATCAAATCCTCCGTAGTGGCCAACGATAAATTCTGTAACGCCATATTCCAAAATGTGCTGCTCCACAGCCGCATACAATGCCGGATA
>NZ_CALWXV010000086.1 GCF_944385615.1 uncultured Flavonifractor sp. | reverse complement strand
GATAATCCCGAATTATCTAACCAATAAAGGGAGCTATCCCAATAGCGTTCTTGTTCCCTGTCATACAGGCTTATGGCCTTATTCAAGGAGAAGTCTTATGGACACACTAATACAAACGGCCAATATTAAAATCAGATCTGACCGTCCCCTCGATCCGCCGGGTCAATCTATCGTTGTCTTCCAGCAAAAACGCTTCCTACAGATGACATTTCAAACCCAAGGTTGCCGTTTCAGCGCTGGCGGGAGCTGTTCTATGTGCAACTACGGCTATGGGCGGGAACCGGATGCCGATAGACTTATGAATGAACTGCATAAGGTGTTACACGCCTGCGAAAATCGTATTGAGACCATTTTACTTGGCGCTTCCGGAAGCTTTTTGGATGAAAAAGAAATATCGCAATCATTGCGTAATCAAATCCTTCGGGCCGTGTTTCAAAGTGGAATTCCACAAATCATCATCGAGACGCATTATAAAAGCATTTCGGACAGTGTCCTGCACCGCATCTCACAGCTTTTGCCTGGCCGCAGTATTGAGCTGGAAGTTGGCCTTGAAACAGTAAATCCATGGATCGGAGAGCATATCTTAAACAAGCACATTGATTTGCTGGAATTTGAGATGATGATCGCTGCGGCACACCGTTACGGGATGACGGTAACGGTCAATTTGCTGCTGGGTATTCCATTTTTCACGGAAGCGGCACAACTCTCCGATACAAAAGCCTCCATCCGTTGGGCCATTTCAAAAAAAGCGGATTATATCATTGTATTCCCTCTTAACATACATCCATATACTCTTTTTGAATGGCTGTATCAGAAAGGCCGCATACAGCCGCCATCCTTGTGGCTGGCAGTTCGATTGCTGTCAGAGTTGGATGATTTTGAGCTGGAGCATGTGTCTATGGCCTGGTATGGAAACCGCTCCATGGACTATGGAGAAGGGCGAACATCCATCCTGCCGCAATCCTGCAGTATCTGCCGGAAGACACTTTTGCCTTTTTTTAGGGCGTTTTACATAAACAGGGATTTGAAAAGCCGAAAAAGGCAGATTGCAAATTTGCTTCATTCTTCGCTTTCCTGCAATTGCCGGGAGGAAGTTTTTCGGAAACTGTCGGCGGGTCCCGGATTTTTTGAGTCCGAATATCAGGCTGCACGGCACGACATGGAGGGATTGGTCAAAAAAGATGAATGTGTATGAAGCAATTGGCACACGTCGTAGCATCCGTCAATACGCACGCATGCCTCTTTCTGAAGAACAGATACTAAAGCTGCTCCATGCGGCGTCCCAAGCACCATCTGCGAAAAACCGTCAGCCCTGGTTCTTTTATGTTATCAACGACCCAGACATCAAGCAGAAGTTTGTTGATGCGCTTAGTAGTAACATCGACCACCTCTACCAGCGATACCGGCAGAAAAACATCCAGAGACCCGATATTTTAAGCGCAAAAAACAGCCTGCGAGCCATGGAACAAGCCGCCGTGCTTATCTTAGTCAAACTCACCTCCTGTTATGGTACCTGTCACGACGATGGCGTCGACTGGCCACTCCATGCACTGGATATTGAGGTTGCCGACCTGCTGTCCGTTGGTGCTGCAATCCAAAATATTTTACTTGCCGCCGAGGAAATGGGACTGGGGGCGCTGTGGGTCTGCGACATTTTCTACGCATATCCCGCATTGACTCGTTTTCTCCAAGAGGATGCGCCGATCGTGTCTGCCATTTGTCTCGGATATCCCGGTGAGATTCCAGACCCCCGTCCGCGACACCCAATTAATGAAATATTTACCGTACTGCGCAAAAAAGAGGAGTGAGCATTCATGTCAAATATTTATTGGGTGGGTATTCGGGAATCCGATCTTCTATCGGTGGATAGTCTATATTGCGGATCGGTTACCTTTTTCGGAAGTGGCGAAAAAGGTAACCGCTGTCTGTTTCGAGGGGAGGCTATACGGCAGGATCACAACCAAGGAAACTCTCTGTTTAACAGTTTTTATACAGAAACAATGCGGCTGATTTTACAGGAGGACACCGACGCTTTGTTTATGTTCTACAATCAGGATATGGTCTACCAAATCGATACAACTCTACTGAAGTACGTCCTTTGCCCAAATGCTCAAGATCTTTTGCGAACCCTAAACAACAAAATGCTTTGTAAATTGTGGCTGAAAGAGTTCGTCCCGTTGCTCCCCAGCGTTCAGATGTTCGGCTCGGAGGTTTCTCTGGCCAAGCTGGAAAAGCACTTTTCATGCGTTCGGGCTTTTGTAATACAACCAGATTTTTCCTCTGGCGGCCATAACACCTATTTGCTGACGGCGAAAAATGAGACCGGGATATTGAAAAAGCTGAATCCAGCTACCCTCTATACCATCTCGCCTTACAAGGAAAACGCGATACCAGTCAATGTGCATGGAATCGCCTATCAGGACGGATTTCAGCTTTACCCAGCCTCTATTCAACTGATCCAACAAAAGCAGGATCAGCTTTTATATGAAGGTGGTGATTTCCTGGCGACCCAAATGCTACCCAGCGGGATACGGGATCGTCTGTACAGTACCGCTGAACATATATCGGAGAGGCTTGTGAGCGTTGGGTACTTGGGCGTCTACGGGATTGACCTAATTGTGACGGAAAATAATATCTATTTTATGGAGATCAACCCCAGATTCCAGGCATCCACACCTGTTTTGAATTACGCACTTCAGCAGCAGGGCCGCGCCTCAATCCATCAGCGCTGCATTGAGGCGTTCCACAATGGCCATATTTGCGGCGGGTCCCGGGATATGCTGGAACTGGAAGTCAATTACAGTATATTTTCCTACACATATGACGAAGCCAACTCACAATTTTCAAAACATATCTGGAAAAAGTATTTCCCGGCCCACCAAGCCTTTTCCGTATTGGCCGATGGATACCGGCCGGAAGTTTCCGCCGCAACGGGCGCGTATCTGTTTCGGGCAATTTATACTCACAATTTAGTAAACCCGTCTCCCAAAGGCATTCGTCTGGCAGAATTGCCGACGGACTTTCCGTGTGATAGGATCGACTCCCCCATGCGCTTGAAGACTATGCTGATTAATTATGGAATTACCATTTCGGAAGATGTACTCGCCCGAATGGAGCACACCGTGCGTGAGGGAAATTTCTCAGCCGTCGATATTGACATTGAAGTGCAGGGACTCCATCTGACTGTGAACTGCCCCTATAAAACCTGGCCCAGCGAATATAGTCCTTTTGACGTCCGTATTCACGATGGCAGATTCGCACTGTTTTTCTTTGATACGCCGGTTTCGCCAGTGCAGTTTTGCTATGAAAGCCCTCTAAACCGAGCGGAAACAGTGTCAGGTGTCCGCTACTCTTCGGTTGCGTTTCTTGCGACGGACCGTCTGCGGATTAACTACCGGCCCGTGTGCTACTATAAGTCGACCGGCCTAGGCTGCTCATTTTGCAATCTCCCGGAGAAAAACCAGACCTATGGTGAGGAAGATATCCGTGAAATTGTCGACGGATATCTGCATGGCGAGGAGTTCCGCCATATTCTAATTGGTGGAGGCTCTGCAAGCCCGGACAGCCGGTTTCAAGAAATTATCCGATTAGCGGAATACTTGCGTAAAAAGACGGCTAAACCGCTGTATTTAATGTCCCTCCCGCCGAAAGATTCTGGACTGATTAGGAAACTGTATGAAGCAGGAATATCGGAAATGGCTTTTAACATTGAGATTTTTGATCGGACTTTAGCGGCCAGATATATGCCTGGAAAAGGCCTGATACCGCTGGAGAGGTATATGGACAGCCTTGCCGAAGCAACAAAATGGCTGGGGCGCTCCGGCAATGTCCGCAGCATGCTGATTATAGGTTTTGATCCAAAGGAAACTCTTCTTGAGGGAGTCAGGGCGTTGTGTGAAATCGGAGTGCAACCGATGCTGTCCGTTTTTCGCCCTATGGCAGGAACACCGCTTGAGATGATATTACCTCCAAGACTTGACGAACTTTTGGAAATATTTAAGCGTGCGGCCGATATATGTGAACGGTATGGTCTTAGGTTGGGTCCGTCCTGCCCTAATTGCCAGAATAACACCCTGAGTCTTCCGGAATGTGCTGTTCCTGTATCTTGAACACGACTTATAGATAGAGATTGACATCGTGAGGATCATTGATATTGATGTTATCTATATAGAAGTTGATCTCGTATTTTATGCCACTATCCTTCAAACGTTCACCCTCGTGCTCCATCTGCTCTAGTCCTTCCTTATTTGCTTTTTTTAATTTCAGAGTGTTGAGCCGAATGGTTTGCCAGTTCAAAATGTGTTTCTCTAGCTGCTCACTGACAGTTTGGGCAAATTTGCATAGTATGCCAACTGCAACAAGAATTTCCCAGTAATTTGCGGAAATGAACGCGATAAAATTTGAATCAGAATTATGTCGATATTCAATATGGCTGATCTGGCGGGAACAGGACCCACAGATAGTGTGATCCACATATTCAATAAATTGAATGACCTTTTCCGATTCAGTTGAGTCGATGTTGGTCTGTAACTCAATCCGTGCTGTAGGGCAGTCATAAATGCTGTCCAACAGAAGTGAACGAATTTCTGCGGAGTTGTATATGAAATCTCGTTGCTCGTAAACATTTAACTTCTGTTTCCTCACACAGGTATTGATGACTGTGTAAAGCTCCCGTAGCTTTTGATGTGGAAACAGCGCCCCTTGAACCGCCAATTTGCAAAAGAATTTCAACATTCTGAAATTCTTAGATATAATGGAAGATTGAAGTCCTAGGGAAATGCATTGATAGGCACAATCCAATTTCCGGCAAGCCAAAAACAGATTTGTCATCGGGAAGTATTCATTGATGGAGGTGTAGTAGGTGATCAGATCTTCTTGCAGGGCGAGATATTCTTCCGCTGTCAGGCAGACATTTCCCGCTTCAGCTCGGACGCCACCATCGGGAAGGTGCGCATATACACCGTAGACGTAAGGGAGTTGCTGAAAAGGCATCGTTACAACTTGGAGTTCGCATTGCTTAAATTCCATAAATTCGATATTCGTATTAACAAACTGCACATTTTTTAAAGTGCAGTTTGTGAAAACTGCGTTTTCTAGCATTGATGCCGTAAAAACACAGTCCTCAAAGCTACATGCGTCAAACAGCAGCTCCGAAACCGTGGAGCCTTTAAAGGAGACATTTTTGAAGTCTGTGCTGAAGAAGTTGGAATAGCTGAGGTTTGTGCTGCGAATTTCGACGCCATGAAAGGTTGCGTGGATAAAATGGCAGTATTGAAGATTGGATTCATCAAATATGCAATCCCTAAATTTTGTTTCAGAGAAATAGGAGCCTGTCAACGCAGAATTCAAAAAGCTTGAATTCATGACTGTGCTGTCAAAAAGACTGGTGCGCTTTAAACTTACGTCATCAAACCGGTCAGAAATTTGCAGACCGATTCCGGATTGAAAGCGACGGTTATTATTCTGGGTTAGGGCCATATATGGTTCCAGTCTGGATAAGGCTGCCTGGAGCTGCGGCTCACTGTATTGCTGAATGACGTTCATTTTTTCTTCCACAGCAGTTCCCTCCTCATTCTTTGTCATGGGTGCCGTATAGTATTGTTTGCGGCTTCAATATTCAATAATAATTCGGGATTATC
>NZ_CALWXV010000085.1 GCF_944385615.1 uncultured Flavonifractor sp. | reverse complement strand
GGTGAGGCAAAGCTGCCTGGGCAAAGCACTGGCTGTCTGGGCGCCTTTCGGAGATTGCCTTCCCCTGTTTCCGCTTCACACTGCTTGCAGGCGTAGGTGTAGTACACATCCTCCCGGATCCAGAACCGGGCCGGCTCCATCTTCAGGCTCCGGCGCACCTCTTTGCCAATCTCCTCCATGACTGTACCACAGGCATCACAGATGCGCTCTTCTTCGGAAAGACGGTGTTCCACCACTTCCGTAGGGGTTCCCTCCGGCACGATATCCAACACATTGCCGCTCTGCCGCTTGCGGGCATGGGCCTTTACCGCCACCTGCTCCGCTGTGGCATTTTTCGTCCCATAGGCGTAGGCCTCCGCCTCGTTCGCCATGAGAGACAGCTGGTCCATCAGGCCCTCCTGGAGCCGCTCTGAGGATGCCCCAAACTGCCGCTTTTTTGCAAGGCCAAGCTGCTCCAGAAGCCATTGGTTCTGGAGCTTTAACTCAGTCAGCTGTGCTTGCTGAGACTCGTATTCCGCCCGTGAGATGGTCACCATTTCCGGGGTGCTTGCGGCAGTGTTCTTTTCATTTCCCATGAGTAAATGATACCACAAAATAGGGCAAAAAGCCAATGTTTTCAGCATTTTCCGGCATTAGATCACGCTCAGGCCGGACACCGCTTTGTTTGCCTTCGGCTGCTCGGTCTTCAGTCCCTCCATCAGCCAGCGGTACTGTTGGGGTGTCAGGGTCTGCACTTCCTCCGTGTTCCTGGGCCATTGGAAACTGCCGCTCTCCAGACGCTTATACAGCAGCAGAAAGCCGTCTCCCTCCCAGTACAGTGCCTTGAGCCGGTCCCGCCGTCTCCCGCAGAACAGAAACAGCGCCCGCTGAAAGGGATCCATCTGAAACTGGCTCTTTACCAGATTGGCCAGCCCATCAATGCCTCGCCGCAGGTCTGTGTATCCGCAGGCAATGTACACCGGGCAGCTGCAGTTGAAATCGTTCAGCATGACTTTGCCGCCTGGAGAATTGCCTGCAGTGTGGCCTTATCCGCTCCCTCGTAGACCTGGATCCGCACACCGCTTACCTCCATGGCTGCTACGATATGCCCGGAGGGCTGGGTACGCTCCATGACCGGCACCTCTGCGAAGGTCACCTCCTGGAGTTCTTTCAGCGCCTGAAATACCTTCCTCTGCCAAAAGAAATAGGTGGATAGCGCTATCCCATTTTCCTGGCACCATTGACCTACCGGCAGCCCGCTGCTCCGGCAGGCCTCCACACGCCGACTCCATTCCACCAACCGCTGTTGCTGATTGGCTCTCTGTAAACTTGCCGCCTTCTCCATGCCTGCACCTCACTATCTTGGAGTCTGGGACACTCTCTGGTACTACCTTGTACTACCATGCACTTCCTCAGACTCTTATAGTTTGGCAGAGACATTTTACCCTGACAAGTCGCCGACTGTTTTTACGCTTACGATACAGCGGTTGCAGCCGATACATTTCTCTGTGGTATAAATCAGATCTTGCATGGCTCTCGTCACTCTCTTCTCTGCGTTTGCCGGACCGCCTTTGGAACAGCGGCCCCGGCAATCTTTATTACATAATTATTATATACAGATACCCCGGCACTTTTCAATAGAAACTTGGTTAAAAATCCACAAAGGATGGCCGCGCCTGGCGGCCATCCTTTGTGGATTATAGGACAGTATCAATCTTACGTTTCCTCTCCCAGCGGGGCGATGACCTCCCGGAAAATGCGGCGCAGGAAGATGAGGCACAGGGTCAGAGAAGCCAGCTCGGCGATGGGGAAGGACCACCATACCATGGTCACCTCGCCGGTGAGGGAGAGCAGATAGGCCGCAGGGAGCAGCACCACCAGCTGGCGGACGATAGACATAATCATGCTCAGTACACCATTGCCCAAAGCCTGGAAGGTGGAGGAGCAGATGATATTAAAGCCGGCAAACACAAAGCACAGGCTGATGATACGCAGGGCGGGCACGCCGATGCGCAGCATCTCCGCCGACGCCTCAAAAATACTCAGGATGGGGGCGGCGAATATCTGGATCACCACCAGACCCACCAGCATGATCCCCACCGCCAGGATGGCGCTGAAGCGCACCGTATCGGTGAGGCGCTTGCGCTTCCGGGCACCGAAGTTGTAGGAGACAATGGGCACCATACCGTTGTTCAATCCGAATACCGGCATAAACACAAAGCTCTGGAGCTTGAAGTACACATTGAACACCGCCACGGCAGTGGAGGTGGAAATGGCCCCCAGGATCAGGTTCATTCCAAAGGTCATCACCGAGCTGATGGAATTGAGCACGATGGTGGGAATACCCACGCTGTAGATCCGGCCGATAATGGAGGCGCTGGGGCGGAAGCCCTTCAGTCTGGGCTGGATCTCCGGATTATGGGTGATGTTGAAACAGAGGGCCAGAATACCGGCCACAATTTGTCCCATGACAGTGGCGGCGGCGGCTCCCGCTACCCCCATCTCAGGGAAGGGACCCACACCAAAAATCAGGACAGGGTCCATGATGATGTTGATGACCGCGCCTACGCCCTGGGTAATCATGGTGTAGAAGGTGCGCCCCGTGGACTGAAGCAGCCGTTCAAACATGACCTCCAAAAACAGGCCGAAGGACAGCCCGGCGCAGATGCTCAGATAAGCCACACCCTGGGATACGATATCCGGGTCACTGTTCTGGGCCAGGAAAAAGGGTCTGGCAAAGACCACGCCGATGATGGAGAACACAATGGTGCTGAGGATGGCCAGCAGCACCCCATTTTCCGCCGTGCGGTTGGCGGTCTCATAGTCCTTGGCCCCCAGGCTGCGGGAGAGCAGGGCGTTGACGCCCACGCCGGTGCCCACGCTGACGGCGATCATCAGGTTCTGATAGGGAAAGGCCATGCCCACGGCGGCCAACGCATTCTCACTGACCTTGGCCACAAAATAGCTGTCCACCACGTTGTACAGAGCCTGCACCAGCATGGAAATCATCATGGGCAGGGACATGGACAGCACCAGCCGCTTGATGGGCATGACCCCCATTTTGTTTTCTTGTACTTCTGACATAAAAGACCTCCCAACCGAAAAGAGAGCCGCGGCAGGCCGCCGCGGCAAAAAGGAACTTATTTCGCTGTTATTCTAATGGATAGCGGTTGGTTAGTCAATAGATTTTCAGTATACGAACTGGTTTTTCTCCCGCACCATCTGCTCCGCTCCGCAATAGGATAGGGTGTGGAGGCCTGCGCCGGTGGGACGGCCCCGGCCTCCCCTATTTCAAGCGACAGCGAGGAGCGTTTTGATATGAGTACCATGACCTTGGATGCCCTGCGGGTAGGCCAGTGGGGCCAGGTGGCCGAGGTATTGACTGAACCCGCCATGCGCCGGCGGCTGCTGGACCTGGGGCTGGTGCCGGGTACCCCGGTGAGCTGCACGGCGGTCAGCCCGGCAGGAGACCCGGCGGCCTATCTGATCCGGGGGGCTGTTATCGCCCTGCGCCGGCGGGACGCCAGGGGCGTCAGACTGGCAGGCGCGCCATGGGACTGACCCGTACAGCCACCGGACTGGGCGCATCGTCTGCCCCTCCTCCCCAGTCCATGGACGGCCCTGAACGGGTGGTGGCTCTGGCAGGCAATCCAAATGTGGGCAAATCCACCCTCTTTAATGCCCTTACTGGTCTGCGCCAGCACACCGGCAACTGGCCGGGCAAGACGGTGGCAGTGGCTCAGGGCCGTTGTACATGGCAGGGGCGTTCCGATCTGCTGGTGGACCTGCCCGGCACCTATTCCCTGCTGGCCCACTCCGCCGAGGAGGAGGTGGCCCGGGATTTTCTCTGCTTCGGCGGCGCCCAAGGGGCGGTGGTGGTGTGCGACGCCACCTGTCTGGAGCGCAACCTGAATCTGGTCCTTCAGACTCTGGAGCTGGAACCCCGCACCGTGGTGTGCGTCAATCTGCTGGACGAGGCCGCCCGCAAGCACATCCAGATAGACCTGCCCGCCCTGGCCGCCCATCTGGGCGTGCCGGTAGTGGGAATCTCCGCCGGGCGGGAGGAGGGGCTGGACCATCTCATGGAGGTATTGGACGGCCTGCTGGCCGCGCAAGTCCCCCCCGCACCCCGTCCGGTGCGCTATCCCCCGGCGGTGGAGTTTGCCGCCGCCAAGCTGCGCCCCCTGCTGGAAACCCGGCTTCATGGACAGCTGGACCACCGCTGGACCGCTCTGCGTCTGCTGGAGGGGGACCCTACCCTGCCGCCCAGCCTGGCCCGGCACCTGGACTGGGACCCCCGCTCGGACCAAGTCTTTCAGCTGGCTCTGGCCCAGGCCAGAGAGCAGTTGGTCCGCAGCGGCGTGGATGATCTGGGGAGCACTCTGGCCGCCAGTCTGGTCCAGGCAGCCCATGAGGCGGCGGAAGCCGCTCTTCCCCAGGGGAGCGCCGTCTCAGGCGGGGAGCGGCTGGACCGGCTGCTTACCGCCCGGGCCACTGGGATTCCCGCCATGCTGCTTCTGCTGGCCGGGGTGCTGTGGCTTACCATTGAGGGGGCCAACTATCCCTCCCAATTGCTGTCCAGTGGGCTATTCTGGGTGCAAGACCGGCTTACCGACCTGTTTGCCTGGCTCCACGCCCCGGAGTGGCTCCACGGCGCGCTGGTGCTTGGGGTGTACCGGGTGCTGGCCTGGGTGGTCAGCGTCATGCTGCCCCCCATGGCCATCTTCTTTCCCCTATTTACCCTGCTGGAGGATTTTGGCTATCTTCCCCGGGTGGCTTTTCTGCTGGACCACGCCTTTCAGAAGGCCAAAGCCTGTGGAAAGCAGGCTCTTACCATGTGTATAGACTATATAATTTTGTAACACTTTCCTCCCCCAATGAAAACGCTAATATATTTTAATTTAAACAGAAACATTGCCTCTTTATAAACTACTATGTCTCTTGATTTCGTCCCCGATCAATAAAACCAAAAATAATAATACATATTCCAACAGAAAAGATCAATGACTCTATAAGCACAAATATCTTTGCAGGAATTGTTGCCGGTGAAACATCGCAACCGGCCGTTAGAAAAGTCATTGCACTAAAATATACCACCTCAAAATATAGCGTTGTGCTGTCGTTAGGTTTTCCATTCCCAAAGTTTAATGTTGTAGAATCAAAATAAGTCAAAATGAGATAAATATTTGCAAATAGAAGAATAATTCTCACTATTGCCTGTAGAAATAAGATTATATACTTACCTACAGGTATCCAATTCTTCCATATATCAACTATTTCTTTTATACGATAAGCAATAAATAATGCGTATACAATAAAAAATACCAAATATATTATTAGTTGTACAAACCCTACAACTTCTTCTTCATTTTTTAGATTACATAGTCCAGCAAAGGAAACTCCAGCCAAAACTTCCAATAATATGACTAACAAAATACTTGTATATACAACTTTTTTATTTTCTTTTAAGTAAAAAAAGGTGTTGATTATTATTATAAGTAGGCACGTAATAATTGAAATTGCTTTAATATTTATATTTAGATAAATAGGATAGGCATACATAGCTATTAAAATTATTATGATCGCCCAAATACCCACAATAAAATATCCGTACTTTTTTAAACTTATGGCCTTCTCCCTTACTTTTTTAAGTAATTGTTTTTTATGTTGACACAAACATGATAACAAGTATTTCATTAAATTCCTCACCTTTATGGTTTTGTATAACACACACAATTAAAGAGTTTGGTCCCCATATATAATATTATAATCTCTACAAATTAACGTGGTAAAATTTAAGTATACTATTGATCTATGTCCAGCCCATATTAACGCAAGCAACGCATATAGCTATTTATTTGCCACAAACAGACTGTTGGGAAACACTGTCCCCAAGCCCTGGAACGGCTCTTGGAAGCCATCTACGCATCCTGCAGGCGCTGAGATATTTACATTTGTAATTACCAACCCCCATGACACTCAAGCAAACAGAGCACCATGGGGGGACCTTACTTCTATTCATTTTTTAGCGGCGTCTGACTTGCTGGCACAATGGTTTCAACAACCTGGTTTGGACTCCGATCTTCGTTTTGAATCCTGGCATTGCGTTTTTCCGCCAGACCAATATACCAGAATAGTACTGTAAAAAGAAGTGCAGTAACAATAATCATATTGCACCATATTAAGGGTTGCTTCTGCCATTTTTGCAACGTTTTCTCCATCAAGCTATAGATGCAGAAGAACAATAGATAGAGCACATTGCACAGCACCAGGCCAATTAAGCAAATGGCAAATACGATTCGATAGATACTGCTTTGGTGCAGATTCTCCAGCACTGAGGTGCTGAATGCAATTCCGCCTATGAAGGTAAGTACGACCGCAGAGAAAATACCTAGGATTGCAATATACTCTTTCTTTGCATCGTTAATTTCTTTCTTTGCCTCATCAATCTGATTAGCAAATGCTTCATGTTCATTAACCTTTGTGGCTATCCGACCATGCTCTGACCTTACAGAATTAACCAGATGCTTTAATTCATCTAAATGTGCCTCTTGCTTAAATACTTGCTCTGTGATTAGCTTTGTGTGAACCAGTCTGCCTAACTCAAGGCTTGTATGATCGTAAAGCTTGCGGAGGTTATTGCGCACATCTGGGTGTCCTTCCCGACATTGATAAGACTCCAAAATATTCTGTAAATGATCCCTGAGTGCATCATAATCCTGTATCTCAGGATCATCTATCACCTGGGACATAACAACAAAAATATCGGAATAGTAGTGTCGGAAGATTTCATTGGAAGTTGAATCTCTATAAATTTCCTCAAATCTCTGCTGACATTCCAGACACTTCTCTGGCGTAGCAGTCATCTCTCGCCGTACGTCCACGGCAAGATCATAGAGCAGCTTCCGAAATGCTTCCCTTTTACCGTGTTCCAACTCTTTATCCATATTGCTCTAAAACCTCTTTGGATATCGTGCGACGGGTTCCTGCCCCCCCATAAATTCTTTTCCAAGCACCACCTTCCCGATGGCTTTCCTCAACCAACTGCCATGCTGTTTTTTTGTAGCAGCTTACAATCACAGGATCAAATAATTCCCGATCTGGTCCACTGATGCACATATCGCTATACGTAGCTATAATTGGCATAGCGCCATATCTTCCAAACTCATAGTAAACAGCAGGGATCACGGGGCCATACTGCCATGCTTCCATTTCATCCTCAAAGGCTACGCCACGTCCTGCTCGAATAGATGCCACCTGGAGGAAGTATAAAATTTTTTGCAGTTGCAGATTGCTGATAGGATAGCCGTCATTGACACATTTTGTGATAACATAATGTGCCACTTCTTGTGCGGTATACGCCATAATAAAGACCTCCCTCCTACTTTATTTTGTAATATTATATGCGAAACAAGATATTACGTCAAATCATAAAGCAAGTCGCTTTTCTAGAGAAAAGGAGCTGTTGCACCATTCAGCAGCTCCTTTTCTTTGTTTTTTGTATTTTACAGTATGTTAATTGCCAGTATTTCATGACTTGCTGATTTTACTTCCATTGACTCCATTTTCAGAAGCTGAGTTCCCTGTAGCATCCACCTTAGCCTCCAGTAACGCAATCATTTTGGTGAGTCAGGCGGGGATAGGCACGCCCAGCGCACCGGCGTTCTCAATGATACTCCCGTCCTCTATCAGGATGTACCAGGTCACCGCTAGGGGGCACAGCAGCACCGTGTAGGTGAAAGGTAGCTCTACCCTCGGTACATTGAGGAGGATAGATCGTCTTATATTATTATCTTTAGTATTTTCCCGTATATATATATTAGTCAGTATAAACATTATAATTTTAAAATTTGTGCAACTTTTTTCAAGTTGAGTGTACTAAAACATACAACTTTTACGTGTTGCTGCATATAAGTAGAGAGAAGGTTTTCTACCTTCTGGCAAGATAGAAAACCTTCTCTGGGGCATTACACCTTCTTCTTATTTGAACCAATCCAAATACGGAACGCTCGTTTTCCGTAATTCTTGGCGTAAATGCGTTCTCCGTCTCTAGTGGTCGTCCACGCACGGAAAATCCACACAATTACCACTCCTTTACAAGATAGTTATATTAAACATCTTGCAAGGACAAGAAAAATGTGCTACTATGAAATTGTCACATAACATAAGTAGGCCAGACACACATCACTCATCCATGCAGCGGATGGTATTTTGTATTGGCCGGCGGTCAGGCATTTTTGCTTGGCCGCCTTTTATTTTGCACAAGCGTACTCAATTGATACCTTGCTGCCTGTTTAGATACACCGCATTTCTTTGCAACCTGATCTACCGACATTCCATCCACCTGGTCAGCCGGTATCAGCAACTCGCCCGCAAAACACTTTGCCTGCCATTCCGGGTCGCAATAGCATGGTGTGTTTTCATCAAAATTTCTATAGAGATTTAACTCACTATGTTTTAGAAGCAAAAGATGTCCAATTTCATGTGCTAGCGTCATTCGATCACGGCCATTTCCTTCACATGCGCCTATATAAACACTGTTTCTTATTTGCATACAGTTATCATTTAATCTATAAACCGCATGGATATTAGGTGGAAGTTCAGAATCCTCAATACACTCAAAATAAAACTCTTCATCGCCGATTAGCACAGGAAGACACTCTAAAAATTTTTCAACCGGAAACCAGATTGTACCGCTTGGTAAAAACTGTTCTCGAATTTTCTTGGCATACGCACGAATGGCACGTCTTGATAATGGTTCACTCCTATATGTCATTGGTCATCGCTGGCCTCCTTGATTTTCTTATTGTTCAAGAATTCAATAATACGACTAGCATCTTCATCTGTAAGTGAACCAAAGTCTCTAGCAAACACCAACGCAGCGTCGCGCTGAGGCTGGGTACTATTTCGCAAATCCATTTTAATTCCAGTCACGGCCTCTTCAGCAAGCTTCTTTAAATGCTGTTTTTCTGCCGCTCCAAGGTCATACATACAGGAAATTTGTTCAACCCAAGTACCCGGTACATTCTTTTTTCCTACCTCTACAGAAGATAGAAAAGATGGAGTTACACATAACTTTTCTGCCATGTCCTTAAGGATTTCTCCATGTTCTATCCGTATCTTCCGGAGCTCCTTTCCGAAACGCGTAATCATAAGCCTCCCCCTTCGAGCAAAAATATACCACACGCAGGTGCATATTGTCAACCTATTTTAGGTTTATTTTTTGGTGTATTTAAGGGGACTAGCAATAATGCCAGTCCCCTTGCCCTATTTTCTTGTCACTAGGGTTATTAAGCTAAAATTACTTTACTGCACCACACCGGGATAAGCACACCCAGAGTCCTGGTGTTCTCGATAATAATCCCCACCGCGGTGACGATGTACCAGATCACCACCAACGGGCACAGCAACACCACGTAGGCAAAGGGCAGCTCCACGCCAGGCAAGGTTGGCCAGCAGGTGGCCGATGGCCGTGTCCAGGATGGCCGCCACGATGACGGCCGCCACAC
This sequence comes from uncultured Flavonifractor sp., assembly GCF_944385615.1. Classification (GTDB taxonomy): domain Bacteria; phylum Bacillota; class Clostridia; order Oscillospirales; family Oscillospiraceae; genus Flavonifractor. Next base: position 4,445 of record NZ_CALWXV010000085.1, on the reverse strand, counting down.
TGCTCGGTTTGTTCCAGATACCGTCCCGGGCGGACTTGCTGGACCACTTCCCCGCCCGCAGGGCGGTGGCGGAGCCGATGGTGTAATGCCCTCCTCTCCCACCTTTTGCTTGAGTAAACCATCAGCGATAAAGATAGACATCTGCTAAAGCATATCTCCCCCAATAAGACCCCTCAATAACAATTTGAACCCCATCGGCATAATTAATCTCTACAGTTTTTTCTTCTGGAAACATATCCGGAGTCAGTTCAAATGTTTTGAGCAACCGATATTGGTCATTTCCATTTTTAGTATACACATACAATGTCCCATTCTCCATGTCTGTTCCGTCAATATGCCCGACTACAAATGATATTTTAGAATACTCTCCCTTTAGATTTGCATAAAAACGCGAGGTACTGGAGTTGTTCTCAACAAATCCGTTATCATACGTCTCTGTACCCATTGTAAACGAATCGCCATTTCCAACAGCATATGTTTTGAAATTGCTTATATCAGTTATCATATTTGCATCAAATACAACTTTTTCTGCGCGTTCATCTCCATAATAAACAGTTGCATTAGACGAATCAACAGATATCGTTTCATCTAAAAAGTTATTTAAAAGTGATTCAGAATAGAAATAGTGGCCATCAATTGTTGCAACAGAATTGGGGATATTTACATCAATTTCTTCTCCATCTACAACTAATCTGGTAGACATTATTTTTGCCAGAGTCTGACCTTCATATTTTGAATTTTCCTCTGACAATGTCGCATAATCCGTACTTATCTGATTAACAATGCTAAACAGTTCATCAAGTGACTTGCCTTCCGCATCTACCCCATTCGAAAGCAATATATTCTCTAGGTTACTTCTGTACTCCTCCTGCATACCTTGAGCTTCAGAAAGAACCTTTGCAATGGTTTCAAATTGCTCTTTTGTGTCAAATTCAAGCACATCTTCCGAAATAAATCCGGGTTCTACAAAATATGTCTTAACTAAAACATCAAAACTGTCAACAGGTATAAATTCTCTGGATATGTAAACAGAAGTGCCAGCTAAAGTTAGAATTACCGTTACAACAATTGTCAAAATTGTTCCAAAAATCCCAGAGAACGCTTGCTGTTCACGTGTAAACTTACCAAGTGCCCCCTCTTTCTTTTCTGTACTCATTTTGCTTCCTCCCATTTCTCAAATTTGGCAAATTCTTTCTGTAAATACTAAAATAGCACAATTTATTTATTATTGCAATCTATTCACAATGTTTATCTATAATTATTTCAAACGAAATAAACTCTCTATGAATAAGTGCATATTGCAGTATAACACTTCTATGCGCTAAAATACCCCCCTCCGGTTTCCCGGAGGGGGGTTCAACGTCTATTCCTCTTTCCCAGCGATCCCGTCCCCGGCCTCTTCCACCTTCTGTTCCAGTGCGGCGATCATCTTCCTGAGCCACCCCGGTACCGGTGCGCCCAGGGCCCCGGCATTCTCGATAATGCTCCCGGCTTCGGTGAGGATGTACCAGATCACCACCAGGGGGCACAGCAGCACCGTGTAGGCAAAGGGCAGCTCCACCCCCGGCAGGTTGGCCAGCAGGTGCCCGATGACCACATCCAAAATCCCGGCCACGATAACGGCCATCACGCTGCCCAGCTTGTGCCAGATGCCGTCCCGGGCGGACTTGCTGGACCACTCCCCCGCCCGGAGGGCGGCGGCGGAGCCGGTGGCATAATCAATAAGCATGAAACAGATCCACGCCACCACTACCCAGCCGAACCACCCCCACAGGGCGGTCAGGGCGGCGCACAGAGCGGCCAAAGCCGCCTTGAAGGTGTTGACGTGCTCCATATCAGCCACCTCCCTGCTCGGGCAGCTGTCCAAGCCTGTCCAGGATCACCGCGGCCTGCTCCCGGGTCAGATTGCCCTGGGGGTTGGTGCCGTCAAAGATGCCCAGCGCCACGGCCTTCTTCCAGGCCTCCTTGGCCCAGGAGGACGGCTGATCCGGTTCGCCGCTCTCCGGCTGCTCCACGGCGTCTATGCCCAGGCAGGTCAGGATACCGTTGGCGATGCCGGCGGCCAGCTTGTCCCGGTAAGCGGAGTCGGACAGCAGGGCCACATCCTCCTGGTTGGTGTGGAAGCCGCACTCCAGCAGCACAGCGGGGGCAGTAGTGGCGGTAAGTACTGTGAACAACTCATGATAGGGTTTCCCGGTGCCGAACAGCACCACCCCCTGGGCCTCTACCGCATCCAGGATATCCACCGCCGCCTGATTGCGCTCGGCGGTCTCCGGGCCGCTGGAGGTGTAGGCCACAAAGCCCCGGGCGCTGCTCCAGCCCCCGCCGCCAGTGGCGTTGGAGTGCAGGGAAACAAACAGGTCGGCTCCGGCCCGGTTGCTGACGTTGGCCCGGGCGGTGAGGCCGGGGACCTGGTCCTGGGTCCGGGTGCAAACAACCGTCACCCCCTGCTGCTCCAGCAGCGGCTTCAGACGGGTATATAAGTCCCAGGTGAACTCATATTCCTTGTAGGCTCCATCCGGGGAACCGTTCACATTGCCCGGCCCGTGGCCGGGGTCCAGGCACACAATCTTGCTCATGGTGCTTTCCTCCTTCTCGTCCGCTTCTTTGGTCGCTCCCTTGGTCCACACACAGATCCAGTTGTGGACCTTGCGGGTGGCGGTGATTTGCTGGCCGTCAAAATCGCACTGGGAGGACCCGCCGCCGTCAAGCATCATGGCGGAGTCCCAGCCCAGGCCCAGCAGCTCCTTCTGTAAGTCCTCCGGCGCGGAAGCGTCCACCGAGCCGTCCGAGGAACAGTACAGCCCCAGGCAGCCGTTGACCAGCCCCATGGCGGACCGGCCCCGCTTCCCTCCCTGGGCAGCGGCATAAGGAATGTCCAGAGCCTTGCCGTCGTGGATCATGGGAGACACGGCGATAAAATTGGCGCCGCTCTGCCAATCGGTGGTCAGGGCGATATCTCCGGGGCCGTCCCAGGCATAGCCCGGGACGTTGCCCCACGGAGTATTGGACAGCAGCTTACCGGAAACCATTAGCCCCCGGCAGGGGGAGCCGTCCGGGTTCCACATGCCGCCGTTGAGGATATAGTCGGCCCCCGTCTCCCCCTTCACCTGAGCCAGCGACTTGCGGCAATTTGTGACCACAATCTCCAGCCGGTCGATGGACTGGAGGGAGATCAGGGCAATGCGCTTACTCATGGTCGTCAGCGGCCTCTTCCTGCTCCTTCTCCCACTCCTCACGGGCGGGGCCGGACACGGGGCCGGGGTCGGCGGTGGCCTCCATCAGGTCGATCATGCCCTGGTAGTTGCCGTCGTTCCACAGGGGCTTGAGCTGCTTCATCAGGTACTGGCGCTTGCGGATGTAGGCGTTGTAGTCGTCATTGACGGCGGCCAGGTCGGGGTTGGCCTCATGCAGGGCGGCCCAGTCGGGGCGGAAGGCACGGGGCAGCACCATAGCGCCCTTGTGCTCATCCCGGCCCAGCCGGATGTTGTTCTGGAGCATGGAGTTGCCCACACCCAGATCCACATCGTTGGCGTTGGCAATGGCGTAGCAGGCAGGGGTCAGCTGGTTGTAGTTAATAGACATATTCATTTCTCCTTTGCAAATCGTAGGTTTTTACTTCCTTTGGGGTTACTGGGTACTGTCAGCGGTGCCGCCAAACTCACCGGGCACCAGTTCCGGCATACCGAAGTCCTTGACCAGGATATCGGCCACATCCTGCTTCAGCAGCCGGGGCACCTGGTCGAATTTGGTGCGCTCCTCCACAATCCGAACCGCAAACAACATAGCCATCATTTCTTTGTCTCCTTTCGCAAATAAAAAATATATCCCCAGGGCCAACCGGCCCAAAAGGTCACGCATAAACCACCGCCGCCATTTCCACCAGGCAGTCCTCCAGCATCTGGTTGGAGGTGGTCAGGGCGGTGACCTTGGCCTGTAACTCCTCCACCGTGGGGGTTGGCTCTGGCTTTTTCGGGTAGGGGTGCTCCGCCTCCCAGGCAGTGATCTCCTCCTCGGTGGCAGCCTCTACCCAGGCGGATGCGTCTGCATCCCATCGGGGGCTGATAAACCCCGCCGCCCCTGCATAGGGCCGCATGACAGGGGGAGTGGTGTCCACCAGCGATTCACCTTGCAGCATTTCGTAGTTCTGGATTTGCTTGCCTTCCTGATCTTTTAGACGTACCCGAACCAAGGTTTTATAGCGGTTTTGTGCATCTATGACACATTCGTGTTTATAACCCATAGCACACCCCTTTTTATTGTGAACCTATGAACACAATTTGTGCAAAAACGATGTTAGTGCTCCGCTCACCTACCCCAAAAAATACATTTCCACTGGCATCTACTTTGATATATCCAGTTTCCGACCCTAACCCGCCTATCCCGCAAAGTGCTGGGATAGTTTCTTTCGGACGATAGCCTTCTGGTAATGTGGCAACATGGTT
>NZ_CALWXV010000084.1 GCF_944385615.1 uncultured Flavonifractor sp. | reverse complement strand
AGCCCCGTTCAGTACAGGACCGAACGGGGCTTCCTCTAAACTTGCTTTTCTGTGTCTACTTTTGCTTGACAAGTGCACCATCCTAATGGGATGGCACCGTTTTTTATTTCAGCTCCTTGTCGCAAAAAGAACAACACCAGTATACTGTGGTATACAGTGGTTTATTCATGCTGTTTTAGGCTGTTATATGATTGATTTAGGATAAATAAAGTACGGTAAGGCATAGCTAGGTAAAGGACATATAATGGACAAATGTTTTAGGCAGGTTGGGGTTGATTTTTTGACAGCAGATACGTTATAATATACGTAGGACAATTTTATATTGACCCCTCTGTGAATTGGCACAGAGGAAGGGCTAATTGGGGCCGTTACTGACTACTTGTTTGGTGGTTGGTAACGGTCCCTTTTGCGTTTTTAAAAACTTTTTAGCGCGAAAGGAGAAAAAATATGGCACTCAGGAGTGTAAAACGGTACTGGCAAGAGCTAAAGCAGAGTGACCCGCATTGTCCGGTTGGGCTGGGGACACTTAGGGCGGCGGTCAAGAGTGGTGTTATCCCGTCCTTTAAAGTTGGCCGTGCCACGGTGATTGAGGCAAGCACGGTGATGGATTACCTTTTCCCGGCCCAGACGGGCAAGGGAGAGCAAGCCCACCAACCAGGGGGGGTGCGGCGAGTTGACCTCTGACATTTTTGCCCAAATAAAGGAAATGGTTGATGCCAGAGAGGCCGCACGGTTTTACGGGTTTAATGTTGGCCCACGGGGGGCGGCTCTATGTCCCTTTCACCCAGACAAGCACCCCAGCTTGACCTTTAAGGGGCCACATTATAAATGTTGGTCGTGCGGGGCGCACGGGGACACGATTGATATCGTTAAGTATCTATTGGGTTGCGATACGTGGACAGCTGTACGGCAAATTGACCGCGACTTTGCACTTCACCTCCCGCTCGGGGATAAGCAGCCTAGCCCCCAGCAGGTGGAGGAGGCCAGGCAGCGGCAGCGCACGCGGGAACTGTACAAAAAGTTTGAGGCATGGAGGAAGGAGACCATTGACCAGCTGACCAACTGTATCCGGCTAGCCAACACAGCGGACTGGGCGCGGCTCACACTCAGGGAGGCGGCAGCAATCAGGCTAAAGGAGCAGCTGGAGGATGTGACGGACCGGCTACTGTACGGCACCCCGGAACAGCAAGTTGAACTTTTTGAACAGAGAAAGGAAGTGTTAGCATTAATATCGTCGATTTCAATAACTTCTCAGATAGGATAGAGGCAGAGTTTTCACAAGAGGACTGGGAGCCGCCTGTCCCCTTTGAGGTGCAGCCAGAGTTACCAGACTTCCCGCTGGATGCCCTACCGGCTCCTATAGGGGCCTTTGCACAAGCCCTATCCACAGCCACCCAGACCCCACCGGAGATGGCCGGGGTGTTGTCCCTGGGTGTGCTGGCAATGACCGCACAAGGCCGGTACAAGGTGCAGATTACGGGGGACTGGTGGGAGCCGTTATGCTTGTATGTTGTGGCCGTAGCGCCCCCCGGAGAGCGCAAGAGTGCAGTAATAGGGGCATTGACCCGCCCAGCAGTTGAGTATGAGGCAGAGCGGCGGGCAGCAGAGGCCGCAGACGTGGCCCAAAGCAAGGCGAGGGCAAGCGCACTGGACAAGGCCCACCAAGCCGCAGAGAGCCGCTTTGCAAGCGGAAAGGGTGGTACAACACTGGAGGACGTGCTTAATGCCGCTGTAGAGGCAGAGCAAGCCCAGAGCGAGATCAAGTATCCCTATCGGCTGCTGGCGGACGATTCCACCCCGGAAAAGCTGGCTGACTTGCTGGAGCAGCAAGGCGGGGCTATCACCGTAATATCGTCGGAGGGCGGCGTATTTGACATGATGGCGGGGCGGTATGACAAGAGCGCCAACGTTGATATTTATTTAAAAGGCCACTCCGCAGACCCGATAACAGTTGACCGTATCGGCAGACCCCCCAACCACATACCATCCCCCCACTTGTCCATGCTGCTGACCGTGCAACCTGACGTGCTACGGGGCCTCATGGGTAACAGTGCCTTCCGGGGCCGGGGCTTGTGTGGGCGCTACCTCTATGCCATGTGCAGGAGCAAGGTAGGCCACAGGGAGATTACCCCCCCACCTGTCCCCGATAACGTCGCAGCGATCTACCGGGCCACTATACGCCGTATGCTTGCAGATCAGGACAGCGGTACAATTACATTGTCCCCGGAGGCCGACCAGGTCAGGCGGCAGTACCAATCCTACACGGAGCACCGGCTAGGCCCTGACGGTGACCTATACACTATGCGGGACTGGGGCGGCAAGTCTGTAGGAATCGCGCTCAGGATAGCGGCACTACTACATATTGCGGACTGCGATGCACCCACAGCAACGCCCATACCGGCTGACGTTATGGCCAGAGCTACCAGCATCTTGGAGTGCCTCACGGCCCACGCTAAAGCCGCTTATGGTCTTATGGGCGGCGATCAGACCCAGGCAGAGGCCCGGTATCTCTGGCGGCGCATCCAAGCCCACGGTGGGCAGGAGATTACCAAGACCGACCTTATACAGCTTACACGAGGCCACTACCAAAAAACAGAGGACATGGAGCCAGCGATCACCACCCTGGAGGAGATGAACTACATCCGACGTGTCCGCAAGTCACAAGGCCGGGGCAGGCCCAAAGAAATTATATTGGTCAACCCCCTTACAATTTAATCAATAAATACAATTTAATCACGTCAGCTACAGTCGCAACACAGATACAATAAATACAATAAATGCAATTTAATCGAGCGGGCAATATTTAATTGTATAAATTGTATTTATTACGCGGCATAGATCACCAAAGACGAGCAAGGAGGTTACAGTAATTACCAGCATTAAGACATAAGCAAAGCCGCTATCGCTGGCGGCAGATAAACCAGCGGTAGCGGCCCTACTTAATATCGTCGATAAGCTATTATACCGCACATCGGCAGATAAATCAATAGGAGTGATTAAACAATGTGTGAAGAAAAGATTGTGAGAGAATTGGTTGACCGTGTATTGGCCGACGATCAGCAGCGAGAAGCGGAGACATTTAAGGCCATTGCCGACATGATTAACCGCAATACCAATAACGGCGGATACCAGGACACAGTTAACCGCCTTGCGGGCAATGCTGGTGGTATGGAGCCTCTTGCAACGGCCACAGCACGGGATCAGGTGCTGCTATTTGTCCCGGCAAGCGCCTCTAACGGCACCTGGGAGGGCTTCGAGCGGGCCAAGCAGGAGGCTGTCACCTGGCTATGCAGCCACAGATTCCGAGTGGTTGACGGTCACTTGCTGGGACAAGCCTTCCAGTTGGACCCGGAGCCGCTAACCTATCGGGATGCCGCCGGAAATTGGTGGTACAATGCCGCAGTCGACAATGAGACAGACTTTTACAGGGCAGTAGCCCAGGGGGTGGTTAACAAGTTGGATTCCCAAAAATGAAAAAACACAAAAACTATGCATAACCATCCGACACGTTAGTTGATTTTTTGTTGTAAAAATGTTAAAATAAGAGTGATTCACAGTAGAAATCACTCCAAAAAGAGAAGGGATAGAGCGGTTAACCACCGTCCTATCCCTTCTACCATTTTTTAGGAATATCACATTTACGCAGCAAAAAAGGCCCCCTCACGCAGAGGGGGCCTTGCTGTTTTCTTACCCTTCGCCGGTCATCTCGGTCAGTTCATCCGACAGCCCATAGAGGGCATTGACGATACACCCCAGGCCGGGCATATAGTCCTCAGCGGCACACCCGCCGCACTCCATAACCTCCCAGATAGACCGCAGGGCAACGGTTACGCAGCCGAGCCGGTAATTGAGGTCAGCCACCTCAGAGGCGCTAATAGTTTTTACCATGATTTTTTCATCCTCCTGATTAAATTGTATAAATTGAATTTATTGTACCGGGAAACAGATGCCCAAAATGGGCTTTTGGCTTGCGCCCTGTGGCGCTGTGTGTTACAATTGGGGTACTGGGGTGGCCGGGGGCTTTCGCCCCTAGTTCCTGGTGCCTAGTGCCTAGTTACCTGCTAGGCCATGCGGCCACAAGTGCCGCTTTCAGTGTGGTGTACGCCTCTCCGTTGTAGTACCACACTCTGCGGATGCGTTTCATGCGCTCCGCCTCCTTTCTGCCGCCTTACCTGCCGCTAACAGGTGAGGCGGCTCTTTTTGCCCTCTTGGCAGTATTAAGTATAATATATCTGCGCAGATATATCAACTGTTAAAACACATAAATCTATCTGCTCAGATATATGCTGAATGACTATATACACAGATAGATAAATGTGATATAATCATAGCATACTGGGGAAGATTTGCCTATATTCAGACCCCCCGGAAGGAGTGATAAAATGCCAATATCTAAGGCCCAAATGAGAGCGGTTAACCGGTACATGGCTAACAACTACGACCGCATTAATCTGACGGTCCCTAAAGGCGAAAAAGACAGGATCAAGGCCCACGCAGAGAGCCGGGGCGAGAGCGTCAACGGCTTTATAGGGCGAGCCATATCAGAGACGATGGAGCGGGACAAGGCCCCACAGAGGCCCCAGGAGGCTCAGACAGCGGTACAGGGTAACACCCAGGCCCAACAAGCGGCGCAGGAGCAGCCCACAGTGGCTACAGGGACAGAGGGTATCCCCCTTCACACCCTGGAGCAGCGGGTAAGGCGCATCCTGTATAAGCATGGGGCCACCATCCGCAAAGACCGCAAGAGCGGAGCCTATACCGTAGTATACGAGGATAAGTCCCTGGATTTCCCGGACTTCACCGCCCTATTGGACTATGCTCAGGGGCTAGGCAGGGAATAAAGTCATTTTAGTCATTTTATTTATTGAGTACCGGAGGTGAAAAAAGTGGCAACAGTCAGAAAGCGAGAGGGTAAAACTGGGACAAGCTACCAGATACGGGCCTCTTGCGGCTATGACAGCGTGGGTAAACAGATCATCCGCTCGGAGACATGGAGACCAGAGCCAGGCATGACCCCGGCACAGATTAAGCGGGAGTTACAGCGCCGTATCGTGGCCCTGGAGTGCAAAGAGACAACCAAGAGCGGGGCGGTCAAGTTCCAGGACTTTGCGGAAGAATGGTTTAAAGAGGTCGCAGAGCGTACCCTAAAGCCCAAAACTCTGGACAACCTACGTCACCAGTCTGTACGAGTGTACCAGGGGATAGGCCATATCAGGCTGGACAAGCTGACAGCCCTGCATGTCCAGTCCTTAATCAACAACCTGGAGGAAGAAGGAATAAACCAACACACGGGCGGAAAGCTGGCTCCTGGTACAGTCAAGGGATACTTCCACTTTATTTCCACAGTGTTGTCCTATGCCGTCAAGATAGGTATGCTAGCTTCTAACCCCTGTAGCCGTGTGACCCTCCCAGCAGCCCAACACAAGGAAAAAGAGGTCTACACCCTACAGGAGGCCCAAGCCTTCCTTGACAGCCTACAGGGCGCTCCCACTGTCTGGAGGGTGTTCTTCACATTGGCAATCTATGGCGGTTTCCGCCGTGGTGAATTGTTGGGCCTGGAGTGGCCTGACATTGACCTAGAGGCCGGGACGATCAGCATCAGGCGGGCCACCAACTACACCAAGAGCAAGGGGGTATATACCGACACCCCCAAGACCACAGGGAGCCAGCGGACAATTAAGGCCCCTGTAGAGGTAACGACCCTATTAAGGGCATGGAGGGCAGAACAAGCCCAGTACCGTATCTCCTGGGGGGCACAGTGGCAAGCCGGTAACAGGGTAATCACCAGTGATATGGGCAAGGCCATTAACCCCAGCAGTCCAGGTATATGGTTACAGCGGCATTGCAAGCGCACAGGTCAGCGGTGTTTGGGTATCCATGCCTTTCGACACCTTAACGCCTCCTTGCTTATCAACAGCGGCGCAGACGTGCGTACTGTATCCGCCCTATTGGGACATAGCAACACCACGACAACGCTTAACCTGTACTCTCACAGCTTTGCAGAGGCACAGGCAAGGGCCAGTGAAGCGGTGGCCGACTTGCTACAGGCAAAGGCCAAATGACCTCCACTTTCAGAGCAATAAAGGACAAACAATGGACAAATCAGTAGAACCTTGAAAAATGAATAACCCGCAAACCATTACATACCAATGGCTTGCGGGTTTTTAAAGTAGTTAACGCAGTTCCTTGTCGCAATAGGCGCAGCAGTCCACGCCGCCGTTCTGCTTCACCAGAGGGGGCAGGTAGAGCTCGGTCTGGGTGATGCAGTTGGGGTTGGAGCACACCGGCTTGGTGCCGATTTCCACCGGGTCGGGCTTCTTGCGCTCCTGGTTGGCCAGGTCGGTGAGCAGCGCCATGCGGGCGTACATGCCGTAGCGGGCCTGGTCGAAGTAGACCGCCCGGGGGTCGTCGTCCACATCAATGGAAATCTCATCCACCCGGGGCAGGGGGTGCATGACCAGCAGGTCCTTCCGGGCCCGGTCCAGCTTCCGGCGGGTAAGGACATAGATGCCCTTGCACCGCTCATACTCCAGGGGGTCCACAAAGCGCTCCCGCTGGATACGGGTCATATAAAGCACATCCAGCTGGGGGATGACCGCCTCCAGACCGGTGACCTCGGTAAACCACATATCGTTTTCCCGCATAAAGGCCCGCATATACTCGGGCACCGCCAGCTCCCGGGGGGCGATGAGGAAGAATTTGATCCCCTTGAACTTGGCCAGAGCCTTGATGAGGGAGTGGACGGTGCGGCCGTTCTTCAAATCGCCGCACAGGCCCACCGACAGCCCGTCCACGCCGCCCCGCAGGCGGGTGATGGTGGTCAGGTCGGCGGTAGTCTGGGTGGGGTGCATATGGCCGCCGTCACCGGCATTGATGACCGGCACGTCGGAATAGAGAGAGGCGGCCTTGGCGGCGCCCTCCTTGGGGTTGCGCATAACCACCACGTCGGCGTAGCCCGACACCATTTTGATGGTGTCCTTCAGGGTCTCGCCCTTGGCGGTGGAGGTGGACTTGGGATCGGCAAAGCCGAACACCGTGCCGCCCACCCGCAGCATAGCGGTCTGGAAGGAAAAGTTGGTGCGGGTAGAGGGCTCATAGAACAGGCTGGCCATCACCCGCCCCCGGCAGGCGTCCATAAAATCGGCGGGGTGGTCCATAATATCACTGCACCGCTGGTACAGGGAATCCCACTCCGCCCTTGTCAGGTCTCCAAAGTCGATCAAATGCCGCATGACGCTTCATTTCCCCTTTTGAATTTTTTCTATCGTATCATATTTTCCCCTCTCCCGGCAAGAGCAGAATGGACAAATTTCCTCCTTTTTTCGCAGGACTCCTTGACGCTCCCGTCTTTCCCCTGAATTCCTTCGCTTTCCTCTCTCTGCAAACACTGGCAGGTATCCTTCTTTCCCCCGCTGTCCACACTAGCTCCAAAGGGGGACAGCGGTATGCTTTTGTTCTGGTACTTTCTCATTTACAGCTTTTTGGGCTTTCTGATAGAGGTGTGCTATGTCCGCATCACCGGTGAGCCCAAACGGGACCGGAAGTGCCGCCTGTTTCTGCCCATCTGTCCGGTGTATGGGCTGGGAGCGGTAGGGCTTTTGCTTCTGCCGGAGTGGGTCCAGCAGAAGCCCTATCTCCTTTTCCCCGCCGCAGTGCTGATCTGCACCGGAGTGGAGTGGTTTACCGGCCTTTTTTACGAAAAGGTCTTTCGGGTCTCCTTCTGGGACTACTCCCACCTGCCCCTGCACTTGGGGCGGCACGCCTGCCTGCGCTTCGCGCTGTACTGGGGCGTGCTGGCCCTGTTGATCTACTACCTGCTCCATCCGTCGGTCACCTGGCTGGCAGTTCACATTCCTCTCTGGGCGGTACCCCCAGCGGCGGCCGCGCTTCTTGTGGACACAGTCCTGACCGCCCTTTTGCTCCGCCGCACCCGGGACACCAACTCCCTGCGTTGGTACGCCCACCTGCCCCGCCGCAGGACCGCATAGAAAATTCCCCTTTCAAACACTGTACCGTTTGAAAGGGGAATTTTTTATGCCCGTTTCAGGTCATTGAGGGTCTCGTCAATCTTCTTTTGCGGTACGTAGGCCTGGGCCACCGCCAGGATCTGCTCCAGGGTAATGGAGCGGGCCGCCCCCAAAATGGGGTGCTTGAAGAGCATGGGGAAGCGGCGCTGCAACACTGCCCGGCTGCCCGGATGGTCCAGCAGTTCCCCCACCGTGATCTGATTGCGTTTCAGTTCCACGATTCTCACCTCCGCTCTATTCTATGCGCCGCCGTCGCGGATTTGACTTGCGGCTCTGCGCGGACGGGGCTATAATGGTGCCCATACCCCATATTACGCCAGCAAGGAGGAAGTTTTTCCCATGATTCACCCCTTTGAAGCCACGTTCCCCCGCCTGCACCCCACATGCTGGATCGCCGCCAACGCCACGGTGGTGGGAGACGTTGAGATCGACCAGGACGCCAGTGTCTGGTATGGCGCTGTACTGCGGGGCGATGAGGGCTCTATCCGCCTGGGCGAGGGCTCCAACATTCAGGATCAGGCCGTCCTCCACGCGGAAGCGGACTTTCCCGCTGTGGTGGGTAAGGACGTCACCGTGGGCCACGGGGCCATCGTCCACGGCTGTACGGTTGAAGACGGCAGTCTAATCGGTATGGGGGCCATCCTGCTCAATGGCTGCGTCATCGGCGCTGGCAGTTTGGTGGGGGCAGGGGCGCTTGTCACCCAGCACACCGTCATCCCCCCCAATAGTCTGGTGATGGGCTCTCCCGCCAAAGTCATCCGTCCCCTGCGCCCAGATGAGCGGGAATCTCTGCTCCATTCGGCCCAACACTACCGCAGTTTGGCCGCCGCTCAGCTTCCGCCGACCGGTGATAAGGAGGTATCTTCATGAAAAAAGAACAGCATCCAAAGGGTCAGCGCCGACAGGCTCTGAAGGAACAGGTCAAGGCCAAACCCGGTCTGGCCGCCGTGTACATCATCCTTCGCGCCCTGGTCATCCTGGCTCTGGTGGCACAGGTCTTCAACCGCAATTTTGAAAATGTGTTCTTCTGTGTGCTCACCCTGTTCCTGTTCACTTTGCCTTCCTTTATTGAACGCACCATTCGCATCGAGATCCCGGATACCCTGGAAGTCATCATCCTGCTGTTCATCTTCGCCGCGGAGATTTTGGGGGAGATTCAGGCCTATTACATCCAGTTCCCCTATTGGGATACCATGCTCCACACCCTCAACGGCTTTCTGTGCGCCGCCATTGGTTTCTCCCTGTTGGACATCCTCAACCGCAACGAAAAGCTGAAATTCAGCCTGTCACCGGTCTACCTGTCTGTGGTGGCCTTCTGCTTTTCCATGACCATCGGTGTGCTGTGGGAATTTTTCGAGTTTTCCATGGATTATCTCTTTCTTCTGGATATGCAAAAAGATACGGTGGTTCACACCATCGGTTCCGTGATGCTGGACCCCACCGGCGGAAACAACCCTGTATCCATCAAAAACATCATTGACGTGATCGTGGTCACCGCTGACGGCGCCCAGCAGTCCCTGGGGCTGGGCGGCTATCTGGATATCGGTATCGTCGATACCATGCAGGATCTGTTTGTCAATTTCATCGGTGCAGTTCTGTTCTCTTTCATCGGCTTTTTCTATGTCAAAAACCGAGGCAAAGGAAAATTTGCCCCCCGCTTTATCCCCACGGTGGTGGAGCATGTGGAAAACTCCTCCCAGCAGAACGATACGCCGCAGAAGTGACACGGCCCTGTGTTTGGGTTTTCCACTTTTCTGTTTTAATTTTCCAGGTTTTGTCCGCATAGTTTCTCCCCCTGCCGTCCATACTAGGAGCGTACCACGGTAACAAGGAGGAATTTGCGATGAACCAGACCCCTAACAACAGCATCAAGTGCTCCGTGTCCAACTGTGCCCATCACTGCGGCGGTCAGAACTACTGCACCCTCAGTGAGATCAAGGTCGGCTGCTGCGAGCCCAACGCTACCAAGTGCGCCTCTACCGAGTGCGCCTCCTTCCAGCTGGGCCAGCACTGAGCACCTGAACCAAAAGACGGCGCGGCGGAAACACTGTTTCCGCCGCGCCGTCTTTTTCTCATATCATTTAGTCTTGCTCAGTTTCTCCTGAATTGCACTATGAAGCCGCCCATTGGAGGCCAGCACGCCGCCGCCCTGAAGCAGGGACACCGGAGCACCGTCTGGCGCAGTGACCGTTCCGCCCGCCTCAGTGACGATCAGCAGACCGGCGGCATAATCCCAGGGCTGAAGCATCAGCTCCACATACCCATCCAGCCGCCCGCAGGCCACATCGCACAGGTCCAGGGATGCGCAGCCGGTACGCCGCACATCCTGACAGCAGTCGTACAGTACCCGCATTTGATAAAAAGCCTCGTCAGCCAGTTGGCGATAGCCCGGCACCGTTCCCACGGAGATCAGGCTGTCCTCCAGTTTGGACACAGCGCTGGTCTGAATGGGGAGACCATTGCAAAAAGCTCCTGCCCCCTGTTGGGCGGTAAAGCAGGCTTTCCGATAGGGGTGATACACTACGCCAAAGCGCACCCGCCCTTCCCATGCCAGCGCCAGCGATACGGCACTGTGGTCAAAGTGGTGGATCAGGTTTGTGGTGCCGTCCACCGGGTCCAGAATCCAGAAGGGCCGGTCCGGGGCGATAGCCGTCCGATCTCCCTCCTCCCCCATAAACTGGACTTCAGGGGCTAATTTCTCCAGCTGGGCCCGGAGCCTCTCCTGAACGGTCAAATCAACATTGGTCACAAAATCTGCCTGTCCTTTGGCTGTAATCCGCTCGATTGCCGCAGGGTCCAGCAGCAGCGCCCCTGCCGCTTTCACCGCCTGCACCACAGCGTCTATCCATTCCTGATCCAGTATCCGCATGGAGCTTCCTTCCTTTCCTCAGTCGGTTTTCTCTCCTTTTTGTTTTTATCATACCACACCCAAAGCAGTTTGACAAACTCTTCGCGGTATAGCACCATGTCTGTTCTTTGGCTTGAATTTTCCTTGACAATTGCCGGTATCTTTATTATAATACCTTTCAGTGCCTTGCATGTAGAGATTGGTTTTCTGTCTTTTCACATGTCGGGCCGGTGTAAGTTTATATCCGGGTGTGGCGAAGCTTGGTATCGCGCTTGGTTCGGGTCCAAGAGGCCGTGGGTTCAAATCCCGCCACTCGGACCAACTAAGGTTGCTGAAAAAGATGCAACCCCTGAAACCCTTGCTGCGGCAAGGGTTTCAGCCGTTTCAGAGGACAAAATCGAGCACCAGACGAGATGGAGATGCAAAAGGCCATTTTCGTGATGTGGGGTGATTCGAACCTCTGAGCAAACAGAAAACAGAGAGAGAAGCCCCCGCTGGTAGTTCAAATCGAACTGCCAGCGGGGGCTTCTCTCTTTTTATTACATAGCTGTTTCAGTTGGTGGTATTGCTTGCTTTGTCTCTGGTTCCTTGGTGGTCTTGGTAATAGCTTTCTGACATGGTTTTGGATTTGTATGCCTATGAACCTTGACTAATCAAACTTTTCAAAATGATTCCGGCTAATTGATGTATGGAATTCTTCAATCAGGCAATCACCGTTCTTCAGACCCTCGTGATCGCCCTCGGCGCTGGTCTCGGCGTGTGGGGTGTCATCAACCTGCTGGAAGGTTACGGCAACGACAACCCCGGCGCAAATGCTCATGTGCGGTAAAGTAACACAAAATTTTTGTAGACAGTAGCCCTCACTATTCCTAAAATTAAGAGTAAAATAAATAGATTTCTTAAGGTCTGTATGGTATGATATGATTATGAACAAATCGACAAATCGGAATAAAAAGGATGGTGCTGAAATGACCTATGCCGAGTATCAGGAATACATGAGAAATTTTTTTGAACAGTATTATCAGAAGCTTTCACAGGAAGAAATCCGTGTGACACTTCCTCTTGAGGAAGAGGAAAAAGAAATGTGGAGCGATGATGTGAACCCTAATGATGAATGGAAGAAATGGAAGCTGGTTCCGGCTATGATTTCGGATGGGGAAATCAAGAAATTGGAAAAAGAAATAGGAGTTGAACTGCCTCTTTCTTTGAAAGCATTTCTGACTGTTACCCATCACTGCTTTGATAATCCCATAGGACGTAATTCTGTAGCTGAACATTTTCAAGGAGTGAAAAACGCATGGAATCCTGTCCTTGTTAGATGTGGCTATTTGCCTTTCGCATGGGATGAAGATGGCTACTTTATCCGTTGTATTCGACTGGAAAAAATGCCGGAAGAAGAGAAATGCGGAATTTACCAGATTGACCACGAAGTATTGTTTGATTTTGACGAAGACATGGTGACACCAGAAGAAATAGACCAGCGCATGGTGTTCATTTCCGAGAATCTGCTTACATATCTTGATGAGATACTTCATGATAGGGATTGTGATTCTCTGCGAAAGGCTTCTCAAAAAGAGGTTCTTAGGGTGTTGAAAGAAGAATGTGGGTTACAGAATTATGATGAATTATCGGACAAAATAGATGATGACGAAGAATTTGATAAAATAATAACTGCGCTGAAACCGATTCAGAAGCAGTATTCCATTTCAGATGATGATTTGGAGGAAATCTTGTGGAGCATGGAATATTCTACTGACTGGTGAGAAAGGCTCACATAAAATGTAGTGGAACACTTGTAGTAGATGGATATGCAGAACCGCCTACAAAAGAAGAATTTGAAATCGATAGCTGGATACCTGTTATTGAATCGGTTAAAGATTGGGAAAAATTTGGACTATAGACACAAGTACCGTTTCCAGTTTGTCGAGCAGATAGCAAATCCAGCCGAGCCAGTCAACGGCAAGTAAATGGGCTTCGCCCACCGTTGACAGCCCCGCCTGTCTTTGCAAATATGCAGCCAAGAGGACGATAGCCCAAAGTGCTACCACCCTCTTTTATTATTAACAACTGAATATCCCGCCACCCCACAGAAGGCAAAACGCAGCTTCCGAGCTGCCGGAAAATCGTGTTTTTGCAACGATGAAATTTTTTTGGGGGGATGGATATTATATTTTCGCCAAAAGAGCCAATTATATTTATAAAGAATATTATTGTTTGGTAAGTTTCTGACAATGGCGAATGGAAAAGAGGTGATTGCCTATGAGTCTATAGTACTATTCTTGTTAAGATGATAGCAAATATGCAAACAACAATAAATCACATTGAAAGGAGTTACAATTATGAAAAAGCGTATAACATCACTTTGTCTAATAATATTGATGCTGTGTGCCATGTGTGGTACATCTGTATTTGCTGCTGAACTTCCCTCTGAAAATATGGTTAGCCCGATGTATCTCCATAATGATTACTTCACTGGCGGAACTGGGACGATGAATAGCATAGCTGGCTCTCAGTCCAAAATCTTCAATTCTTCCTCTGGAAGCATCTCAGCTAATGCTCGTGTAACAAATGTGGAATTAAATGTTACTGTGAGTAGGGGGAGCATCCCATTTTATATCGTTGTTGAATCCCCGAATGGTTATCAGGCAGAACGATATATAAGCACCAGTGGTAAGGTTGAATTTGATGAGTTTAACGATTTTTACCCGAAAGGCACTTGGAAAATTTATATCTATAATCGTGGTTCTGCATTCACAGATGTTTCTACAGCAACAGCCCGTATAACTGTAAACTATGGTTATGACAGCTATTCTTAAAACAGGGTGTATTGTTATTTGGAGGTGTACTTATGACGATTACAGGAATGACACGATTTGTGCAACAAAATTATAAGGTTCAAAATTCGCACTTAACCCATAAACTTCCAAATGGCTCTTTACCGCCAAAGGAGCATGTTAACCCATATTGTCCGGAGGGAATGGATATTACAGGTCGAACAGATTTTCGCCGCATTGTCCCTGTTGACGAGGGCGTTGCAAATAAGATAAAATCTTTGGTGTTTGAGAGCATGGAAAAGAACTGCGGCATGAGTGATGGAGAAATTGAAAGCGAAATCATAAGAAATTATGTTATGTCATGGACCTGTTGACAAAGTCATCTATAAACCTCGTTTCCATGCTATAATACCAGCAAGGAGGGATAGACGATGATGG
>NZ_CALWXV010000083.1 GCF_944385615.1 uncultured Flavonifractor sp. | reverse complement strand
AAAATGCCGACCGCCATCTCAATGCCTGCGCACTGAGATGGCGGCCTTTTTATACGCCGGGAGATTTTACGGTTACAAAGAAAAGAAAAAACAACGGCATATGGAACGTTAAAGTACAGGGGGCAGCCCAACCGGGTTGCCCTCTTTGTCTGTGGGAATATAAAAGTTGCCGGGAATCAGAAGGAATGATAAAATATCGATAATATAGATCATTTGTGGAGGAACAAAACCATGAGCCTGAGTGCCAATGTAAGTGAAAAAGCCGCCTTGATCTGGGCGATTGCAGATAAATTGACCGGCGTGTATAAGCCCCATGAATACGGTGAAGTGATCCTGCCCCTCACGGTGATTCGCCGCTTTGACTGTATTCTGGCCGATACCAAGGATGCAGTGCTGGAGAAGTTCGAGGCCGTGAAGAATCTCCCCATGCGGGATGTGCTGCTGCGCAAAGCCTCCGGCAAGGCGTTTTATAACACCAGCAAGTTCACCTTTGAGCGGCTGCTGGATGACCCGGACAACATCGAGGCAAACTTCCGGGACTACCTGAACGGCTTTTCGGAGAACGTCCAGGACATCCTGGAAAAGTTTAAGTTTGACGGCCAGATCACCACCATGGCCAACAAAGGCATTCTCTACATTGTCATCAAGGAGTTCACCACCCCTAAGGCCAATTTGCATCCGGATGTGATTTCCAATCTGGAGATGGGCTACATCTTTGAGGAAATTATCCGCCGGTTTTCCGAGTCTCACAACGAGGACGCCGGGCAGCACTATACCCCCAGAGAAGTGATCCAGCTGATGGTCAACATTCTGTTCTACGATGACAACGATATGCTGTCCGGGAATAACGTGGTCAAGACCATTTATGACCCGGCCTGTGGCACTGGCGGTATGCTGTCGGTGGCGGAGGAGTATCTGCATCAGCTCAACGCATCCACCGAGCTGATGGCCTTTGGACAGGAGCTGAACGACCAGACCTTTGCTATCTGCAAGGCGGATATGCTCATCAAGGGCAACAACGCAGACTTCATCAAGGACGGCAACACCCTGTCCGACGACCAGTTCGAGGGCCAGACCTTTGACTATGTGCTGTCCAATCCTCCCTTCGGCCGGGAGTGGAAGAACGAGAAAGCAACGGTGGAGGCCGAAGCCAAGCGGGGCTTTGCCGGGCGGTTTGGCCCCGGCCTGCCTGCGGCCAGCGACGGACAGATGCTGTTCCTGCTCACTGCCATTTCTAAAATGAAGGAGCCCAAGGACGGCGGCAGCCGCATTGCCATCATCCACAACGGTTCGCCCCTCTTTACCGGCGACGCCGGCAGCGGCCCTTCTGAGATTCGCAAGTACATTCTGGAGAATGACCTGCTGGAGGCCATCATCGCCCTGCCTAACGATATTTTCTACAACACCGGCATTGCCACCTATATCTGGGTGTTGTCCAACAAGAAAGCCGGAACCAAGCGAGAGGGCAAGGTACAACTCATTAACGCCAATGGCCTGTATGAAAAGCGGCGTAAGGCCCTGGGCAACAAGCGCAACGACATTCCGGAGAGCGCCATTCAAGAGATCACCCGGCTGTACGGCGACTTCGTGGAGAGT
This sequence comes from uncultured Flavonifractor sp., assembly GCF_944385615.1. Taxonomy (GTDB): domain Bacteria; phylum Bacillota; class Clostridia; order Oscillospirales; family Oscillospiraceae; genus Flavonifractor. Next base: position 3,696 of record NZ_CALWXV010000083.1, on the reverse strand, counting down.
GAAATCAGCAAGATTTTTGACACCACCGACTTTGGCTATACCAAGATCACAGTGGAGCAACCCTTTAGACTGCATTTCTCGGTCACTTACAAGAGAATGAAAAAGCTTTTTGAAGAAAAGGATTCACTTATTCCAAAATTTGATGCTCTGTGTCAAGAAATGTTTCCAGGTAAACATCTTCACCCAGCTATTAAAGAGCCTAAATTTATCATGCGTGTTTTAGAGATTTGTTGCGGGCTGGAAAAGGAGAAGCGCTATAAGAATATTGATGATTTTCAGAAGGACTTTACTACTACTTGGCGAGAAAAAACTGGGGCGACTGGAGATATTGATCCGGCCATTATTGATATTATTTCATTACTTTTTGCAACGCACGACAAAGATGCAGATATTCTTCGCACGACAAAGGGTGCCCCGATTGCTAATCCAGACCTGCGGGATACGGAGAATGTGCCGCTGAAAGAGGACATCCAGACCTATTTTGAGCGGGAAGTGCTGCCCTTTGCACCGGATGCATGGATTGACGAGAAAAAGTCCAAGGTGGGCTATGAGATCCCATTCACCCGGTATTTCTACAAGTACGAAGCCCCCAAGCCCTCGGCGGAGATCATGAAAGAGATTCTGGCCATTGAAGCGGAGCTGGACGGCGCTCTGGCGGAGGTGTTTGGAGCATGAGGGAGATGAAAGACAGCGGGATTGAGTGGATTGGAGAGATTCCGGTTGATTGGGAACTGAGCAAAATTGGTGCAGTATATGAAGAACGAAATGAAAAAGTTAGTGATGTGGATTTCCCGCCTCTTTCTGTAACAAAACAGGGGGTTGTTCCACAGTTAGAGACTGCTGCAAAAACAAACGACGGTGAGAACAGAAAACTGATTCGAAAGAATGATTTTGTAATCAATAGTCGTTCTGATAGACGGGGATCTTGTGGCATATCAGAATACGATGGTTCCTGTTCCCTAATCAATACGGTACTAAAACCCAGAAGAAATATGTGTAATGCATATTACAGCTTTGTATTTCGCTCAGAGCGTTTTGCTGATGAATTTTATAGATGGGGAAATGGCATTGTTGATGATCTGTGGTCAACAAAGTGGTCGAATATGAAGCGGATTTATATTCCTGCGCCTTCTTTACAGGAACAGTATCGCATTGCCGACTACCTCGACCGCAAGTGCAGCCAGATTGACGCCATCATTGCCCGGCAGCAGGAAGTGATCGAGAAGCTGAAAGCCTATAAGCTGTCTGTCATCACTGAAGCCGTCACAAAAGGTTTGAATCCTGATACGCCCATGAAGGACAGCGGAGTTGAGTGGATTGGGGAGATACCGGAGCATTGGACGGTCTCTGCATTGCGTTATGGGTTAGAAAACATTCAAACGGGGCCTTTTGGAAGTCAACTTCATGCAGAAGATTATATTGAAGATGGCATTTTTGTTATAAATCCCGCTAATATTGTTGAAGGGTGTATTGTTCCAGACAATCGGTGTTCTGTTACCGAATTGAAGGCCCAAGAACTATCTCGACACATTCTTAATAAAGGAGATATTATCTTTGCACGTCGAGGAGAAATGGGGCGTTGTGCTTATTTTGGTGGTAGTTTTCAACGATATCTTTGTGGAACGGGATGTATTAAAATACACTGCAACGCAAACTTGATGCCAGAATTTATTTCGTGGTTTCTTCAGACATCATGTGTTAAGCAATATCTCACATTAAATTCTGTTGGAACTACTATGGCAAATTTAAATACAACGATTATTTCTAGTATTCCGGTTGTATTCCCACCAATATCTGAACAAGAAAAAGTTGTCGAGTTTATCAAAAATAAAATCAGTGAAATTGATTGCGTCTTAAAGAACAAATTAAGTATTGTTGAGAAATTGACGGAGTACAAAAAATCTCTTATTTATGAGGTTGTGACCGGAAAGAAAGAGGTGTAGTTTTGGAACCAACAACTATTACATCATTGGAAGAATATGTCCGTGAGATATGTAATCAAAAGGAAAGAACGCATAATGACCAGGCGCTAATTTTTGAGAATCTATTATTCCGTGGACAGCCCGATATAAAATATGAACTTTTGCCTTCAATCGCTAGAAATAGAACATCTGCTGTTTCAATCTCGCTTTTAAATCACGAACGGAATCTAATTGAAACAGCAAAATATAGGATGCCAGATTTGTTTCGTGGTAATATGCTGCCTGTAGAATTACTAGCGTTACTTCAACATCATGGAATTCCAACAAGACTCTTGGATGTTACAGAAAATGCGTTGGTAGCACTATATTTTGCATGCAAAGGTGTTGACACAGATGGTGAGATTATCGTTTTTAAAGAGAACAACCGTGATAGAGCCACCTTTCCAGTTGTAAATGCCATTGCGGATACCTATCGTTTAGCTTATGCTACTTTGAATCCATTGGATCTGTTTTTTGAAAGGGCCATTGTTCAGCCGTATTTTCTAGAGCAGAAAACAATGATTAAAAATGTATATAATACAAATGAAAAAGGCGCAAGTTGGATCGTGGAATGTTGCGCAAAGCTAATGTTTGTATACGCCCCAATTAGAACACTGAGACAACAAATTCAATGTGGAAGGTACATCCTGTTCCATGATACAATTGACACCAGCGATTTGGAGATTCCCGTATTTGAAAAAATAATTGCCCCAATTCCTAAAGATCACGAAAATATTGTTCAAAGAATCAGGATACCCAAGGGCCAAAAGCAAAAAATCCTTTTAAATCTTGAGGCCTTTGGGATATCGGAGGATAAGTTATTTTGTGATAATACAGATATCGTTTGTAAAAATATTGTAGAAGAATTAACCCCTAGATGAGGAGAAGCGTTTATGTTTGACTTCGATTATAAAGAAAAACGCTTTGAGCAGGATATTGAGGAATACCTCCTGACCCACGGCGGCTATCAAAAGGGCAACCCCGCCGCCTTCAACCGTGAAAAGGCGCTGGACACCGGCACATTTCTCTCTTTCATCCGTACCAGCCAGCCCAAGAAATGGGAGAAGTTTGAAAAGATCTACGACGCTGACAGTGAGCGGCAGCTCATCGACCGTTTTTGCCGGGAAGTGAAGCTGGTGGGCTTGTTGAAAGTGCTGCGTCAGGGTTTTACCGACCGGGGCATCAAGTTCCGGGTTGTATTCTGGAAGCCGGAGACCTCCATCAACGAGACCAGCCAGGCCCAGTATGCCTCCAACATCCTCCACTGCACCCGGCAGCTCCACTACTCTCTGAGCAACGAGAACAGCATTGATATTGTCCTCTTCCTCAACGGTATCCCGGTGGTGTCCATGGAGCTGAAATGCCAGTTCACCGGACAGGACACCGCCAACGCCATCCAGCAATATAAGTTCGACCGGGCAGGGAAAGATGCAATTTTCGAGTTCAAAAACCGGGTGCTGGTCCACTTTGCTGTAGATCTGACCAATGTGTATATGACCACCCGGCTGGAGGGGCCAAAAACCTATTTCCTGCCCTTCAACCAGGGCAGCAACGGAGCGGGAAACGTGGGCGGCAAGGGCAATCCCATCAACCCGGACGGCTACGACACCGCCTACCTGTGGGAGAATGTGCTGTGCAAGGACCGCCTGCTGGAGATTTTACATAAATACCTCCACTTGCAGCAGGAGAAGGACGAAAAGACCGGCGAGGTGAAGTCCGAGCGGATGATCTTCCC
>NZ_CALWXV010000082.1 GCF_944385615.1 uncultured Flavonifractor sp. | reverse complement strand
TGGGTGTAGACCCTAAGACGGTACGAAAATACATGAAGCAGGAGGATTTCAGCCCTACAACACCGGATAGAAACAGTACCTGTGGGAAACTCTCGCCATGGATTCCCATGATTCGCACCTGGTTGGAAGAGGATCAGCAGAACCGGCGCAAGCAGCGGCATACCGCCAAGCGGGTCTATGACCGGCTGTGCAAGGAAGCCCCTGGATTTTGCTGCAGCTACCGGACCGTGAGCCGATATGTGGCCGCCTGGAAGGTGGAACTTCGCCAGGGCTGCGGCTCCCAAGAGTTGATTTGGCACCCGGCGGAGTGCCAGGTGGACTTCGGGGAGTGCGACATGTATGTGCGAGGGAACAAAGTCGTGGTGAAGTACCTGGTAGTGACCTTCCCCTACTCCAACGTGGGATACTTACAGTGTTTCCAGGGCGAGACAGCAGAATGTCTGTGCCAGGGCTTGAAGGATATCTTTCACTGGATTGGAGGAGTACCCAAACGCCTGGTGATTGACAATGCCACGGGTGCAGGACGGCGTATCGGCGAAGTAGTTCGCCTGACGGAGCTCTTCCAGCGTTTCAAGGCACATTATGGGTTTGCAGTGACCTTTTGCAATCCTCGCTCTGGGAACGAAAAAGGGAATGTTGAGAATAAGGTAGGCTACTTCCGGCGCAATATTCTGGTGCCTATTCCAAAGACGGAATCATTGGAGCACTTCAACGCCCAAACCTTAGAAGAATGTGAGCTGGATAACTGCCGGGATCACTATAAACGAGAGATCCCTATGTGCCAGATGTTTGAGGAAGACAAGAAACATCTGCTTTCTTTACCAGAACTGCCCTTTGATTGTTGCAAGTATCGAAAAATAAACACCGATCACTACGGAAAGTTCTGTCTGGACGGCTGCCATTACTACAATGTGGGCCCGCAGTATGCGGATAGCCAGCTTTGGGTGCGGATTGGAGCCTTCACCGTAGAGCCTCTGGATGAAAAGAACCGCACGATTACATCGTTTGAACGGCAGTTTGGCAGCAAGCGCACCGATACCAGCGACTGGCTTCTGATGCTAAGTGATTTGGCCAGGAAGCCGGGGGGCGTGGCACAATAGCCAGGTGCGTGAGAACATCCCATGCCCTCTCCGGGACTATCTGGATGAGATGGACAAACCCGGGGTGCGCCAGGTGATGAACCAGATGCAGGAACTGGCTGGCCGGTATGATTTCGATGTTGCCCTGAATGCCGTGGAGCAGATGTTGACTCGCCGCAGCCGTGGAGAACAGGTTAGCGCAGAATACCTGGCCGGCCTGATGTCCATGGGGCTCCAGCGGCCTCATCAGCCAGAGCTGAGCTGTTACGACCAGCTGTTGCCTGAGGGGGTGATCTGATGGAACGGGCATTGATCCGCCAGGAGATCTCCATGGCTTGCAAGCGGTTGGCGTTGACCCAGCAAGTGGTATCCATGTGTGAGCTGGAGGCCACTCCAAAGCAGGAAGAATTTCTTCACCGGGTACTCAGCCAGGAATTGGCCCACCGGGAGCGTATGCGGCGGGAACGGCTGCTAAAGCGAGCAGCGTTTCCGGTACGTAAGACACTGGATGACTATGAATGGGATGTCCTGAGGCTCCCAGCTGCTTTGCCTCCAGAAGAAGTGACCAGCTGCAATTTCGTGCGTATGAAACGTAACCTGGTTCTGTATGGGCCTGTGGGTACTGGAAAGACCCATCTGGCCATTGCCTTGGGGGTGGCAGCCTGTGAGGCTGGGTTAGAGACACGATTCTTTACAGCGGCTTCTCTGGCCACCAAGTTGGATGAGGCCCGAAGGGGTGGGACGCTGGAAAAACTCTTTCAGTCCATTGATCGGGCAGAACTGGTGATCCTGGACGAATGGGGTTATCTACCCCTGGAAAAGGAGCAGGCACAGCTTCTCTTTCAGCTTATTTCAAGCTGCTACGAACGGCGCAGCCTGATCATTACCACCAATCTGGAGTTTTCCAAATGGGGCACCATTTTTACCGATGACCAAATGGCGGCAGCCATGATTGACCGCCTGGCCCACCACGGGCACCTGATTACCTTTGACGGCCCAAGCTACCGCTTGAGAAACGCCCTTATGCGGGTGAAGTAGCGTGGCAGAACCAGGGATTTTATTTGGCAATGACCAGGGAATTCTGTTGGCAACTACCAGGGAATTTTCGTGGCAATACCAGGGATTTTTACTTGACAGAATACAGAATTGTGTGAACACATGATTTCCTTGCGAATCTCTAACAAACATGCTATCATTATATACAACGCTGTCAGGTGTTGGAATTCGCCTTGGCGGCATGACCGCATAAACCAAATGCTCTGCCGCATGGCAGAGCATTTTTTTGCGATTCCAAACATTTGATGAATAGGAGATCCCCCAGAAGCCGGAGGCCAGCATGACAAATCAATTTCTGACGAATTATACGAAAACTACCTTTTTGGAGAAACTCAAGAATAATTTACGCGGGTGTAGTGCTTTTTGCTTTTCGGTCAGCTTTATTAAAAAGGCTGGTCTCGTTCTACTGTTTAAAGACATAGAGGCTGCTGTAGAACGTGGGTGTACTGGTCGCATTATCACATCTACCTATCAGAACTTCACTGATCTTGAGTCTCTGAAGAGTTTCTTTTCGCTAATGGGCCGCTGTCCTAACTTCCAGTGTCATCTGGACTATGAGTGTTTCCATGATTCGGGATATGCGACGCTTGGCTACCACTCGAAAGGGTATCTGTTTGAGTTTGGCGACCACCGAGAGGTCATTGTAGGCTCATCCAATATCACCCGGTATGCACTGCTTAAAAATATTGAGTGGGATGTAGTGGTGCAGGACGATATTGTATATGAACAGGCGGTGGAAGAATTTGAAGACAAGTGGAATCTGACCCATATACTTACCCCAGAAATTCTAAACCTTTACACCAATAAGCTAAACTTTGCAATCGAGCGGTGGGATATGGATTATGATCTGTCAGCCGCTCATATAAAACCAAACTTTATGCAGCGTAAGGCTCTAAAAGAGCTAAACCGCTACCGGGCCGTAGGCACCAATCGGGCACTGGTGGTTGCAGCGGCTGGTAGCGGTAAAACATATCTGGCAGCCTTTGACGCACTGAATTTCAATCCCAAACGTCTGCTCTATGTTGTGCACGAAGGCTCTATTTTAAAAAAATCTCTTGAGACCTTTATGGATGTATTTGGCAGTGCTGTGTCTTACGGTATATATAGCGGTACCAGCAAGGAATCCGATGCAGACTTTGTCTTTGCTACCAATATCACCATATGCAAGACACTGGAACTGTTTCGCAAGGATGAGTTTGACTATATCATTATTGATGAATGCCACCATGCTACGGCTGAAACCTACAAAAAAGTCATTTCCTATTTTGAGCCGGAGTTTTTGCTTGGTCTCACTGCCACTCCGGAGCGGATGGACAACCAGGACGTTTTTGGACTGTTTGACAAGAATGTACCCTACGAATTACGTCTTAGGGATGCGATTGTCAATGACCTGGTGGTGCCATTTAAGTACTATGGTATCCGGGATTCCTTGGTGGATTATGGATTGACTGCCAAAGACGAACGGCGATTGATTGCCCAGATGGCTGATGACAATCATTGCGAATTCATATCGGCACAGATAGAAGCCCATCGTCCACAAGGTAAGCTGAAAGCCCTTGCCTTCTGCCGCAATATTACGCATGCCCGCATGATGAGTGAGGTGATGGGAGAACGATACCACACCGCATATCTGACCGGACGAAATGATGTTGGTGAACGAATTCGCGCCTATAATGATCTACAAAGTGACAGCGCCTCATTGGAAATCCTTTTTACGGTAGACCTTCTCAATGAAGGGGTAGATATTCCAGGCGTGAATATGGTGCTCTTTCTGCGGCCCACGGAGTCCTCAACCATTTTTATCCAACAGCTTGGACGCGGACTGCGAAAGTACGACAACAAGCCCTATGTGACGGTACTGGACTTTATTGGCAACAGCTATAAAAGAAGTGTACAGATTGCCTTTGCACTATCCTCTTTGTCCGAAAATTTTGTTGTGGAAAAACGTTTGATGGCATCCCTGGTACGAGACAACTTTGGAGCTTTGGGCCTTTCAAAATACGGCGTTGAGATCCACATTGATGATCTGAGCAAAGAAGAAATTCTAGACTTTATTGACAAAGAAAACTTTAATGCGATCAAGTACCTAAAACAGGACTATTTTAACTTCAAAAAATATATCAACTCTGAGTTTTATCCACGGCATATGGACTACCTGAATAACGACTGTGCGCCGGATCTAATCCGCTTCATGAGTATTAAAATCGGCGGTAAAAAGGCGGGTAGCTATTACAATTTCCTCATAGGGATCAGAGAAGAACATTTGCCGGTATTTACCGAAGAACAGGTGGAGTTCATCTGTTATCTTTCCGGCCTACTTCCTCTGGTACGTCCTCATGAGTTTGAGATCGTCCGCTGTCTCATGAACGGCATTGGAAGGATCAACGAACTCGATCAGGCATTAGCGGAAAAAATCCCTGGCTACAAGAGGGAACAACTGGAGCACGCTTTACAATTTTTGAAGGTTGTGGACAGAAACTGCGATGAGTTGTCCCTACACATCAAGATGGATGACCAGCTACGGGAGTATCTGGACGACCTTTTGACCTATGGTATCACCCGCTATTATGCCGACAATGGGGAAGAGGAGGGCTTCAAGCTGTGGCAGAACTACCGCATGGATCAGGTACAGCTGAAGCTGCTGAAAAATCCAGGTTATACAGCCGTTGGGACTTACTACTATGATGACTATGTAGTAATCTTTGCTTCCTTAAAAAAGGACTTGCCAGAAGCAGATAAGCTCAACTATAAAGACAAATTTTTGCAGGCAGATGTGTTCCAGTGGGAATCTATGGCACACCTACCCATGTCTGATTTGGCCAAGTTAAAAGCTAGCAGCTATGCCCATTTGTTTATCCGAAAGGTATCCAGCGAAAACGGCATTGTTTTGCCCTTCACCTATGTAGGAAAGGGGACGCTACATAACTGCCGTAAAACAGAAACCGGGAATGGCACATATCTGTTTGATGTGGCAATGGAACATAGTCTACCGGATTATTTGCAATATGACTTTGGACTGACAAAATGATGAAACAATTTGAGATTATTCATTGTTTGAAAAACGGAAGCAGGATGAGCGGGAGGCTTGAAGTATGACCGAAGTAGTCGCAGCCCTGATTTGGGATCAGGAGAAATTTATGATTTGCCAGCGCCCGGCACATAAGGCCAGGGGGCTGCTGTGGGAGTTTGTGGGCGGAAAAGTGGAGCCTGGTGAAACCAAGGAGCAGGCGCTGATCCGGGAGTGTCAGGAGGAGCTGGCTGTTACTCTGGATGTGGGAGAGGTATTCATGGATGTGACACATGAATACCCAGATTTGACTGTTCATCTAACTTTGTTTCATGCAACCATCCGGAAAGGCATTCCTCAGAAACTGGAGCACAACGAAATCCGCTGGATTACAGTGGATGAGATTGATCAGTATGAATTTTGCCCGGCAGATGAAGAGATTTTGAATCAGCTGAAAAAGAGATAAAAATAGGGAGGCGCGGCATGGAAAATTTGTCCTTGTTCCATGTATCTGAACCTGAACAGGAGCAGATGAAGCTTCAAAACTCCAACACATTAGACGTTGTAAAGATGGAGTTTTCCGGCACAGAGAGCCTGTCCTGGCAGGATCTGTTCTCTGGGTTTGATGCGCTCCACGCCATCACATATTCTTCTGGAATCAGCTTTATTTACCGCCTATTAGATTTTTTTGAGGAAGCAGAGGTCATCTTTGGGTGCGATGAAGTGCTTTCTTACTCCCTGCAAGAGGTTATGGCCTATCAATATAAAACCATTGAGCGAATGCGGGAGACTGCCGGGAAAATGAAGCTGGATTTGGTCTCCCGCATTGAACAGAAAACGTTGCGCTTTTATGTGGCCCGTAATATCCTGTCCCATGAGAAGATTTATCTGCTTTCGGCGAAAGACGGTCGAAAACGGGTCATTATGGGATCGGCCAACATGTCGTTTTCGGCATTTGGAGGTAGGCAGCGAGAGAATATCTGCTATATCGACGGAGACCAGGCTTACGATTGGTATTGGGACTGCTACTGCCAGCTCCGAGAGGACAGTACCGACCAGATCGCCAAGGAATCCCTACTATGCGCGGACGATGGGGAGAATCTGGAAGAACTACCTATTGTCAAAACCGTTTTTGTGAAAAAAGCACTGGTTTTGCAGCCGGTGGAAGATGCCCGTGAAGAAGTGCGATTTATCCTGGATATTAAAAATCTTGCTGCCAAATTTGCGCCTTCTGTGCCCAAGCCAGATAAAAAGGGAAAACTGTTGCTTTCACCTGAAAAAATTAGGACAGTCCGCCGCCAAGTGGTGACAAATAAAGAAAAGGAGAGAGACCTCCGGAGCGAATATCCTCAGTTGGAGGTGTTGCCCGATGAAGGAATTGCAAAGCTCAATGATGTTATCCTGGATTTGTTGCCGCCGAGAGAAGAGATCGAAAAAGACGTGGGGCTGTTCTTCAAATACATGGATGGGTATGAGAAATTTCACGGTGATGTAAACGGATTGCAGCGGCGATATTACGAATTTGCCAACTGGTTTTTCTGCTCGCCTTTTATGGCCTGTATGCGTGACATGGCTGTGCGATACAATCATAATCTACTCCCTTACCCGGTGTTTGGCCTGCTCTATGGACAGAGCAAGGCAGGGAAGACTTCTTTTCTGATGACTCTTTTGAAAATGATGATCGGGAAGGAAACAAAATTATCTGCCCCAGATTTTACCCGTTCCAGTATCGAAGCGCTAAAACGGACGGTAAAAGGAGCTCCTATTATCGTGGATGACCTTACCAATGCCCGTTTTAATCAGCACGCCATTGAGACCATTAAAAATGATGGCTTTGGTGTAGCTGACCAGCTGCTCTGCTATCCTGCGGTGGTAATCAGCGCTAACGAGGATGTGAGAGCGGTTGCCCAAGAAGTCATTCGGAGGACGGTAATTTGCCGTGTACAGGCGGGGCTGACCAACACGGAGGTTATGCGTAATAATTTGGTGCGCACGGTACAAAAAGAATTAGGGACTGCGTTCTACCGAGAATATTTGCGTAGAATGCTTCCTATCGTCTATGATTTACTGGAAGAACTTAAGAGTGACAACTTGGAAAGCCCACCGGACATTCTGGCGGTATCTTCTCAAGTATTGATGGACATTTCTGAGGAATATAGGGGACAGGAACTCCCACCCTATGTCCGCGCACTGACATTGGAGGACTATTTTAGCGAAAAGGTTACCGGGGGCTATGCTATTAAAACGATACGAAGTGCCTGGCAGACTAGCCGTGGATCTTTCGAGCTCTCGGCGCATGCCAATGAGCTACGCTACAATGCGGGGGCCCCCTATGAGGCAGAACGGATTTTGAAAGAACTGCCTGAAACATTGGAAGCGCACAAGTCAAGAGATTGGGTGGTTATGGATCTTGCGGCTGCCAGGGAGTTTTTTGATATCCCCTTTAAACAATCCTGGCTGGATCGATTTCGAAAGAGGTGAGATGGGTGCCTAACTATCACAAGCTGGTCCGTGATCGCATTCCGGAGATTATCGAAGCAGATGGGAAAACCTGCGTCTGTGAAACGCTTTCTAACGAGGACTACATATATCTCCTGGACCAAAAACTGAACGAAGAGCTGGCAGAATACCAGGAGAGCAAATCCTTGGAAGAGCTGGCCGATCTACTGGAGGTCATGCAGGCTGTTGTAAAAGCCCGCGGCTGGACGCTGGAAGAATTGGAGCAGGTGCGGGCGGACAAGGCTGCCAAACGGGGCGGATTTGAGAAAAAGATCCTTTTGAAGGAAGTACAGGAGGATTGCTGAATGGACATTACACGGGCAAAAGAGTTATTATCCGCTTTGGCTGACGGCATTGATCCATTCACTGGAGAACTTTTACCACAAAACCATGTATGCAATCAGCCTGAAATGATCCGAGCTTTTCATGAACTTTTGAATGTGATTCCTTCGCCCAAAAAGAAAAACCTACCCCGAAATGCTGGAAAACCATGGACGGATATTGAGGAAGAAAAACTACTGGATGAATTTGACTCAGGAATGACGACTTCTGCAATCGCCAAGGAGCATGGCAGAAGCAAAGGTGCCATTGAATCCCGATTAGCGGATCTCGGGAAGATTACAGATACATATTTTAACAGGAAACCGAGGTGACCTCCATGCCTACCTACCGCTCCGCTTCCGGCAGCAGTGCCGAGGATCTGTTTATTGAACTGTTTTCTGACACCTTCGGCGCCGAAAAGGCCGGCTATCTCTACTCCCAGTATCCCTTCTCCGACATCTACCAGAATAGCCGGTTTGCCGACTTCCTGATTGAGAACGGTGGGCGGAAGGTGGCCATTGAGATCGATGACGAGGCCTCCCACAACCCCAAGTTGGTCTCCCAGAACAAGTTCTATGATGACCTGCTCAAGCAGAACAGCATGATCTACCTGGGATGGGATGTGTACCGCTGGGCAGTACGGCAGATGCAGCAGCAGCCGGAGACCGTGAAAGACGAACTGCGGGTATTCCTAGGCCAGCACCCCAATTTCAAGGAAATTGAGGACTATCTCCCCACCCAGCGGGGCAAGTCTCTGGACGGCTCCCAACTGGAGCTGAAGGAGCACCAGAAACAGGCCTTGGCAGCCTTAGAGGAGATGCGCTGCAACTTCGAGACTATTGCCCTGCTCTACCACGCCACCGGCACCGGCAAGACGGTGACCGCCGTCATGGATGCCAAGCGGTTTGGCAAGCGGACGTTGTTCCTGGCCCACACGGTGGAGTTGGTGGATCAGGCCACCAAGACCTTCCGGGAGCTGTGGCCCAGAGCCACGGTGGGCCGCTATGTGGAGAGCATGAAGCAGGGCAACGCCTTCGTAGTCTGCGGCAGCATCCAGAGCGTGGCGCTGAACCTGGAGCGGTTCAAGCCAGATGACTTCGGCTATATCATCGTGGACGAGGCGCACCACGCCTCCGCCGATATATACCAGAAGGTTTTGTCCTACTTCACTCCGGAATTTACTCTGGGACTGACCGCTACGCCGGAGCGGGCCGATGACAAGAACATCCTGGACATCTTCAAGAACACCGCCCACAAGCTGGACATCCAGACCGCTGTGGAAATCGGCGAGCTGGTGCCAGTGCGGTGCATCCGAATCCACACGAACATCGACCTGACCAAAGTGCGTTTCAACAGCGTTCAGTACAACATCCGGGATCTGGAGAGTAAAATCTATGTGCCGGAGCGGAACCAACTCATCGTGGACACCTGGCTCCAGTATGTGAAGGACAAGCGGACTGTGATCTTCTGCGCCTCCGTCAAACACGCCCAGGAGATCGCCGGGCGGCTCCATGATGCGGGCGTAGCTGCCGAGGCCGTGTCTGGCGAGATCAAGGCCAGCGACCGCCGGGAGGTACTGGCCCGGTTTGAGAAGGGTGAGACCAAGGTGCTGTGTGCCTGCGACCTACTCAACGAGGGCTGGGACTGCCCAGCCACCGAGGTGCTGTTCATGGCCCGGCCCACTATGTCCAAGGTGCTCTATACCCAGCAGCTGGGCCGTGGTATGCGGCTGTCCCCTGGCAAGGAAAGCCTTATGGTGTTTGACTTCGTAGACAACGCCAGCCAGTACAATATGCCCTATTCCATGCACCGTCTATTCCGGCTGAAGGAATACAGGCCTGGCGCGCTGGTACTTGGTACCAAAGGGCAGAAGGCTGCCGAGCAGGGCCTCTATGACCGGGGCGAGCGCCCGGATGCCCTCATCGACTGGCCGGTAGATGCCCTGGACTACGAACTGGTGGACATCTTCAACTGGCAGGAAGAGGCCGCCGGGATGATCTCCCAGATGGAATTTGTCCGCCGGGTGGACGTGCAGACGGAAACCATCGAGCGGTATGTCCGGGACGGCCTGCTGGTGCCCGATCTGGTGGTGCCCATGAGTGAGCACCGGACCTTCAAATATTTCAAAGAAGAGACCCTCCAGAAGTACGCAGAGCAGTACGGCTGGACGCTGATTGACGACTCCAATCGCAAGGACCTGTTTCTGGATATGGTGCGACAGATGGACATGAGCTACTCCTACAAGCCGGTGCTGCTTAAGGCGGTGCTGCTGTTCGCCGATGACAAGGGCCGGGTAAAGCTCAGCGATATTGTGACCTATTTCCGGGGGTTCTACGAGGCCCGCCGGGCAGATGGGCTGGTGGTGGAAAAGGCCAACAGCATCTACGCCAAAGGCGGCTACACAGACGCCCAGGCCCAGCGGAATATCCTGTCCAATCCCTTCAAGCGGTTCGAGGATATGCAGATGCTCCACCACACTAAAACTTTGGGCGTGATCCAGGTGGATGAATCTGTCTGGAAGAAGCTGACCCGGGAGGAGAAGCAGGAAATTGAGCGGATCTGTGATGAGAAGCTGGAGAATTATTTCCAACGTCTGAAATAGGCACTTATTATATGATTGGATGGTGGTCACATTGGCAATTTTTCAAGTGATATGGTCTTTGGATGATAAAGTTCAACTACAGCTGGCAGAATTGATAAACGAAAAAGAACTGGAAGATCTGCTTGCAGATCATATTGAAATTCTAGATCCGGATTGGCTGCTGATTGGCCGGCAGGTACGTACAGTTGCGGGGAAATATATTGATTTACTCTGCATGGATCACGATGGAGACCTGATTGTTGTAGAACTGAAAAAGGATCTGACACCAAGGGAGGTTACGGCGCAGGCAATTGATTATGCCTCTTGTATGGCTGATTTGACATTGGAGGAATTGGCGGAGCAATATCTGCAGTTTTCTGGTGGCCAGGTAACGTTAAATGAAGCCTACAAGAAAAAGTACGGTACGGCATTAGAAGAAGACAGCATCAACAATAATGTCAAAATGGTAATTGTCGCTGCCAAAATGGATGATAGTACCGAACGGATTATTCGCTATCTGAGAGAAAAATATGAAGTTGATATCAACATTATGTTTTTCCATGTAGTTTGTTGCGGCACCAAGCGCCTCATTAGCCGCGCTTGGTTTGAGGAAAATGTAGAAGAACAGCGTCCGGATCCTAAATCGATTCGACAGTGGAATCAGGAATACTATGTATCATTTGGTAGCAGTGAGCGCTCTTGGGAGGATGCCAGAAAGTATGGGTTTATTTCCGCAGGAGGTGGTACCTGGTACTCCAACACATTGAAGTTACTTAGCCCTGGGGATCGGGTCTGGGTTAATATTCCGCATACTGGCTATGTAGGAGTTGGAATCGTAAAAAAAGAAGTCCAACAAGCAAAAGATGTGCTGTTTTCGATAGACGGGCAACAAGTTGGATTTTCATCTCTGCAGACGCAAGGCAACTATCTGTACTCCAGCGATGACCCTGCAAATGCGGAATATGTCGTACAGGTTGACTGGATCAAAACCGTTTTGGAGACTCAGGCGGTCAAGGAAATTGGATTCTTCGGAAATCAGAATTCGGTTTGCCGACCCAGAGATCAAAAGTGGGTATATACTGTAGAGCGATTGAAAAAAGTTTGGGAAATTGATGCGTAAGAAGTAATGGTCCAACTGCAAATGAAGTATTATTGCTGGATGACAGTCATCCGCTTCGGTGATTCTAACTATTCGTGCGGTCTAAGGGCACCGGTTTCATATGCATGCTCCTGTCTCAAATGCCGGCGGAGGTGGCAGGCAGGTATCACGGCTTCCTGATTCCAATCCTGATCTTACGGAGCAGGTCTTCAAAAAACGCCTGGACCACAAGTGGGTCCAGGCGTTCGTAGTGACCTGATCAATACCTGTCAGGCCGCAATAATAATAGGTAACGTGTTCTGTGTAAGCGTAAAAACAGTCGGCGACTTGTCAGGGTAAAATGTCTCTGCCAAACTATAAGAGTCTGAGGAAGTGCATGG
>NZ_CALWXV010000081.1 GCF_944385615.1 uncultured Flavonifractor sp. | reverse complement strand
TGGGGCATATTCTTCACCCCCTCTACCATTTTACCACATCAATCTCTTTTTCTCAGGTTTTGTTAGGTGCTCTAAGTCCAAAAGGATGTGGTTGTATGCCAGCGGAGAAGGCAGCCGGAGAGGGGGGCGGCCTCTTTGAGCACCAGCCGGACCGCAGCGGAAAGCGTCCGGCGAGCTTTCTCGGCGGCTTTACCGGGTACCTGGTGACCAACGGCTACACAGGTTATAACCGGGTCCTGGGCGTAACCTATTGCGGGTGCCGGACCCATGCCAGATGGAAGTGGAGGGATGCCATGCCGGATGACACTACAGCCAAGATCAGCAAGGCGGCTGTGGGGTACCGGCATTGCACCAAGCTACGAATACCTGCTGCTGGTGCTGAGCTGCCTGCCCTATTATGGCAAAACGCCGTCCCACGACATTTTGGAGCGTCTGATGCCCTGGAGTCCTTACATAAAACAGCGAAAATACATGGAGACATCTAATTGTGTACAGCAAAACCAGACAGGATATAAAATCCAGCCGGGTTTTGTCTGTGTACGGGTGGATATTGAGCGCTTATGTCTGGATTAAGTTAAGGGCCCACCAATTTGTGCCGTCAAGAGCTGACACAAGCGGATGTAAGATGAATGATCGTGCTCAAGTGCTGTGCCTATCGCCTGTATCCAAGCAGTAAGATAGTCTGGGAGCACCAATTGTTGCAGATCCTGTATATATGCCATGCATAGGTCAAGGTTGTTGCAGAAATTATTGAGCATACGTACTACAGGGGTGATGTCCCGGCCTGCTGGGATGTTACTTGGCTCCCAGTCCATAGACAGAGATCTTATATCGGGCAATCCAAGCCCTGCGTCAAAAACACGTTGGCGATAAGTTGGTAGCAGCGCGTCCAAGTAGTCACACAACAGAGCGGCCCGTTGCTCGTCCCGAGATAACTCCCCATCTGCCGGACTATACCCATATCGTGTCAGCTCTGACATCCGACACGCGACAATTTGCTTGGGATCTTCTGTATGATATTTGAGCTGTAGGTTGTGGCGGGAGAAGAGGAACCGCGGCTTCTGATTTGGTTCCCCATAAGCTCTGTATGTGGCAAAGTATCTATCTCTATCCATCATATTCCACTTCTTTCGTACTTTTTATTGTGATTATAGCACAAATCTATTGCGTTGGTGCAACACAAAACATTGGTCTGCTTAACATGTCAAAAAATAAATTTTATAAACATGTTAATAGGAAAATTTTGCTGTTTTCTATTTAAAATACAATTAAATTGAAACGAATAGTTTGGACGTTGTATACAACATCGAATTCAGTGAAATAGGATATAAAATTGTCGCATACTATAATAATAGACAACGCCTTATGGCGCGTATATCAGTACAAATGAAAGGAAGTAGTGTTTATGCCGAGGGTTACGATGTTAGACCGTGCCATTGCAGGCCGTACCGTGCTTGGATATGCTGATGGAATGTATGCCCCCAGGACAAGATGCAGCAATTTATACCGTGCGATTATTGCTTGTGGATATACTCCGGATGACATTGGTAAAACGATTGATATCGCTGTAGGAGGGCGGCGCGGTAGGACATGGCGAGATGGCTACCACATGGCAATTGTCAAAATTTGATTTCGCTGTTTTGCCCCGCAGGACATTTCAAAATTGCTTTCTCCTCTAAAATATGTATAACATATAAAACCAGTTGTGTGATCAGAACGGTCGCACAACTGGTTTTATTTTTCTTACGAGGAGGTAAAAACAATGAATTTGCTACACCGTGTAAAGCAGTATCAGCAGGAAAAGAATGGGCATCGGAAGAGTGCCTATTTCATCCGCTGTCATGGGAGCGTAGAGAGGCAGCAGACTCAATCAGTATACTATAATAGTCCCCAGAAAACTGTCTGTGATTCCTCTGGTTTTTGAGCAGCAGAAGTACATGTTTGAGACCAAAACCCACGTCTGTGAGAATGGAATCGTCAGTCTCCAGCAGCCCCATATTCGCCCTATCAACCGCGGAAAACGACCGGTTGCCACAGAGTTTGGCCAAAAACTTCACTTATCCGTGGTAGATGGTTATACTTTTCCGGAGAAGACCAGTTGGAACAATTTCAACGAGGGCTGTGATCTGCAGACCGCCGCTGAGAACTACCACCGCCGCTTTGGGGTGTATCCAGAAGCAATACTGGCTGACCGCATTTACCAGACCAGAGCCAACCACAGCTATTGTGCAGAGCTTGGGATTCACTTGAGTGGTCCAGCCCTTGGACGCAAACGGGCAAAGGCTGAGAAGAAAGAACAACGCCAGATGCTGCGGGATAGCGGTGAGCGTAATGCCATTGAGGGACGCTGCGGCAATCTGAAGCGTAAATTCGGCCTGGAGCTCATCTTCTGCAAACTGTATGAATGTGCCAAAATAGAAGTAGCCTTGAATATTTTAGCCATGAACACAGCCTATCGGCTGTGTCGATGGCTTATGCAGTTTTGCTACTTTTTCAAGATAAAGTTTGTTTTTCAGTAATCCCTATGTTAAAGAACTTGGTGCATTTTCACTATGATGCCTGGAAAATTGTGACCTGCATCTAAAAATCATGGTATAATGACTAAAATTGCTGTGATTTCTCGGAGGTGGACTCCATGACACCAGAACAAAAAGCCCGTGAGTCAATCGATCAGCGACTGATTCAGGCCGGATGGATCTTGCAGGATATGCGCCAGCTCAATCCAATGGCAGCCCCAGGTGTTGCAGTGAGGGAATTTCCCACCAGCACTGGGCCGGTGGACTATGTTCTTTTTGTAGATGGCATCCCAGTTGGCGTCGTGGAAGCCAAGGCGGACGAAAAGGGTGAGAACATCACCACTGTGGAAGGACAGTCAAGCCGATATGCCGGAAGTACCTTCAAGTGGGTCAAGCCGGGATACCGCATTCGGTTTGCCTACGAGGCTACCGGAAAGCTGACTCGTTTCACCGATTATAACGACCAGAAATATCGCTCCCGCCGTATCTTCAGCTTTCACCGTCCCGAGAGCCTTCGCGCCCTGCTGAAGTCTGAGGATACCATCCGCAACAATATGAAGCATTTTCCGCCCTTCGACACCACTGGCTTCCGCAGCTGTCAGATTGCAGCTATCGAAAGTCTGGAGGAGTCCTTTGCACAAAATCGTCCCAGAGCGTTGATCCAGATGGCCACCGGCGCGGGCAAGACCTTCACAGCCATTACCGCAGTATATCGTCTGCTGAAATATGCCAAGATCAACCGAGTCCTCTTCCTGGTGGACACCAAGGGCCTGGGCGAACAGGCGGAGCGGGAATTCCTGGCCTACCGCCCCAACGACGATAACCGTTCTTTTTCTGAAATCTATGGGGTGCGGCGGCTGAAAAGTTCCTACATCCCCCAGGATGTGCAGGTGTGCATCAGCACCATCCAGCGGATGTACTCCATTCTGAAGGGGGAGGAACTGGATGAGTCGGCGGAGGAGACTTCCTTCAATGAGCTGACCTCGGCAGACCGACAGGCGGTCAAAGAGGTGGTCTACAATGAAAAGTATCCGCCGGAGTTTTTTGACTGCATCATCATCGATGAGTGTCACCGCTCCATCTACAATGTTTGGCAGCAGGTGCTGGACTATTTCGATGCCTTCCTCATTGGCCTCACTGCCACGCCGGATAAGCGGACATTTGCCTTTTTCAAAGAGAATGTGGTCAGCGAATATCCTCGGGAGCAGGCCATCATCGACGGTGTCAATGTGGGCGAGGATATCTTTCACATTGAGACCCAGGTGACCAAAAACGGTGCTCACATCATGAAGCAAGTCATTGAGCATCGCAACCGGCTTTCGCGGAAAAAACGCTGGAAGCAGTTGGATGAGGATGTGGACTACCGACCCACCCAGTTGGACCGGGACATCGTCAATCCCAGCCAGATCCGCTTGGTGATCCGCACCTTCCGGGACAGGCTGTTTACCCAACTGTTTCCACAGCGCAAAGAAGTTCCCAAGACTTTGATTTTTGCCAAAACGGACAGTCACGCTGACGACATCATCCAGATCGTCCGGGAGGAGTTCGGTGAGGGAAACGAATTCTGCAAAAAGATCACCTACTCAGCCGAAAATCCAGAGAGCGTGCTCAGCGACTTCCGTAACAACTATAATCCCCGCATTGCTGTGACCGTGGACATGATCGCCACCGGCACCGATGTCAAACCCATCGAGTGCCTGATCTTCATGCGGGATGTGCGCAGCAAAAATTATTTTGAACAAATGAAGGGCCGGGGCACCCGTACTCTCAGCAAGGATGATCTGCAAAAGGTGACCCCTTCGGCTACCGAGAACAAGGACCATTTTGTCATCGTAGACGCGGTGGGCGTTACCAAGTCCAAGAAGTCCGAGACCCGAACCTTGGAGCGCAAGCCCTCAGTCTCTTTAAAAGAACTGATGATGACGGTGGCTTTGGGCGCCCGAGATGAGGACACCCTGACC
This sequence comes from uncultured Flavonifractor sp., assembly GCF_944385615.1. Classification (GTDB taxonomy): domain Bacteria; phylum Bacillota; class Clostridia; order Oscillospirales; family Oscillospiraceae; genus Flavonifractor. The sequence continues at coordinate 5,953 of NZ_CALWXV010000081.1, read as the reverse complement.
TCCCTTGCTAACCGGGTGATCCGCCTCAACAGCCAGATGAGCTCCGGCGAGCGGAAGGACTTTGTCCAGGTGGTGGGCGTTCCGGCCAGTCAGCTGGCGGAAGATTTGCTGGATGCCTTTGACGAGGATATTCTCACCGCCCGGGCCCGGAAACAGTTCCAGACCCAAGAGCCCACGGAGGAGCAGTTGCAGACGGTGCAGCGGGAGGCGGCGACCCGGGCGGCTGATCCCTTTTGCCGCCCGGAGGTGCGGGATTTTATTGAGAATGTCCGCCGCAGCCATGAGCAAATCATCGACAATACCAATCCGGATACCCTGCTCTTTGCCGGGTTTGACACCCAGAAGGAGGAAAACGCCGACCGGGTGATTCGGACTTTCCACGAGTTTATCGAGGAGAACAAGGACGAGATCATTGCCCTGCGCATCCTGTACAGCCAGACCTATCAGGACCGGCCCATGGCTATTGAAAAACTGAAAGCTCTTTATGAGAAGCTGCGCAGCAGGGGCGTGACCATCGAGCGGCTGTGGGACTGCTATGCCATCAAGAAGCCGGAGAAGGTGAAGGGAACGGGCACGCTGCGCCAGCTGGCCGACCTGGTGTCCATCATCCGGTTTGAGATGGGAGAGGCGGAGGGTTTACAACCCTTCGCGGATAAGGTAAACTACAACTTCCAGCAGTGGACCTTCCGCCGCAACGCCGGTGCGGTGCATTTCACCCCGGAACAGATGGAGTGGCTCCAGCTGGTGAAAGATCATATCGCCACCTCTTTGAGCATTCAGCCCGAGGACCTGGACCTCAGCCCCTTTGACCACAAGGGCGGTCTTGGGCGGTTCTATGAGGTGTTTGGAGAGCGGTATGAGGCGATTTTGATGGAAATGAATATGGAATTGGTAGCGTAAGGAGAATATAGATGAAAATTGATTTTTCTACACCCATGACATTTTATGAATTAGTAGCAATCATATTAGCTGCTGTGGCTATCATTATCCCTATTGCTCAAGCGGTTTGGAAAAAATGGTTTATTACTGCAAAACTTAGTTTTTTGCCTACTGGTAGAGCTCTGCTCTTTTTCAATCAGAGTGGTTCATATATTCGTATTGATGGTGTGTATGAGTCTGAACGAAAACCGATATCTATTAAAAAAATTAAAATTAAAGTAACACGGCAAAGAGATGAGAGAAAACTAAATCTCGCTTGGTCCAGCTTTATTTCGCCAGTAAACCAAAGTATGGTTGGAAATTATCTGCAAACAACAGAATCTGCTCATCCTCTTAGAATTGAAGCAGACAGTATTATCTGCGCGTTTACAGAATTTGGAGACGCCTTTGATTCTTTTGGTAAGACCTTTAAGGCCGGTACAGAGAATTTGTTTAAGCGGATTGTAGACATTAGAAATTCCTACCAAAACTATGCTGAAGCTGCTGCTTTTTATAGAACTACTTCCGAATATGCACACGCAAAAGAGGTGCTTAACAAGGAGTTTTTCTGGGAGATTGGAAAATATGATATCGATATTGAGGTAAATTACAACAAAGAGATTAAACATTTTTGTTACACAATTTCCGTTGGAGAATATGAACACGGTTTGCTAATGAATAACATAGATGAATCACTGCTCTCTCCGCTAAAATCAAATTATGGTGTGAACTGGGAATATCGCACTGCTTTTGTGGAATTGGAAGATATATAAGTGGTTTGCTATCGCTATAAATATTGAATATTAAGATGCACAGGAATGATGGTAATGTTGAAAAAGTGGAGTGATGTTCTTACTATTGTGAGTGGGAAAAACCAGAAATCGGTTGCTGACCCCAATGGCAGATACCCAATATATGGGAGCGGTGGAGTGATAGGATATGCCGGTTCATATCTATGCGAAGCTGGAACCACGATTGTAGGCCGGAAAGGAACCATTAACAATCCTATTTTTGTGAATAAACCATTTTGGAATGTAGATACTGCTTTCGGAATATCGCCAGGAGACGAATTACATCCAAAGTATTTATATTATTTCTGTTGTTCTTTTAACTTCAAAGAATTGGATAAATCAACTACAATTCCAAGTCTTGCGAAAAGAGATCTTCTTCAAATTCAGATGCCTGTTCCATCTCTAAGCGAGCAAGAGCGCATTGTCTCCAAAATTGAGGAGCTGTTTTCCAAGTTGGACGCCAGCGTGGCGGAACTGCAAACCGCAAAGGAAAAGCTGAAGGTTTACCGACAGGCGGTCCTGAAAGAGGCATTTAGAAATGTTGGGAAAAAAGTTTTTCTGAAATCATTATTTTGTGGAACTCCTCAAAATGGCGTATATAAACCAAAATCAGCTTATGGCAAGGGTACAAGAATTTTAAGAATAGACGGCTTTTATGATGGCTTTGTAACTTCAGAATATGAATATAAAAGGTTATCATTGTCTGAAGAGGAAATCGAAAAATATAGCTTAAATCAATTTGATTTAGTTATCAATAGAGTTAATTCTATGCCTTATTTGGGAAAATGCGCGCTTATTCGTCACATCCCTGAGACAACGGTGTTTGAAAGTAATATTATGCGAGTTCGTTTGAATCCTGATGTAGTTTCACCAGAATATGTAACATATTTTTTAGCATCGGATGAAGGAAAGCGGGAGCTGACAAAGAATGCAAAACAAGCGGTAAATCAGGCAAGCATTAATCAAATGGATGTTGGAAATGCACTTATCCCTATCCCAGGAGATATTGTTTTGCAAGAACAAATTGTGTCTGTGATTGAACGATATTTGTCTGTCTGCGCCAGCATCGAACAGTCTATTGACATATCCTTGCAGCAGGCAGAAGCCCTTCGGCAGAGTATTTTGAAACAGGCCTTTGAGGGGAGATTGGTATAGTGCCAAAAAAGAAAAAGCAACATTATGTACCTCAATGCTACTTAAATGCCTGGGCCATTCCTGACACACATCAAGTGTATGTTTTTGACAAAATGCTGCAAACCACGCGGCGCAATAGCATCGAAGATATTGCATCAGAAAAATATTTCTATGATATAGACTTTACAGGCATTGTTTCTGAGGAAGATTTGAAAAATTTCGGACTGGACGACTGTAATCCGGCAAACTTAGACGATGGTCAGTACATAGAGAATTTTTTTGCAACCAAAGTCGAAGGTAATTATAGAGATATCCTGAATAAAATTATCAGTAGAACACGACAGATGAATTTGTGGGAAATGAAAAATTGCTTTTTCATTTCCGAATACAATAAGTTTCTCTTCTCATTTCATTTGGCATATCAAATCATTCGAGTCAAAGCGGTGCGGAATTCATTGATGGATTCACAGGATTGTTTAGTGCAGGCACTCAAGGATATGAGGGCATCTCAGGAAACGATAGCGAGATACGGTATTTCCGAATCCCACCTCCCATTTATCCATGGAAAGATGATTTTAGACCGAAAAGAAATTGATGATATATCTAAGTGTTTTTTCACACTTTCTTGGATATTGCTCGTAAACAGAACAGGTTACCCGTTTTTTACATCAGACAGTCCCATTGGAACCATAGCACATATCCAGCATCCGATTTGTTCTATGACGGGATTAGCTTCAAGAGGTGTCGAGGTCTATTTTCCGATATCACCGGATCTTATGCTGATTATGGCGGATGGAGAATATCACAAACTTGATCATTGTGACAGAAGAATCTTAGCTGCAGACAACATAGATGAAATTAGGTACTATAATTCGAAATGTATTATCAATAGCGAACGGTGTGTATTTTCAAGTTGTGAAGATTTTTCTATCGTTGATGAAATGATTAAAGAGAATCCAAAGATTCTGCATCAGCCACACAGCATGATGCAATGGGGCGGAAAAACATATACACCCCAACGAAATAAAGAATTTGAAGTATGATTATAATAGAAGGAAACGACTATGTCTGAACAAACCACAACCATCATCTCCAAGGTCTGGGGGATGTGCGGGCCGCTGCGGGACGACGGCGTGTCTTATGGCGACTACCTGGAGCAGCTCACCTACCTGATCTTCTTAAAAATGTCCGACGAGTACGCAAAGCCCCCCTACAAACGCCAGACCGGCATCCCGGAGGGCTGCGGCTGGGCGGATATGAGCGACCTCAAGGGTGCGGAACTGGAGGAGAAATATAAATCCATCCTGGAAACCCTGGGCGAGCAGGGCGGCACTTTGGGCAAGATCTTCAAGGGCGCTACCAACAAGATCAACAACGCCGCCATCCTGTACCGCATCGTCCAGATGATCGACAAAGAAAAATGGGTGTCCATGTCCACCGATGTGAAGGGTGAGATCTACGAGGGCCTGCTGCAAAAGAACGCCGAGGACGTGAAAAGCGGCGCGGGCCAGTATTTTACACCCCGCCCATTGATTCAGGCCATGGTGGAGTGTATCCGCCCGGAGCCTAAGAAGACCATTGCCGACCCATGCTGCGGCAGCGGCGGATTTTTGCTGGCGGCCCAGAGCTATCTGGCCGACCCGAAGCACTACAACCTGGACCGGGAGGAAAAGGAGTTTTTAAAGAAAGAGGCTTTCCGGGGCTGGGAGATCGTGCCCACCACCTTCAAGATGAGCCTGATGAATCTTTACCTCCACAACATCGGTGACCTCTATGGCCAGGTGCCCATCACCCTGGGAGATGCCCTGCTCACTGATCCAGGTGAGCGGTTTGACTATGTGCTCACCAACCCGCCCTTTGGCAAAAAGTCCGCCCTGACCTTCACTAACGAGGAGGGAGAGCAGGAGGAAGAAGATCTGGTCTACAACCGGCAGGACTTCTGGACCACCAGCTCCAACAAACAACTCAACTTCCTCCAGCACATCAACACCCTGCTGAAAGCCACCGGCAAGGCGGCGGTGGTGGTGCCGGACAATGTGCTCTTTGAGGGCGGAGCCGGTGAAACCATCCGAAAGAAGTTGCTGGAGACTTGCGACCTCCATACCATCCTCCGTCTGCCCACTGGTATCTTCTACAAGCCCGGCGTCAAGGCTAACGTGATCTTTTTTGACAAACGCCCTGCCAGCCCGGAGCGGCAGACCAAAGAGGTCTGGGTCTACGACCTGCGGACTAATATGCACTTCACCCTCAAGCAGCATCCCATGACCTTTGGGGATCTGGAGGACTTCATTCAGTGCTATAACCCGGAAAACCGGCATGAGCGCCATGAGACCTGGAGCGAGGAAAACCTGGAAGGCCGCTGGCGCCGCTTCACGGTAGAGGAAATCCTTGCCCGGGACAAGACCAGCCTGGATATCTTCTGGATCAAGGATAAGTCCCTGGCCGACCTGGACAACCTGCCCGCCCCGGAGGAACTGGCCCAGGATATCATGGAAAATCTGCAATCAGCCATGGATGGATTTAGTGAACTGCTGGCAGCACTGAAGAAATAGAGAAAAACAAGGGAAAGGTTCAGAAGAATGGCTGGTACGGTGACTAATATCTAAATAGAGTGCTCTCTCGTATAAGCTTACTACGGCAACTGCCAATTGCGCCGCAGAAAACAAAAAGAATTGAAGTACAGAAGTTCTATACTCCGCTATATTTAAGGGCAGAAAAACACATTGGAGTCCACTTGTCCTGCAATTATGTTGTGGATATGGTTGTAAAACCACAACATTACATGCACAATAGTAACATTTGAACAAAAATATTTAGGGAGATGGCATATATGCGGTTGCAGTCATTGCTCGACGAAAAGCTGGAACAAGGGAAAGTGCAGGGGGAGCTTGCGATGCTTGTGAAACTGTATGACGCCGGCACCATCTCGTTGGCTGACGCCGTTAAGAACAGCAACACGAGCGAGGAAGAGTTCCTTGCCTTCGCCAAAAAGGAAACTAAGAACACCTGATCCATTGCAAGAAGCCCCGGGCAAATGCTCATGTGCGGTAAAGAAGCAACCCAAAATAAGACAAGAACAGCCATCTAACCACTATTCCGTCAACTGAGTA
>NZ_CALWXV010000080.1 GCF_944385615.1 uncultured Flavonifractor sp. | reverse complement strand
CATGCACTTCCTCAGACTCTTATAGTTTGGCAGAGACATTTTACCCTGACAAGTCGCCGACTGTTTTTACGCTTACCGTCTTACAGGGGTCCTGCGCAGAAACCCCGAAAATAAAAATTCCCCCTTATAGGATTTTGCACCATCCTATAAGAGGGAATTTTCATAATCTTATCTGTGTACAGATAGGTCGTATTTGAAATACGGCCTAATAAGTAAAAGTTCTATTATGTAAAATTGTACATCTTAGCAATAATGGAAAGCTACATGATTCTAATTTGGGTCCGTACCAATATGGACAAAGCAATTTATATTTTAACCAAAGCTTCTGTTGTATATTTTATGCTGACCTACTAATTAATAGAGTTATATCACATTTTTAGTTATAAATTCAATATTGAACTTTATCAATATGTTTAAATTGTAGAAAACCAGTGGTATGATATTGCTATCTTACTTAATTAATCAAAAGGTGGTAGTATAATGCTTGAATTTGATGAAATGCAAAATTATATAGCTTCCATATTCCGCGAGAACGAAAAGATTTTGAACTTGTAGAATAAAACATCTTTACGATAGCAACAACTGATAAACAATAAGACGGAGGCACAAAATCAAAAAATGAGTAAGCAAGAATTGGTTGGCAAGCAGACTAAAAATGCTATGGGATTGGTGTCTGCCAAGTTACAAAAAGGAACCACAGTCAAAACCGCATTTGATGAATATACGCTTATAAAGCAAGTTGGTTCTGGTGGAAATGGTCGCGTGTTTTCTGCTCAAAACGAGGATGGTGAATCTGTTGCGATTAAGTTTGTTGAGCGAAATATTTCACCCTCTAAGCTTAAAAGATTCAAGAACGAGATATTCTTTTGTGAACGTCATAAGCATAAAAATATTGTTGAAATTTGGGATCGAGGATACGCCGTTTTGGATGATATAGAGTATGTGTATTATGTAATGCCGTTATATGCTGAAACACTACGCGATAAGATAAAAGAAAAACTCACTCCAGAACAAGCTATGGACATTTTTATCGGGTTGATTGAGGGCTTAGATTATGCTCACCAAAATGGAACAATACACAGAGATATAAAACCGGAAAATATCATGTTTAAAACTAATAGCTTTGAGCCAATCATCTGTGATTTTGGAATTGCGCATTTTACTGAGAATGAGTTGCTAACCGTCGTTGAAACTAAAAAAGGCGACAGAATGGCTAACTTCCAATACGCCGCACCAGAACAACGGACTAAAGGTGGACAAACAACTCCTCAGACAGATATTTATGCTGTTGCGCTAATTCTGAACGAAATGTTTACTGGCGAAATTCCTCAGGCAGCAGATTATAAAACTATAGGGTCAGTTTTTCCAGAATATAAGTTTATGGATGATGTGTTTGCTCTGTTATTTAAGCAAAACCCATCGGATCGGTTGTATCCTGAAATAGAAATTCTTGGAGAAATGAAACTCCGTGCAGACCAGTATAGGAGAGAACAAGAGAAGCTCAAAATTCAAAATGCTGTAGATAAACTGATCAATCCAGCTCGGTTCAAAACATCTATTGTAAATAAAACATACCGTAATAGCGCTCTTGTGTTTATCATGGATAGAGATATCCCTCAGGATTGGTATCAGATTATGATAGGAGAGCACTTTAGTCATACCTCCGTGGTTGATTACAAACCGCACAACCTGAAAAAAGGTGCAGAGAATGAACTTTGTATGCCTTTGTGTGGAAATGAAACCGAATTTACATTAACAAACATTGTTTCTTATATGTCTGAATGGATTTTGATTGTCAATGAGATTTATTCGAACAGTCTAAAACAGAAGGCTCAGGAAGCACAGCGTAAGAAGGAGGCGGAAAGAAAAGCTGCCATCCAAAAAATCGAAAAAGAAAACACACTTGCAGCTATAATCAGGAATTTATAACAAAGCAAAACAACTTATTGAAACACAGCAAGGAAATAGCCTCTTTTCCGGAGCATATGTGAACTGTCCTCGCTTTTCCGTGTAGATACTGCCCCCCTCCGGTTTCCCGGAGGGGGGTTCATCCTCTATTCCTCTTTCCCGGCGATCCCGTCCCCGGCCTCTTCCACCTTCTGCTCCAATGCCGCGATCATCTTTCTGAGCCACCCGGGCACCGGCGCGCCCAGTGCCCCGGCGTTTTCGATGATACTCCCCGCCTCGGTGAGGATGTACCAGATGACCACCAGAGGGCACAGCAGTACTGTGTAGGCAAAGGGCAGCTCCACCCCCGGCAGGTTGGCCAGCAGGTGCCCAATGACCACATCCAAAATCCCGGCCACGATGACGGCCACCACACTGCCCAGCTTAAGTAATGCATCGCCTTAGTTCATCTTCTCCGAGTGTGCTCTGAAGCCGCCCGTACTCTTCGTCGGTCAGTCTCACCCATCCATATTGTCCGTACTTGTGCCGCACCTTCTGTTCCAGTGGAGCTGGCCTGCGGCCGCGTCCAACAGGTGGTGGTCCCTCCTCTGGTTCCGGCGGTGTGCCGGGGCCGCACTCGTAAGGCGTTGCAACTGTCTCTCGCTCGTTGTAGCGGCCGGCCAGGTACTCTCGAAAGCGGTCACACTTGACCGCCCGTATCTCGGCCAGCAGGGGCTTATCCAGCTTCTCCGAGGCGTTCCAGTTGTAGCGATACCAGTTGAGCACCAGAAGCTCCTTTGTGGGAGCACTGTATCGAATAACGTTGTGCGCCCCGTCCAGCCGCTTCAGGAGGCGTTCTGCGGTATCGGTGTTGTACCCAAGCTCATGGGCAATCTGTTTAATGCTGACCTCATAGCAGCCGCAGAGATTGGTGTGAGGATTTGTCAGGCACCAGAGGTATCCGTATTTATCCTCCGGGGTGAAGTCATCCTCTACCTTTCCGTCCATCCAGAAGTTCGTGCTAATAAGGCGTCCTTTTGCCACACTTACTTCACCTCCTTACGGGAAGCGGGCCGCCGCCAGGGGAAGCAGCCCGCTTTGGTCAGAACGGCAATTCTCCATCGTCTTCATCCAACTCCGTGAAGTCGGACGCCGGGTATCCTCCAGAGGGAGGGCCGCCGTAGCCAGCCGCTTGCGGAGCGTATCCGCCCGGCGGTCCGCCGTAGCCACCATACCCTCCGTATGCCTGCTGCTGTAGCGAGCTATCTCCGTCCCTCTTGGAGTCTCCAAAGTAGATATTGTCGGCGATGATTTCGGTAGAGCGGCGCTTGTTGCCATCCCGATCCTGCCAGTCCCGATTCTGGAGCCGCCCTTCCACAACGGCCATCCGTCCCTTGGTAAAGAATCGAGAAACAAACTCAGCCGAATTTCGCCAGGCCACAATGTCGAAGAAGTCAGTAACCTTCTCTCCGGTCTGTTTGTCCTTGAAGTCCCGCTCGACCGCCAGAGAGAAAGATGCGACTGGGGTTCCAGACTGGGTACGCCGAAGCTCCGGGTCTCGGGTCAGACGGCCCATGATGATGGTCCTATTCAGCATTGTCCTCGCCCTCCGGCGTTTCTCCCTCGACCCTGGTGATCAGCACGCGGCTCCTGGCCGCGAGGATGGCCTTCATAACCGTGTTGATGCTGTACTTGTTCTCATCCGAAAGGGTCGCCTCAAGCACATCCCGCTCCGTCTCGGCTCGGACGAGTTCCTCGTAGCGGTCCTGTGGTACCAGGACAAAGCCCGGATCCAGCATCAGGTCAGCGACCAGCTCCGCAGGGGTTTTCTTATCGTTTTCCATGGTTAGCTCCTTTCTCAGCTCGAATGATATTGACATAGTTCTCCGTCAGCGCGGTATAGAGATTCAATCCGTTTGTAAGCGCAATAATGATAACGCTGATAATGCTGCTATATAAAATACTCCAGCCCTTGTAGACCGCTGCGGTCAGGAACACCAGAGCAACAATAATCCCGCCAAGTCCAATGGCAAACGACATGGATATTCTCCTCCGTCAAGACATTTTTCACATACTGCTTCAGTACAACGCCAGCAGTTAAGCACTCACTTTTTAAGACCCAGGATCTCGCGCGCCTCGTCCGGCGTGGCTACCTCACAGCCGTACTCCTCTACTACACGGCGGGCCCGAGCAATCAGCTGCATGTTGCTTTCGGCGAGAACGCCCTTCTTGTAGAGCACATTATCCTCCATTCCCACCCGGATATGACCGCCTGCCGCGATAGCGGTATACATAATTTCCATGGCACCCTTGCCCACACCGAAGGCACTCCAGGTGGAACCGGGGGCGACGCGCTCCAGGGTATTGCGCATGAAGATCAGGTCCTCAGCCGTAGCCGCGATGCCGCCCGCACAGCCCATACAGAACTGGAAATGGAGCGGTGCCTGCAGAATTCCCTTCTTCAGATAGTAACCCGCATCAAAAATCATGCCCGGGTCAAACACTTCAATCTCAGGCTTGACGCCGGCCTCCTGCATAGCCAGCCCCATCTTTTCCAAGAAGGGGGGATTGTTATTGAAAACCCCCATGTGCATCCAGTTCATCGTACCGCAGTCAAAGCTGGCCATTTCCGGCTTCAGAGTCTTAAAGGGCGCCATACGGTCCTCTTCTGAGTTGGCAATACCGCCAGCAGCCGTCAGATTCAGGATGATATCGCAGTCAGGATGACATCCATGGAGGGTATCCACGACCTGCTGAAATATCTCCACTTTCATAGAGTCATTGCCCTCCCGGTCCCGCACATGCACATGGGCCACCGCTGCTCCGATCTTCCAGCACTGGTAGATCTCCTCTGCAATCTCATCCGGCTGGAGCGGAACGTTGGGGTTGTTGGCCTTCTTGGGCCAGGCACCGGTGGTCGCCACAGTAATAATGCGCTTGTTCTTCAGATTGGACATATTAATTCCTTCCTTTCTTCATCTGGTTGCTCATAGAGAACATTTTTGACTTACAGCCACATACAAAGCAAGCGCCATGCCATTATTTCGCGCCGATTTTTTGTTTTTTTAATTAATAATTCGCGTTATATTTGTATATTTTACCGTATGTTTCTCTTTTTCGAGAATAATAAGTCTCAATATAAAGAATTTTGCTTTATATTGAGACAATACGTATCTCACTCAAGAGGAGTCTGTTGCAAAATGCAGTTTTCAGACCCGAGCGGAAATTTTTGCATTAAAAAAGTTAGCGAGAAACGCCGTCTTGACGGTTCTCGCTAACTTTTTCTTTGGCCTGATTTTTTAAAATTCTATTTTGCAACAGGCCCGCGTCTGAGAATGTATTTAATCGTAGGTCGTCCTTTGCCGCATATGATATTTGTTGATCTTTTTATACAACACACTCCGGTGGATCCCCAGATGATCCGCCGCTTTTGCCACATCTCCGTCGCAAGCCTTTAATACCGCCCGGATGTGTCCGGCCTCTGCCTGCTCCATTACCGCTTTCAGCGGAATCGTCAGGTCCGCCGGAAAATCTTGTAGAAATAGGGTCTCTCCTTCTGCGGGATGATTCTCCGAAAGAGCAGGTTCCTCTCCTGTAATCACATAGTTCCCCATGGCATTCCGTAGTTCCCTTATATTTCCAGGCCACAGGCAGCGCTGCAGCCTCTCCAAAAATGCGGGTGAAAGTTCTCTTTTCATACGGTGTTTCCGGTTAAATAGGCCGAGAAAATGCACTGCAAGGGCTCCGATATCCGCCGGTCGGTCCCTGAGAGGCGGAATCTCAACCGGTACCACGCACAGTCTGTAGTACAGATCTGCACGGAACTCCTTTGTCTTTACCATAGCCTTTAGATCCCGGTTGGTAGCAGCAATCACACGTACATTGGTCTTCTGATTTTTTGTACTGCCCACGCGCATGAACTCCCCGCTTTCCAAGACCCGGAGTAGTTTAGACTGGGCCATCAGAGACAACTCACCCACCTCATCCAAAAAAATGGTACCTCCGTCAGCAAGTTCAAAGATGCCCGCTTTCCCCTCTCGGCTTGCGCCAGTGAACGCTCCCTTCACATAGCCAAACAGTTCCGACTCAATTAGTTCATTGGGAATGGCAGCACAGTTGATCGACAAAAAGACCTCATTCCGACGCTGGCTGTTCTGCTGGATATAATTTGCTAAGACCTCCTTGCCGGTGCCCGACTCTCCTGTAAGCAGAATTGTAACGTCAGAATCACTATATCTTTTTAGACGGTGGATAATCTCCTCCATCAGTTTATCTTTGACGATCAATGGCGCAACTGCGGGGGCAGATGCACTCAGCATCTGTTTATACAGGGAACGGTAGCGATCAAGTTCTTTCTGTTGAGAAAGAATGGTCCCGACCTCATCGCTCCGGGTCACAACCATCATTATGGTATGATCGGAATCCATCACCGGAATGGATGTGGTAGCAATTTCCTCTCCCAAATTGTTGCGGTAAACTGCAAAGGCCTTCTTCCCCGTCCGTATGGCATCAGCGCTGGAGGAATGGGTGGTATACCCCTCCTCCTGTAGCTGGTAGATATCCATCCGGTGCAGTTGCTCAAATGAACAATTCAAAGCCCGCTCCGCCGCATCATTTGCATATAAAATACAGCCCTTACCATCTGTAACAAAAATATTGGAATTGCAATGATTCAGGATGGTATCATACTGCTCCACGCTCAATTCAGCCAAAGCAACTCGATTTTTCTGGTTCATAACAGAATCTTCCTTCCATCATCGCTGGTTTTTATGCATTATACAACAACCGCCGACACAAGTCCATCTTTCTCCTACAAACTATATGTTTCAAAAGCTCGGTAGCACCGCTAACTTTCAGAGAGATTGCTATGTGCTGTGGCAGAGTGCGCGGCAATCTTTCTTCTTTATCTCAGAACATTCATCAGATTTTCCAAAAAGATCCAATGCAGATCTGTTGACAAATTCCCTACAAACTTTAGGTCTTGTTTGAAAAATAAAAGTTGCATAATAGGAGGCAATATGTAAAACTAAGGGCATGAATCACTATGAGTTAACAAAAGAACAATGGGACCGGATCAAACCGATGCTGCCACCAGAAGAAACAGGAAAGCGAGGTCGTCCGCGTAAGGACAATCGGACGATGCTGAATGGAATGCTCTGGATTGTCCGAAGCGGCGCCCAGTGGCGGGAGCTGCCGGAGGCCTACGGCCCCTGGCAGTCAGTGTATGCCCGATTTGCCAAATGGCGGGATGATTGTACACTGGAAAGAGTATTTCACACACTTTCTGGGGATGCAGACATGGAGAAACCTGAGTGTAGACTCTACCTGCATAAAGGTACACGAAAGTGCCAATGGTGGGGAAAAAACGGCGAATAAGGCAGTTGGCCGCACCAGAGGCGGGCTGAATACAAAGATTCATGCTGTCGTGGATGGTCTGGGGAATCCTGTGGAGTTCCTTCTCTCAGCTGGAAATGACCACGATTCTGTTCACGCCGTTGAGCTATTGGAACAAGTCAAAATCACTGGAAGCAACATACTGGCAGACCGCGCTTACGGTGCGCAAGCCATCCGGGAATATATCTCAGGGCGTGGGGCCAGTTATGTGATTCCACCTCAGAAAAATGTTTCCCAGCCCTGGCCCATATATTGGCATCTGTACAAGGAGCGGCATCTGGTTGAGTGTTTCTTTCAGAAAATCAAATGGTTTCGGAGAGTCGCTACCAGATATGACAAATTGGATGTCTCTTTTCTGGCCTTCGTCTACCTTGCCGCTATTGCTATCTTGGTACTTTAGAACAAGACTACACTTTTTTCAAACAAGACCTAACCCTATATTGTAATCGGATTAAAGATATTCTAACTACAACGGAGGAATACCTTATCTCTGTTATGGTAACCTAAAAAGGGCAGCTAAGGCTATTTTATGATGCATCCAAACAAAATACAGGGCAGGAAAACAGCATTTCTCTCCTTATATTTCCCACAGTGCCAATACTGCCGCAAATTGCACGGATTAATGTAGGCGGCTTTGTCAACGAGATCAGCAAGCCATAGTCATCTGAGAGAAAATCGAAAGCTCCACACAGGTTTTCGGAGATCCATGGAAACGATGTTTAAGATTGCAGAGATACTGGAGATCCCAGTATCAAACTGTTTGAAGATTAAAAAATCTCACGGCGAGACCTCGTTCCAAAAGGAATTGCGTCTCACCGTGAGATTTATTTTATTCCCCGTAATACAGGGGGCGTCCGATAGAAGTAAAGCCCTCCAGGCCGGTGATGACCACATTGTTAGCTCCGCTGGCGCAGTGGACAATCAGCAGATTGCCGTTTTCGTCCCTGCCGCCTACAATACCAACATGAGTATCTTCTGGATAGAATACCAGATCGCCGGGCTGGGCCTCTTCCCAGGAGATAGAGGTACAGTAGGTGTGCTGCATATGAGCGCCGCCACCATGGCCGATAACATATTCGCCGTTGCTGACATTATAGAAAGTCCAGTCCACAAAGCCGGAACAGTCCAGCCCATAGGGCCGATAGGTGCCGGTTGTGGAGTTGCCGTCCGCCCACACCTTGGAGAGCTGCCCCCAGCGGGAGTCCCAGCCGAGAACCAGGGATTTTCCGCCCCAAAAGTAGTTGACCTTGCCCACCAGCTTGCAGGCGGTCTCCACCACCGCACGGCGCTCCGGGGAAAGATCCTCCGGGAGATTTTGCAGAAGTTCCACTGCGTCTGCCTGGGTGATAGCAAGATCCCC
>NZ_CALWXV010000079.1 GCF_944385615.1 uncultured Flavonifractor sp. | reverse complement strand
ACACGCTGGAAGATCTGCTGGTAGTTCTAACCGGTCAGAAGGATCATACACCCAAAAAGAAAGTGGTTATACAAAAGGAGCAGCCCAAAGTCAATCTGCTGGTGGATATTCAGGCAAAGCTCCAGGCTGGAAAAGGAGTGGGATATGAACGCTGGGCCAAGGTGTTCAATCTGAAGCAGATGGCGCAGACCATGAACTACCTCACCGAGCATAATCTGCTGGACTATAAGGTGTTGGAGGAAAAAGCAGCTGCTGCCTCAGCCCACCATCATGCACTGTCGGCACAGATCAAAGCGGCAGAGAAACGTATGGCGGAGATTGCCATCCTGCGTACCCATATCATTAACTACGTCAAGACCCGTGAGGTCTATGTGGCCTACCGGAAAGCCGGTTACTCCAAACAGTTCCTGGCCCAGCATGAATCAGACATTCTGCTCCACCAGGCGGCCAAGAATGCCTTTGATGATATGGGCGTCAAGAAGCTGCCCAAAGTTAAGGAGCTGCAAGTTGAGTATGCCAGCCTTCTGGACAAAAAGAAAAAAGCCTATGCCCAGTACCGGCGCTCCCGGGAAGAAATGCGGGAACTGCTGACGGCAAAGGCCAATGTGGACAGGCTGATGGATATGGGGCATGACCAAGTACATGAGAAAGAAAAAGACCAGGGCCAGCGTTGAGCTGACCGTGGTGAAAAGCATCCATCGGATGCGTAGCCGCAGAATGAAATTCTGCGTTCAAAGGGGCTTGGGGGCGCTGCCCTCAACAAGCAGTTTGTGGCTGTGGATAGCCACATGCATAGCTTGCGACAATACGTTTGCGACAATACGTTTGCGACAATATGTTTGCCCCCAAGAACAGTGTTGCGCTGGTAATACTGCGCTTGGGATCACCCCCGCATATGCGGGGAAAAGTATTTTTAAATTTGTTCTAACCATTCCCAATAGGGATCACCCCTGCATATGCGGGGAAAAGATCTTCAAGGGCGAGAGCCTGACGCTGGAGCAGGGAGCACCCCCGCGTATGCGGGGAAAAGTGGATGCTGCCGGGCTGTCCCATGCTTTGATAGGGATCACCCCCGCGTATGCGGGGAAAAGTCACCGTACACGGCGCACTTGCGGTACACCTTGGGATCACCCCCGCGTATGCGGGGAAAAGCATCCCTATACCGCCAACGCCACTATCAAGTGGGGATCACCCCCGCATATGCGGGGAAAAGATGTACTCCCAGTCCGCCTCAGGGGTGTAGTAGGGATCACCCCCGCATATGCAGGGAAAAGCTTCCTGACCACAGCCAGATGGCTCCGCTGGTTGCTGACCAGTTTCGCCTGCTTTATCAATAAGTGTGCGCGAACGTCAAACGATCCCCAATCTGCGGCAATGCCTGTAGCGCCGGACGCTCCGTTCCCGGCAGATTACTTATGATCGCTCCCCCGCAGTCTTATGACAGTCAGCAGGCCCAAGCCAAAGGCTTTACCTCGCCCGATTCCCTCCACCAAGGTCTGCCGAAAGCGCACCTCGTCTATTACGGTTAGAATACCCTCAAAGGTAACGGACAGCAGCGAAACCGGTCTCTTACGCTGATCGCCTTTGTAAAACCGCTGCCACTGACTTTTGGCCACGATCACTTCCTCCGGGTCTATGGAAAAACCATGAGTCTCGCACCGATCCAACAGCCACTTCAGCTGATATTCCGGTGTCATATGTGCACATACCATTCCCCGCTTCCCAGGCTCGGATGACTTGATACTCTTGGTGGGATTGGCCGTCAGGCGAAACTGCCAGGCGCTTCCATCCTGAATCCGCTCCAGCAATGTGTCATAAGATTTTGTCTGCCAGGGCTGATCATTCTCCTCCATTCCAAACTGTTTTGCCATATGAGACAGGTCAGGGGTCTGTTCACTGAGCAGAAGAAGGTAATATTTTCCTTGATATTCGTCTACTCGCCAAAGCCGACGCTCCCGCTCGCCAGGAAAGGAGGACTCTATGGCGCCATGAAACAGGCTTGGAGAGAGCAACGCTTTTCTAGTGTCCCGCTTGCCCACATCCAGCTCCATTCTGGTTAAGTACATGGTGGTTCCCCCTCTCTATGGCAGCTCTGCCATGGGATCGTGCAGCACATCCGGCGGAGCGATGGGCAGATGCTCCTCCATCTCCCGATAGGCATATGACCGGGCGCTAATATGGAAGGTAACTGGAAGATCCCGCTGCATCCCCATATTCCTTCCGCCGCATCCGGAATCAGTCAACAAACGCAGCAGAGGTTTCTCACGGTATTGTCTTTGCATCCACTGAGAGGCCAGCCACGGTTCTTGTTTCAGCTCATTTACCAGGCTTCCTTCCCGGATGCCAAGGGCAATGGGCAAAGTTGGCGGGCAGGATCTTCGTCCCAGAAACAGCGGAAAAACTGGAGCTCGCAACGCCTGCTCCAGGGTTTGAAGAAATGCTCGATCCTTGCTCTCCAGGCCAACCAAAAAAGCAGCGTCACAGAGATAGTACCGCTCGGTTACATAGGCGGTTTTATCCCCTTGGTGTGCAGTATGAAAATCCCGCAGCAGCTGTCCCTCCTGATCCACCCGTACCCCAAACCGAAGTCGGCACAGGTCGTCAACGGAATCGGCTCTTCTCCGCCCAAGAGCGGCAGCCAGCAGCCCGATGACTCCGCTTTTGGTCGGTTCTCTGCCCGTGCGCCGTGTCTCAAATCTGGAGTCGCTGCCCCACGCCTGCAAGGGTGCCGCCAGGCGCAACAGCAATGTGCTCATGACTCTTCCTCCATTTGACAGTAGTCAGATACTGCACCCAGAACTGCATCCAGCATATCCTGCATCCCTACCGACGGAGCAAGGGAATCGGCCTCCTCTATTGCCCCAATACAGAACGCTTGCTCCGGCGCCGTGGTAAAGGACTGGTAGGTTCTCTTCGCATAACGGCTCAAGGCCTGAATGGAACGGTTCACATATCCCTCTCCATGGATCCGTACAGGGCACTCAAACGCTCCGGCCAGATTGACAGGCTGATCCCGCCGCAGGGTAATGTAGGCCAGGTCGGGCACTGTGCGGTTGGCAAAGGTGTTCTGCTTGCCTGTGGGCATGGACAGCAAAAAAGCCTTGATAAAGCCCTCCACAGCCTCCGCCGTCTCTCCTTTCAGATTCTGGGCCAACTCTCGCACATTGATAGTTGCATAACGGTAGAGGGTGGCCGAGTGAAACTCCACAGTTCCCAGATGCCCTGCCCCCATATTTTCCTCTGGGGCACAGTCATCTACTGCGGTAAAATAGTCGTATTCATTGCGGACTTCATGGGTGGAAATGCTGTGGGCAACCTGGGCGGCAGCATCATAGTTGAGAGAGGGATCGCTGGCCACCATACGGCCAAAGAGCGCCATATCCACAGATGGATAGTCTTTGAGAGCGTTTTTGTATTGCTGCTTGTCAGTCTCACCCTCGCTTGCCAGCCGTGCCAATTCTCTGGCCTGAATGGGGCTGAGGAAAAACAGCGCATCAGTCTGGGAGGCCTTATTGACTTTGATCCCGGCCGCTTCCAACGCCTTGACAGCCTGTTTTTCACAGTCTTTTTCCTGTCCAAGCGCCTTCAGCTGAGCAGCCACCAACTCCGTGGCACGCTTGGTCCGCAGCCCCACCTGCTCCTCAGTAAACAGGTCCCGGAACATCAGACGCATAGCCCGCTTCCACGCCTGGCTGGATACTCTGGCCCGGGTCACACCGCCGTAAACGGCGGTTTTAGGACTTCCGGTGTCATCTCGATTGATGCAGCTGGGGGGAACGGTCTGCAAAACATGCACATCCACATACAGTTTGGCCTTATTATTCACGATTTTCATCCTCCTTCATTTTCTCTGCCTGTTCCGGCAGTGTGCGGCGGTAAAAATCCTGTCCCCATCGCAGACGAACCTGAGCTTGGTATTCGGCGTTCTGATACCAAAACAGATCCTCAGCAAGCGCCGGGTAATCCAAGGGGATATTTTTGCTGCGGAGCAGCTGCACCATGCCCCGCATGTGGTGGGACAATTCTTCCATGCCTGCAGAGGTCGCAAGTGTATGGAACCGCCGCGCCACACGGCTTTCCTCTTCTGCAGCACCGATTAATCTAGCCACAGACTTTCCCAAGGAAGCATCTGGCTGGCTCATCCACTCCGTTTTAGGGTCTTTCCCCTGTTGATGGAGGGCAAACAGCGTCAGTGCTGTGTAGATGGCCCATTCTGCCCGGCTGGGATCGCGGTTTCCCATCCACTCCTCAGGCATTCCATCCAGAAAAAAGCCCCATAGCTGTGGCATCTCCCCGGGTGTGCATCCGGCACCTCTGCGAAGGTGAGCAAGGGTACTGCGGAAGGAAGCCTCACCCCTCTGATTCTGTAACTGTATCAGCTTTTTGGCTGTAAACCCGGCGATTTTTCTGCCGGTATTCTCCTGGCTCATTTCTTCTATACCTCCCATTGCTTCAGCTCAGATAAAAACTGGTTGAATGCCTTTGGCGCACAGTAGTAGTGAGTTTCTTCCCTGTTTTTGATTTTTTCTGTAACCTCTCTCCCAATCAGCGCTGCTGTTCCGCCCTGGTCCACCAGTTCACGGCCCAGCCCCAGTGAAATTGTTTTCGCCTGACTCCGCCAGGTTCTGCGCATTTCGTTCTGATCGCGGGGCGTTGCATCTGGATCAATGGTCAGCAGCCATTGGCGGAATGGAAGATCCAGCCGGTAGTAGCATTGCTCCTGCGCTCTCGGTACAGCCGATTTTCCTTCCCCTCCCATTGCTCGGTCTAGTTTATAGGCCAATTTGCCCACCGTTTTAGCCAGCTGGTCGCAGTGGCTCACCTCCTCACCGATAAATTTCTGCCACTTATACCCCAGCTCATCCAGCAGGCCGCTGTACATCTGCAGCTGGTCAAAAAACTCATCTACAATGCCGCAATACATATTGCCATATCTGACGCCTGCCAGCTGGAAAGAGATCATCTTGCTCTTTGCCAGCTTTTTTCGTGCCTTCAGTAATCCAATCCAGGCCACGATACCCGGCTTCCGCACATCCTGCCCCATCAGAACAGAAAAATCACGCCACATCTGACGGCTGGGCTGGTGTGCTCTGGGGCGATACCCGATGATCTGATCCCGTTCCTTGATCCCCTCCCACAAGGTCATCTGTTCACAAAAAGCGTTTTCTTTGGGGAAATAGTCCCCGGCTGCCTCCACATAACCGGACACCCACCCATTTTCTCGCTGCAAGAGTGCACGTCGGCACTGAACGGTCAGCAGAGCAGCCTGGTTGTTTGGTGTGGGGATTTCCCGCAGCTTCTCTTGGGGAAGTTCTTCCTCCCATGATGGGGCGCTCGCTTCCCACCGTTCTGTTCCGTTCTTCCACAATACCAAATTCAGCATCAACGTCTCAAAGAGCGTCTCTCCCTTTGCCATGATCAGGCCAATGCTGCCCAACCAGCTTAATTTGGGAGAGGGCTTTTTTGCGGCTGTATCCCCAAACCCCTGAAGAAAAACCAGCCACCGGGCAGCCTCATCATAGGTAAGTCGATTTTTTCTCTCTCCGTTCCACAAAGAAAATAGCTGGGTCTTATTGCTGCTCTCAACCAGTGCGCCGTTCAGCTTTTTTGCCGGATTCGTTGTACCCTGCAGCTCGGGTACCTGGTAAAAAGGCCGCTCCGGATGGAATAGCCAGAATCGCTCCTGCCACTGGGTGAGATAGTCTTGTATCTGATCTTGTGGAAACGCCCCAAGCGCCCACAGAGCCCCCCAGCGCCGAAGAGCCTCCTGCACTGTTGAAATCTCCTCTGGCAACCCCTGTTCATTCACCCGTGAAAACACAGTGTGAATCACTGCCAGCAGCATCCGGAGCATGGCACTATCCTGCGTTTTACTCTCTCCGGCCAAATCCCGGATCTGATGCGCTTGTATCAGCGCTTCCGTCAGCGATAGTTTTGCAGTGCTGCCATCCGCTCTGAGCACGCAGATCCACGGCTCCTCCAACAGCGAAAATACCCGTTCCTCCATCTTACTCCTCCTTCCGGCTGCACTGCAGCCCGAGTGCTTTGGTATAGGTCAACTGGTATCCGCACAGTTCCGTTTTCCCTTGCTCATCCAGAAACAGAAACAGTTCTCCCTGCAGCAAGGGGGCATAGTTCCACTCCGGCACCACGGACTGCCGGAGCGCCTCTAGGGCAGCAATGGTGCGGTCCAATGTCCTTCCGCATAAAACTCGGGGGAGTTGTATCCGCTGCCGCAGGATCTGTCTGCATTCCTGCTGGGATGGGATATGATCCCTTGGCACTGCTACGCCGCCATACTGCCACGGCAGAAAGGCAACTTCGCCGGATTCTCTCAGCTCCATCACCAGGACATCCAATCCCGGTGTGCCATCCCGTACCGTGGCCTGCGCCGCCCAGTCACCATTACCCAGGCTGCTGTCCAGCAATCCGTGCATTGTCTCATCCAACTCGTCAAAACCTGGGAGCCGGAAGCTCTGCGCACGATTCTCTTTTTCTTTAATGTTTTGCTGATGTTCCTGCCAAAAGAGAAACGCTGGATCCTCTTTTGACAAAACCTCATCGCCATTTTGATAGGCCTGTTGTACCAATGGCGAGATGTCCTGGGGCAATGTGATCTGTTCGGGAAGAAGCTGATTGGTACGGTAGAGCAGCCATTTGCCATAAACTGCAATGGTACCGTCATCGGGCGTATCTCGCTCCAGCACCACACAAACCGCCTTATCCAATCCTTCTGGTCGCTGTCTCCCATGGCGGTGCAGCCGTCCCAATCGCTGTAGCAGCAGGTCCATGGGACAAATCTGTGTAATCAGAACGTCAAAGTCGATATCCAACGACTGCTCCAGAATTTGTGTTCCTACCACAATCACTCCGTTTCGCTGTTCAGGTGTGGAGTGTTTCCCCAAAACGCGGAGCAGTTCACTTTCGCGCTCCGAACGGTCTGCCATCAGCAGCCTGGAGTGGATGAGAATCACTGGATGCTCGGGAAACATATCATGCAACTCCTGGGCCAACTGCTGCGCCTGGCGCACTGTGTTCACAACAACGCCCACGCAGCCTCCTTTTGAGACTACGCTTTTTATCAGCACGGGAATCTGCTGCCTGTCTGCCCGTTCCATTTGAACCAAACGTGGAGGCTGGTCCACCTGAATATTGCACTGCCGCACCTTTGTCCCGTCTGTCCAAGTCAGCAGGGGATAGGCCTGACTCTCTTTCCAATCCAATCTTTCTCCTTTGGGAAGTGTCGTATTTTGATAAGCAAAAATCAACTCCCTGCGCCGTCGGGCGGGTAACGTGGCCGAGAGAAGAATCACCGGGACGCCATATGTGCCAAGCCAGTTGAGCGCCCGATCCAAATAGCGGTTCATGTAGGCATCGTAAGCATGGCACTCATCCACAATGACTACTTTTCCCGCCAGGCCTAAGTGACGAAGCATCACATGCTTCTGCTTCAGGGCCGCCATTAATAGCTGGTCAACGGTTCCAATGACAAAGTCAGACAGAAGAGCCTGTTTCCGTCCTTCAAACCAAGGGTGGACAACCAGCCCTTTGACGGGAGCATCCTCATTTTGTACAGCTGCGCCATGAAAAACAGACTGATACTCCTCATTCAATTCCGCCATCCCGTGGGCCAGCCGGATACTATGCTGGGCCTGCTCTGACTGCCGCTGGGCCCACTGCTTCAGGCGTGGGAAAATGCCATTGGCAGTCGCTTGTGTGGGCAGGCCAAAGAAAATACCGCTACACCCCAGTTTGCCGGCAATCACCTCCGCCCCTGCCAGCGCGGCCTCCGTTTTCCCTACGCCCATCTGCGCTTCCAAGATAAAAATCCCAGGCTGCCCGCTATCCTCTATCGCCTTGACCATTTCCTGCTGAACGGTATTCCATACAAACCCAAATCGCTCCTGAAACCTGAAATCATTCATACGAACTGTGTCAGGACACCACTGTTGTGGGAGGTTCAGTTTTTTCCAGCCATCTTGAATCCGTAGGGGATAGTCAAGGGATCGGCCTGTGTCTCCAAGTTCCAGCAACGGGAAATAAGTGGGATTACTGGCGATCCAGTCTGCCATGATTAGCATACCGGTAGCCAGCACCTGGGAAGGAATATCTATTTGCGGCAGGTCCTCTACACCGGAATAGCCACACGCATAGAGTGCCAAATCCAGCCATTCCTGCCACAGTGTCTCCCACTGTTTTCCTACGGAACTTTCTTCCCCGTCTATGCCATAGAAGTTTACATCATAGACTTCCAGCCAGTCTTCCACATCATCGCCGATTTCCTGTGGGCGGCCATGGTGCGCACCGACCACAGCGGCTACCCCAGGCGGGCAGCCCAAATGGAGTAAAATAGCTTCCCCAGATAATCCATGTGGCGTTTTATCTGAATCAAGAAATGTATGATAATTGGGAATTTCTATGCCATAATTTCGGAGGTGAGCACTCATCTCAGGGATATAAGCCGTGATTTTTGATTGAAAGACCGGGGTACATTTTCCTATATCGTGTACAAGGGCAAGAAACACACAAAGCCGAGTCCACTCCTGATTTGATAAACACATCCTGTCTTCGGCCATGTTCAAACAACGGTGTGTTAGCAAATGCTCCATAACCCCCGCAGTATCAAAAAGATGGGCCCAGATTGGCAGCCAGCCGCCTTGCTGTCTCTGCCCAGTCTTGGCAGCCAAATAGTAAAAAAGATCGTTTTGCGGCTTCTTATATGCTAAAAATTTTGGCATCGTTTTTTCTCCTACTATTTAGGGCTTACTGAAAAAGTGACAAGCTGCTGCATAGCTACACAGGCAATGTAATTGTCCGATATAAATTGTGCGAATTTCTCATAGAAACCGGTAATTTTCCGTATTAGAAAGTGCACGCTGATATTTGCCCATGCACGATATTCCTTCTTCAATCCCACCTCTGTCAGGGCAAACACACACCCAAAACGAGGGTTTCGCTCCACAAAACCGTCATTTTGAGGTATTTTTAAGTTTCTAAATTTCCATATTTCATAATATATCTCAGCAAAACGCAACAATAATACACGGTATCCATGTTTTCGGTAAAATGAAAATGTAGCAAATGGTACTCAAAAAGTGAGCACCCCAATGGCAAATAAAAAGAGCCAT
>NZ_CALWXV010000078.1 GCF_944385615.1 uncultured Flavonifractor sp. | reverse complement strand
AGTGCTTGAACGTGTGTGTATTTCCGTTTCTCCATGACAAGACCCCCTGATGTAGTCTATTTTCCTACATCAGGGGGTCTTTTGTCACTGTCCGTTTTTACTGGACCTGTTCAAAAATCAGTTAGCTCTCTTTTTATGAATAATGAAAAAATGTTGCCAAATCGTTGCCACAAAGGGCCTTAACCCCTCAAAAACCCAGTCATATCAGGCTTTTCCGGGCCTCTGAAATCATTCCCACTCATCTCATGGCAAAATAAACCACGAGAAATAGTTGATAAATCAACGTAGCGACCTCGCTACATTATTGGATTTTACCTCAACTATGCGGAGTATCCGAGAAACTGTACTCAAAGTGTACTCACGGCAAGCGCATTTTCTTCGCATAGCTTTGGGCGGAAATACGGCATGTATTTACCTTGCTATATTGATACCATACCACATCTTTTCTGTCAAGATATTCTTTTTATCCCTATTGGCCATGATATACGATTGACACCGCACATAAGGGGTACTATACTTGTAGTGCAAGGAGGTATGACCTATGGATACAAATATGACCTTTCGTATGGACAGTCAAGTCAAGGCCTGCATGACAGAAATCTGTGCGCAGCTGGGCATGACCACTTCTACCGCCTTTAATATCTTTGCAAATGCCTTTGTGCGAGCCAATGGTATGCCATTCGCTGTAAAGCTGGACGCTCCTGCGCCGTCGGTGACACGCGCGCAGATGCTGGCCGATGCAGATGATATTCTCAGTGACTTTGCCGAGGACTACAAGAGGATGGCCGAATGATCTGGATTACAGCAGATGACGTGATTGCCATTCACTCACGTTTCATCGAAAAGGGCGGCGGTCTGGATGGGCTGCGGGACAGAGACATTCTGGAATCTGCCATTTCCACGCCACTCCAATCCTTTGGTGGAAAAGAGCTGTTTCCTACAGACCTGGAGAAAATCGCCAGAATTGGCTTTGGACTGGCGGCCAATCATGCGTTTCTAGACGGAAAGAAGCGCATCGGCGCCATGGTAGTGCAGATTCTGCTCAAATAGAACGGCTATGTTCTCCAGCTGCGGCAAGGCGAATTGGCAGATATGTTTATTGGAATTGCTGACGGCTCTGCTCAGGAACAAGATTTACTGCATTGGATCAAACAGCATTTATATGACAACCTTTAACAGGAGAGGCAACGTGAAGTGTTGCCTCTCCTGTGTGTCAATTCCAATGTAAGGATCATAGTCTTTCCATTTATAGATTATATCCCCACCAGCCTTTTTAACTCCTCCACCATCTTTTTCCGATCATTTTGAATCGCTTCTAAAATAGAGCTGTAATCAAAGCTGGGTGGCGATGTTTTGTTAAACTGTTTCCGCAGCACTGCCAGCTCCGGGTTTGAACTCAGACCATCCCGCAAACCCTGATAGCACAGTTTGCTGTACTCAATGAGTGCATCAATGCTGCCCAGAGGGATTACCCGGGAGTCAGGCTCCTGTTTCCCTTTTAGTTCCTCATGTAACTTCTGAACCTCTTCCAATAGCCTCACATATCCATTGGATGGGTTGGGGCAAGAGCAGTCTGGCAAATTGTCCTCTCCCAAAACAATCAGCGTTACGTATACGCGGATGGCCAACGACTCTGCATACCCGGCACACTCATCCTCCGAATTAGACTTGTTCTTCCAATAGTGCAAGGTCTCCGGCTCATTACTCATCACTCCAGTTAATATGGAAAGATTGTCTCCATCCAGCTCCTCCGCGATACTCTTTAGATAGGTACGGGGGGATGCTTTCAGCAAAAACATCATGCAGATATCCGCATAAATTTCCCGAAACAGGATGCTGAGATCTCTCAGTGCCCTGTTTAAGGTCAGCATAAGGGCATCATTGATCTCCAAATTCAGGCGGCAGTGAGGGCGTTTCTTCTTCTGGATAGTATACAGCACACGAAAGAGCAGGCTAGCATATTCCTCAGAGGAATCTACAAACAATTGGTCTATCCAGGCAATCACCGTATCATACATATTTCTGATAACAGGCTGGCCATCCATTTGACGGATTGCATAGCATATTTTTTCGGTGATGACGTCAATCAGGCTCTCATCATAGCTTTCAAAAAGTATTTTTGCTATAAGCACCGCTGTTGCCTGGGCAAAACATTTAATCCGCTCTCGACGTTTACGGTAAGTTTCTCCCGCAAAATGACAAGCCTCATGGCAAAGGGCCATCTGCACAGTAACGGGGTCATATAAGGCACGTAGAGGGAGTGTTACCAGCACCAGCCCCGGCCGGTTGCCTTGAGCAATAAAGATTTCCACAGCCTCTACCTGCTGGCTCAACTGGGGTACAAGAAGAAAGCTATGGCCGGGACTATGCCCACTCTGAAGAATGCGGGTAACCTGATTGAGTACGGCCATCATATACTCCAGCATTACCACCGGAATATTATACAAGATTGGACGCATGTCGGGGTGGTGAGTCAGCTGGCCCTCAATACGCATCACATGCTCCATGAGGTGGGACCATTTTTCAACAAAGATATTGCATTTTTCCGTCTCCTGGTCGGAAAGCAATCTGTCCGCACACACCGCCAGATTCTCAATTAAAGACCTGGCACCCGGAAATAGAAGAAAAACAAACTCGTCCAATACCGGGGTCTGACAGATCCGTACCAGAGATTTTGTCAGCTCTGCCAGGGGCTGATACCAATAGGTCCCCCGGGTAGCGGGCCTTCCCTCCAACTGCTGGTGTAACTGTTCGGTCAACATGGTGCACGCATGGAATAAAATCTTGCGGGAGTCGGTGCCGGTTTCTTGACACATTTCCGGTTTGCATAGTGATACTACGCTGGCCGGAATGCCCACTCGGGACGTTATCTCCTCAAAGACGTCTCCTAACAGGGGATCAGATGCCGTCAGGGAGGCTGAAGACGGCAAAAACCAATGCTGATACAGAGCGACCAGTTTCCAGGTTGGTAAACAAGGCAAATTGACCGCAATGTCATCCACCCCGGTTACAGAATAGATAGGAAACTGCTGGCTTTTCCCCATAACGAAATTCAATGTCTTTTCCAGTAGAGCCATAGCCTGATCGAAATGCGAAACCGAAAACCGCATGGACAGCATGGGAATTTGATCATCCTTCTCAAGCTCCGCCTTCGTGCGCAGATGCTGGTAACACATACCCAAGTAGGTGTACACTTTCCCCACGCAGACGGATCCCCGCAGGGACAGTGCGAAGTTCAACAAATGATCCATCCGGTTGGATCGGATGACCACTACCATATCGCTGAGTTCCATGGCCCGATAGATACGGATCTGACATCCTGCCGCCTTTGCCTGTTCTGCTAGTTCTCGGGACAACTGCTCCACTAGACTCCTGCCATAAATGGTCTGCGCAAAGTGAATGCGCTCCACAGAGATAAACCAATCTTGGGAGTCCCAAAAGCTTTGTTCCTGTTCCCTGTCATTACTCTTCTCGTCAATTAAATAAAGGGGATGAAAGTAGGCCGTCCCGCTGTTTAGCGCAGCCACCTGTTCACTGATGCTGTGAATGGCATCGAAAAAGCCCCGGCTGGTATCGGGCAGCCAGGTATACATGGCATCAAAGTGCCCCAATACAATCCACGGCCCTTGTATGTCCTTCGGCATAACGGGGTTCATTACTTCTTCAAAGCACCCCGCATTCAGTTTGGCTATCCGTTTCAGTAGGATGACTCGTAGAATCATGCCCGTCCTCCTCCCCATATGCCAATTGGTAATCACACGAAAAAAGCTGGGAATAAATCACATCAAAGTCATTTTTACGTCCCCAATCCGGGAGCAACAAGCAGATCATTGCGTACAGCATCTCCTTATCACCCGGACATTCGCATTTGTCCGTTTCCATAAAAAGGCTGGTATCAAACGGGATTCTGTTGGCATAGAAGCTCATCCATGCCAATAGTTGTTTTGATATCAGTAAGTAGTTAATCATCTCTTGGCTGTCACAGCGCAGACACGTCAATTTCAGCTGCCGATTGGTGCGTCTTATTGCGTCCTCTTCGTTGGCCTCCACATTTCCCTCGTCGCACAACCGGTACACACAAATTACATAGGCTAAGCACACCAGCCCTAGGCACTCCGGCCGCTCGCTCCGCAACCTTTTCGCATCCTGACTATTTGCCATTCCTAGCACTTCTCCCGCCAAAAGTAGCCGTTCACTGTTTGTCCGGGGACGTAGAAGCAGGTTCCAAACCTGAGCCAGATCGGATAAAACCCGCTTAATCTCCTTTTCGCCGGCAGAAGAATAGTCTTCAATTGACATAGCATAACGCACAAGGCCACAATAAAAATAACTTCGAATCCGTTGGGCGGCAGGATCTGTCTCCAGACCCAGCACATTTGTGACGTTGCACAATTCGGACAGGTAAGACACCTCCGCTTTGTTTCTAATCAGTCGCTGTTCCCACGCATCCGCCGCTGCCCGCCGCCGGTCTTCAGATTGGAATATCAATAGGAACATAGCTTTAAAATGAATAATATCGCCCCAAAATACGATTATTAGAGCAATCAAAGCTATGTCTACGACTCCAGCCTCCGACATCCCAATACAAAGCAGGATTGCTAAAAGATGGCCGATTACAAAAAAATGATAGCGTGGATATACATCCCCCAGCAGCTTACTGTACCGAAAACCCAGTTCCTGTTTGTCCAACACTGCGTAAATCCAGACCAACAGGATACTACCAAAGCCAATGGTATCTGCCACACTTCGGATGGGAGTGGCTGTTATAAAACGTCTCATCCCGCTTTCTTCCAGCCAAATCAGTAAGAAACTTGTTCCAGAACAACAGGATTGTATGCAGGTGATTAACAGAAGTAGCCACAGTATTACTATTAAGTCACGGTACAAATGGTATAAGGGACGCCACGGTTTGATTTTATTTATTAGCCAGTTAAGCTTGCCCATGATGGAACCCCTCTTTTGCCTAATGCCCTCGCTGAGGCCAAACACACCATATTCAACAAAATTTTCCATTAACCTAGCAAAAAACTACCATCACAAATTCTCCTGCTTGCGATGGTAGTTTTTTGCATCATATTCGGAAATGTCAGGCTCCGCTATCTCTCTTTCCGCTTGCGGTATATTGCTCCGGTTGGCTGAGGTACCTGTTTGGGAGAGGTTCCAGAAAAAACAAATTTATTGGCATAAAAAGATTTTCCAAAGCTTCCCCCATCATCCCGCCCGTTGTTCCAAGTATAAAGGGGAAACGACTGTTGCCCGCCAGCACAACGTTTTCTTCCGTACTCAACGTGCGAACTCATTGCCCCTCACTCCTGCCATAAAAAGTGTTTTCAGCATACCACATGCTCCCCTTTGTGTCAAGTAAATTCGGAATTTTCTGCCATAAATGAAGCAGCTAAACTTGCTAAAGTGGTAGGCGGCCCCTCTAAGCGCCAAAAGGGGGACGGGCTGCACTCACCTCAGCGGGTTTAGCCATGGCAGCATTTCATTCTATGCACGCACCGCCTCCAGCTTTCCAATTAGTTCTTGGTACATACCACTTTTTTGCGTTTGCTGTATTCTATTAATCAATTTCTATTTTTGCAAACAATTTTAAATGTAGCATTATCCCGCCATGCTTCCTATTGTTATTATAAAAATTAGTCCACAGGCACTTAAAAACGATATTATAATCCGGGCCCCTGATCCGTCCACATCTCGCACTGACTCATGACCATCTGCACCGCATCCTCCATCCCCTCCGGCGGGTACTTGTGCTTTTTCAGCAACCGCTTTATCAAACGGCGCATACCGGCGCGGGCGCTCTCTTTTTTCTGCCAATCGATGGTGCGGTTTTTCCGCAGCAAATCGGTCAGCTCTTTTGTAATGGCGATCAGCTCCTCATGCTCATAGAAGTCCCTGATGGCCTGGGGCTTGGTCAACGCATCATAGAAAGCCAGTTCCTCAGCGGTCAAGCCCAGCTTCTCCCCCTCCGCATTGGCGGCGGCGATGTCTATAATGGTCCCCAGAAAACAGACCACGACTTTCAAAATAAGCGTGAACATGGTAAGCTAAAAGCAAAGGAGAAGATAGAGCTATGCCACGAGGAAAGTACGCACCTGAATTCAAAACAAAGCTGGTTCTGGAGGTGCTCCGTGGGGAGCGGGAACTGGGGGCCATTGCCGCAGAACACAACCTGAATCCCAACATGCTTCGCAACTGGAAAGCGGAATTTCTGGAGCATGCGTCCAGCGTGTTCGAAGAGCGGGGCAAAGCAGAGCGGGAGGCAAAGAGAAAGGAGGCTGCTGTCAAGAAGGAGCGGGACAAGATGCTGAAAACCATTGGTCAGCTGACAATCGAACGTAATTTCCTTCAGGATTGCTTTCGCGCAGTCGGGCAGCCCATCCCGGAGTTTGATCCGGAAAAACACCTCTGAGCTGTCGGTACGCCGGCAGTGCGAGCTGCTGCATATCAGCCACTCCTCGGTCTATGCCCCGCCCCCGCAGCCCGACGAGGAGAAGCGCCTGCTACGGGAGACAATGATGGTCCGGCTGGACTACTGGCACACCATGCTGCTGGCCATGGGCAGCCGGAAACTGACGGTAAAGCTGCGGGAAGAGGGCTACCCAGTTGGCAGAAAACTGGTGCGGCATCTGATGCGGGAGATGGGCATCTGGGCCATTTATCCCAAGGCCAACCTGTCAAAGCGCAACTTTCAGGAGACTATCGTACCATATTTACTGCGCAACAAGGCCATTTCTTTCCCAAACCAGGTGTGGTCTATCGACATCACTTACATCAAACTTCACCGCAGCCATATGTATCTCACGGCCATCATCGACTGGTACAGCAGGAAAATTGTGGGTTGGAACCTCTCCGATACCCTGGGGGTACAGCCCGTCCCGGAGGCGGTACAGGACGCTGTGGCCCGATTTGGCGCACCAGCGATCCTCAACTCCGATCAAGGTAGCCAGTTTACCAGTAGCGAGTACAAGCAACTTTTGAAGGACCTGCACATCCGCCAGAGCATGGACGGGAAGTCCCGGTGGGCAGATAACATTATGATTGAGCGGTGGTTCCGAAGCCTGAAAACAGAGCTGATTTATGTCAATGAATTTACCTCGCCACGTCAGCTGCGGCAGACTATCCGAGGCTATGTGGAAGATTATAACTGCCTGCGCCCCCATGAAGCCCTGGGCTATGCCACGCCTGATGAGGTCTATCATACAAGCTTCCGCGTCGCCTGACCGCCGGCCTTGACGGGAGGCGTCCGGCCTGTTGTAGCCAACAGCGGCGAGGGTGCGACGGAGTCAGAATACAAAATCGCCCGCCTCGCACTGTGGGCCAGTGTAACAGGCCGAACGCCTCCCGTCAAGGCAACCTGCTCACGCAGGCGGCTGGCTGTTGCTCCCTGCAAATCCGGAGGCTCAAGTACAGCCAAAGTCAGTTTGTGTTCACGATAAAATTTCAATTAGTGGTCTTGACAAGGGGACCATTATACCTGAACAGCGCACTTGGACTGAGCCAGGCGGAGAAAGACTGGCCGGAATCTTTCTCCCGGTGAATGCGCCCCAGGAATGTAAAATTCCAAAATCATAATGAACATGCTGACCGCCGTCTTAACACACAGGTATTGAGACGGCGGTTGGTACTTCCACTGTATTTATGAGTAAGTCATATTGAGGTAGAGGTTAATTGTAAATAGATCATCTTCTTTTTTTATATCAAGTGTTCCGCAATATTTATCAACAACGGCTTGGACATTACGAAGGCCATATCCACGGTAAGTATGTTGGCTATGTAAACGATACTTCCGGCCTTCTATAAAAGGATTAGACATTTCATAGAGCAGGAGATTGTTATGGACAGAAATCTCTAATGAAATCCTTCTCTTTTGAATTGGAAGGGCAAGACACGCCTCCAACGCATTCTCAAAAGTGTTTCCGATAATAACGCTAAGGTCTAGTATATTGATGTTTAAGGCTTTTGGTATCCAAACGGATAAATCTAAGTGGACACCTGCGTTTTCAGCCTGTCGAGCATAGTGTTGTAGAATGGCACCAACTTCCGGGTTTCCAACATCAACAACATTTCCGATTTTGCTGAGGGAGTCCTGTGCATCGAGGAACACCTTTTCAATAGACGATTTATCCCCGCTTTCCGACACAGCTCTCATGGCAGTCAAGTATTTGCTCATATCGTGCCACATAGCGCGGGTCTGCTCCTGCTCTTTCCAAAGACTGTCGTAATAGCTTAACTGTAGTGCAAGCTGCTGCTGTCGGAGGTTGGCATTATGCCGTTCTTCCTGCTGAGCTTTGACCACCTCTGCATAGACGACGATTACAATATTGAGATAGAGGATGCCTATTAAAATGATTGTGGATTCCACAGAGAGTTTTCGCCCTCCATTTTGCGTAAGGCGCAGAATATTATCGCAGAAATAGACGCTGAATATTTGACACGCAAGCAAAGGCAGCAGACTTTTCAGCTTCAGTAGAGCGTGCTCCTTATGCATGAGAGGGACAGCGATTATGACCAACGCTAATTGGCACACTTTCGCTATGAGAATATAAATAGCCCGTTCATATCCTGGAGACATAACGTCCAGATACTCCCATCCCATAATTGCAAATAACTTCAGGCAAAGGAGCTCTGTAATCAAGGCAAGCGCACAAAATACGGTAGCAACATAAATTGCATTGAGCGGTGCAACGCGATAACAGACTTTACACAGCACAAGGATACCGAACCAAGTGTAAATTGTTCGGATGATCGGCATAACAGAAACCAAGTTTAAGGCCGTGAGTCCTATTCCGAATATAAAATAGGCAACCCATACTATAGCAGATGAACGAGGGTTCCGAGGAAGCAGCTTTTGCAGATAGAAGAAGATGAGGAATACTCCAAAAGCAATGGTAGAAAGATGATAGATGGAATACATACAATCACCTTCTCAAAAAATGGAAAAGTGCTTCATCAAATGCTTTCTTACGGTTCCTGCTGATTGGGATTTCTGTACCATCTGTCAAAAGTAGGATGCTCTTCTGAATATGATCCACAAAATCCAGATTTACCAAGAAACTATTGTGTGGTCGTGCGAAGCCATTGCCCCGAAAGCTTACCTCAAATTCTTTGAGTGGAGTCCGCACCTGGTACTGCTCTTTGCTAGTATGGATTAGTGTTTTATAGCTAAAGACCTCAATGTATGTAATGTCCCTGATTCTTACGAAAATTGGCCCATGTTCCCCGGCCACAGGGATGCTTTTGGGGGAGCACTTAGCCACTGCGGCAGATACTGCCCGCACAAAGTCTGAGTATTCAACCGGCTTTTTCAGATACCGAAAGGCGACCTCATAGCCCCGGATTGTGTAGGCCCCACTCTGTGTAATAAAAATAATCAGCGGAATATCTTGGAGCTTATTAAGTTCCACGGCTGCCTGGTATCCGTTCATACCCTCCATTTCTATATCCAGAAGCACAATATCGAAATAGTCATGCTGAAAAGCGGAGAGTAATTCCTTCGATGAAGTAAACCCCTTCCAGTCTGCTTGGGCATCATAGCGCAGCAAATAGTCTCGAATCTGTTGCAGGTCATTAGGATTATCATCGCACAATGCGAATTTCATGTTTCTCCCTCAACTTGGTCATGAATGCTTTTTGTGAAAAGCTGTACGGATGCTGTCCTGAATGAATTTCTGTACAGGTGCATCCAATTCAGAGAGCATATTTTCTAGCTCGCTAAATTGGTACTGTTCCTGCTTCTCGTCGTAAAAAATCTGATTCGCGTCCAGTGAAAGCACATTGACCAATCGCTTCAATGTGGGGATGCTCGCCATAGATAGGCCGCGCTCCAACTGACCAATATAGCCCGCCGATTTTCCAATCAATTCTGCAAGTTGCTCCTGTGTCAACCCATGCTCTTCCCGTTTCGTACGAATCAAGTCACCAATCTGCATAGCCATCACCCATGCTCTAGCTGTAGTATTGCTATTATTATTACATAGCAAATCATCAGTATACAGATAGCGACACGATGATTTTATCATAGTTACACAAAAGAATCAACTAATTACTGCAAGAAAACGACAGGTTACAGCATTGATATTGTTTATTTTGTACAATCGATTAAAATGTAATTACCAGAAGGAGGAAAGAGTGACCAATGATTAAGAAAGCTGCAGTCTGGTCTACGAGCTGGTTGTGTGCCAATGGGATTGTAGAGCCGGAGAAGGACAAAATATACGCCTACGGGATGGAGTTGGTTCTATCCGGTTTGGTCAACATCGTGTCTGTTCTGCTGATTTCACTTTTGCTTTTCCATCCGGTTGACGGCCTGCTCTTTCTTACAGCGTTCATCCCCCTGCGAACGACAGCGGGTGGATACCACGCAAATTCCCACTTGTCCTGCAATCTGGTTTTCCTCAGCACGTTTATCGTGCTGGAGGGGCTGGGATATTGGCTTCTGAGATACTGTTCTGTCATCCTCTATCTGGTTATAGCAATCATTTCGTTTGTAACACTGCTGATCCTATCCCCCAGTGAGGCGAAGAACAAGCCGCTGACCCCGGAGCGGCGACAGAGCAATCGCCGCAGAAGCCTCATTTTAGGCGGGCTGAATTTGGTAGTCGGAAGCATCCTTGTATGGGGCCTTCAAGCGCCGGCGCCATGGTGCACAAGTTACTATTTTGGAGTCATCGCAGCATCTATTTCGATGTGGGCGGCTCAAATAAAAGAGAGGACGTGTGCCTAATGAAAGCGAGAGTTGAGCGTATCTTCCTGTGGCTTGGTGGAGTAATGGCCGTGCTGGCGCGTCGTACAGCAGCTGCGTCGGTAAACTCCACCTGTTTCTACACGGCCTATCAGCCGGATGTGCCGGAAGACCTGTAAACAAAACCAAAGATTTGTTTGAAAGGATGGCATAAAAATGAAAAGAACGATTACTATGTTCGTAGTCACCATGATTATGCTTGCTACCATGCTTCCTACTTTCGCCAGTGCTGCGGAAGTGGAGCTTATGCGCTACGAACCGTGTAGCAAGTGTGGGGTTGGTTTTGTAAGTGAACGGATTGTCGAAGGATCATCCATGGAGGTTGAAAGGAGAGTGTGTATCCATCATCTTGATGGCGTTGATGTAAAGTATAAGACTTTACGCACAAGACGATGGAGTTGCTCTAGCTGCGGATGGTTTTTTGAGGAGGAGATAAGCCCTGTCTATGAGTGGAAATGTGAAGGATATTAAGCGAGTTTCCAAGCATAACTAATCCAAACCCTCCAATGTTTAAGGACATCAAGGTACCTTAATATTTCTACACATGCATAATTAAAACTTCCATAAAAAGTGGAATGGGTCCACACTACCAAGGACCCATTCCACTTTGATAAAAAACGAAGGTGAGGGATGCGAATGAGACGCTGGCTGCGCTTCTTTTGGGGAATGTTACTGGTTATTCTATTAGCTGGCTGCAGTTCAGTTTCAGAGGCAGATATTCCGGTTGACCTTCGCTATTTGACGGGTGAGACGTGTAGTGGCCGTTTGGCTGGTACACTTGGAAACCAGGCAGCCGCAGATTACATCGCCCAACAGTTCCAGCAGATCGGACTTAGCCCCATGGGAGGATCGGAGGATTACTTTCAGCCCTATGTGCAGGAAACTTTTGATCCAAACCAAGAAAGCCAGATCCTAATCGCCCAGTTTGCAGACGGAAGCACAAAATCATATCACTCAGGTGTTGATTTCTATCCGTTAGCTATCCGAGGAGAGTTGCGCATAGCAGGAGAGGTGCGGCCAAGTTCTGATGAGACTTTGGAGAGTGCCAGTGTTCTGGATGTGATTGGAGCGAATGGAGAGACGCAGGGACAGATCATTTGTGCATCAGCTGCCACCGCTACACTCTACACGGCAGGGGAACTTGGCAACAGCATCCGGGTTCCAGAAGAACTTTTTGTGGAGTTGCTGTCCTGTACCTCTATCCAGTTCCAGGGAGAGCTTGAAATTCAGGAAAGCACAGTCAACAATGTCATCGGGGTTTATTCAGGGGAATCCCATAATCAGGCTATTCTGATTACAGCTCATTTTGACCATGTGGGAGGCTTTGGGGATGTGGTATATCCGGGTGCGATGGACAATGCCTCCGGTGTAGCTGTCCTGCTTCAGACAGCCAGATATCTAATCGAGCAAAAGATAGAGCTTCCCTATGATGTAGTATTCTGCGCCTTCAACGGAGAAGATATGGGATTACAAGGCAGCAAAGCCTTCTGTGAAAAAGAGCTTCCCTATGAGCAGGTAAATGGAATTAACATAGATACCGTAGGGGCAAACGGAGCAGATGCTTTGGAACTGAGTGATACCAATGCTGATATGGCAAGTCAGATGACGACGGCTCTAGGTGAAGTCGGTTTGAGCTGTTCTGTGGTTCCGGTGGGGAACAGCGACCACAACGCATTACTTATGGCGCAGATTCCCACTATTTCCATCGGCGAGGCGCCAGAACACTATGAGACAGTCATCCATACTCCAGGCGATACTATCGACAATTTAGACACTGAGCGTATGGAGCAAATTGTAAACGGGCTGGTATGTTACTTATCCGAGGCACGACTGGTTTCATGGACCAATAACGCTAAAGAAAATGATCTGGCTAATGAGTTACTCAGGGATACCGCCAACGAAGAGGGAGCACGGCTCTTCGCTCAAGAGCAACCTGATTGGGATGAAATGGTCGTGTTCCAGGTGGGGCAGATACAATTTGGATATTGGATGGATGGGCCTATAGATGACCTAGAGACCGTTAGAGAGCGGTATAATATGTTCCAAATCCCGGAAGAAAAGAACGGATTCACCTTTGTAAGCGGCGGCTATAATTTCCCTGTGGAGTGCACCAGCCGAATCACAGAAAAAAATGAATATTCTGACGACATCGTTCAGAAACGGGTTGGGATGCAGAGAGATGCGGACTATTACTTGAGGTATGTAGATGAACAGGGAATCATACTTGAAACCCATATCATGCTTACGGAACCATGGGCATTCAGCGTGGAAGATTTTCTGAATGGTTATGAAGTAGAAGCTACTGCAGATGAAAGGTTGTATTTACTACGATACGGTGGTATACCTGCGGGTGTGTTCTGGTATGAGGAGGGCAATCCATACGCATACCATTTAGACTGTGTTTCTTCAGATGGATATCAGATCTATTCACTGGAACAGTTGGCTGAGCTACTTTCTAACGAAATATTATCTCTTATTTAGCTGTTAGTATAAGATATATCGACTTAAATGAATTCTTGTTAATAAAAGGGGGTAGCAGTGCTACTCCCTTTTATTATCCTCCAAAGGAAATAACCTAACATTATATTTGCTAATAACATAAAAATATTGGAGAAAAAGGCGAAGTTAACTAAATATGTGAGCTAGCTTATTGATACTTATTTCGACACCGCTTGTCTACAGGCGACCGTCCCACGTCGGTGATTGCACATGAGCACCCCCACACAGGTGTGTCTTTATCCAGTATAATAGGGATACATTCAAATGGGAGTGCTTTTGTGCGAGAGGAACTGGTCGTAAGACGATATTTTTATTCAAAAAATGGCAAGGCCATTGATTTTGGAGTATTATCTGCTGGTAAGTCCGCTTGCGAAAGATTTGGAGATTTACGGTGTCAAAATTGTTGAACAGCGGAGTGGAGCAGCGGCCAGCGCTCTCGATCTCACAGTGAGCAGCCGGCTGATCTTTCACCTGATCTACTTGCTTTCCAAAGGAATCGTTACGCCGATAAGTCTGGCAGATATTGTGGAGGATTGGTTATCTTGTGGTAGATCCTCCGGTTTGCCTGCCAGCCTGCTCCTGCTTCAGCCGCTGCAGCAGAGGGCTATATTTACCCTCACCTTTCTTCGGGCGGAGCGGCTTTTCTGTATCGGCAGAAATTTTCCACGTCTTGCCCACCGGAACAGCGCCGTTCACTCTGCCATCCGCACAATAATTCCGCACACTTCTCTTGGGAATTCTCCATTTTTCCGCCATTTCCCGAACAGAAAGAAGATGTATATAACCACTCCCTTCTTATTTGGTATACTTTTGTATCGGCAATTTTATAACCATTTTATCACATTATTATTGCCGGTAACCCATTCGTTACAACCAGCTGCTATAAAAGCGCAGAGAACTAACTGACTCGTCAAAATCAATTACATAGATACAACGAATAATACAACACGCTCCTATTTACGTCTCTTAAGTAGCACAGGCGGGTAGTCCAACACTAGGGCTGACCTCCTGTACTTTACCGTTCCACATGCCGTTGTTTTTTCTTTTCTTTGGGCTTCAGGTCCTGCCGCAGGACCAGTTCGCACTCCATGTACCAGCATCGCTCAGGGGTCCTGTCCAGAATCTCCCAGGCATTCTTTCTATCCTTGCGGAGCCGGGAAAGCCATCGGGTGCAGTTGTCCCGCTGGGCCTTGAGCACTTCCTTCTCTTGCGGATCACTGCACCTCCGGAGTTTATTATAGATAACGCTGCGCTGTTTCTCCATGTCCTGGATCTGTTCCCTGTTTCTGGTAAGGAACTGCGATACCTGCTCCGTCGTCTCCAGCCCTTCACGGCCCAGCAGACGGGTTTGGGCGGTGATGGCATCCAGTCGCTGCAATTCCAGTCGCATGGCTGGAGAAAATGGTTTGCGTGGTGTTTTGCGCTTTGGGATAGCCCCCAGCAGATAGCAATAGTGGAGATAGAGCCGGTAGAGGTTGTTCTGGGTCAATATCAGCTGCATGATGCTCTGTTGTTGGCGTGGTACCGGATACTTGGCCCGCCATTTCTGCCGGTCTTCCTTATACCAGAACTGACATTGGTATTGTGCCGCCAATGGCCGTTCATAAATCCGCTGCCGGATACGTTGAATCTCATAGTCCTCCCCAAGACGCCACAACCGTACCGCCTTCTTGCTGTCTATGAATCGGATCGTAGGGTATTTCAGCTTCTCATCATACCGCAGCACATAACCCAGCTCCAGCAGGATTTTACCAAACCGCTCCATATCGCCGGACATGCAGATGGCGTAATCAATGGCTTTGCGCATCAGCTGAAAGCGAGTATTTGCCCCCATCTTTTCGGCAAAGTAGATGCTCCGTGGCGTTTTCCCCTTGGGATGCTCAATGACCGTCAGATTGTGCTCCCGGCACAGCTCGTCGGAGATCTCCCGCATCCGGTAAAAAGCCCGTTTGTCACAGTTAAACTTCCCGCCGTCCTTGTAGCTGACCGAGTTGATGATTAGATGATTATGGTAAGTACCGGTATTGAAGTGGGTGGCAATCAGCACCTGGAACCGGTCGCCCCACATCCGTTTGGCCAGCTCCACCCCCAGCTGGTGGCACAGCTCCGGGGACACCTCGCCGGTCTTGAAACTCTGGACGCAGTGGTAGGCTAGGTTGCCGCCAGTCTTGTTGAAGTGCCGCTTGACGTACTGCATATCCTCGCAGGCGTGGTCACGGCGCAGTGAAGCGTGGTAACGTACATAGTCTTTTCCGGGCCGCTGGTGACCTTCTCGCCGTTCTGAGCGTAGTGGAGTACCTGCTGCATATCAGAGAACTCGGTTTTCTCTACGTTCTCCGCATAGCCCACCACCCGGCTCAGGCTATCCTTGATGGCCCAGATCTTCGTGATGCCCATGGGCGATACCTTCTTCCAAATCATCAAACAACTTTGCCGGATTTGGCTGGGCCAGATCCTCCCCGACACCTACCCGGCGCAGGTAGGCCGACAGGCCAATTCCGGCTCTTTTAGCCTTGGCCTCCATCCTCCGCTTCTCCTGTTCTGTCACACGAATATGAATGTCGCAGGTTCGGTTATTCAAAGGTTCCTCCTTCCTCCGGGGTTACAGGGGCGGAGCCCCTTTCGGTTCCGCCGTTCCAGGCTTTGTGGCTACAAAGCCTATGCTCGCTACACCCCAGGACACCCTTTGGGGGTGTCCCGTATCCCCCAGCCTTTTCCATGTCAGACATACACAATTTCCCGCAGAATCTGCTCCTCTGCGGCGGCTTTGAAACTGTTCATCAGCCCCACCCAGCGCAGTTGATCGGTGGCTTTCAGATGCTCGTTCACGCCCTCTTTTGCGGCCAGGTCAGCAATGATCCGGCCCACTTGCTCTGTGGCCAAAGTGTCGATTTCCCGGAGGTGGCCATCCAGTTTCCCAGCCAGCAGCAGCCGGTCGTACATCATAGGGTGGTGCTGCTTTAGATAGGTCTTGCGCAGTGTGCCGTATTTGCCCAGGGGCCGGTCGTCGTCCACCGGCGGCAGGCAGAGGTCGGGGTAGTAATAGTCCCCGATTTTTGTATAGGTCAGTTCCATATCAGCGTTCCTCCTTTTCGGCGGGTACAAAAGTATCCAGTGCCATCTGCGCTCCCATGCGAAAGCCGTACACAAAGCTGTCTAACTCACTCTGGACGTTCAGATTGCCCCAGGAGTCGATGTACTGCACAAAGAGTTCCTTCTGGGGTGTGGGCAGCTGTTCCATCAGGGCCTGTTCCAGGCTGCTGATGGTCTGCTGCATCTTCCTCATGGTTTTGGGATGGAACCTTTCCCGGCTCTGGGGATCTACGTTGCCGAAAAAGAACTGCTCCAAAAAGGCCATGGCTTTAGCCCTCCTTTTTCCATTATTTAGGACTCTGTGACGCTTGTGACGCTTGTGACGGGAAATACGATACCCATTCTAAGCGTCACAAGCGTCACACACGTCACATTCGTTGTAATTGCAACGTAAATGTAATGTGACTACCTGTTCTGTCTCTTACATTTTTATACTCAATTCCAAAGGAATTCTGTAACTGTCCTGCACGGACATTCAGCCGCTTCACCAATCCACTAGGATTGGTTTCTACCCCCAGTTTCTGCAACAGCTCTGCTGCGCTTCCTTTCCAGACCGGCTGTTCCAGTGTTACCAGCCGGGCTACCTGCTCCAATAACGGATCGGGCGGTTCCTTCCATAGCTCACAGTCCGCCCCCTCCAGCGTCCAAGTCAGATTTTCTTCGTTGCGGAGTAGGCGGAGCCGCTGGTCGGGCTGGTCACGGCCTACAATGTCCAGGATAGCCCGGTGGTCGGTACGCTTTTCTTTGTGTAGCAAAAAGGCTCCGTCGGCACATCCCAGCAGGCCGGTAGTACCGGAAATCATTTCAAAGCTATCCTCTGACGGCTGCTTTCTGGTGTGGTGAACAATGAGAATACAGATATTGTGGTGATCGGCAAAGGTTTTCAGTTGGCCAATGATCTCATAGTCGCTGGCATAGCTATAACGATCTCCTGCCGCCTCCCGTATCTTTTGCAGGGTGTCAATGACAATCATCTGGGCTTGGGGGAACCGTCTGAGAAAATACTCCATCTGCTTTTCCAAACCCTGTCCAAGTTGTTTGGCAGCCACTGCCAACATTAAATCCCCGTGGCCGTCTACCCCAAACATCCGGGCCATGCGCTCCTGGAGCCGCCGGTACTGATCCTCCAGGGCCAGATAGAGCACCGCTCCACGATGTACCTGATAGTTCCAGATGGCTTGTCCCGTACTGACGGCGTAGGCCATCTGGAGTACCAGAAAGGACTTGCCGATTTTGGGCGCTCCAGCAAAGAGGTAGGTTCCTTTGTACAACAAGCCGTCAATGACCGGCTTTTTGACTGGGAAGGTCTGATCCATCAGCTCCTCCATCCCAACCATGTGGAGGTAGTCAGGACTTTGCATCTGCTCCCACTCACGGAGACGTTTTTCAATGTCCTCTAAGGGATTTTCCGTGTATGGATTGCCTTCTGCCGGGTTTTCTGCTATAATAGTTATGTTCTTTATAAGCGGTTGCCCTCCATCTGTTGCCGCAGATGGGTTCAGGGCAACTGTTTTTTTATCTTCCATTGGTCAATTCCTCCTCAGGGGCTATCAGCTGTACCAGCTGATTCAACAGAGCCTCACAGTTCAGTACGGCTTCCTCTGCCTCTTCACCACCCTTCTCAAGCTGCTGCCGCAATCGTTTGAACTCCACGGCCAAACGGTCGCTTTGATATTTTCCAGCTGTAATCTGAATCTTCTGGTGGAGCAGCGATTCTATGAAATACTGTCCCTTCGGCATCCCGGTTACCAGGATGCGTGCCTCCATCTGCCGCCGCTCCTTCGGGGACATCCGAAAGCTGATGGTCTGATTCCGCTTTCTGTCCCGATCCAATCCGCTCAAGCCAACTCCTCCTTGTATGCGCTGTCCAGCTTCTGCGCCAGTTTCATCTGCTTATTGGGGTAGAGATGGGAATAGGTATTCAACGTGGTTTCTACCTTTTCGTGTCCCAGCCGGTCGGCAATCTCCAGCGGTGAAAATCCCATTTCCACCAACAAACTGGCGTGTGAATGACGAATATCATGGATTCTGATCCGTTTTACTCCACTTTTCTCCACGCCGCGTTTCATTTCATGCTCCAGATAGTA
>NZ_CALWXV010000077.1 GCF_944385615.1 uncultured Flavonifractor sp. | reverse complement strand
TCCTTCTCACCACCTCCTCTATTTTATCTCATCTAAATGAAAAAGCCCAGCTTTTGCTGGACTTTTTCGACAGGCTGCATTCCATGAAAAATGGCCGCCAATGGCGGCCATTTTTCATGGAATCTACTTTATCATAACCGGGCCTTGGGGGAATCAAAGGCGGGATTGGTAAAGTAGACGTTTTTCTGGTCCATCTTCTCTTTGGCTAAGCGTACCGCTTCACCGAAGCGGGCAAGTTAAATGCCTCCCATCCCGATGATTTGCCGGATAAAATCCACGCCATTGGGATCAGCGCTTGCGGATATGGCAATCCTCTGGTATACTGATACAAATTGATACTAAGTTATATCAGAGGTGAAGGGAATGGACGCCGGTTTGTTTGCCAGGATGCTCTCGGATAAAAGCATCCTCGACCTGAAAAAGCTGGGCTGCAAATACCCCCAAGCAAATTTAAAGGAATTTGTAGAACTGCTGGACAGCGATTTTTACAAACCCCTTCCGCTCAAGGATTTTAACGGCAGAAATCTGGTTTATCTGGATTCCGTTGCCCAGGTGCAGCTGTCGGCAGCCAAGGTGCTGCTGACGCCCCAGAGCAGCAATCAGATCTACGGCAGGAAGGCGATGGAGGACGAAATTCTGTCCACCTTCTCCATTGAACAGATTGATACTTCCCGGGACAGTGTCCGCAAAATCCTGTCCGGCTACGCCCCCACCAACGAGAGCGAGAACCGTATCTACGGCATGAAACAGGGCCTGGAGTTTATCAGCGACCGCCGGAACACCATCAGTGAAGAAAGTATCCACCAGCTCTACAGGCTCACCATCGGGGCGTTTTTACCGGAGGAGGACCAGCTCCTGCCCGGCCATAAATACCGCCACGACAGCGTCTATATCGTGGGGGACAAGGTGGAGCATACCGGTCTTTCCTGGCAGATGCTGCCGGCGTATATGGGAGAGCTGGTGGAGTTCATCCATCAGGAATCTGCCATGAATGATTTGCTGACGGCGGCGCTCATCCATTTTTATATTGCCTATCTGCATCCCTGGTTTGACGGCAACGGCAGAATGGCCCGGCTGCTGCACCTGTGGTATCTGGTGCAGCAGCGGTATTCCTCCGCTCTGTTTGTGCCGCTGTCTGAGTATGTGGAAAAAAGCCGCCGTGGTTACTACCATGCCTATACACTGGCGGAACAAAACGCAAAGATCAGCGGCGTCATGGATGTGACGCCCTTCCTGGTGTACTTCATTGAGCATGTGTACCATAAGCTGGTGTCCGCCTTGCCGTCCTCCCAGACCACAGAAACGTTCCAAAATGCCCTGTCCCAGGGGGAGATTACAGAAAAGGAACAGGCCCTGTGGCAGTTTGTCCTCACCGCTTACGGGGAGAGTCCGTTCTCCACCAAACAGCTGGAAAAGGATTTCGGCAATGCAGCCTACGCAACCATCCGTGGATTTGTACGCAAGTTTGAAACACTGGGCCTGCTGCGGTCCATAAAATACGGCAACCGCATCAAGTATCAGGTTGCGACATAATCTGCCCTCACACCTCAAACAAGGTGATTTTGGTCCCGTTCTCCCGCAGGAGCCGGAGCAGATCCTCGGTTTTGAGCCATACGGTGGCGGTGTTGTCATTGGGATGCACGCCGATCCGTCCTTCGCCCTCCAGGAAGGACTGATCCAGCCAGAAAGTCACCTTGTGTTCTTGGTCGTTGAGCAGGCCCAGGGGCGTCACTGCGCCGGGGATCAGGCCAAGGATGTCCATCATCTCCTGATCCGAGGCAAAGGTCAGCGGACGGGTGTTGTTCTGCCGCCGGAAGGCTTTCAGGTCGGCCCGCTTGTCCCCTTTGACCGTAATGAGATAGTAATTGCGCTTTTTGTCATCCCGGATAAAGAGGTTCTTGGCGTCGGCCTCCGGGTAGGGCAGCGCAATCTCCGCCACCTCTGCCATGTTGAAAACGGCCTTGTGCTCCGTCACCTCATGCCAGATCTTTCTGGAGCTGAGAAGCGCATAAATTTCCTGCTTGTTCATGTCTGAGTCCTCCTGTCTTTGAACTGCGTGTGAAACCAGGCAGGGAGGCTCAGGTCAGCGTCCAGCCGAAGTCGTTGTGATAGATCATCTGGCGTGTCATACCGCCGTCAACACAAATGTTTTCTCCCGTAATAAAACCGGCCTGGTCGGAACAGAGATAACACACCAGATGGGCAATGTCCTGGGGAGTTCCCACCCGGCCGGCAGGATGCTGTGCGGCGTCAGGGCCGTCATAGA
Organism: uncultured Flavonifractor sp.; assembly: GCF_944385615.1. Lineage (GTDB taxonomy): Bacteria > Bacillota > Clostridia > Oscillospirales > Oscillospiraceae > Flavonifractor. Next base: position 23,896 of record NZ_CALWXV010000077.1, on the reverse strand, counting down.
CGGCGCCTTCGGTGTCAATCCAGCCGGGGGAGATGGAGTTTACCCGCACCTTGCCGGCCAGACTCACCGCCAGTGCATGGGTCAGGGCGGAGATTCCCCCCTTGGCTGCCGTGTAGCTCTCGGTCTGGGGCTGGCTCATCCGGTCCCGGGAGGAAGAGATATTGATGATGGAGGCACCGGGGGAGAAGTAGGGGAGAAACAGCTTGCTGAGATAAAAGGGGGCGGTCACGCCCACCCGCAGAGCATAGTTGAATTCTTCATAGCTGCATGTGTCGATTCCCTTCATCAGGGGAAGGGCGTTGTTGACCAAAACATCCACCGTTCCGTATGTCTGGATGACGCTCTGGGCGAATTCCTCCAGCACAGCCTGATCAGCCAGGTCGCCCACATAGCCGTCCTGTTCCAGCAGGTCAATCACACAGACGTGGGCGCCATCGCTCCGGAATTGGTCAGCAATGGCCTTGCCGATTCCTTTGGCACCGCCGGTGACAACCACTACCTTTTCTTCAAACATAGGATACGCTCCTTCTTTTTGCCTGATCCGATCTATGGATCAGGTCTTTTTTTGCTCCAGCTTTGCAAATTCCTCCAAACTCTGTCCTTTGAGTACCCGTTCCAGTACTTGGGGCAGCTTTTCCGGAGTACAGGCAAAGCAGGGGATACCCATACCGGCGATGCGCTGAGCAGTCTGGGCGTCATAGTAAGGCTTGCCGCCGTCGGCGATAGCCAGCATGGTCACCACCGTCACGCCGGAGGCCTTCAGTTCCTCCAGGCGGCGGAGCAGCGCCGCCCGGTTCCCGCCCTCCTCCAAATCAGAGATCAGGAAGAAGATGGTCTTGGAGGGTTCCTGTACCAGGCCCTGGCAATAGGCGATGGACTTGGCGATGTCAGTACCGCCACCCATTTGAAACCCAAAGAGCAGATCCACCGGGTCGGCACACAGAGGAGTCAAGTCCATGATCTGGGTATCAAAGGCCACCACATGGGTCTGGACCGCCGTCATGGAGGCCAGGATACAGGCCATCACGGAGGAATAGAGAATGGACTCTCCCATGGAGCCGCTCTGGTCGATGTCCAGGATGATGTGCCAGCGGTTGGCCCGGCTGGAGCGGTCGAAGAACCACACTCGCTCTGGAATGATGGCCCCCAGCTCCGGGTTGTAGTGGCGCAGGTTCCGCCGGATGGTACAGGGAAAGTCGATGGCGGCGGCGCTGGGCAGGGGGGAGTGGGCCCGGCGGTTGAGAGCGGCAGTCACCGCCCGGCGCACATCCTGTTCCAAAAGCTTGTTGATCTCCTCCACAATTTTGCGGATAAATTTCCGGGCGGACTCCTTGGATTTTTTGGGGATCTGGTCCTTGAGCATCAGCAGGGTAGAGGCCAGATTCAGGTCGGGCTCCAATCCCTCCAGCAGTTCCGGCTCTAACAGGAGTTGCTGTAATCCTTTGCGGGTGATGGCGTCATTCTGCACCACCGCCACCATCTCCGGGTCAAAGAGACTGCGCAAATCCCCCAGCCATTTGGAGATATGGGGGGAGGAGGGCCCCCGGCCCGCGCCGCGCCCCTTCTCTCCAAAACTCTCCCCCGGCCCGCCGTAGATGGCGGCCAGGGCGCTGTCCATCAACAGCTGCTCCTGGGACAGGGGGGAGGCGCCCATCCCGTCAAAGGTCTCCTGGCTTTCCGAGCCCAGAATCAGCCGCCAACGGGCCATCTGTTCCTTGTGTTCCACGGCGTTTCCCTCCCTCATATATCATCAAAATCAAACTCATCCAGGCCGCTGAGTACTTCCTGCTCGCTCTCAGTCAGATCCACCATAAGGACCTCGGCGGCCTGGGCCTGGTTCACACCCCAGATTTCCCCTAAATTTTCTGCAATATCATTTTTCTCGTTGGGAGTAAAGTCGGCAAAGGCACGTCGGAGGAACACCAGCGCCCGGCGAAAGTGCTCATCATCCAGGGTGCTCAGATAGTCGTCCAGATGCCGCCACAGGGAGAGCCGGGCGATCAGGGCATAGCGGTTTTTCCCCGCCAGGCCCTCAAACCACCCGGCACCCAAATCGGCTGGCACACCGGGGGACAGGCGGCGGGAGACCTCCCGGCTCAGAAGGGCCTCGTCCGCCTTGCCACGCTCCAACAGAATCGCCATGGCAAAACCGGAACAGCGGGTGTTGAGGTCATCCCGGTCGGAGACCCGCTGAAGCAGCTCCAACCACCGTTCTTCTTCCAAACAATCGTGGTTGAGTTGGAGCAGGTTGAGCTGATCCATAGCAGCCGTCACGGCGGGGGCAGCCTTGGCGTCACACTGACAGGCCTCCTCCAAGGTCAGGCAGGCCCGCAGATAGAGCTGCTGGAGCAGAGGCACCACCGGTGCGGCGTCAAACCGGCGCAGGTCGCCGTACCGCACCACCAGGGACAGGCGGCTGGCGGTGTCGGCCACCTCGGTGAGGGCGGCAGCGTCCACCGACAGGCTTTGCAGCACCGATAGGGCGTGGTCGGCAGCAGCTGGCATCCCGCACAAAAAGGCATCCTGGAAAATAGCGGCGGCCTCTCCAATAGAGGTGCTGTTCTCTCCCCGCTCCTTGAGGGCAAAGGCGGCAGCCCCTTCGATGGTGTCTCCCAGCAGGGAGGACTCCACCACTTCAATTTCCACCTCGGGAGTCCAGCGCACATCCCAGTATTCTCCCCAGTTGGCCCCTTCCTGCCGGGAGGGCAGGAGGGCGGCAAAGTGGATGCCCAGCACCCGCAGCCGGTGGAGGAAGAAGGAGCGGCACAGATCCAGAAGGGCGGTCTGCTGATTTTTTACGTTCAGCCGTTCCCGCAAATCCAAATCCAGCTGTTGCCGCTCCAGGCCCCGGTACTTCTCCAAACGCAGCTCCTTAAGCTGGCGGTAGAAATCCTCTTGCACTGAGGTGCGGCTCACCTCTTCTGGGAGAAAACCCACCCGGCGGCCGATCTCCGTCTCCGCGACAGCCACCGACAGCTCAGAGAAATTCCCATGGCCCATGGTGGTGATGGCCGCATCCCGCAGGTCGGCCAGACAGGGATAGCGGCTGCCCCGCATGGCGCACAGGGTCTGGGCCAGGCGCACCCCCTCGATGACCTCGGCGGAGGACACCAGATTACCCGCCTTCCGGTGCGCTTCGGCCAACTGGGCCAGGTAACGGCTGGATAGGCCGGACAGCCCCTCTCGGTGAAGGGTATCCCACAGCAATTCGAAATAGGCGGGGGCCTTGTTGCCTGCCCCGTAGCCCGAGCGGCTGGAAAGGCGGTAATAGGAGTAGGGCATCAGGGTGGCGGCGCAGTCCGCCCGGGGGAGAGCGGCCTCCTCCTCGTCGGTCATGGGATCGTTTTCCCGCAGGCCGGGCACATGGAAGGCCCCGCAGACACAGAAGATCTTCTCCGGGGGGATGCCCTGGTCTATTGCCTCACAGATGACCCGTTTCATATAGGCTTCCCGCACCAGCGTCTGGGCGGTGCGCCGTTTGCCATCCTGAGCCGCCTCCCGCAGCTGGGTACCGAAGGTGTTGGCGGCCTCCTGGCAGGTCTGCCAGTCCCCAAGCTGCTCAAACTTCCGCTCCCAAAAGGTGTCGTGGCCTTCTCCGGTCACTTCCTCCAGACGGCGGTACACCCATTCGGTGTTCTGCTCCGGCTCCTCCTCGTCCTCTTGGAGGACGGACCCTTCTTCCAGGGCCAGCATAGCCCCGGAGGGCAAATCCATAAAGCGGCACTCCACCTTGTGCTCATTGGCCCACAGAATGGCCTGCAATTCCGGGGAGTAGACAGCCAGGGGATAGAGGATGGTGCGCACCGGCGGGGTTTTGGTGTAGGCCAGAATAGCCGCCGGAAAGCGGGTCTCCGGGTGGCAGAGCCAGTGCATCTGGTCATTGAGGTCGCTGGGGCCTTCCACCAGCACCAGGGCGGGCTGATGGGCGTCCAGCGCCTGCCGCAGATGGAAGGCCATGGCGGGGGACAGGTGGCGCACCCCGTACAGGACCGGCCCGCCCATCACGCATTCAGCTCCCGGCAGGCCCGATACAGGGGGAGCCAGCCGCTGCCCCGCTTTTTCATCACGTTCTCCAGGTACTCTTTCCAGGAGATTTTGTCGCTCTCCTCGTCCTTGACCACTGCGCCCTGAAGCCCGGCAGCCAGGTCAGCCGCCGAGATGGTGCCGTTGCCAAAACTCCCGGCCAGGGCCATGGAGTTAGCCAGCAGCGAGATGGCCTCGGCAGTGGAGAGAACGCCGCTGGTAGTTTTTAGCTTCTGTTTGCCGTCCAACGTGGCCCCGCCCCGCAGTTCCCGGAAGATGGTGACCACCTGCTCCACCGTGTCTCCGTCGGGCTGCTTGGCATTCAAATCCAGCCCCGCAGATAGCTGCTCTACCCGGGTGCGGACGATTTCCAGCTCGGTCTCCAGATCGGAGGGGGTGGGGAGGACGATGATGTTGAACCGGCGCTTGAGGGCGGCGGACATGTCGTTGACCCCCTTGTCCCGGGTGTTGGCGGTGGCGATGACCGAGAAGCCCTTGGCCGCCGGTACTTCCAGCCCCAGTTCGGGGACACTCAGACGCTTTTCCGACAAAATGGAGATGAGGGCGTCCTGCACCTCACTGGCGCAGCGGGAAATCTCCTCCACACGGGCGATGGAGCCGGTCTCCATGGCCCGGTAGACGGGGCTTTTCACCATGGCCTCCGGGCTGGGGCCTTTGGCGATAAGCATGGCGTAGTTCCAGGAGTAGCGGATTTGTTCCTCGGTGGTGCCGGCGGTACCCTGGATCACCTTGGTGGAGTCTCCGTTGACGGCAGCGGCCAGATGCTCACTGAGCCACGACTTGGCAGTGCCAGGTTCTCCGATGAGCAGAAGCGCCCGGTCGGTAACCAGGGTGGCAATGGCGATTTCCACCAGACGGCGGTTGCCCATATATTTGGGGGTAATCTCCACCCCTTTGACCTTGACGCCGCCGGTGATGTAGGTGAGCACCGAGCGGGGGGACATCCGCCAGCCGGTGGGGATGGGGTCTTGCTCCGCTGAGATGAGGGCATCCAGTTCTTGTTGAAAAAGCTCCTCCGCTGGGAGACGCTGTACCTGTTGATTAGACATTTCCGTTTTCTCCTTCCAGTTGTGCCTGCTGTTCCCAGATGGCAGTTTGTTTCAGAACCTCCCCAGACGGCCAGCTGCCGCCCCGGATTTTGATTTTTTTATCCCAAATTTGACCGCCAATGGTCAGGAGCTGGTCCACCTTTTTCAAAGGCGGGATAGGCATCTCATCCACCAGACGGAAGATCTCCCAGTAGTAGAAGCTCCGGCTGGACTTCTGGAGCCACTTGATGGCAAAGTTCTCCCAGTTGTCCCACCTCTGCGCCTTTAAGATGGTGATAATCTCCAGTACGCGGTTAAATTCAGAGCGGCCCATCGCCATTTGATAGAGGTAGGTGCACACCTGGTCGGACAGTTCCGGGATGGGTTCCCGGTAGTGCAGCAGACGGATCAGAATCTCATCCATTCCGCCCTTGAACTGCATCATCAGGGTAAACCATTGGGCGTCCAGAGTGGGCACCAGGGTATATATCCAGGCAACCTGTTTGTCCAATGTGTTTCGGGGACGGGAATACAGGTAAGATTCCTTTTGGGGGTCCCAATTCAGCCGACCCAGCGCAATTTGCAGCGCCTGCACCGCCTCACTTCGGATGGATTGCCCCAGCAGTCCGGATTTTACCACCTGTTGCTCTGCCCACTGGTAGCTCTCTTTATTGTCTAAACGCCAGAGCTGGGCGATGAGGGCGGGGGTCAAATAGTCCCCGCCGTACTGTTCATACAGCTCCAGGGCCAGATGGCACAGCTCGGTATCCGGGCTGCCCATCAGGGTGTAAGAGAGTACCAGAGGCATAAGCTGCTGGAAGGTGATTCCCTTTTGGGTGGCCAGAGCGTGGGAAAAGCGCATGACCTCCCGCTTGCCGTTCTTGGTGGTCAGATGGGTGAGGGAAGGGGCCACCGCAGCAGCCCGGCGGTAGAGCTGGCACACCTCCGGTCCAGCCTTCCGGTCCAGGGCGGTGGTGAGGGCCTCCAGGCGAAGCTGCGTCTCCTCGGGGATTGGACGGTTTGGCTCCGCCTCGTATGGCTCCAGCTCCGCCTCAAAGAGCTGGACAGTGAGGCGGCAGGCCAGCGGAGAATTGGAGTAGGACAGCACCTCCACCGCCTGCGCCCAGTCCTGTTTCACCAGGGATTGCAGGGCCTTCTCCACCTCTGGTCCCTCCATCTGGGCCAAAATCCGCCAGATTCGGCTGCGGGCCTCCCCCTTTCGTTCTGTCTGAAGCAGCTCCAGCAGGAAGGGGAGGTTTCTGGTGTCGTGCCGCAGGGCGTAGATGAGGGCGGTGTGGACCTCCTTCTTGGCCTCGGGGAGCTGGGCACAGTAGAATTCATTTTCCGACGCACCCGCCACAGCGTCCAGCACTGCAATCCGGCGGGCCATCTCCTTTCCGCCCGATGGGTCAAAGCCCTCTTTCAGAAGGGAAATTGACACAGAGCCCAGTTGGACAAGGCGCTGCTGGTTCTGGTCGGCCAAGTCGGCATAGCTGTCCCCCAGACCCTTTACCAGGGCGGGAAGCACCCGGTAGTTGGAGAAATACTCCGGGTGCTCTTTCCATGTCTCTTCAATGATTGCGGCCCGCCCGCCGCCGGTGCCGGTAAGGGCCTCCAGCAAGGGGTGGAGCTGTCCATAGGAGAGATTTCGGCAGACCCCTACCCCAGGAGGCAGAGGTTCCAAAGGGCCAGGACAGCCGGTCTTTCCCTGGGTGTACACCACCGCGTCCACCAGAGCCAGGGTGTCCAATAACATTCCGCCCCGCCCCTCCGGGGAAGCAGAGAGCAGTCCCTCCAGGGCTGCACTGATTTTTCCAAAGACGGGACTGGCAGCGGCCAAAGGGGCCAGACCTTCCATGGCCCGTTTCAGGCGGAAATCCTCCCCCAGCAGGCTGGTGCCCGCCACAGTGGCGTGTTCCAACCGCTCCTGTATGTCATATAAAGGCTGTAAATTCATAACATCCCCCTTTTGGAGAATCATCCGGTTTTAGTTGGTGGAACTGGAAGCCTGTTGTTTCCACAGGGCAATATGCTCCGCGACCTTCCCGTCCAGCCAGGGTTGGTAGGAATGGACCTTGAGCTTTTGGGTACGTACCAGTTGATCTATTTTCTGAAGCTGGGCGGCTTTCTTTTCAGGAGGGACCGGCAGCGCCTCCAACAGATAAAACACTTCCCAGCAGTTGAGCCCTACTACTTGCATGGTTTTGGATTTGGCCCACTTCACCACAAAATCATCCCAATCGGTCCAGCCCTGTGCGTGGAGGATGTGGATGACGTCCAGGGTGCGGTTGAAATGGAGCCCCTGCAAAACCCGTCCATAGAGACAATCCAGCACCTGGGGAGAAAAGCCGGGGATAACCTCCCGGTTGGACAGCAGCACACATAAAACGGCCTCTGCATGGTCGGGGATTTGAGCCAGCAGGGGAAACCACCGCAAATCCAGGTTGGGGATGGGCGTGGTATGCCAGTGGATCTGATCATTGTGATCGGTGATCCCAATCGTAAAGGTATAGGTCTGCCAGTCGGATTTCCAGTTCAGGCATCCCAATATTCGCTCAATGGCCCGCATTACCGCAAGGCGGAGGCCGCTGTTTTGTGGAATCTGAGCCTGGGTCCACTGGTAGCTCTCCTCACTGCTCAAACACAGGAGCTGGGCGGCCAGAGCGGGAGCAAAATACATAATGCCATATTGTTCATACAACTCCAGAGCCAACGTACATAACTCCCTATCGGGGCAGCCCATCAAGGTATTCGCCAGGGTCCATGCCAGATAGCCCCCGAACAGCAGTCCATCCCGGTTGGTAGCGGTGTAGTGGGGGAAGCGCATATAGCGAGGCACTTGGCGGCCGTCGTCCAAGGGCCGCTCCAGTACCGGGGTGAGGGCGGCGGCATGGCGGTAGATCCGGCACACCTCCGGCCCGGTTTTTTTATCCAGTGCGTTCAGCAGTTTGCGAAAGCGGAGATTGTTCTCTTCCGTAAGGGGATGCTCTGGCTCTGCGTCAAAAAGGGCCAGTTCCTGCTCAAAAAGCTGGGCGGTCAGGCGGCTGGCAGTGGAAGTCTGCGTATGGGCCAGGGTGTCAACAGCCTGTTCCCAGTTCGTTTGGGACAGGTGATTCAGGGCCTCTTCCACCTCAGGGCTCTCCATCTGGGCCAGAGCCTTTAAGGCTCGATCCCGGTTATCTCCCTTCCGCTCAGTCTGGTACAGCTCCAGCAGGAGGGGGAGATTGGTGGGATCATACTGCAAGGCGGAGATCAATGCCCCCCGTACCTCCCGCTTGGCGTTGGGAAGCTGAGCGAGATAAAAGTCATTTTCCGCCGCACCCGCCACCGCGTCCAGCACCGTCACCCGGTAGACCATTTCCCGCTTTCCGGTTGGGTCAAAGCCCTCTTTTAGAAGGGGAAAAGACACGGTCCCCAGTTCAATGAGCCGATCCCGGTTTTGCTCTGCCAGGGTGGAATAGCTGTCCCCCAGACCCTTCACCAGCAGGGGAAGCACTCGGTAGTCAGAGAAATACTCTGGATGATTTCTCCATATCTCTTCTATGACGGGATAGCGCCCGCTGCTGGTGCCGGTGAGAGCTTCCAGCAGGGGGTGAAGCTGCCCATAGGTGAGAGGTTCACAGGTACCCACCCCGTGGGGCAGGGGTTCCAGAGTACCGGAGCAGCCGGTTTTCCCCTGGGTGTATACCACCGCATCCACCAGGGCCAGGGCATCCAGCAGTGCGCCGCCCCGCCCCTCTGGGGTCATGGAGAGCAGTCCCTCCAGAGCGGCGCTGATTTTTCCAAAGACGGGACTGGCAGCGGCCAGAGGTGCCAAGCCTTCCATAGCCCGCTTCAGGCGGAAATCCTCCTCCAGCAGGTTGGTGCCCGCCACCGCAGCCTGTTCCAGCCGCTCCTGTATATCATACAAAGGCTGTAAGTTCGTAACCGCTCCCCCCTTAGTATTGCAGACGGATGATCTGGGTGGGTGTGACTACGCTGTATGGATGAAGGCACAGAGAACGGTCCCGGTGGTCATAGAACAGCAGGCCAAAGAGGGCGTCTCCCCGGTTGATCCCACCTGGAATGGAGGCCAGGCGGGCAGTAGAGGCGTGATCCGATCCATCCTCCGGGCGGTCCCGCAGGACAATGCGCCCGCCGGCGGGGTCCTCCAGCACAAAGGTGTCATCCACCATGCCCACCTGTCCCACAGGGACCAGCACCGGCAGGAATTTGGGCAGGAGGGTGTTTTTGATCTGTCCCTTGGTACCCTTGATGGCGGCGGCCAGGTCGGGCTGGACAAGAGAGGGGAGTGCGGCCTGTTCCTCGGGGGTCAGGTCCCGGGGGGTGCAGCTCTCCCAGCGGATACGGCGGCAGCCCTCCCCGGGGTAGGTATACAGCACCGGCACTTCCAAGAGGGAGAAGCAGCTGTCCTCTCCCTTGACATACTTAAGGGCTTTGACGGGGCGCAGGTTGAGGGTCTGGTCAATGTGTCCGCTGTCCAAATCCAGCCAAAAACCCCGCTCCACATACTCCCGCTTGGCCTCGTCATAGGAGACGTCAAAGGAGAGCTGCACCAGACGGGCCTTTTCCCGATAGGCTCCAATGGCGTAAAGGTCCTCCAGCTTCCACACCCCGCCCATAGCCTCAAAGAGCACCGTGTCCTCGGCAGAAAATTGCCCCGCCTCCAACTTTTCCTGGAGGAAGGCACGTCCCTTCTTGATGGTGGAGCGCAGGGCAATGAGGATACGCAGGGCCTCGGCGTAGGCCCCCTTGGCCTGTTCGGGCGTTTTCTGAATCTCTCGCACAGCCAGGGCGATGCGTGAGATGGCGATTTGAGGGCCGGTGAGGTAGTGGTTGCCCAGCTCCTTTGCCAAGGTCTCATAGGTCTTGGCGGAGGTGCCGCCCAAACTGCCGATACCGGCGTTCAGCAAATCCTCCACCATTCGCTCCGCCATATCCAGCCCCTCCAGCTGGCTGTTCAGCCGCTTGGTCGCAGCGGCGGCGTTGGTCTTGCGGGGCTTTTTAGGCGCCTGAGCGTCGGCCTCCTTTTTGGCGGCCCGGGCGGCCTGCTTGGCCCGCTTGTCAGCAATGTCCTGGGGGATTTCAACAACTGCAAATGATTTTCCGCTGAGCTGCTCGAACATCAGACCCAGGGCGTGCTTGCAGGGAAACTGGCGGCTGGGGCAGGAGCACCGGCACACCGGGGCCTGGGGGTCCGTCCAGTCAATGGATACCCGATAGGGATTTTTCCCGCTGCCGGCGCACTCTCCCCAGTAGAGAGAGCCATCCTCCGTCTTGTACAGACGGACAAATTTGCCCGTCCGGGAGAGCTTTCGGCCATTTTCCGCTGCGGCGGGGTTGGGCGCCTGGAGCAGAATGAATTGTTCCGTCAATTCCATATAGACACCTTCTTTGCATAGATATGGATATATAACACAATTAAGGAACTCTTTTTATGCATATTTCGCTTATTTTTTCATTTTATCATATGCGTATCGGGATGTAAATGCAGAAAAAGGGGAGGTTCAGAGTGAGCGTATGAAAGATGCGGTGCAGACGGTCATGAGCCAGTGAGAGATGTGGACAGATCATCAAGATTAACAAATACCCGTCTCCTCCAACCGGGGGAGACAGGTATTGTGTATCGCCATCTACGGGACGCTTATCTACAGTTTTTCTTTGGCGTGTCCTTCAGCCAGGAAAATATCTCTTCAATTTTTTCAAGGCAGGCTTCCAGGCCTATCCCGTCTTGGTTTTTGTGGTCGATGCCCTCCAAGCGATTCCACGTGCTTTTCGAGGTACTCCCGCTCACATTTTCCGGGTTGGAAAATGTGTTTGATAAGAGATCCTTGTATTCTTGAGGATAGTCATAAATGTAAGGACCTGCCAGCGCATAATTGGGTTTTTCATGTTCCATCGTGATGCCACAGATCAGGTATAGACTGACAGAATCTTTGGTTTCTTTTTTTACCCGAAGGGCAAACTCCAGATTGTTTTCTTTATGGAGTGTACAGGTTATATAGCGGTCTGTACATTCAGTCCATGACAGGTTGTATCGCTGAGAGAGTTCTGAGTAGATCTTATCCAGAGTGTCGTTCGGATCCCATTGAGAAAAGCACGTGAGACGTTGGCCACGGATATTATCCCGCAGCTGTTTCATGATCTCCAGCACATCGGTGGGAATCGGCTGATCTGTGTTCGTAATACAATCATTCAGCCAAGGAAGGATATCCTTTTGGAAGGATAAGGTGACGACCGGCAGTTCATCGTCTGTGCCGCCCAGGCTCCAACCACTTGGGTCGTGTCCATCTGGGGTCAGATAGTAAATACAAGGCACCGCTTTTCCCTGATTCTTCGCATAATCGTAGTAATCATGCAGTTGGCTCCTCTGATCCTTAGCCCAGATCTTGACCTCAAAGGGAAGATAGTAGTTTGGTGTGGAAATGACCATGTCGATGCGCCGGTCGTTGTCGGTGGATACTTCTGTTTTTACCTCAATATCCTCGATCTTCGCCTTGGACAAGTCTTCGTTCAGTCCCAGTCCAACTAAAAACTTTTGTAGAAAAGCGGTCCCCATGTTATGAAATTGGCTATGGGGATTGAGCAGTTCCGCAATCACACGGGTGTGGATCTCCTCGGATTTCCAGATCCCGGCCACTTGGAAAATATTAAATGTATTCATCTTGCGTTCTCCAAAATTGTCCGGCAGACGTTCCACCGTGCAGGTATCCTCTGTTTTGGCGGGTTTTGGCGGCTGCGCCAGACAGGTCAGTCTGTAGATGATCTCGCTGTAGAAGGGCAGGTTCCGGTTGGGAAAGAGGCCCATAAGTTCCGTATGGGTCAGCTGCAGCAGCTGGGCTACCGTATGGATTCCGCTGCGCCGCAGGGAATTGCGTGATGCTACTTCCAGATCCAGCGTCTCAATAGGCAGATTGCTCTCTGCCAGCATGGGAAAGACAGCGGCCAATTTGGCCTCCTCATTCATCTTGTGTTTCCTCCTCTATCGTTTGATGATCGTCCGCTGACGTCAAGGGCGAGCAGTAGAGTTCCCAGCCCTCCCGCAGCGTTCGGACCAGTTCCTGCCGCAGCCGCTGGGGCTTTCGAATCTCACAGCGTTCCAGATATTGCATTGCCCAGAATTTCAAGCCCTCCGGTTCGGCGGTGACGACGGCGTCAAAGGTGCCGTCTCCGTTGTCGTGGAGCATGGTGTCCAGCCCGAAGCGGTCCAGAATGTCACTGAGCAGACTGTTCTCACAGCGCAGGACGGCCTGAATGCTTGTTCCGGAGATCTGATAGACCCGCTCCCGCACATAGCGGGACAGATCCAGGCCTTGGGGCAGCGGATCCCTGGGCTCTGGTGTCAGAACGGGATTCTGAATGCGGTCCACCCGGTAGTGGCTCAGAGTATCATACCCAGGGTAGCGGCAGATGAGATAGTAGTTCCCATTGGCAAAGCACAGGCCGTATGGATGTACCTGGTAGGGCCGCTCCCGGCGGGGGTGGAGCTTTTTGTCCATCCTATACTCCATGTACTGAAAAGACACCTGCCGACCGGCAGCGATGGCCTCCTCCAGCACCTCCACCGCCAGCAACACCTCCCGGTTCACTCCCCGGTAGACTGTAGGTAGAGAGAGGGGGCGGCAGGTCTGGCGCTGGGAACGGCTCAGCCCCCGGAGTAGCTTTTGCTCCAGGCCCCGGTACTGACGTTCCGACATACCGGGAAAGGCGGCGGCGCAATCCAGCAGCAATCGCACCTCTGAGGGTTCCAACCGCCGGGAGAGCAGATAGTAACCCGCCCCGCTGTCCTGAAATTGCGGAATGTCAACCCCGGCCTGCCGCAAGGTGTTCAGCGCTCCATAGACCGTTCTCCGGTCGCAGGTCAGCCCGTACTCCAACCGGAGCAGGCGGCGCAGTTCCCCCATGGACAGAGGGTGCTCTGGGTCACTGTGCTCCTCTAAAATCTGATAGAGCCGCATGGGAAGCAAATTCAAAGAATCCCCTCCTTCTGTATATTTCCATTGTAGCACAGGGGGTGTACTAAAAAAAGTACAGCCGGATGTGTAGACTGCTTCTGGTACGATTTCAACCGAAAACAAGAGAAGAAAGGATGGGGAACGGTATGAGAAATGGAATGCTGACCAGGCAGGAACTGGTCGAAATATGTGAGCAGCTGTGTGCGGAATTACCCTATTTTGAGACGCATTTTCTGACTAAGGAGGATTTTGCACCATTTTTTCAGGCTGAACGAGTATGGTATTGGGAAAGTGCTGAGATCGCAGTGGCAGACGCATCCGCTTGGATCGAGCAAAGGCTGGGTGAACTGCCGCAGAAGGAGAAGTGCGAGAGACGTTGCGGTCTGCTGTGCCTTTGGGCCTCCACCGCACATAATCTGGAGGACCTGGAACGTGTGATTGGTACGCTTGGTTGGAAAGTGGATCGTATCCTGTTTGACATATTGCTTCGAGAGGACCTGGAGGCAACAAAGTTGGGCTTGTTGCTTATGAGTTCTGTGGCGTGAATACTCCGGCTTGAGCATGTGGTGCATGCTGTCCAGCCTTAGGGCAGGATATTTCTCGTGCAGCTCCACCAGTTTCCTCCGCAGCGCCTGATTGCTCCGCTCCCGTCTATCGGGTTTGTGATACTGCCAGTCATAGTAGCCGCTGCGTGAGATCTCCAAGGCCAGGCATACCTGCTCCACAGTGGCTCCCTGGCGATGTTATGCCTGGACGCAGCGGTATTTTTCCACTATGGTTTCGACAGGATGCCGACGGATTTTTTTAGGATGTCTATGACTTCCTCATAAGAAAACAACTTGAAATATATAATCCAAAAGAGACAGAAGGCCGGCATCGAAAGATGCCAGCCTTCTGTTTTATAGAAAACACAAAAGGGCCACGAATCTCGGTTGACGCAGCTATCCACGCTGTTGTAAAATAAAGAAAAATAAAGATTATTGCATAAAAAGACAATCTCTACAAGATTTGAGTGTGTACTATGCTGAAGTATTTTTGTAAAAGCTGCAATAAAACGACCTCTTTACCGGATTGCCCATTTTGTGGGCAACGCACGCAAATTGAGAGTTCGATCATCTATTGGTGCGAGGATTGCAACATCCCAATTTATGACGAGGTCTGCCCTCTCTGCCAGAAAAAAGGGAAGCGCATAGGCTCCGACATTCGTCCCGTATTTCCAGCAGAACGGCTTCTGAGTACAAAATCTGTTATTTTATCAGAAGAAATTGAGGATGGTCTACGGGAGGTAGGACTGTCCGCTGGAGATCAGGTGATTGTTCACACATCCCTTAGGAGCCTTGGCTATGTCTGCGGTGGAGCGCAGGTAGTGATAGAAGCACTGCTGAAGATCGTGGGTGAGGACGGCACTGTTATGATGCCTACTCAGAGCTGGAAAACCTTGACCCCATGACAGGGGTGCATTGGGAAATTGCAGAAGCCGATTGGCCGAAGATTCGGGCAATCTGGCCTGCCTATGATAAGGACATTACGCCCACCAACACTATGGGTGCTGTAGCGGAGATGTTCCGGCGCTGGCCAGGAACAGTGCGTAGCGATCACCCAGTCCGTTCTTTTGCTGTAAATGGAAAAATGCACAGTATTTGGTGGAAAATCATGACCTGTGCAACATTTTTGGGGAAAGTTCGCCTATCGGAAAACTTTATGCTCTGGGTGGGAAAGTACTGCTGATCGGCGTGGATTATGATAAGAATACCTCTCTCCATCTCGCTGATGTCCGGGCGGAATGTCCTGGCAAGCATACTATTACAGAAAGCAGTGCCATGTTTATTAACGGTGTGCGGCAGTGGGTCAGCTATGAAACGCTGTATGTGGACGGGGAGGATTTTATCAAGATTGGCAAGGCTTTTGAGGAAGCCCATCCGGTCAAAACAGTGCAAATCGGAAATGCCATCGTGCGCAACATGGAACAGCGGGAGTTGGTAGACTTTGCGGTATCGTGGATTGAGAAAAATCGACTTCAATCAAAGCTCCAACACCACATTCACCAGAATCCATAAATCGGAAGAAATGCTACGGAAAGGGCATTATGGAAGATTACCGTTTCAAGCGCAGGATACGCTGGGCAAACTCAGGCGGAAATACACCTTGTTTGGCCCCGTCAATCAACTGATGCCAAATAAAATCAGGAATTGTACGCAGTTGATCATCATCTGCTGTGGCCAGGAAATCAAAGAGAAGTTTCAACTCGTCATCAGCATTGCCTGATTCCTCATAGGGGCCGTCCACCTGTGCTGCAAGATCATTTTCGGCGTTCAGAAGCAGGAAAAGTTCCTCTGTATCGGAGTCGGCTTCCAAATTCAGACGAATATTCAGTTGCTGGTCCAGATTTTGCAGCAAGGAATAGGTGCGTTGATTGTATGCGGTAATTTTGGCAGGTATGCCTTGCTCAAGCATCCAATGGCCCAAAGCAGAAAGCAAGCGCTCCGCCCGCTCCAGATCGTAGCCGTCCGCCAGTTCGGGCAGCATGATCAGTTCCTGGGTTTTACAGCAGATGCCCATCAGAAGATAGGGGAAATAGGCGGATACATCGGCATCCAGTTCCGGATTCATCACAGCGGTTGGCATCATGACCACATCCAGAACCAAATGGGAACGGGATTTCCTGGTGCGTTTCAGGCGCCCCAGCAATAGTTCGTCTTTCAGTATTGGTGCCGGATATTCTTCTGCAATCATGGGCGGCAGGTTGTGCCACGACCACTGGAAGCCATCTTCTGTTGGGGTGAGCAGCGGGATCACCTGGTCCGTTCTATCCATATCCAAAGGTTCCAGCCAGGCACTGCCTTCCTCCATGACCCGTTGGTCCACCGCCAGTGCGGCCAACAGCGCCTGCGTCAGCAAAGACTCATCCAAAGCATTTGCAACAGGGAAGAAGGGACGGGCAGCACAATATTTAGTAAACTGTGGACACGCATTTTTCCCACGCAGAGAGATCTGATGCTGTTTGGTGTAGGTGCGCAGCGCCATACATTCTTCCTTGGAAAGCATACTCATGGATTCAAAGCTGCACTGAAGACAGTCCTGGGAGAACATAACTTCCTGCTGGTGGAGGAGTGAGGGACAGCCCAGCACTGGGGGGCGGCGCAGCAGATAGTAGGACTGAAGACCTTTATTTCCTATATAAAGCCCCAGCGCCAGATGTTCTCCCATGGCTCCCATCACACAGCAATACCCAATTTGTCCGTTGGAGAGGGATACCGCAAAAAGTTGATCGTCCAATAATTTGTTCCATAATTTAGTTTTCCGGAAAGTAAGTGCAGCCTGGTAAAGTTCATTGGATGCCATATCATTCCCACCTTTTCTGGATTAATATCATATAAAGTAATCCTGCGCTCAAATTCAGTTACAGAAACGTGTATTCAGCTGGTTTTGTACCTGCCGGAAAAAGCTCCGGGCGTTTTGCAAATCCTGTTCATTCGGGTGTCCTCTTGCGATACCGCCAACCAGTTTGAAGGGGCCAAAAGTATCATAACCCTTGCAGCTGAATTCTCCCAGCACCGGGCAGCCCTTCTCCCTGGCAATTTTATCTACAGCTTTTGCGCCGGAACCCTTGGCTCCGCCATAGGTATAGACAAAGAACACCGGCTTGCCCTCGGGCAGATACTGTCTGGCAAACTTCACCACAGATGGTTGGAATTCAAAGCCATAGATGCCGGAGGCAAAGCCGATGCAGTCGTATTCCTCCAGCCGGACGGTCTGCCGGGTGGTCACGTCAATGAGGTCCACATGCCCCTCCGCAGCTATAGCCTCTAAAACGTTTAGAGTGTTACCGTGGTGGCGGGAGTAGTAGCAGATGGCGGTTTTCATGGATGGTTTCCTCCTTGCAGTGTCCTGGCATAGAAGTCCCGGAGCAGCGGCGCCAGTTTTTCTGGTGTCTCACGGTTGAGCTCATGGCCTGCACCCGCAACCATGCGAAGTTCTGCCTTGCTCAGGCGCTGAACAAGTTCTCTGCATGCCCGCTGGTTGGCCCGGTCACGGCTTCCGCAGAGCACCAAGGTAGGGCAGGAGATGCGTGAAAGTGCTCCGCTGAAATCCAGGTCCATCATACTGCCGCAGAACTGGACAAATTGTGCTTTTGCGAAGCCTGTCTCCCGGAACATGGCCGGAGGCATGAACCGAAAAAGAACATTCTGTATCTGCAACAGCCGTTTTGGCATTTTGTACTGCGGGGCAATCAGAACCAATGCACCTACACGCTCCGGGTGTTCAACGGTATAGTGGAGGGCCAGCACACCGCCCAAAGAGAGTCCGCAGAGCACCAGCGGCTCCTCCAGACCATCGCAGAGCCGGGCAAAGGCGTGGTAGAGCAGGGGATAGGTGATCTTTTCTGTGGATACCAGCTTTGCCAGGTCGGGACAGACACTGCTTTCAGGTGCTCCCAGCAGGTGCAGAACCGGCTCCCAACTGGACGCTGTCTGGCCCAGGCCGTGTATGTATACCTGCCTCATGGCCCGGCCTCCTCGTCCAGGGTCTCCACCAGAAAACTCACCGGACGAAACCCGTCGTTGCAGGAGAGCATGGCGGATTTGGGATTTTTCATCCAGCCGTCATAAAAATTCTCTCCGCCATGGCTCAGAGCCAGCACAAAAGGGGAGAGCGTGTCCCAGGCACTCTGGCAAAAGCCTTCCGGCTTTGCCCAGCCGTTGGCGATAAAAACCTGCCCCACCTCCATGTCACAGGCATGGGAAATGGGGTTTTCATACTGGGCCATCAGGTCCTCATACCGGGTGATGCGCATCACAGTAATTTTGCACTGTTTCATATGAGGATGCCCTCGCAGTGGTCAATCTCATGCTGGATGATCTGGGCTGTCCAGCCGGTAAACGTCTTGATCCGCTCCTGGAAGGCTTCGTTCTGCCAGCGTACCTTAATGGACTTCCACCGCTTGGCCGGACGGGTGCCAGTGAGGGAGAGGCAGCCCTCCTCTGCGTCATATGGCTGGGATTTTTTGATAATTTCCGGGTTGAACATCACCAGATAGCTGCCCTCGTTATCAAAAGCAATGATGCGCTTGTTTACTCCGATCATATTGGCTGCCATACCTACGCAGCCGGCCTTGTGGTGCTCCAGCGTTTCCAGCAAATCAGCAGAAATCTGGAGATCCTCCAACGTGGCAGGTTCTGCTTTCTGAGCCAGAAATGCCTCATCTTTACAAATGGTTCGGATCATGGTTTTTCTCCTTCCGCAACAGAGCGATTCTTCAGGATTCTGTTCCATAGGGCCAGGTGTTGATGCCGCCAAACTCATAAATATTGGTATAACCCAGTTCTGCCAGACGGGAAGAGGCTGTTTTGCTGCGGTTCCCGCTGCGGCAATAGACCAATACCGTTGTGTCCTGCTCCGGAATCACTTGGGCGGCAGAATCCTTGTCTATGGTGCCCACCGGCAACAGGACAGCGCCGGGAATGTGGCTGCTGTCATATTCGTCCTGCTCCCGTACATCCAGGATGAGAACTTCCTGGGTGTCCATCATCTCCTTGGCTTCTTCCTGCGTAATTTGCTGATAGGAACTGCCGGCTCCGTTTCCGTCGCAGCCGGAGAACATCAGCAAGAAGGCAAACAGCAAGGGTAACATTCGTTTCATCTGAGCACCTCCAAAAGTCCGGCGGCAAAGGCTTTATGGCCCTGCTCGGTAAAATGTACGCCGTCATCAGTAGTGCCATGCAAATTTACAGCAGCTATAGATAGTATATCTCCTGTATCTTCCATATTCAACATATGAATCGAAAAAGGCTGATCCAAATACAGTGAATGTTAGCGCCCGGCAGAAATCGCCAATTTGAGCTCAGATAAAATAACCGAACAACCCAGTTTGTGGACACGCTCCGCCAGAGCCGTCAGAGGGCGGTGCAGGAGCTTTCCGTCGGGGCAGGCCTTTTTCAGTGTCCGGCCGGCCAGGTAGAACAGCTTCAGTTCTCCCTTGTGCTCCTGCTGAAAGGCCTCTCTGGATTTTGTAAAGCGGATCGCTTTCATCTGATCGTAGAGTGGGTTCAGCCGGCGGAAGGGCTCAGAAATGTGGACGGATCATCAAGATTAACAAATACCCATCTCCTCCGACTGGGGGAGATGGGTATTTGTGTATCGCCACTCAGGATACCTTGCGACGCAGCGTATGATATCCGTCTTCTGCTGACGATTCGGAACAATTTTGGCTCTTTGGCTGCAACGCTGCGCTCTGCACCGCACTTTGGTATTTCATAGTAAGAAGCTTTCCTGCCGCTGGTTGATAGGTACAGGAAATGATGTCCACGCCGTAATATTTTTCTACCGCTTGGATGCGCCGATAAACGTCAGGGCAGTTTTTCAACAGCACCTTGGCCGTTTTGCCGTGATTGAGAATTAAAATTTCCATATTCTCTTTCATGGTATCCCCTCCATGTTCTGCATCATTTTGCGTGCGAATAGAAGTATAGCACAACTCGTTTTGACAAACGGACAACAGTATGGCGTATTGATATCTGAGCATATCAATGTGAAAATAGTGATGTTTTATGGTGCGCCGCAGAAAATTTCCTCATTTCCGGTTCTTTCTGTCCCGTCCATATTCATACCAGACCATGATGATTGCCAAACCGCATACCAGATGCCATAGGGTCATTATGATTGCTTGCCGCCTGTTTTTGACCTGCTGATAATTGACACACAACAAAAGCAGGAAAATGCCACCGGCCACTGCCATACCAGGAAGTGCTGCCCACACGGACTTGGCATCCAGTACCAATATCCAGATAAAGGTGTCCACAGTCCCTGCAATCATCCGGCCCGCTGTAAACGCCGAAACTCCGTAATGTTCTATGAGCCATCCATTGTAACAAAAAATGAAAGCAAACACTGCAATAATTCCGCACAGCACAAACAAATCTCCCATATAAAACCTCCGGTTCTTATCATGTGGCACACGCCCTTTCAGAACAGTGTAGCACACAGAAATTGTACACAGGGACATAGGTCTTTCCTGTGTCCCTCAATTTGACCAACTGTCAGGATTTTCAAGACCATATGCCGTAATACTATTTTCTCGCATCCAAGATGAAACACTGGCTTTGGCACTGACAGGGGCAGGATCAGCTGTAAAAGAACGCGTTTTACAGCTGGTGGCACCGGAGCGAGTACAGATACTCCAAGCGGTCTGCAGTTGATTTTCCGGTTCTGCTCATATAAAGGATATAGAGTGGGCACAAAGAACCATTTTACAGCAGCGCAAACAGGTACTCATAGAACGAGGATGGATTACGCCAATAAGATGATGAAACGAGGCCGGACGTGGTTCCGGCCTCGTTTCTTTCTGTTTTGCCGTATCTCTCCAGGTTTCCGCAATATATTCTTACTGTGCAGTCAAGAAAGAAAGGGGGGAGAAATATGTTAGACAAATCCACTTGGAAGATAGTCCTGCTGGGACTTTCCATTCTGCTGGCAACGGTGCAGTGTCTGGAGCGAATTGAGGAACTGATGGCGGAGCAGGAGAAGCTGGAATAATACCCCAAGAAAGGGTCTCCCGTTTGGGAGGCCCTTTCTTTCTGCCGTCTGTACAAATGTCATGAAGGAGGAATTAATATGCCTGCAAATGTAGAATCCATGTTTTATGTCCGAGAGGCGCCCTGGCACGGGCTTGGCATCTGTGTGGAATCTGCGCTCAGTTCGGAGGAAGCCTTGGAGCTGTCCGGCCTGAACTGGAATGTGATCCAGCGTCCCATTATGACCAGCAGCTGCGATCTGATTCCCGGCTACAAGGCCAACATCCGTGACATCGACAACCAGGTGCTGGGCGTGGTCACAGACCGTTACCGGGTGGTGCAGAACACCGAGGCCTTTGCCTTTACTGACGCATTGCTGGGAGAGGGGGTGAAGTACGAAACGGCTGGTTCCCTCCAGAATGGACGGAAGATCTGGCTGCTGGCCAAACTCCCGGATAAGTACATCATCGAGGGCGACCAGATCGAGCCCTATCTTGTTTTCAGCAGCTCCCACGACGGCAGCGGTTCCATCAAAGTGGCCATGACGCCCGTTCGGGTAGTCTGCCAGAATACACTGAACATTGCCCTGTCCACGGCTAAGCGGGTATGGTCTGCTGTCCATGTAGGAGATCCTGCCGCCAAGATGGAAGAGGCCCATAACACCCTGCTGCTGGCAGAGAAGTATATGGGAGGGCTGGGCATGGAGTTCTCCCAGTTGTCCAAAGTCAGGCTGTCTGACCAGAAAGTCATGGAGTATATCAACCTGCTCCTGCCCATGGACGAACAGCCCACGGAAACGCACCGCAAGAACATCACCCGCATCCGGGAGGATATGAAGCTGCGCTATTTTGAGGCGCCTGATCTGCGTGATGTGGAGAAGAACGCCTATCGTTTCCTCAATGCGGTCAGCGATTTTGCCACCCACGCCAAGCCCCTGCGGGAGACTGCCGGCTATCGGGAGAAGCTGTTTGCCAGAACCATGGAGGGGAATCCTCTGATCGACAAGGCCTATGAGCTGGTCACGGCAGCGTAGGCAGAAACAGTTCTTGTTTGGCCGGGAGGTGCATTCCTCCCGGACGTTTCTATGTTCTGGAGGTGTATGTTTGAGATGAGCGCAACAATTCTGGTTTCTACCGAAAACCTGTCTTATGAGGATTGGCTGGAATACCGCAAGGCAGGCATCGGAGGCTCGGATGCTTCGGTGGTCTGCGGTATCAGCCGCTACAAATCCCCGGTGGAACTGTGGATGGAGAAAACAGGACAGATGCCCCCGCGGGAGGCCGGGGAAGCTGCCTATTGGGGCAATCGGCTGGAGGCGCTGGTGCGGGAAGAGTTTGCCAAGCGCACCGGCATGGAGGTCAGCAAACCCAGCGTCATTCTCCGGAGTGAGGAGCATCCTTTTATGCTGGCCAATTTGGACGGCACCTGTGAGCATCCTGACCACGGCGCCTGCATCTTTGAAGCCAAAACCGCTTCTGCCTACAGAGCAGGGGAGTGGGAGGACAGCATTCCGGACGAATACATGGTTCAAGTCCAGCACTATATGGCGGTCACCGGGTATGCCGGGGCTTATATCGCTGTGTTAATCGGTGGGAATACCTTCCGCTGGACATTTGTAGAACGGGATGAGGAGCTGATTGCCATGCTGATTGAGCTGGAGTCCGACTTCTGGGCACATGTCCGGTCAGAAATACCGCCGGCTTTGGATGGGTCAGACGCATCGTCAAAATTTCTATCAGAGCGGTTTCCCAGCAGTGTACCCAAATCAAAAATCGTTCTGCCGGATGAGGCCGGGGAACTGCTGCTGCAATATGACGAGGCATGTGAGCAGTTAAAGGCCCTCACGGAGCAGAAACAGCGGGTGGAAAACCTGCTGAAACAGATGATGGGGGAATATGAAATCGGCACTGCCGGGGAAAGGGTCATTACCTGGAAAAGCGTCTCCCAGGAGCGGCTGGACAGCAAAACATTGAAAGCGGAGCATCCGACGCTGTACAAAAAGTACGCCAATCAAACATCATATCGCCGCTTTACCATCAAGGCGGCGTGCTGAACGGGGGATTTTATGATGGATAACACAAATCTGAAAAGTCGTATGGGTACCAAGCTGCAGGCCATTGCGGGACAGGAATCCATCCATCTGCCGGCAGATCCCGGCTCGGATTACCTTGCCCTGACCCACAATGCGATGGACATCATCAAGGAGAATCTGAAGCATCAGCCGCTGCCCTTCCAGCTCTTTGATCTGATGAAATCTCCCTCCGGCGGTTCCACCGTGTTCTC
Source organism: uncultured Flavonifractor sp. (assembly GCF_944385615.1). Taxonomy (GTDB): domain Bacteria; phylum Bacillota; class Clostridia; order Oscillospirales; family Oscillospiraceae; genus Flavonifractor. Next base: position 1,075 of record NZ_CALWXV010000077.1, on the reverse strand, counting down.
TGTACCCGGCCTGTCCGGAGAGGAGGCAGAAAAGGAGCTGACCGGCATCATTCTGGACTATACCACACCGAGGGCTTACTGGGATACCCCTGATCCGGTGGAAGGTACACCGCCCACCTGCATGAGCAAAAACAGCCTGATTTCTGAGGATAGAAAACCCTGCGCCCACTGTCCTTTCAATGATTACGGCAGTAAAGATGGGGAATCCAATGCCAAGGCCTGCAAGGAATCGGTGCTGCTGTTCCTGCTGCGGCCGGACAGTATCTTTCCGCTGCTGGTGCGGGTTCCTGTGACCAGCAAGATGCTCTTTCTGAAATATACCACCCGTCTGGTAAGCAGGCTGACGCCTCTAAGCAGCGTGGTGACCAGGATTACTTTGGAGAAGGCCACCAGCAGGGCAGGCAAGCCCTATGCGCTGTTTCAGTTTGATGCCGTCTCTGTCCTCTGTCCGGAGGAAGCTGCCCGGGCAAGGGCATTTGGGCAGCAGTTCATGGAGATTGCAAACGCCGCGGAGATTGAGCCGGTTTTTACACAGGCAGGCTGAACCTGGACAGACTTTGATAGATAGAGGAGTGAGTATCTATGCTGATATTGGTGGTTGAGCCAGGGAGCATGCCGGAAACCAGGGAGATTACAGGCAGTTTGGAAGAGATGCAGGAACTGGTGGGGGGACTGATCCAAGTCATATATCCGTTTCCGGAGGAGGTTGCCCTGGTCTGCAATGATGAGGGCAAACTGCTTGGGCTGCCTCTGAACCGCTGTCTGCGGTTGGAGAGCGGCGAGATTTATGATGTTGTGGCGGGAACCTTCTTTCTGTGCGCCGCTCCCGCTGACAGCGAACACTTTGAGAGCCTGACTGCGGATCAGCTGGAGCGGTACCGCCGGCGCTTTGCTGTACCGGAGCTCTATGTCTGAAACAGGCAGATACGATAGCAATGATGGCTGCGGGATAGTTTCCCGCAGCCTGTTGGAATGTCAGGAGGAATTTACGATGAGAGAAGGACCTGTTGACAAAGGTAACGTATGGGCTGAGAAATCATATTCTCAGCCCATATTTCATCCATAAATACCGCAG
>NZ_CALWXV010000076.1 GCF_944385615.1 uncultured Flavonifractor sp. | reverse complement strand
CTTTCTCACCACCTATTGCTATTTTACCTCTTGCAAACGAAAAAGCCCAGCTTTCGCTGGACTTTTTCGACAGGCTGGGCCGGGACTGCATAAGTGCAGTCCCGGCTTATTTGTGTAAAACCGGGCCGGGGAAGGCTTGAAAAATCAGGTTGGGGTATGATATAGTAACATCGTATTCTTGTCGGCTGCATCCGGGTGGATGTGGTCGTTTTTTGAGGCTGAAGCGGGAGGCGCGTGTTTTTGTTTGACGGACTGCTCTTTGATCTGGACGGTACCCTGTGGGATTCGGTAGATGCCATCTGCCTGTCCTGGAACAGCGTGCTGGAACGGCGGGCCCCCCAACTGGCCGGGCTGGTGAACCGGGAGAATGTCACCGGCTGTATGGGGATGCTGCTGCCCGACATTGTGAAAAAGCTGGTACCTGATATTCCCCAGGCGGAGATCCGCCCCCTGCTGGACGAGCTGCTGGAGGTGGAGAACTCCTATGTGGCCCAGCACGGCGGGGTGCTCTACCCCCAGGTGCCTGAGACCCTGGAGCGGCTGGTGGCGGACTACCCCCTTTTTATCGTCAGCAACTGCCAGGCCGGGTATATCGAGGCCTTTTTCCAGGCCCACGGCCTGGGCCGGTTTTTTAAGGATTATGAAAATCCCGGCCGCACCGGCAAGCCCAAAGGGGACAACATCGCCCTGGTGGTCCAGCGCAATGGTTTGAAAAAGCCCCTCTACATTGGGGATACCCAGGGGGATTACAACGCCGCTATGGCAGCCGGGGTGCCCTTCCTCCACGCCGCCTATGGGTTTGGGCACATTGACCGTCCGGTGCCGTCGGCGGATGCCTTTGCGGATATCCCGGCGGCGGTGGAACGGCTCAGCCCGCCGTGATATGGACAGGGGACGTCGGGGACGCCGCCCCTCACCAATGAATATTTGACATTTTAACAAGGAGGACATCACCTTGTCACAATACGAATCTGAAATCAAGCGCCGGCGTACCTTTGCCATCATCAGCCATCCCGACGCCGGTAAGACCACTCTGACGGAAAAATTCCTGCTCTACGGCGGGGCCATCGCCCAGGCTGGTCAGGTCAAGGGCAAGAAGAACACCCGGGCCGCCACCTCCGACTGGATGGAGATCGAGAAACAGCGCGGCATCTCGGTCACCTCCTCCGTCATGCAGTTCCAGTATGAGGGCTACTGCATCAACATTCTGGACACCCCCGGCCACCAGGACTTCTCCGAGGATACCTACCGCACCCTCATGGCCGCCGACTCCGCTGTCATGGTCATCGACGCCGCCAAGGGCGTGGAGGCCCAGACCCGCAAGCTGTTCAAGGTGTGCGCCATGCGGGACATCCCCATCTTCACCTTCATCAACAAGATGGACCGGGAGGCCCGGGACTCCTTTGAGCTGCTGGAGGAGCTGGAAAAGGAGCTGGGCATTGAGACCTATCCCGTCAACTGGCCCATCGGCTGCGGCAAGGAGTTCAAGGGCGTCTACGACCGGGGTAGCAAGAAGATCATCCACTTTACCTCCAACGGCGGGGCCAAGGCGGCCACCGCCACCGAGGTGGAACTGGGAGACCCCAACCTGGACGGCCTCATCGGGGAGCGGCTCCACCAGCAGCTCACCGACGAGATCGAGCTGCTGGACGGCGCCGCCGCCGAGTTCGACCTGGACCGGGTGCGCCACGGCAAGCTGTCCCCCGTGTTCTTTGGCTCCGCCCTTACCAACTTCGGTGTGGAGCCCTTCCTGGAGCACTTCCTCCAGATGACCACCGCCCCGCTGCCCCGGAAGGCGGGGGAGGAGATCATTGACTCCATGGACGACAGCTTCTCCGCCTTTGTCTTCAAGATCCAGGCCAACATGAACAAGGCCCACCGGGACCGGATTGCCTTCATGCGCATTGTCTCCGGCAAGTTTGAGGCGGACAAGGAGGTCTACCACGTTCAGGGGGGCAAGAAAATCCGCCTGTCCCGGCCCCAGCAGCTGATGGCTGCCGAGCGGGAGATCATCGAGGAGGCCTACGCAGGGGATATCATCGGCGTGTTTGACCCGGGCATCTTCTCCATTGGCGATACCCTGTGTACCGCCGCCAAGAAGTTCCGGTTTGACCCCATTCCCACCTTTGCCCCCGAGCACTTCAAGCGGGTGAGAAGCCTGGACACCATGAAGCGCAAGCAGTTTTTGAAGGGCATGGAGCAGATCGCCCAAGAGGGCGCCATCCAGATCTTCAAGACTCCCTACTCCGGCATGGAGGAGGTTATCGTAGGCGTGGTGGGTATCCTGCAATTTGACGTGCTGGAGTACCGGCTGAAAAACGAGTACAACGTGGACCTCTACATGGAGGGCCTGCCCTACGAGTACCTGCGGTGGATCGAGACCGAGGACGGCCAGCCGGTGAAGGAGGAGGACCTGAACCTGGGCACCGACACCAAGCTGGTGGAGGACTACAAGGGCAACCAGCTGCTGCTCTTCGGCTCCCAGTGGGCTGTGGGCTGGACGGAGGAGCGCAACAAAAACCTCACCTTCCACGAGTTCGGCGGCACCAAATTCTAAGCAAAAAGCGGCCCGCGCAGCGTTGCGCGGGCCGCTTTGCGTGTACGGGCCAAAACCCGCAAACCATTGGAAATACTGGACTCGACCAACGGTGGCGTGCCGGGTTTTGCGTCAATTGACCGGACTGGGGGCGGGCTTGGAGGGCTTTTTCCGGTGCCGCCGCAGGAGCAGCAGAACTGCCGCCAAGGCCAGCAGTCCGATGCACACCCCCAGAACGATGGGGATGAGATTGGGTGTGGGCTGGTCCAGCAAAAGCAGCTGTCCGCTGGCCGGGGCCTCAAACACCAGATAGCTGCCGTCCTGCTGGGCCTCCACCACCTGCCAGTTCCCATCCCCGTCCTGGATGGCCGCCGCCGGGCGGACCGCCTCCGCCGCCCGCAGGCGCAGGGTCACGGTGTTCGTTTCGCCGCCAGTGATGGTATAGGACCAGCTCCCCAGGCTCTGATAGCCCGGCAGGGCGGGCAGATCGGACCGGTCCTCCAAAGTCAGCGTGGCCTGGGGGTCAAAACTGCCCTGGGCCAGCAGGGTGGGGAACTCCCCGCCGGAGGACAGGGTAGCGGTGGGCTGGGTGAACTGGGCCTCCAGCACCATGGAGCGGGTAAGTCCCTGCACGGGGAAATCGGGCCACTCTCCATATGTGCCGTCCCGGACCGGGGGCTCGGGCACCAGCGTCTGGTCCAGATCGGCCCCGTAGGAGAAGGGGATCTCGGCCACCGTCTGGCCGTCCACCACAAAGCGATAGGAGAAGGTAAGAAAATCCGCCGGGAGGTGATCCAGCTGGGAGAAGGCGGTAAAGTCCAGCCCCTCGGCCTGGCCGGTCAGGTCCACCCCGTCCAGCCCCGCCAGCTCCTCCAACAAGTAACGGTTGCCCGAGAGTGTACCGTCGGCCTGGCCCGCAACGGCTCCCCGGTATTCTCCCTCGCCCTGGGCCCGTACCATGGCCCGGCAATCGGTGAGGGTCCCGCCCAGACCGGCCACGCCGCCCAGCCAGCTGCCGCCGGTCAGGTCGGTGAGGGCGGCGCAGCGGACGACTGTGCCGTTGGTGCGTCCCACAATACCGCCGCAGTAGTCGGTGCCCGTCTCCACAGTGCCCCGGGCGGCGCAGTCCACCAGAGCGCCCACAGTACACCGGCCCGCGATACCGCCGCCGCAGTCGTTTTTCACGGTGACCCCGCCGTCAAAGCGGCAGTCCCGTACCGCCGCCCGCAGGGTGGCGTACACGTCGGCCAGCAGCTTCACATCCCCCACATCAAAGGTGGCCTCCGGGTCGTCTCCCACCTCGGCCCCCACAGCTCCCACGATGCCGCCCACGTTGGAGTCTCCTTCCACAGTACAGGCGGCGGTGCAGCCGGATACCAGGCCGGGTCCCTGGGTGAGGTCCTGAGACAGGTCGGAGGTGGTGAGCTCCGGCTCTTGCCCCAGCTCGTAGATAGCCTGGCGCACCTGGTCCAGAGCCGCCGTGACCCGTTGGGCGGCGGCGTGGAGGGCGGCGTTGTCCGCCCCGGCGGCCTGGGTCATCTGAGCCACCCGGTCCTGGACCACGTCCAGCTGGTCTCCAATGTCCTCGGCCGCCGCCTGTGCCTTGTCGCCCAGGGTGTCGGAATAGTTTTTCAACAGGGCGCGGATGGCGTCGGACTGGGCGCTGACGGCATCCAGTTCCTGCTGGGCCCCGTCGGACAGGGCTCGGCCCGCCTCCACCAGCACGCTGGAGGCGGCATGGATGGCGTCAGCGGCCTGATTGGCCTGGTCTCGGGCCGCCCCCATCTCCTGGGAGGCCTGCTGGCTCAGTTGGTTCCAGCGGCTGGTCAGATCGCTGACCAGGCCGGGCAGCCCGGCCAGCAGATCCCGTATGGCGGACAGGTGGCCCGCTGGGTCCAGGGTGGGGAAGGTGAGGGCCAGCGCCCCCTCCAGATCCAGGCGGACCAGACAGTCGCTCAGCTGTTCCAGGTAACGCTTCAGGTTGTCCAGCTCGTTGGATATGGCCTGGAGCTGGCGTTGAATCTGGCGGACCTGGCTGTCGATGCGGCCGGCGGTAACATCCAGGGCATCCACCGCCTGGGTAAAGGCGCTGTCGGCGCTGTCCATCCACTGGTTCAGGCTGCGCCGGAAGCGGGCGGTCTCGTCCAGCAGAATGTCCAGCTGGTTCCCGGCAATGTCGGAGAACTGGTCCACCCGGGCCCGCAGGCGGTCCAGCGCCTGCCCCAGGGCCACCACATCCTGATCCAGCTGGTCGGTCATGGCCCGGTAGTCCTCCAGCCCCTCGCTGCCTGCGGCTTGGGTCCGGTCCCGGATCTGCCCCAAAGCGTCCTGAATGACCTGGGCGTCCTCCAGTCCCCGGCCCGCCATGGCGTTGAGCTGGCTGCTGAAGTCCTCCATTCCGGCAAAGAGGGTGGAGAGACTGGAATTGAGGGCGTCCGCCGGGGATGTGCCGTAGCGCACCTCTACGCTGGGCTCAAACTGGCCCACAATGCCTCCCACATCCTTCCGGCCCAGGATGGCGCCGGTGTTGGAGCAGGTTAGGATGGTCCCCGACTGGAGACCGGCAATGCCCCCGACGTTGTAGCCCAGATGCTGATAGCCCACCGCGCCGGTGTTGGTGCAGCTTGCGATGGTCCCCCGGGACAGTCCGGCGATTCCGCCGGAGTTGGAAGGGGCCTCCTGGTCAGGGTCGATGTTGACGGTGCCCGAGTTGGCGCAGGCGGACAGGGTGCCCAGATTTTGCCCGGCCACCCCACCGGCGTTGAGGGGAGCGGAGACGGCGGCGTGGTTGGCGCAGCCCTCCACGGTGCCGCTCTCGCCGTTAAGGCCCACCACGCCCCCCACGTCCTCCTGCCCGGAGACGGTGCCCTGGGCGGTGCAGCCCCGCACCGTGCCGTGGTTTTCTCCGGCCACCAGGCCGACCTGCCCGGCGGTGCCGCCCGGCTGGAGGGTACCCTCCACCGTCAGGTCCTCCACCACGGCGGTATCCGTCAGGGTGCGGAACAGGCCCACCCGGGAGCCCTTGTCCTGAAAGGACAGCCCGCTGATGGTGTGGCCGTTGCCGTGGAAGGTGCCCTGAAAGATGGGGATGGGGGAGAAGTCGGCCCCCTTCAGGTCCAGATCGGCGGCTAACTCCACCGTCAGCCCCACCGACCAGGTATCTTTGGTGCAGCTGTGGGCAAAGTCCAGAAAGCCGGACAGGTCCCGGATGGTCACCTGATTGGCCGCCGCGGCGGGGGGGAGCAGGGAGCACAGCATTGCCGCCGCCAGCAGCAGGGCTGGAATACGTTTGGTTCGGTTCATGGCTGGTCCTCCTGGCTGTCTTGGGTTTCGATTTCCTGGTACTTGCTCTCAATAAGGGCGTCCACGCTGCCGTGGATGAGGCCCTTGAACTCCCCGTCCACAAAGCCGGACACATGGCCCCGGACGTGGCCGTCCAGCCGCACGGTGCCCTTGTTGAACCGCTGGGCCCGGTCTCGGTTGAGGGTGATGGCGGTGCGCTGGATGAGGGCGTCTCCCAACAGCAGCAGCTGGGGCAGCACGGTCATGACCAGCAGGATGGAGGTCAGAGTGCCCCGGCCCAGGGTCAGGCCCACCGAGCCGATGGTGGCGTCGGTGGAGATGCCGCCGATGAGGAACCCGGCCACCGCCATGATGGAGCCGGAGGTGAGGATGGTGGGGAAGCTCTGGCTCAGAGATTCCACCACCGCCTGCCGGGGCTCCATGACGGTCTTGAGCTCCAGATAGCGGTTGGTGATGACAATGGCGTAGTCGATGGTGGCTCCCATCTGGATGGAGCTGACCACCAGATAGCTGAGGAAAAACAGATTGGTGCCGGTGAGCACCGGGAAGGAGAAGTTGATCCAGATAGAGCCCTGAATGGTGAGCACCAGCAGCACCGGCAGACCGGCAGACTTGAAGGTGAACAGCAAAATCACCATGACGAACAGGGCGGTAAGTACGCTGATCTTCAGGTTGTCGCCGGAGAAGGAGCTGGCCAGATCAAAGGCGTTGGTGGAGTTGCCCACCAGCACCACGTCGTCGTAGTAGTCCTGGCCGATGGCCCGGATCTGGTCCAGCAGGGCGTAGGTCTCGTCCCCCTCGGTGGGCGCGTCGGCCACAAACACCATCCGGGTCCAGTTCTCCCCCTGGAGCTGCTTGAGGCCTGTGTCCAGCTGGGCCTGCAGGTCCTCCACCTGCCTGGCCTGATCGCCGGTCAGGCTGACCACCCCTTTGTCCTTCTGCTCCAAAAGGAACTGAAAGATGTCCAGCAGGGGGACGGCGTAGTCGTCCGGGTCCTGGAAGATGGCTCCGTACTCCTCCACACTGAGGCCGTAGGCCTGGAAAAGCAGCCGGGCCAGCTCCACGTCCACCCCTGCCAGCTCGGCAAACTGCCGGGGGGAGATGTCGTCGGTGAGCATCCGGCCGTCCTCCACCGGAATGTTGGCCAGTCCGGTGACCTGGGTCACCTGGGGCAGCTGGGACACCCGCTCCAGGATGAGCTGCTCCTTGTGGTAGTCTCCCCGGGGCACCAGCATGGCGATGGTGTTTTTCTTGCCGAAGGTGGCGGTCACCTTTTCGTCGGCCAGCTGCCAGTCGGGTTTGTTGTCAAAATCGGCGTCGTTGGTGTCAAAGACATAGACGCACTGGCTGGACAGTACTACCCCGGCGATGACCACCACCAAAAAGATAGGGGGCACCACGAAGCGCAGCTTTACCACGCCCTTGCCCCAGAAGTTGATCTGGGGCACCAGATTTTTGTGGCGGGTACGTTCGATGGGGCCTTGGAATACCATCAGCAGCCCGGGCATAAGAAAGAAAACGCACAGCATGGAGCACACGATGCCCTTGGCCAGCACGATGCCCATATCAAAGCCGATGCGCAGCTGCATAAGCATCAGAGCCACCAGACCGGAGATGGTGGTCAGGCTGGAGGAGGAGATCTCCACGATGGCCTTGCTCAGCGCGGCGATGTCGGCCTCCCGGGGGTCCAGGCCTCCGTCCCGCTCCTCCATGTACCGGTGGCAGAAGATGATGGCGTAGTCGATGGCCAGGGCCAGCTGGAGCACCACGGCGATGGAGTTGGTAATAAAGGAGATGGTGCCGAAGATGAAGTTGGTGCCCATGTTGAGCACCGCCGCCGCCACAAAGACGATGAGGTACACCGGTACCTCCATGTAGCTTTTGGAGGTGAAGAGCAGCACAACCACGATGACGGCGGCGGCAATGAGCAGGATGACGGTCATCTCCTGCCGCAGGGAGGCGGAGGTGTCCCGGCCCACCTCGGTGGACACCGACACGTCGTAGCCCTCCAAAGCCTCCTCCACCCGGTGGAGGGCCTCCACCGTGGCCGGGTCGGCGGCCTCGCCGTCAAAGGAGATGGTGAACAGGGCGGCGGAATCCCGGTAGTGGTCGGCGGTGTCGTCAAAGGCCACCTCCGACACGCCGGACAGCCGCTCCAGCCGTCCGGCCAGGGCGGCCGCCGTGTCATAGGTCACGTTGGATACCATGACGTTGGCGGTGCCAAGGGTGATGAATTCCTGGTCCATCAAGGTCAGGCCCCGGCGGGTCTCGGTTTCCGGCGGCAGATAGGAGGTGATGTCGTTGTTGACCTGTACCTTGTTGATGGAGGCCCCGCAGAAGATCAGGGCGGCGATAAAGATGAGAAAGAAGGCCTTGCGCTTGTCTACGATGAAGCGGGCCAGCTTGGTCATGGGGGTTTCGGTCTTTTTTTCCGGTTGCATAGGCAGATTCCTCTCAGGCGTGGGGGATGAAATGGTCCAGGTGGTCCAGCAGGACCGCCTCCGGTACGGGATCGGGACTGCTGAGCCACCAGCGCACCAGCGACAGCATGGCACCCACATAAAACCGGGCGGCGATCTGGGGGTCCACCCCCGGCATGGCGTCGGGGAAGGGGGGCTGGCTCATCCGGCGGCACAGCTCCTCGGCGGCGGTCTCCTCCAACCGGCGGGTCTGGGTGTCCGCCCCGCTCTCCAGGCAGGCCCGGTAAAAGGCCTTCCGGGCCTTGAAAAAGGCCAGGGTGTTGCGGGCCGCCGTTAGAAAGAACTGGCGTGGGGTGGGGGCGTCCTGGGGCACACAGGCGGCAATGCACTCCTGTTCTACCTGGCTCATCAGATAGTGCAGCAGCTCCTGCTTGTCGGTAAAGTGGGCGTAAAAGGTGGTGCGGTGGACCATGGCCTGGCGGCAGATGTCGGTGACCGACAGCTCCTGAAAGGGACGCGCCTCCATCAGCTCCACCAGAGCTTGGGTCAGTTGGCGGCGGGTCTTGCGCTGGCGCAGGTCCAGCTTTTCTGCGGATCGTTCTTCCATCGTGGGTCCGCCTCCTTTCTTAGACCGCTACAGCATACTATATTACACTACATCTGTCAAGATAAAATACAAATGTCGATTAATAAAACCGCCTATCTGTCCTGTGGGATTTCCAGGTTGCATTTTTTTGGTGGGGCCAGTATAATGAAGCTATCGTATTTATGGAAACCAGAGTTGTTGGTATTTAACGGAGGAAATTAGGATGAAAGGAAAGCGAATTGCCGCCCTGGGGTTAACTGTGGCGCTGACGCTGTCTCTGCTGGTGCTCCCCGCCGCAGCGGTGAGCTTTACTGATATGAGGGGCCACTGGGCCCAGGAAGATGTGGAATATCTGGCCGGGCTGGGCATTATCAACGGCACCAGTGCCACCACCTTCTCCCCGGCCCGGCAGATGACCGCCTGTGAGGCGCTGCTCTTCTGCTCCCGGACCACCGGCGTGTCCGCTGGGGACAAAGCCCGCATTGCCGCCAGCTGGGCGGAGGAGCTGGGCCAGATCCTGCCCCAGTCGGTATACGGCTGGGCGGCGGAGGAAATGGCCGTCTGTCTGGAGGCCGGCATCATCAGCACCCAGGAATTGGAGGCCATGTGTACATCGGGCGCCCTGCTCAAGGCCATCACCCGTGAAAATCTGTCCATGTATCTGGTGCGGGCCATGCAGCTGGAGCCGGTGGCCAAGAATCTGACCAGCTATTCCATGAGCTACACCGACGCCGACGCCATTGCCGAGGTGCTCAAGCCCTATGCCTATCTGCTAAGCACCTACGGCATCATCCAGGGCAACAGCCAGAATCAGTTTATGCCCAAGGGCTACCTGACCCGGGCGGAGATGGCCACCATGCTCCGCCGGGCCATCGACTTTACCGATGCCCAGGGCATTTACGCCGAGCTGCCCGCCTATACCACCTATCCCTGGGTGGGGGGCACCATCAGCTCGGTATCCACCGACAGCAGCGGCACCACCGTGATGGTACTCTCCAGCAACCTCAGCGGGGTGAGCACCCAGACCCTGCCGGCGGGTACGCCCATCTATGAGAATAATATGCGCACCACCACCGCCGCCCTGCGGACGGGGCAGTATGTCCGGGTGAATCTGGACGGGGCGGGCAGAGCCCAGTCGGCCCGGCTGGGCGGTACCCTCACCGCCCTGACCGGCACCGTCTCCACCATTGACCAGGGCAGCATCTCCCTGGTGGCGGACGGAACCAGCAGACGACTGGACATCGACCGGTTCACCAAGGTGCAGGTGGATCAGAAGGTGGGGGGGCAGGAGCTCATTGATCCGGCGGCGGGCTATACCCAGGTCCAGTGCTGGGTGGACGGCATGGGCCATCTGGCCGAGCTGAAGCTGTCCGGCGGCACCGCCACCACCGCCCAGGGGGTGCTGCAGAGTATCACCTACGGCACTCCCACCATCCTGGTGGTGCAGACGGACCAGGGGCAGACCGCGGTCTACCAGTTGGATCTGGCCACTATGCCCACCATCCGGCGGGATGGCGTGGAGAGCACCCTTGACAAGCTGTCCAACGGGGACCGGCTCACCATCACCACCCGGGGCGGCCAGGTGTCCCAGATCCAGGCCTTTTCCCAGAATACCCCCAACCGTGACACCCAGCTGTCCGGCACGCTGCTGGTGGCCGACAGCCGGACCAACACCATGGCGCTTCAGCTGCCCGACGGCAGCGTGGTCACCGCCGACGTGTCCGCCGCCAGCATTATGACCAGCGGCGGCGCCACAGTGGGCTTGAACGACCTGCTGCCAGGGAACCGGCTCCAGCTCTACGGCCAGTACTCCGGCGCCCAGTTTGCCGCCACTCTGGTCATCAAGCTGTAAGAAAAGAAAAAACAGGGCCCGGCTCTTGTAAGCCGGGCCCTGTGCTTGACTTTTCAGCAATAAATGCATAAAATGGATAGGCCTAATGCTGAACCCCGCATATATTTTTAGAATAAAGGATTGAGAATAGATATGGCACAGGATAAAAAGCAGGTGGAGCAGATCACCGATATGGAGGTGGACTTTGCCAAGTGGTTCACCGACGTGTGCAAGAAGGCCGAGCTCATTGACTACTCCTCCATCAAGGGTATCTTCATCTACCGGCCCTATGGCTACGCCATCTGGGAGAACTTCCAGAAAATTCTGGATGAGAAGTTCAAGGAGACCGGCCACGAGAACGTATACCTGCCCATGCTCATCCCCGAGTCCCTGCTCCAGAAGGAGAAGGACCATGTGGAGGGCTTCGCCCCCGAGTGCGCCTGGGTGACCATGGGCGGCTCCGAGAAGCTGGAGGAGCGTTACTGCATCCGCCCCACCTCCGAGACCCTGTTCTGTGAGCACTACAAGGATATCATCCACTCCCACCGGGACCTGCCCAAGCTGTACAACCAGTGGTGCTCCGTCCTGCGGTGGGAGAAGACCTCCCGTCCCTTCCTGCGCCACCGGGAGTTTTTGTGGCAGGAGGGCCACACCATGCACGCCACCGCTGAGGAGGCCATCGAAGAGACCGAGCGGATGTTCAACATCTACGCCGACTTCTGCGAGAATTACTTGGCCATGCCAGTAGTAAAGGGCCGCAAGACCGATAAGGAGAAGTTCTCCGGGGCGGAGGCCACCTACACCGTGGAGTGCATGATGCACGACAAAAAGGCCCTTCAGGCCGGTACCTCCCACTACTTCGGCGACGGCTTTGCCCGGGCCTTCGACATCACCTTTGCCGGTAAGGACAACCAGCCCCACCACCCCTTCCAGACCTCCTGGGGCGTGTCCACCCGGCTCATCGGCGGCGTCATCATGACCCACGGCGACAACAACGGTCTGGTGCTGCCCCCGCGCATCGCCCCCACTCAGGTCATCATCATCCCCGTGGCCCAGCACAAGCCCGGCGTCATCGAGGCCAACCAGGCCGTTATGGACAAGCTGAAGGCCGCCGGCATCCGGGTGAAGATGGACGTCTCCGACCAGTCCGCCGGCTGGAAGTTTGCCGAGTATGAAATGAAGGGCGTGCCCCTGCGGCTGGAGATGGGCCCCAAGGATATGGAGAAAAACCAGTGTGTGCTGGTCCGCCGGGACAACGGCGAGAAGAGCTTTGTCTCCCTGGACAACATCGAGCAGACCGTCCAGACCATGCTGGATGCCGTGCAGCAGGGTCTGTTTGACAAGGCCAAGAAGAACCTGGACGAGAACACCTATGCCTGTTCCTCTCTGGAGGAGGTCAAGGAGAAGATGGCCACCCAGGGTGGCTTTGCCAAGACTATGTGGTGCGGCGATCTGGAGTGCGAGCTGAAAATGAAAGAGGAGGCCGGTGTGTCCTCCCGCTGCATCCCTCTGGAGCAGGAGCATCTGGGGGACGTGTGCCCCATCTGCGGCAAGCCCGCCAAGCACATGGTATACTGGGGCGTGGCTTATTAAAAATGTATCAAAAAAGAGCCCGGAGCGTTTGGTTTCTTCCAAATGCTCCGGGTTCTTTCTGTTACAGGGTATCCACCTGATAACCCAGGGTGCGGCTCTCGCCGGGGGCTAGGGTGATGCAGAAGGCCTTGTCCGCCAGCTGGGGACCCTCTCCCACTACCGCGGGCACGCCGTGCCAGGGCTCGATGCACAGATAGGGGGCCGCCTTGTCCGACATGGTCCACAGGGCCAGTACCGGGAAGCCGGGGAAGGTCATCCGCACCCCCTTGCCGCTCTTTTTGCTCCGCAGCCGGACCGACTGGGACTGAAGCCCCTCGAAAATCAGGGTATCCATCTCCGTAAAGTACCGGTGGTCCAGATCCAGTGCGTCGGTGTCCTCCAGGAAAGGCCGGATACGGGCCCGATCCAGCCCGTTGGCGTCGGGGATTAGGGTGGGGCAGGTCTCCTTTTGGTCAAAGAGGATCTGGTAGTCGGAAAATGCCTCTCCCTCTTCCAGGGGGCAGCGGAAACCGGTATGGGCGCCCAGGCAGAAGGGCATGGGCTGATCGCCGGTGTTGGTCACCGTGATGGTGGTGGTAAAGCCGGTGTCGGTGAGCTGCTGCCGTACCACCAGTTTGAAGGGGTAGGGGTAGACCGCCAGGGTGTCGGGGCTCTCCCGCAGCTCCAGCTCCGCCCAGTCCTCCCCCTGACCGGCCACGGTAAACTCGCTGGTCCGGGCAAAGCCGTGACGGTTCATGGAGACCTCTTTCTCCCCAATGTACACTTTGCCGTCCCGCAGCCCGCCCACGATGGGAAAGAGGAGGGGATTGCGCCCCGGCCAATAGGCCGGATCTCCCGTCCAGATGTACTCCAGACCGTGCTCGTCCCGGTAGGACACCAGCTCGCCGCCATGGGTGGCCACCCGGGCGGTGCGCCCGCCCCGCTTCAGTTCCAGTTCCATCCTATGCGCCTCCTTATTTCTTGTCACAAGCATTATACCGGCCAAAGTTTGGGATTGCAAGGCCGAAGCGTTTGACATGGAACAGATTCGGGGATAAAATAGATAAGACTATGAAAAAAGGAAGGAGCAGCCACTATGCTGTTTGCGCCATACGAGCGATTCCACTATGCCCGGTCCCCTCTGGTGGAGGTGATCTGTCAGCTTCGTTTCCCCACCATCCTGTCCATCGGGGCCAATGAGCCCGCCGCCTTTCAAGAGGCCATTCGGAAGGATTTCCCCAAGTATATGACCCGTCAGGAGCAGATGCCCCCCAAAATGGTGAAGAAGGGCAACGGCACCGTGCTGGAGCCCCAGAAGCCGGTGACCAACTACCACTTCATCTCGGAGGACGGCCGCTGGAAGATCAACCTGACCCAGAACTTTATCGCCCTGTCCACCCTGACCTATCAGCGGTGGGAGGACTTTGCCACCCGGCTGGACCAGCCGCTGGCCCAGTTTATCCAGATCTACCAGCCCGCCTATTTTGAGCGCATCGGCCTGCGGTATGTCAACGCCATCTCCCGCAAGGCCCTGGGGCTGGAGGACCAGCTGTGGGACGATTTGATCCAGAGCCAGTATATCGGTATTCTGGGAGAGCCTGACGTGGAGGAGAGCGAGATCGTCAAGTGCGCCCTGGATGTGGAGACCCCCCTGGTGGGCGGCTACCGCATGAAGCTCCACGCCGGTCCCGGCCTGGTGGGAGGCAATAACCCCAACCAGCCCAAGGAGACCCGGTTCATCCTGGACGGGGATTTCGCCACCGGCGGCCAGCTCACCGCCGACGCAGTGCCTGAGAAACTGGAGAAGATGCACCGCTTTGCCGTCTGCCTCTTCCGGGGCGCGGTGACCAATACCCTCCATGAGGCCATGGGCCCCACCCCCATGGCGGAATAAGGGGGCGCCATGATCTCCATTCGTCCTGTCCAGGCCCAGGAGCTGGACACGGTGTGGGCGCTGGTCCGCCGGGCCGTGGTCCACATGAATGAGCTGGGCAATCCTCAGTGGGGGGAGGACTACCCCACCCGGGACTTTTACGCCGGGGACATTGCCCGGGGGGAGCTGTACGCCGCCCAGGTGGACGGCGTACTGGCGGGGGTGGCCTGCATTAACACCAGCGAGTCCCCCGAGTACGACCCCCTGCCCTGGACTACCCCCCGCCCGGCCATGGTGATCCACCGCATGGCCATCGACCCCGTCTTTCAGCGGCAGGGGGTGGCTACCGCTCTGTTTGCCTTTGCCGAGGAAAAAGCCCGCGGCCAGGGGATTACAGCCATGCGGATGGATACCTATTCCTTAAACGACCGGATGCAGGCATTGATCCGCAAGCGGGGCTTTTCCAAGGTGGGGGAGATCCACCTCCATGGCCGGCCCCTCACCTATCCCTGCTTTGAGAAGTCCCTTGCATTTTGAATGGGGCACAGCTATAATGGACAGGTGTCTTGACAGATGGAAGGAGGGACCGCCATGAAGAAGCTGCTGCTGGTGGTGGACTACCAGAAGGATTTTGTGGACGGCGCTTTGGGCTTTGCCGGAGCGGAGAAGCTGGACGGCCCCATCGTCGCCAAAATTGCTGCCTACCGGGCCGCCGGGGACGACGTGGCCTTTACTATGGACACCCATACCCCCAATTATTTGGACACCCAGGAGGGGCGAAAGCTGCCGGTGCCTCACTGTCTGCTCAACTCGGAGGGCTGGCAGCTGTATGGCCAGACCGGGGCGGCTCAGGATAAGAGCCGGGACATGGTGGTGTGCAAGGGGGCCTTTCCCTCGCTCTGGCTGGGTAACTGGCTGAAAAAGCAGGGGTATGACCGCATTGAGCTGGTGGGACTGGTGTCCTATCTGTGCGTGCTGTCCAACGCCGTTATGGCCAAGGCGGCGCTGCCCGAGGCGGAATTGGTGGTGGACGCTTCCTGCACCGCCGGGCCGGATTTGGTCCTTCACAAGCAGGTGCTGGACCTGATGGAGGCCCTGCAAATCACGGTTATCAACCGGGAGGTTTGAATACCATGAAGCAACACATGAACTATACTTTGCTCTGTGACTTCTATGAGCTCACCATGGGCAACGGCTACTTCCAGACGGAGGGCTACGCCGACCAGATCTGTTATTTTGACGTCTTTTTCCGCAATGTGCCGGATGGGGGCGGTTTTGCCATTGCCGCCGGTCTGGAGCAGGTCATCGACTATGTGGAGCGGCTCCACTTTGACGAGGAGGATATTGCCTACCTGCGGAGCAAGGGCTGCTTCTGCGACGGTTTTCTGGACTATCTGCGCACCTTCCGGTTTACCGGCGATATCTGGGCGGTGCCCGAAGGCACGCCCATCTTCCCCCGGGAGCCCTTCCTAACTGTCCGGGCGCCCGCCATTGAGGCCCAGTTCATCGAAACCTTCCTGCTGCTCACCCTGAACCACCAGTCCCTCATCGCCACCAAGACCAACCGCATCGTGCGGGCGGCGGACGGCCGGCCGGTGAGCGAGTTCGGCTCCCGCCGGGCTCAGGGACCCGACGCTGCCATCCTGGGGGCTCGAGCCTCTTACATCGCCGGCTGCGCCGGTACTGCCTGCACCCTGGCTGACGAGGTGTACGGCTCCCCGGCTGGGGGCACTATGGCCCACTCCTGGGTCCAGATGTTCCCCGACGAGTATACCGCCTTCAAAACCTACTGCCAGCTCTATCCCCACTCAGCCACCCTGCTGGTGGATACCTATAATGTGCTGAAGTCCGGCGTGCCCAACGCCATCCGTGCCTTTAAAGAGGTGCTGCTTCCCCAGGGCATTACCAGCTGCGCCATCCGGCTGGACTCGGGGGATCTGACCTATTTGTCCCAAAAGGCCCGAAAAATGCTGGACGCGGCGGGACTGACCGAGTGTAAGATCGTGGCCTCCAACTCTCTGGACGAGTATATCATCCGGGACCTGCTGCTCCAGGGGGCCAAGATCGACTCCTTCGGCGTGGGCGAGCGGCTTATCACCTCCAAGAGCGAGCCGGTGTTTGGCGGCGTGTACAAGCTGTCGGCGGTGGAGGACAAGGAAGGGACCATCATCCCCAAGATCAAGATCAGCGCCAACCCGGATAAAATTACCAATCCTGGCTTCAAGAAGGTATACCGTCTCTTTGACAACGAGACCGGCAAGGCCTTTGCCGACCTCATCACCCTGTGGGATGAGGTGGTGGACCAGAGCCAGCCTTTGGAGCTCTTTGACCCGGACGCCACCTGGAAACGCAGCGTCTTTACCAACTTTACCGCCAAGGAGCTGCTGGTACCCATCTTCCAGGGGGGAAAGCGGGTGTACGACTCTCCGCCCATCGCTGAGATGCGGGCCTGGTGCGCCGGGCAGATCGACCTTTTGTGGGACGAGGTCAAACGCTTTGAAAACCCCCATAATTACTATGTGGACCTGTCCCAGAAGCTGTGGGACCTGAAGCGGGACCTGCTGAATCAGAAAGGTAAATAAGCATACCGTCCATGGAAAGCGGCCGCCGTCTGGCGACCGCTTTTTCACTTATTGTGGTGAAATTGGCTGATTTTTGTACGCCATGGATTGGAAAACGAAAATTCGCATAGAAAACCGGCGCTGGGCAAAGCTATGTTCGGATCACCTGATCCAACAAAACGATTGCAAAGGAGATGCAACATCATGTCCAACAGCAACAGCAATCAGCCCGTGGTTTCCAGCGCTCGTGAGGCCCTGAACAAGTTCAAGATGGAGGCCGCTTCTGAGGTGGGGGTCAACCTGAAGCAGGGCTACAACGGCGATCTGACCAGCCGTGAGGCCGGCTCCGTGGGCGGCCAGATGGTCAAGAAGATGATCCAGGCCTACGAGCAGGGCATGACCGGTCAGTAATGACCGCCTGTTGGGCTAGAAAAGTCCTGTAATCGCGAAAGAACCGCCGGTCAACAGACCGGCGGTTCTTTTTGTGGACGGGGGGTTCGGCATTGTGAAAAAACACCGCACCAGATATTAGAAAAAATTTTTTCAAAATACCCTAACGTTTTTTGAAAATCTGCCGATATAAGCAGTGAAGGCAAATTGCCTCTGGCACACCCCATGATTTCATTCGGTCGACGGGCCGGCTGAAATAGTACCGCACGTTCTGTTATGCCCGTTGTGCGCACAGCGGCCATAACAGAACGCGCACCGTAACTGGAACCGGAGCGAAGGAACGCGCCGGTTATGCGGAAATTTATTAGGAGGGAATCCAATATGCGTATCCAGCACAATATTATGGCTATGAACGCCTACCGCAACTACAACACCAATAACTCCGCTCTCTCCAAGAACCTGGAGAAGCTGTCTTCCGGTTACAAGATCAACCGCGCCGGTGACGACGCCGCTGGTCTGGCTATTTCTGAGAAGATGCGTGCCCAGATCACCGGTCTGGAGGGCGCTCAGAAGAACGCCAAGGACGGTATCTCCCTGGTGCAGACCGCTGAGGGTGCTCTGACCGAGGTCCACGACATGCTCAACCGTATGTACTCCCTGGCTGAGCAGTCCGCCAACGGCACCTACGACAACGAGACCGACCGTGCTCAGATGCAGAAGGAAGTGGATCAGCTCAAGACCGAGATCGACCGTATCGCCGACTCCTCCAACTTCAACGGCATCAAGCTGCTGGACGGCTCCATGTCCGCCAGCACCGTGGCCAAGCCCTTCCAGTTCACCGCCGACAACGTCAGCGGCCTGGTGGGTGGCAAGAGCCTGACTATTACGGATGCTGTCAACAATGAGGTAACCTATAACTATACGGCCTCTACTGCTGTAAGCAGCGGCTCCGGCAGCCTGGTGGTCAGCTATCTGGATGGCAACGGCGACACCCAAACCGTGGAGGTGGATATCCCCGACTTCACTACCGCCAGCGCCATCAGCATTAACGACATTGTGGGCGCCCTGAACAGCAACAGCCAGCTGAGCAGCCTGTTCAACATCAGCGTTGACGGTACTGGTGTTAAGTTTGAGACCAAGGAGGGCGGCGTTGTCTCTACCAACGGTAAGACCGGCCAGGCCAACATCAAGAGCATCTCTCTGAACCTGACCACTGAGGACGGTCAAACCATTACTGCTGCATCGTTTGCCGAGGGCACTAAGACTGCCGGCAAAGATGCTTCGGTGGATCTGTCCGGTACCTTTGGTGAAGGCGACTACGTCAACATTAACGGCGTGAAGTACACCTATAACAAGAACGCCGACGGCAATGACGGCGCAACCTTCAAGGATCTTACTACCTTGGCGGTAGCCGCCTCCAAGAACGGCATTACCCTCAACACTCCTGGTGCTACTACGACCATGACTAAGAGCGGCAGCGCTCTGAACCTGCAGATCGGCGACACCAGCGACGACTACAACCACCTGAAGGTCTCCATCAATGACGCTCACGTCAAGGCTCTGGGTCTGTCCACCCTGGATATCAGCTCTCAGGGCGGCGCCAAGGCGGCTCTGGACAAGATCAAGGACGCCATCAATGTGGTTTCCGACATCCGCGGTACGCTGGGCGCCACTCAGAACCGTCTGGACCACACCATCAACAACCTGTCCGTCATGCAGGAGAACATCCAGGACGCCGAGTCCACCATCCGCGACACCGACATCGCCGAGGAGATGATGGACTACACCAAGAACAACATCCTGGTTCAGTCCGCCCAGGCCATGCTGGCCCAGGCCAACTCCGTGCCTCAGGGCGTGCTGCAGCTGCTGCAGTAAGCAATCCCTGTTTCTTTCAAGTCAATCACAAGATCTCCCTGTACGGGGCCGGTCCTTCTGGCCGGCCCCGTTTTTCTTACTAGAGAAAGGATGAACCCTCCATGAGCAAGCCGCTGTTGTCCATCGGTATGATCGTACGCAATGACATCCGCAGCATCGAGCGATGCCTGCGTGCGCTTCAGCCCCTGCGTGATGCAATTTCGTGCGAGCTGGTCATTGCGGACACCGGCTCTACAGATGGCACAAGGGCGGTGGCTGCCCATTATGCCGATCTTCTCTTTGACCTCACTTGGCCCAATGACTTTTCTGCCGCCCGCAACGCGGTCATGGAACGCTGCCAGGGTGCATGGTATTTTACCGTCGATGCCGATGAGTATCTGGATGACCCGGACGAGCTAATCGCCTTTTTAAAAAATCCAAATAAAAACCCCACCGTGGCCTCTTTGCTGGTGCTCCAGCGGAACTATACCACCCGTACTATGGATGGAGAGTACAGCGATTTTCCAGCAGAACGCCTGCTGCGCATGGATACCGGCCTGCGCTATCAGGGGGCAATTCACGAATATTGGCCTGTGCGGGAAGCAGGCTTTTATTCTGGTCTGCTTTCCAAGACCATTCTTCGACACGATGGATATACCTACGCCACACCGGAAGAGGCACAGGCGAAAGCCCGCCGTAATCTGACTCTTCTGGAGCGTTTGATCCAGCAGTTCCCGCTGAGCTGCCGGCGCATGGTACAGTGCCTGGAGTCTTCCTTGATTTTTCCCGAGGAGGCTTGGCGCTTTGCCCAAATGGGAATAGAGCTGGTGGCACAAAAACCATCTGAGGAGCCGTGGAAGTGGGAGTGGGAACGATTTGGACCGGCCGTTGTTTCCCTCTCTGTACGCTGTGCTGCCATGTATGGCCATAACCAGGAGCAGGAGAAATGGAGTATACTAGCAAGGAAAATTTTCCCGGATAGCCTATATACGCAGGTTGATGTATCATTTCTCGCTGTAAAATGGTATGATAAGTGTGGGAATCACTCAGGCGTATTGCGGTATTATGCGCTTTACCAGCAAGGCCTGGACCGTATTGAGCATGAGCCAAAGCTGCTCCAGTTTTGTGTCAGCAAGTTGTTTGGCGCTCTGCCCAGCGCACGGCGGGAAGCGTTCATCAGCTATCTGAACAGTCTCTATGCGCTTGGTGCGTATGAGCAGATGGAGAGAGCACTGGTTGCCGCTCCCCTGTCGGAGGAAGATCCGAAAGAATGTCTGCGCTTTCTGGGGTATTTAAAACTACTCTATCAGGCAGGGGTTTCTGTGGAGCGGTTGGTTTGCCGCTTGGCCCCGGTTCTTACAGACACAGAACTGTCTCCCTCACGGCTAGAATTGGTACAGGCCGCTGGTGAACTGTTTGCGGATGGTTCGGAGCGTCCTGCATATGAGCTCTTTGAGCCGCTGAAGGAGACCGATTTGGGTCGGGCAGTTCAGTTGATGAAGTGTACAGATCCTAAAACAGCGGGCTATTGGATGGAGCAGGTTGAAAATTGGCAGGATATTCCTGCGCCTGTTTTGGCTCACCTGTTGGAATATGCGATTCCCCTCCCGAACGTATTTTTCCAACTGAGTTCAGATGTTCTGCGCCGATTGGCGGGAGAGATTGTAATGACATGGTCCGATGCAGCGCATAAAGTCCTGGGTCTTCATCCCCAGATGGAGCACTGTGCGGACGTGTCTCAACTGCAATTTTTCTTTGACCTTTCCCTTGCGGCGCTGCGCAGGGAAACCTGGGAGGATGCGGTTTCCAGCGCGGCCTTGATGCGTCTGTGTGTCTCTCTATCAGAGCGATATCTGCCTGCTTATTACAACCCTGTGCTTCTTTCTCAGCCAGAGCACTGGAATGTACTGCCTGGGCTGCACCAGTTTATGCTCCATGTGGGAAAGGCCTCTCAAATTGCGCAAAGTGCTCAACTTTCAGAATATCCTGCAGTGTTGCGAGCTGCCTTAGATGCCGCACCTGTCATGAAACAAGCGGTTGCCTTCCTATTGGAGCACCCTGCCGCATTATGCCCGCCTGCATCTCCAGAGTTACAGGCGTTGGCAGCGCAGATCAACCAGATTCTTGCCAGCTATCCGCCGGATGATCCGGCAGTTGTCCAACTTAAGGCCAGCCCGGCCTATCAGAAGGTGGCTTATTTACTGGATGGAGGCATCCTGCAATGAAAGTTGTTATCTTAGCCGGTGGTTTGGGTACCCGCATTAGTGAGGAGAGCCATTTAAAGCCAAAGCCCATGATTGAAATTGGGGATACTCCAATTTTGTGGCACATTATGAAGTATTATTCTTCCTTTGGCTTTAATGAGTTTATTATCTGCTGCGGATACAAAGGCTATATTATTAAAGAGTATTTTGCAGACTATTATTTGCATAGAAGCGACGTCACGTTTGATTTTGCTCATGACAATCGGATGATCGTTCATAATAATGTGGCCGAACCATGGAAAGTTACGTTGGTAGATACGGGCCTGAATACCATGACCGGAGGACGGCTCAAGCGTGTCCAAAAATACTTGGATCAGGAACCATTTATGATGACGTATGGAGATGGCGTATCGGATGTGGACCTGAATCGTCTGTTGGAATTTCATAAACAAAATAAAAAGTACGCCACTATCACGGCTATCCAGCCTGGCGGACGTTTTGGCGTTTTGGAAATTGACCAGGACCAGACTGTACGGAGATTTACAGAAAAGGCAAAAGAAGACGGCGGATGGATCAATGCTGGTTTCATGGTGTTGGAACCAGACATATTCCAATATATAGACGGTGACGACACTGTTTTTGAGCGGGAACCGTTGGAGCGACTGGCACAGGAAGGAAAGCTGACAGCATATAAACATCAGGGATTTTGGAAGTGTATGGATACTTTAAGAGATAAAGAGGGTCTGGAGTATCTTTGGAATACACATCAAGCGCAGTGGAAGCGGTGGTGAATGGTATGATAACGAAACAATTAGCGGAAGATTTACAGTATACCTTTGACAAACTCTCTCCTCATGAGCGGGACCAGTTGAAGGGAGCCCGTATTCTTCTGACTGGCTGCGCCGGCTTTTTAGGATTTTATCTGGTCCATTTTCTTTACCAGTTTCGAAAAGAGCTAGATCTGAAACAGGTTATTTGCCTCGACAATTTTATGTTGGGGTATCCTAGATGGATGGATGAAATTTCCCAAGAGTTTCTTGTGAAAAAATTTGACATTATTCATGACAATATTGCCACGATCCCAGAGGCCGTAGATGCCAATTATATTATTCACATGGCATCCATTGCTTCACCGACATTTTATCGTAAATTTCCGATTAAAACCATTGATGCGAATATATGGGGATTGCGGAGCCTGCTGGATTTCTATCGGGAAAAAGATATTAAGGGATTTTTGTTCTTTTCTTCCAGTGAAATCTATGGTGATCCTGCACCAGAGGCCGTACCGACTCAGGAAGAGTATCACGGGGATGTATGCTGCACAGGACCACGTGCCTGCTATGACGAGGCAAAACGATTTGGGGAAACCATGTGCAGACTGTTTTCCCAGGAATATAACATGCCAATTGGTGTGGTGCGCCCGTTTAATAATTATGGCCCCGGCATGAAGATTAATGATAAGCGTGTCCCGGCTGATTTTGCAAAAAATGTGTTGGAAGACAAGGATATTGTGATTTTATCCAATGGAAGCCCTAGCAGAACATTTTGTTATATTGCGGATGCTGTAGCGGGGTATTTAAAGATACTCTTATATGGCAAGTATGATTATTTCAACATTGGAATTGAGAAACCGGAGATTCCCATCAGCAAGCTGGCCGAGATCTATCAAGAACAGGGCAGAGAGATTTTCGGGTATGGTGGAAAAGTTGTTTATGCCGTATCGGAAGATAAGGATTATTTAACGAATAATCCCCAACGTCGGTGCCCAAGTATTCGTAAGGCAAAAGAATGCCTTGGATATCTTCCCACAATCTCTGTAAATGAAGGCGTGCGTCGCTTTCTTCAGTTTTTGAAAGAGAGTCCGGAGGAAAATTTGATATGGTAACAGTTTTTGGATTGGGATTTGTAGGGCTGACAACTGCGCTTGGTTTTGCCCATTTGGGATATAAAGTATACGGTATTGACGTTGATCATCAGCGAAGGGAGACGTTGCAAAACGGGAAACTTCCCTTCCTGGAACCTCAGATGGAGGATGAATTAAAACACCACTTAAATAAAAATTTTATTATTACAGAGGACATAGAACAGGCGGTTTCAGACAGTGAATATATTTTTTACTGTGTTGGAACGCCCTATGGAAAAGAAGGCAGTGCGGATCTTACTTATTTGTTCTCCGCTATTGATACAACGATTGCTGCAATTAAGGACGAAAGATATAGAATACTCATAACAAAATCGACCATTCCACCATCCACAACAGCGGAAAAAATTTATCCCTACGTCCAGGGCAAAGGACAGGTAGCGCAACATATAGGGATTGCCAATAATCCTGAGTTTTTGCGGGAAGGGCATTGCTGGGATGACTTTATCCATGCGGACAGAATTGTGCTGGGATGCAATGATACCGTGTCTGAAAAAATGCTTAAAAAGCTGTATGAGCCCATGGGAATACCGATTTATTGTGTTTCATATACCACAAGTGAGTTTATTAAATACCTATCCAATACGCTTCTGGCAACCATGATTAGCTACTCAAACGAAATGTCCCATATTGCAGATACAATTGGCGGAATTGATGTAGCGGATGCGTTTCATATCCTTCATATGGATAAACGATGGAATCATTGTGATATGACGAGCTATGTGTATCCGGGATGTGGTTATGGAGGGTATTGCTTACCAAAAGATACATGCGCATTATTTGCACAATCTGTTGCAAAGGGCTTTGAACCGCCGATTCTTAAACATGTGATCGAGACAAATCAAAATAGGGCTAAGATTGTTGCAGAGAAAATTATACAAGGGCAGCATCGTGATGATGTAATAGGAATATTGGGCTTGTCGTTTAAACCTGGCTCAGATGATGTTAGAGATAGTGCTGCATATAAAGTTATAAAAGAACTTCAAAATCTGGGCTACAACAAGATTGTTGCATTTGATCCAGCGGCCATGCAGGAGTTTAGGAGAGCTTATCCGGATATAAACATTCAATATCTGTCTTCTGCGGAAGAAGTTTATAATTGTTCAAATATTGTTGCGATGATTACCGCATGGGATTCGTTTTTAGAGCTTGCAGCAACAAAAATGGAAAAAACAATTGATTGCCGTTATGCGTTGAGCAGAAGTATATAAAGACCGTGTTTAATATAGGAGAAAAAAGATGGATAAAGCCACAATACTGAAGATGGTAGCGGAATATGTCAAAGAACATCACCAGCAGAAGCCATATAAAACAGGAGATAGGATCAACTATGCGGGTCGTGTATTTGACGAGCGAGAAGTTTGTAATCTTGTTGACTCAGCACTGGACTTTTGGCTGACGGCAGGTGCTTATACAAATAAATTCGAAAAAGGATTGGCTGAATTTCAAGGGGTGCCCTACTGCTCACTTGTGAACTCAGGCTCCTCAGCAAATTTGCTGGCAGTAGCTGCGTTGACCTCACCATTGCTAAAAGAACGTCGCCTAAAAAAGGGTGATGAGATCATTACCGTTGCTGCGGCTTTTCCAACCACAGTATCTCCCATTATTCAGTGCGGAGCGGTACCAGTATTTGTTGATATTGATATTCCCTCTTATAACATTGATGTGGACTATCTGGAGCAAGCATATTCTGAGAAGACAAAAGCTGTATTTTTGGCCCATAGTTTGGGCAATCCATTTGATCTTGCCCGTGTGAAACAGTTTTGTGATAAGCATAATCTGTGGCTGATTGAAGATAATTGTGATGCTTTGGGTGGGACATATGAGCTCGACGGCCAAGTCAGAAAAACAGGGACAATTGGTGACATTGGTACTTCCAGCTTCTATCCAGCGCATCAAATGACAATGGGCGAGGGTGGAGCGGTATATACTTCAAATCCTCTGCTGCATAAAATCATCCGTTCTTTGCGCGACTGGGGACGGGAATGTGCGTGCTCTGGCGGGCAGGATAATCTTTGCGGTCATCGCTTTGATGGACAGTTTGGTACACTTCCAAAGGGCTATGATCACAAATATGTGTATTCTCATCTGGGATATAATTTAAAGACAACTGAAATGCAGGCGGCGATTGGAACAGCACAGCTTGAAAAGCTAGATCATTTTGTAAGAAGAAGACAAGAAAATTGGCGTTATATGAGAGAGCAGCTGAGTTGTCTCAGCAGCCAGTTGATTCTTCCGGAAAAGCAGGTAGGTGCAGAGCCCTGCTGGTTTGGGTTTATTGTTGCAACTAGACCCGAGTGCCCCAAAACCCGCAATGAAATCGTTGCTCATTTAGAGAAACACAACGTTCAGACCAGAAACTTGTTTGCTGGAAATATATTGCGGCATCCATGCTTTGAAACTTATAAAAATGGAATAGACTATCGAGTCGTTGGAAACTTGGAGCGTACAGATTATGCTATGCACCATGCTTTTTGGGTGGGCGTTTATCCTGGAATGACAGTAGAGATGTTGGATGAAATGGTACGCCTTATCAAAGAGGCAATTGCTGAATAATTGTATAAGGAAGAGGGAGTAACCATGATTAACGGGATAGAAATTTTTGATTGTTCGTTAAGAGAGATTGGCTATCAGACGGGATGGTATTTTTCTCCCAAAACAGCCACTGATATTTATATTTTTGCCCAGGCAAAAGGAATTGACTATGTAGAGCTTGGATTTTTCCATAATGAGCAGGCCGACCCTGGCAGAGGAAATTTCCGTTACTGCAGTTTAAGAAATGATGAGATCAAAGAGATTTTTCAGAAGACAAAAAACACCACAAAATTATCTGCTATGAGGGATATTCAGCGTCCATTGTCCCCGCTTCTGCCGGCAAAAGACAGTATAATAGACACCATTCGGCTGCTGACACGTTCTTCTGAAACCGATTTTGAAATTTTGGATAAATATGCGACAGAAGCGTTGGAACTTGGATACGAAGTGTTTATTAATTTTACCAGCTCGGGACATAATACAATCGAGCAAAATATTGAGTTTGCTGAGTTTGCGAAAGCCAAAGGGGTACACGCAATTGAATTTGCAGACACAGAAAGTGTAATGACAGAGGAATATGTCAAAAACACGATTCATGAATGTCATAAAGTTGGGGTTCGTATGGGGTGTCATTTCCATGATCGCAATGGCACGGCTGAAAAACTGGCAGATCTCGCTATTGCAGAAGGTGCGGATTATATGGATGTGACCCATATTGGATTGGGCGGCAAATGGCGTGACGGAAATCTCACCATGGAGTACCTTTTGAGAAAGATGGGTATCACTGGTGGTTATGAAGCTACTATTATAAAAAATGAGATTATTGAGGACTTAATTCGGTATCACGAATTTAGTGCAGCGGTATAGTGGGAGGAATGGGATGAGCGCTTTACAATTAGAGCAACAATTGGAAAGAGCTTTTGACTCTGCTATAAAGCGAAACAGTTTTAGCAAAGTGAATCTGCTAAAGAGGGCAGATCACATCTGCGTCTTTGGACTTGGAAAATACTTTGGAGAAGCTTTTATTCAGCAGAATGTACGCAAGCGATTCCAAGTCGACTATCTATGTGATAATAATGAAGGGCGGCTTGCTGAACTCAAGCAGGATGACAGATTTCAAGACCTTCATATTATATCACCCAATGAACTGAAAAAATTGAAAAATACAGTTGTAATTTTTATGTTGGGGGATCCTAGAACAGCGATAGAGCAGATCAAAGAACTAGTAGGAATTGAAAACTGCATTTCTTACAATGATTTGGTACTTGATGATATTATGGGTTCTGATAAAGAACTGAACGATTATACAGCTTCAAAAGCAGAACTTTTTACAGTTTTTGATCTTCTTGCTGACGATCTTTCAAGAGAAATATACACAAATATTTTTTGCTTAAGAGTTGCACCAGATCTGGCAAATACAACCTATGAAGCAATGTGTACCTTACCGCAGTACTTTCCTCAAGATATTATTCAACTAACACAAGATGAATGTTTTGTAGATTGTGGTGCTTATATTGGAGATACCCTTGAAATTTTTTCTAATTTAACGGATGCAAAGTTTAAAAAGTATTATGCTTTTGAATTAGATGAGAATAATTTTGCGGAACTACTAAAAAAAGGGGAGCTTATTCAAGCCAATTCTAAAAACGGTGCAAAAGTAATTTGTTATCCATATGGAGTTTGGAAAGAAGATACCATGATTTCTTATGGAACGATGGCATCTGCTGATAGTT
Source organism: uncultured Flavonifractor sp. (assembly GCF_944385615.1). GTDB lineage: Bacteria > Bacillota > Clostridia > Oscillospirales > Oscillospiraceae > Flavonifractor. Next base: position 13,722 of record NZ_CALWXV010000076.1, on the reverse strand, counting down.
ATAGTGTTTATAATCCTCGTGAAGTAAAGACAGCAAGAATGATCAAGCTGGATAGTCTTTTACGCCATGAAAAGGTTTCCTTTATTAAAATGGATATTGAAGGTTCTGAGCTGGAAGCACTCAAAGGAGCTCAAACGATTATAAAAGAGCAGCGCCCTAAAATGGCTATATGTGTATACCATAAGATTGAAGATTTATGGAAAATTCCTCTATTTCTTCATAAAATAAATCCTGAGTACAAAATTTATATTAGGCACCATGCAAAGTTTTGGGTATCAGAAACCGTTTGTTATGCAATTCCATAAAGGTATTTTACTTATGTTGCTATTTTGTTCAGGGCGTAATACAAATGTATTTTAACTGGTCTGGCATAACTGTACCACAAGGAGCAACCATACATGATAAAAATTTCTGACTATATAATGCAATATATTGAGGCCTTAGGTGTAAGGAAGGTGTTTTACGTTTCAGGGGGAGGTGCGATGCATTTAAATGATTCTCTTGGAAGGCAAGAGAATCTGGAAGGTGTATGTATGCTTCATGAGCAAGGCGCCTCTATTGCGGCTGAAGCCTATGCAAGGATCAGTGAAGGTTATGGTGTTTGCCTTGTGACTAGCGGTCCTGGTGGCACAAATGCACTTACTGGTTTGGTTGGCGCTTACCTTGACTCTATACCTGTTATCTTTTTATCAGGGCAAGTTAAAAGAGAAGATTTGGTTGGAACACAAGGAATTCGTCAATTCGGCATTCAGGAAGTTGACATTATTTCTATGGTACGGTCTCATACCAAATATGCCGTACAGATTAATCGCCCAGAAGATATTCGGTACGAGTTAGAAAAAGCAGCAGCAGTTGCAGTTCATGGACGCCCCGGCCCAGTTTGGATCGATATTCCGTTAGATATTCAGGCGATGTGTATTGAGCCTGGTTCTTTGCGTGGATTCGATGTGGGGATGCTTCCTCAATACCCTGTGAAAGATACAGATATTACAAAAGCAATTGAGCTGTTTAATTGCTCTAAGCGGCCTGTTCTCTTATTGGGGCATGGTATTCGCCTTAGCCATGCAGTAAAAGAAGCGCGAGAGCTATATGAGTATCTTGGTATTCCTGTTCTGACCTCATGGAATGGTGTTGATTTAATAGAAGAGGATCACCCGCTTTATTATGGCCGCCCTGGCTCTGTAGGCCATAGGGCGGCCAATCTCATTCAGCAGAATGCTGATTTTGTGCTGACGATCGGCAGCCGGCTTAATTTGCTAAATACAGGCTATAACTATGCGGGCTTTTTGAAAAATGCAACCCACGTTATGGTGGACATTGATGTACATGAAATGGAAAAGAAAAGTGTACATCCTCAATTAAAAATCGTATGTGATGCAAAGGCATTTCTTTGTGCCATATTGAAACGAAAGACAGAGCTCAAAAAGATAGATAGGCAGAAGTGGTTAGAACGTTGTAATATATTGTGGAAAAAATATCCTACATTTATTCCTGAGCAAGCTGCAAGAGAAGGATATGTAAGCAATTATCATTTGATAGATGAGGTTTGTCGCCAAATGAAGTCGAATGATATTTATCAGTTTACCAGTTCTGGTACAACTGTAGATATTGCGATGAAAACATTTCGTATTCAATGGGGACAAAGGGCCTTTTTGACAAAAGGGCTTGCAGCTATGGGATATGATGTTCCGGCCAGCATTGGTTCTTGCATTGCATCAAATGGGCGCAGAACAGTATGTGTAACAGGCGACGGCAGTATAGCAATGAATATGCAGGAATTGGAAGTTATTAAAAGAAGAAATCTGCCAATTAAAATATTTGTGTCTGATAATAAAGGGTACAGTATGATTTATGGTTCCCAAAGTGGAAATTTTAATGGGCATCTTACTGGTTGTACGCAAGAATCAGGCTTGACTTTACCTGATATGAAAAAAATTGCTGAAGCGTTTGGTATTAAAGGAATGCACATTGAAACAGAAGAGCATCTTTCTGAACACGTTGCAGCAGTTTTAGATTATGATGGCCCGGTTGTATGTACATTTCATGCGGATATTACGCAAAAGATCCTGCCGAAACAGGCGAATTATATGCGTGAGGATGGCCAGATGGCGAGCCGGCCATTAGAGGATATGACTCCATTGCTAGACCGAGATGAATTGGCAGAATGTATGGCATATAACGAATAGTCACAACAAGGAGTTCATAATGAGAGCGATTGTTACAGGGGCCACAGGATTTATTGGGATAGCTTTATGTAAGGAATTGTTGGAACAGTTATATGAAGTAACAGCAGTTATTCGGCCAGGAACAAAAAAACGGGAGAAACTGGAGCGAAGCTTATCGGAAAATAGGTTTGCCCAAAATCATTTGCGGATTCTTGAACTTCCACTGGATCAATTAACGGACCTTTCGGAAAAATATCATATAGAGGCAGATGTATTTTTTCATTTAGCATGGAATGGTTCATCTGGTTCCGATAGAGAGATATTTGAAGTACAATATAAAAATTTGCAGTATACTGCCAATGCTATACAGGCAGCTAAGGCATGTGGATGTACAAAGATCATAGGTGCAGGCAGCCAAGCTGAATATGGTGTTGTGCATGGGATTGCGAGAGAAGAGAAAACGGTACCCCGTCCATTTATGATGTATGGAGCAGCAAAACTAGCAGCTTATCATATGGGGAAAGTGTTAGCGGAGCAAATAGGAATTACATTTGTTTGGCCAAGAATTTATAGTGTATATGGTGTAGGCGAAAATCAAGGCACACTGGTAAACTATGTTATTGATACGCTTAAAAAGGGTGAGGTCCCACAGTTAACATCCTGCGAAAATATGTGGAATTTTATGTATATTACAGATTGTGTCCGCGCACTGCGTATTTTGGGAGAAGCACCGCATGCAGAGGGGATCTATCATGTTGCATCGAAAGACACAAGAATCTTAAAGGACTTTGTAAAAGAAATCAGAGATGTGATTGCACCCACAGGCCAGTTACAGTTTGGAGCAAAAGCATGCGATCTTAGCAGGACCTTTTGGATGGAACCTGAATGTGACAGACTTTATGATCTGTCATTTGAGTGTCGGGTGGATTTTGCTAATGGAATTCAGAGCATAGGGGTGTCGGAAATATGATGGAAAAAGATATGCGGGAAAGACTAAATGCTATTATTCAGAGTGCCAAGAGTTCAAAAAGGTATTGTAAGCAAACATGGGTTCGTTCCTTTAACAACGTTTGTATATATGGACTGGGAAAATTCTTTAGAGATGTTTTTGAAGACAGAGAACTTAAGAAAAAATTGGGTGTAAACTACCTATCTGACGCAGATCAAAGTAAATGGCATCAAATGTTTTATGGTATAGAATGTGTGCCACCAGAGCATTTGAAGGGAGTTAAGGACTTAGTAGTTATTGTCTTGATTGGTGGAGACACAAAGGAGGTAGAAAAGAAATTTAAAACTTGGAATATACCATATATTCTGGGATATGAACTACTTCTTGAGATGTCAATCCATGGGGAGATAAATAAAGACGATTTTGAAAAAAATACAATTTTAGATGTTTTTGAAAGTATCAATTCGGCCAGATCAAAAGAACTATACGTAGAGATCTTGGCACAAAGGCTGGCGCCAGAACAGAGTACAAAAACTTATGAAGAGCTGTTTTCGCCAACCGATTATTTTGACCAAAGTTGTTATCATATCACTGACAATGAGGTGTTTGTAGACTGCGGAGCTTACAATGGAGATACTATAAAAGAGTTTCTTAACACAGTAAAAGATTTCGATAGCATCTATGCCTTCGAGATGGAAGAAAATAACTATAAACAGTTGACTGCATATGTGCATACTTTAGAAGAAAAGAAGAGGAATAAAATTAATTGTTACCATGCAGGAGTCTGGAATGAAAAAACAATACTAACATATGGAAATGAGGAAAAATCATCAAAAGATGCATTTAGTGTATTAAAAAATCGACATGGAGTAAAAGTCGAGGCTATCAAATTAGACAATGTACTTAGCGGTAAAAAAGTTACGTGGATTAAAATGGATATTGAAGGTGCCGAACTTAATGCTTTGATGGGCGCAGAGCAAATTATTAAATCTCAGCGGCCAAAGCTAGCGATTTGCCTTTATCATAAAATAGATGATTTTTGGAAAATTCCAAGCTATTTAAAAAGTTTAGTTCCTGATTACCAATTTAAAATTCGTCATCATAGTAATTATAACTTTTATGGAACGGTTCTATATGCCGAGTGAATTGAAAAATAATGTTGTATTCCTCCATAAATTTAATTGCATAATAAGTGGACTTTGGATTTTAAGAGAAAAATTAGAAAGAAGGATTGACAGTTGGTGTTGAAAAAAGAGATGCGTGAACGACTAAAAGATATTATAGAAACTGCTAAGAATACAAAAAGTTACTGTAAGCAAACATGGGTTCGTTCGTTTGAGAACGTTTGTGTATATGGACTAGGACAATTTTTTAAAGATGCTTTTGCATACAGGGAACTTAAGGAAAGATTGGGTGTAAACTATTTATCTGATTCGGATGAAAGTAAATGGTACCAAACATTTTATGGTATAGAATGTGTGCCGCCGAAAGATTTAAAAAATATTCAGAATTTAGTGGTTATTATTTTAGTTGGAGCACCAAAAGAGTTGGAGGAGCAATTTAAGGCTTGGAATATACCGTATGTTCGAGGATATGACCTAGTTCTCGAAATGGCAATTCACGGGGAAATAGATGAAGTTGATTTTGAAAAAAATACAATTTTAGATGTTTTTGAAAGTATCAATTCGGCCAGATCGAAGGAAATATATGTGGAAGTCTTGGCACAGCGGTTGGCACCACAATTTAGCACAAAATACTTTGATGAGTTGTGTTCTCCGGCGACCTATTTTGATCATAGTTGTTATGAGATAACAGACAATGAAACATTTGTAGATTGTGGAGCCTACAATGGAGATACAGTAAGAGATTTTCTTAGTGTAGTAAAAGATTTTGATGGGATTTACTCCTTTGAAATGGAAGGAAGTAACTTTAGGCAATTGACAGCATATGTACATAGTTTAGAGGAATCTAAAAGAAATAAAATTTATTGTTACCATGCAGGGGTATGGGACGACAAAATAACACTAAAATATGGAAATGAGGAAACGGCGCCAAAGGAGGGCTTTAGTCTATTAAAAGATGAGAATGGAGTAGAAGTTCAGGCTGTTAAACTGGATGACATACTTAGTGGAAAAAGAGTGACATGGATAAAAATGGATGTTGAAGGAGCGGAGCTTAAAGCTCTCAAAGGCGCAGAGCAAATTATCAAATCTCAGCGGCCAAAGCTAGCAATTTGTATCTATCATAAGATAGAAGATTTGTGGACAATTCCAACTTATTTAAAAAGTTTAGTTCCTGATTATAAATTTGAAATTCGTCACCATACTAACACTTTGGGTGATACAGTTTTATATGCACACTGAGCTAAGTTAAGAAACTTTAAGATGTAGCATTTTTTGATGAAAGTGGGTATTGCACAGTCATGGATATAGAACAGTATTACAAAAAAGTGCATAGTGGAGATAAAGTTGATAATTCTGAATTACTTACTTATATAAAAGCGTTTCCCTGTATCATATTATGGGGAGCAAGTTATTTAGGAAAAGAAATTGGGAAATATCTTGTAAATCATAACATTTCCATTGATAGTTATTGGGATATGCGTGCCGATGAAATAGGCCATATAAACGAAATATGTGTAAATAGCCCTTTTCCAGATGCAGATGCTGATATAAAACAAAATACTCTTATTATATTATGTATTGGAAATACGGCAATACACAATAATTTGATGCAGCGATTAAGAGAGCATGGATATAATCATATTCTATTAGGTGACAAGATATTTATGGGTGCGGTATGCCCATTTGATTCGACGACAGGAGTAAATGGACTGGTATGCAATGGTTCAATGACTTGTAGGAGTATGTTTTGTTCCAGATTGCAAAATATTGTAAAAAATAAATATAATCATGGCGGACTATTTTTAGAAAATCTTACGTTTATGATTACAACCCATTGTAGCTTAGGATGTAAGTATTGCGTTTCTTATATAAATAGTTACCCTAAAGAACGGAGAGCATATTTTAGCTATGATCAGATTGCCAAAGATATTGATGCAATCTTTGATGATGTAGATGCTGTGGGTTCAATTACAGTACAAGGCGGAGAACCTTTTCTGCACCCAGATTTAGATAAAATAATTAAAAAGCTCCTGGAAAAAAGAAACTTTGGTATTTTATCTATAGCTACAAATGGTATTTTTCAAATTTCAAAGGAGAAGTTAGAGAGCCTTACGGGAGATCAGAGATTAAATGTTGCATTTTCTGGTTACTACGATGCCCTACCCAAAGAACAACTAAATATTTTTTATAGAAACATAGAGTTTTTGAAAGAAAATAATGTTCCTGTCACAGTTGGTGTAAGAATGCCTGAGTGGGCTATTCCACCGACGCTTTGGGACCGGCATTATTCAGAAGAAATTATGATGCAGAAAAAGGCGCAATGTAGAATTCCTGTGCGTTGTATGCAGGTCATGAATGGTAAGCTTTACCCATGCCTGTATAGTGTTTCTTTGCATGGGGTAGGAGTGGCAGATTATCCGGAAGATTATGTATCCTTGGACCAAGAAAATCTGTCAGAAGCCATTGTAAAATTTATAAACCAGCCTTATTATAGATCTTGCGGTCATTGCGGTGGGGGTGGTGGCAGCACAGATATGGCTGGTGAGCAAGGGTTTTATGACTTTGTTACACCTATAGAAGGGGAAGTATAAATGTTTAACCAGAATAAATATTATGAAATTGCACATTCAGGAGAAGTAGTTCCGCACAGTGTTAATCAAGAAATGTTAGATTACATAAAATCTTTTTCTCATGTTATTTTATGGGGGGCAAGTTTTTTAGGTGAAGCGTTAGGCAAGTATTTGTTAGATCATAATGTTAATATTGAAAATTATTGGGATTTGAGAAAAGATGAGCTTAAAGAAGTAAACGGGATAAGTGTAATATCACCATTTTCTACAACTGACAAAGATAATACTCTTGTTATTTTTTGTATTGGCAATAATGTTGTAAGAGGTGCATTACTAGGCGAGTTAAATGAACAAGGGTATAATCATGTACTGCGTGGAGATTATTTATATGAAGGAACTGTTTGTCCTTTTGATTATAAGACGGGTGTTGACTCAAAAGTTTGTCAAGGAAGTATGTGCTGCAGGGCCATGTTCTGTAAAAGAGTTGAGAACATTGTAAAGAAAAAGTCTCCATCAAAGAATCCGTTGTCTATCTATCACATCACATTAACTATTAACCAAAAATGTAGTTTAGGATGTAAATGCTGTACGTCATATATGAATGAATATCCTAAAGAAGATCGTATCAATATGCCTTTTGATCAAATTGAAAAAGATATTGATGCTTTTTTTGACGCCGTGGATAGTGTTGGTTCTGTGACAGTAATGGGCGGAGAACCATTTTTACATCCTGATATCTCTAAAATTATTAAGAAATTACTTCAAAAAGATAACATAGGGCTTATCTGCATTGCTACTACAGGAACATGTGATATATCAGATGAACAGTTAGAAGGGCTTACAGATAAACGAGTAAATGTAAGTTTCTCCAATTATGAGCAAAGTATTGGTGAAGGTCCTAAAAAAAAGATGTATAAAAATATTGAAAAGATGCAGCAAAAAAATATTTCTTATACCGTAGGTGTACATATGCCAGAGTGGATTGTACCATCAACGCTATATTCTCTTGGGGAAACTGTAGAGGAAATGACACAGAAAAAACAAAGGTGCCTTCATCCACCGCGGTGTATGATGATTAAGAATGGTAAATTACATCCTTGCGATTTTGCTGCAGCAGTATATGGACTTAAAATAGCGGACTATACAACGGATTATGTCAATTTGGAAGGAGTAGTAGAACCTAAAAAACTGAAGGAAGATATTCGGAATTTTATAGATCAATCATATTATCAAGTTTGTGGACATTGTCACATTGGCGGAATGGGGATTACCTCTAAAGCTGCAGAGCAGGGATATATGGATTTTAAAAAGCCATTGATTCACGAATAAGAGTAGGAAAATATAGTAAAATACAACGAGATGTGGATGTGTGTTTATGCAAAATCTTTATGTTAAAAAGATTAGTGATGCTTTTGCTCATGCAATTGAAAGTGAATTTGATCGATATGATCGTGAAATTTATATAAAAAAAAGATTTATGGAAGCAAAAACAATTTGCTTTTGGGGTACAGGTGAACATTTTAACAAGTGTTATAAGCTCCCTGGATTTGATTTCGACTATGTTTGTGATAATGATTCATCAAAATGGGGAAAGACATTTAAAGGAAAACGTTGCATTTCAATTGAAGAATTGAAAGCTTTACAAGATCCTATTGTTTTGGTCATGGTTGCTGATTATTTTCCCATTCAAAAGCAATTGAATGAACTGAAAATTGAAAATTATAATTTTGATGATATATATACAAATGCATATGATTCCAAATACAACAAAAAATGGTTTCAAGATAATTTGGATAAAGCTTTGTATGTAGTATCTATATTTGAAGATGAAGTGTCAAGAGAGATATATACTGAAGCAGTATGTAATAGAATAGCACCGCATTTAGCCACTAAAATATTTAATCAGTTAAAATCCTCTGGAGAGTATTTTGGACATGGTTTATTTGATTTTGGACCTCATGAAGTTATGGTAGATGCGGGGGCATATGATGGAGATACTATTTTGAAATTTATTGAAATTGTCAATGGATCATTCGATAAAGTCTATGCATTTGAAATTGAAAAAGATAACTTTAATAAGATGTGCCAGAGACTTGCTGTATATAATCAAGATGGAAGAATTCAATTTATTAATAAAGGCGTATGGAGCCACAAAGCAACACTAAAGTTTGCAGGAAAAGGTATAGCTCCTCATATTTCTGATAATGCCCAAAATGAAATTGATGTTGTGTCAATTGATGAAGTAGTTCAGGGGAACAGAGTCACTTTTATTAAGATGGATGTTGAAGGTTCTGAGCTACCCGCTTTGGAAGGAGCTAGTGAGATAATTAAGAATCAATCGCCCAAACTAGCGATTAGTGCGTATCATTATTTGAGTGATTTGTGGAATGTCCCTTTAAAAATTAAGGAATTCAATCCTAAATATAAAATATATTTGCGTCATCATACGGCAAATGTTGGTGACACAGATTGTTATGCATGTATATGATTGGGGTAAAATATGTTATATAATTATAAACCGCTTGTAAGTATTTGTGTACCAAACTATAATTATGGTAAATATCTAAATCATTGCTTAGATAGTATTTTAAGCCAGACTTATGATAATTATGAAGTGATATTGCATGATAATCATTCGACTGATAACTCCTATGACATAGCACTGTCTTATATTCCAAAGTTCCATGAAAAGGGAATTTATTATAGTGCTGTACAAAATAAGTATAATTTTGGAAGTGATCGGAATAGCAACCTATGTCTTCGAGATTGTGAAGGAGAGCTTATATTAGTTCTTGCTAGTGACGATGCAATTTATCCTGAATTTATTGAAAAATGTGTAGATATATTTGTACAAAACCCGACTGTAAGCATGGTAATGACCCATCGCGATGAAATTAATGAACATGGAATTATAACAAAAACACCAGCCTTTTATAACCAGTCTTGTGTCGTTCCAGGAGAAGATCAGGCCGCAGTATTTATGATGTCTGGTATTGCCATACCTGGACAAAGAATGTATCGAATGGCCTCTGCAATGCAGATAAAGTCATGGAATTGTGGCTTCCAAGTTGCGAACGACTGGTATACAAATGCATTATTTGCATGCGCAGGAGATATTGGTTATATTAATGAACCGCTTATGCAGTACCGAGTACATTCAGGAAATGAAACCAGTGAGTCTGAACGAAATCTGACTGCTGTGATGGAACATTTTCAAATTATTAATAAAATTGCTAAGGTCACATCTGAATACGGCATGACAAAGCCAGCAAAAAGATTGGATGAGGCGACCAAAAAATTAGGAAATATGTGTTTACGCTATGCAATTAAAATGTTATATTCGGGTGATATCATGGCTGCCAAAAGATATTTGTGCCAGTCTCGTGCTTTTGATTTCGAGATTGCGGATTCTGGTCTATATCAAGATTTAAAAGCCTGTATTGATGGAGATCAAAAGGATAGAGTTCAAATGTTACAGAAGATTGAACATACATATACGACAAAAAGAACAGTTTCTTATGATCCGCCCGAAGGATTTATTCCATGGAAGCATTGATAAAAGCTCTCCTATAAAATAAAAAATACCAGTAAATATTAAAAGGGTGCGTCGCAAGTATTGCAACGCGCCCTTTCCTGTACAAATAAAAGAATGGTGAAAAACAATGAATGAAAAAGAATATCTGGCTTTACTAGAAAATTTAATAGATAATTTGGATGAATCCAACGCTGCACAAACTATTCTGACGTTGGATCAATTGGCAGAAATAAAACCAGTTCGTACGAAATGGTATGTTGCACGAGCGTTGGCCATGCTTAAAAGTAAAGCCTATAGTGTAGAAGAAATATATGATGTTTTAAGAGATAAGAGTTGGGCGCTGTACGCATATAATGGCGCTGCAGATGCATTAAAGGCGTATTTACAACTTGTAAGAAGTTATGACGATCCTTTGGATGCAAAAAGAATCTACTACTTGCTTTGCTGCTTTAACCAATGGAATGGGGAATCAAATGAGGAAGAACGGAAATTTATTGAAAAAATTGGCGTAGAAATCAATAATACTTACCAAGCTTTTTTAGATGGCGATCACTCAAAAGCTGTGTTTTTAAAGATGTTAAACTATAGTTATGTGCAGCAAGATCTTGTTGCATATCCTATATTTAGTGCTGCTTATGAAGCTATTTTCCAAGACGATAGTTGCTTTAGGCCGTGGATAAAAGAACTGCCAAATAGTGGAGAGCTAGAATACCGACTGAGGCAGGAAAGTAATCACGTTTTTATAGTTGCTGTCAGTGACTTTGCGGATCAAACTACATGTAAAGCTGTAGCCAAGGCATTAACTCTGCTAAACAAAAAGGTATATTTTATCGACATATCTATTCAAATTGAAGTACAACATACAGTGCAGTTAGAGGAAACTTTGGCAATTACACTACAAAATATCGAAGAAGAAGGTCTTCTTACAACGCTACATCCTATAGAACTCATTCAAAATGGAGAATCCTTAGGAAGCAACATTGATTATGTTATTCAGCATCTCAATCAAAACGAGTTTTACAATGATCATGCTTTGTTGTTAAGCAGTGGCTATCTTATGGACGAGCTCTGCCAAACTCCGTTGCTACAAAAACAAATGGGAAGACTTTATAATTTTCAAACAGATTATTATGAATGTGTCCTTACCTTTGGGTGGTGTGGAGATTATTTATCGTATGTAAGTGAGATTTACGGATTTTCAGTCAAAGAAGCCATAATGCAACCAGCCAAGTGTAAATTTTCCATTGTAATCCCAGCACGTAATTCAGCAACTACACTTTTTCATACCATTAAGACGTGCTTGGAACAGACGTATAAAGGGTCCTATGAAATTGTAGTTAGCGATAATTCAACGGGCGGAAATGCGGAAATCTATTCACTGTGTAAAGAGATTAATGATCCACGCATTATTTATAGAAAAACACCTAGAGATTTGCAACTATGTAAAAGTTTCGAGTATGCGTATCTTCAAGCACATGGAGAATATATATTTGCATTGGGATCAGATGACGGTTTATTACCGTGGGCATTGGAAACTTTGGATAGTGTTACTAAACAGTATCCAGAGGAAGAGATTATTCAATGGGAAAGAGGCTTTTATGCTTGGCCGGGCTTTAACTATGGGCAACAAAATCAATTTATTATTCCACGAGCATACAAAAAAGGGGAATATGGATGTTATTATAAAAGTGGTGCCAGTTATATTGCTACTGTCCTGAAAGAATCTCAGGCTATGTATACGCTGCCCATGATGTATATCAATTCTTGTTTTAAAAGAAGCTATTTTACAACATTGTGGGAGAAAACCGGTCGCTTATGGGATTGGGCTTGTCAGGACATTTATATGGGAGTAATTTCAGCATGTATCAAACCAGTAATTTTAAATCTAGAATATCCACTATCCATTGCAGGGATGAGCAGTGCTTCTATTGGAACAAAATCTAACAAAGGAATTGTCACAGATCAAGAATATATGCAGATCCTCCAAGAGACAAAAGCAGACCACAATATGGGCGGCTTTTGCCGTTCATATCTGGAAAGAGAGATACCCCTTACAAGTACGGATACATGGTCGCTATATTGCAGTTTGCTTAGAGCAATGACTATAGGGGTGCTTTCTGAACAATCTTTGGATGGATTATTTGATTGGAAACAAATATATAAAAAACTTGCAAGTGAATTAGATGTTCGTGATGTCGTTTTTGATAAAAAGATTCATGAAATGAGATATACTGCTATGCGGAAAGGAGAAGAATTTTTATGCTGGTTTGATCAGGAAATTTACTATCATTGCCTGTCTCCAAGAACAATTGATAACAATAGACTTGAAGAAATGAAGCAGGTAAAAAGCTATAAAAAACAAAAAATGCCTGGTGGCGGTATTGTTTTAGATGCGTCAGAATATATGGTTAAAAATGTATATGATGCGGTGAAATTATTTGAAAGAATATTTCACGACAATACTTTCACAATATAGGTAGTTTATATAAGAATATGATGCTATAAAAATAGAATAGTAGAACTATGATGTGAAAATAGCCTTAACTTATCTTTGGGTATCTATTTGTGCACTTTAAGTTATGACCCACTCCTCCGGTGCCTCCTCGGGGCTGAACAGGCAGGGCCCCCGCAGGCAGCGGTACCGGACCTTCCGGAAGCAAACGATATCCCCCGCCTCGTAGCCGTCCCCGTCTCCCGCTGGGCGGCTCCATAAGGGCACCCCCTGGCTGTCCACCCCAATGGCCTCATAGAGCTCTGGGGCCTGCTCCGGTGAACAGCCGGGACTGGAGCGATGGTCCAGCGTTACCTGATAGAGCTGGGGGTCTCCCACTCCGTTGGTCCCCCAGCGAATGTACTCACCCGTTTGATAGACAGCTCCGGGGGTAAACTCCGGGTAGACCCAGGCAACCTCCATGGCCTGGGCCGGTTCCAGTTGGGCGGCAAACAGTTGGAGCAACCGGTAAAGCTGCTGGGCCTCCCCCTTGGTATGGGGCGAAAAAGAAAACATAGAATCCGACATAGCTCATCCCTCCTGAGGGGGAGCGGCGCTTCCCCGTTTACCTATGGTGAAACAGGGGGCTTTGGTGTACGTTTGCATACACCCAACAAAAAATATTTTTCAGCAGAAAACAGGAACGGCCCGCCGTACGGCGGGCCGTTCCTCAGCCTGTCGAAAAAGTCCAGCGAAAGTAAGCGTAAAAACAGTCGGCGACTTGTCAGTAAAGAAAGCCTCTGCCAAACTATAAGAGTCTGAGGAAGTGCATGGTAGTACAAGGTAGTACCAGAGAGTATCCCAGACTCCAAGATAGTGAGGTGCAGGCATGGAGAAGGCGGCAAGTTTACAGAGAGCCAATCAACAACAGCGGTTGGTGGAATGGAG
>NZ_CALWXV010000075.1 GCF_944385615.1 uncultured Flavonifractor sp. | reverse complement strand
CCTAACCCGCCTATCCCGCAAAGTGCTGGGATAGTTTCTTTCGGACGATAGCCTTCTGGTAATGTGGCAACATGGTTCTCACCCGTAACCGTACCACTAATGTACTGTGCGCTTAAAGTAAGCACTACAACATTATTTTGCATCTTGAAGTAGGTAGACCTGTCTACATTTGTCCATCCATCCACTAAGGGCAAATCGGACTCCTCCGGCGGGGTTGCTGTGGCTACTTTAAGCAGGCTCGTCCAGCCCACCGGCTGGCCGCTATTATTGACCCGATAGTATAACCCTTCATTTTCGGCCCCATAAAACTGTAATACTCGCCATTGATTAAGACCTACGACGGTTAAATAAACACCACCATCGCCGTTTACTATACTCAACCCTTGGGGATAATCTGCTGGAGTAGATGCACCGTCCGGTATGTCCAGCACTGGATATCTATCCGCCTTATTCAACAAAGCCGCAAAGATATCTCGTCTCTGCCCCGTCGGATCATAGACCGCTGCCACCATGTCACCGGAGCCGTCCCCGCTGGGGCCAACAGGGCCGGGCGGACCAACAGGACCAGGTGGTCCCACAGGGCCAGGTGGACCATTTGGCCCTGCGATTGGAAATTCACTGAGAAGCGCCATAACGCCTAAATCCCTCCTGTCTGCGCCGCTACCCTGTCCAGCAGCGTGTCGATCTCTTCCCCGCCGTACTTGCTCACATACCCGCCATCCCCCTGGACGGCGTCCTCCAGGTAGTCCATCCGCTCCTCCAGGTCCTCCAGCCGCTCCAGGCCGGACAACGTGACGGTGATGGGGATATCCACCGACGGCAGCACGCCGTCCGCCACGATGGTGACCGTGCCCCCGCCCTGATCCGTCTTGCGCAGCCGCGCCATGGCCGCCGCGTACCACTGCTCTGAGGTGATCCCATCGGACAGGCCCACATATCCGTCCACCGTCTTACTTTGTACGATGCTCACAGGCACCGTCTGCCTGTAGGGGGCCTGTGTCCCGCTCCATCCCCTGGCCAGCAGCACCGCCTGTTCCACGCTCTGCCCCATTTCAGACTCCTTTCACACCACAAAGATCCTTTTCCCGTTTACAAAAAAGGGCTGCCGTCCCCGGCCCCAAAACCGGCCGGACTTTACCACGGCTGGTTTCCGGTAATAGAGCAGAATCCCGCCTATGCCGCCCTTTCCGGCGGTTCCGCCCGGTCCCGGCGTGCCGGGCTCATTTTTCAGCAGATAGCCGTCCGCCGCGTTGGAGCCGCCGCCCTGGCCACCGGCGCCGCCTCCTCCATGCCCGGCATGACCGCCCCCTCCGATCTGGGTGTTTTGCTCCGGCGTGACCGGTCCCGCGCCATCGCCGCCCCGGCCCACCTGGGCATATCTGCCGGTTGCCGGGGGCGCGTCCCATCCGTTGCTGCCGTTGCTGCCCGCCGCCGGTCCTCCGCCAAATCCGCCGCCGGCGTTACCCTGATTTCCGACGCCCCGTGCGCCGGGGGAAAAAGAACGTCCCTGGTACAACACACTTTCGCCAGGGTCCACCTGCCAGTCCTGCCCCGTACTGGTGGCGCCGGACCCCCTTCCGCCCTTTACGCCGGGCCGTCCCGGCTGGGCGTAGGCAACGTGATGGACCGGGTCAATGTAGCCCCCCTCCAAAACCGAGCCGCTGGCGGAGCTGAGCGCCCCGAATGTGGTGGGCTGGGCCTGCTGGCCCGCCGATGACGGTCCGCCTCCCGCTCCGCCGTCCGGGCAGAGATAGGGGATCTGCTGGCCCGGCGTCACAGACAGCGTGGTCTGGAACACCTTGCCAGGCGTTCCCGGGGTGCCCGGCTCGCCACCGTCTCCCGGCAGGCCGGCGGTCAAGTAGTGTACCGTTTCCGATCCAACCGCATAACTGCCGTAACCATACGCCCCGCCTGGAGAGCCTGGCTGTCCGCCGCTCCCGCCGGTTCCGGGGCCAATGAGCACCACCGTCACGCTGGTGACGCCCTCCGGCACGGTCCAGACCCCGCTGCCGGTCAGCACCTGCACATAGTCGTAGTAGGTCTGGCTCTCGGGGGACTTGGGCCGGTAGCCCACAACCCCCGTCTCCTGGGCCTTCAGCGTGCCGCTCATGGCCAGCTCCGCACTGGTCAGGCACACCTCCGCCATTCCGCCGTAGGGGTGGGCGATCCGCATCACGTCCCCGGCCCGCTCGCCGGCCCATACCGTATCCTGCCGGATGGTCTCGGTATGGGCGTACCAGTCCGCCAGCCGCTCCGCCACCCCCACCGCGTTCACCAGGGAGACAAGCCAGGCCTCCTTCACCGACACGTCGCTGCCGTTGTCCGTCACCACACGGGTCACATCCCTCATGTTGTGCAGATACCGGGTGCCCGTAAGGGTCCCCGTTCCGGCGGACAGCTTGGCATAGTTACAGTTGCTCTCCAGGATGGTAAAGCCGTTGGCCCTGAGGTCATAGACCGGCTGGTCAAAGCGGATGATGTCCCCCTCTCCGGCGGCGCCGTCAAAGAGGGAGACGCCGGTCTCTCCCCCAGCCGTCCAGACGTGCTCGGTGACGATGACCCGCCCCACCGGGGCGCCATATTCCACCGACCCGCCCGTATAACAGCGGTCCCCGCTGCGCACCCAGCCCACGCCGCTATAGAGGCTGGTGACCCGCAGGCTGCCGTCCGCCAAGGTCTTGAGGGCCGCCCCGATGGCAAAGAGCACCTGAGACAGGTTGTCCCGGGCCGTGGCGATGGGCAGCCAGCCATAGAGCCTGTAGTCCCGGAAGATGGTCTTGATTTGGACGCTCACCCCTGTACCGGCACAGATCTCCCGGATGATCTCCTCCGCTGTCTGCCCGTCGTACATGCCGCCATAGTGGGTTTTGCCCATAAGCAGCCCCACGGCGGAGAGCACGCTGAACCGGTAGGACCGCTTTCCCACCCGGTCCACGCTCTGGACATAGAAGGTGCCCAGCTGCCGGTCCCGGTAGTAGTAGACCAGCTTATCGTTGGGGATGTAGTGGGTCAGGGAGGT
>NZ_CALWXV010000074.1 GCF_944385615.1 uncultured Flavonifractor sp. | reverse complement strand
AAATGCCGACCGCCATCTCAATGCCTGCGCACTGAGATGGCGGCCTTTTTATACGCCGGGAGATTTTACGGTTACGCTGTATCGCGGCCTGTCCGGTCCTCAACGCCAACCATGTGGTGGAACGGGAAGATGAGACCCAGTATATTCATGTAGACGCCTCCAAGTGCATCGCCTGCGGCTCCTGCCTGGACGCCTGTGAACACAATGCCAGGGAATTTTTAGATGACACCCAGCAGTTTGTGGAGGATCTGAAGCGGGGACAGCCCATCTCAGTGCTCTACGCACCGGCGCTGATGGCCAACTACCCCAATGAATATAAAAACATTTTGGGGGCGCTGAAGCAGATGGGAGTCCGCCACCTGTACAGCGTGGGCTTTGGGGCGGATATCACCACCTGGGCTTACATCCGTTATATCCAGGAAAACAACTTTCAGGGGGGTATTGCCCAGCCCTGTCCGGCCATCGTGGGGTACATTGAAAATGTACTTCCGGAGCTGCTCCCCAAGCTGATGCCGGTCCACAGCCCCTTGATGTGCGCTGCCATCTATGTGAAAAAATATTTGGGCATAGGAGACAAGCTGGCCTTTTTAGGCCCGTGTATTGCCAAAAAAGCGGAGATCCGTGACCCCAACACCAATGGCCTGGTTACCTACAATGTGACCTTTGACCATCTGCTCCGCTATCTCCGCCAAAATAACATCCACGGCCAGCCGGTGGAAGAGGAGCTTCCCTCCGGCCTGGGCGCGTTCTACCCTATGCCGGGCGGCCTGAAGGAGAATGTGCGATGGTTCTGCGGAGAGCAGGTGTTTGTCCAGCAGAGCGAGGGCGAGAAGAGCGTCTACCGCACCCTGCGCAGCTACGCCAAGCGGGTGAAGGGGGGCAAATCTCTGCCCTTTTTACTGGACGTGCTCAACTGTGAGCGCGGCTGTATCGACGGACCCGCTGTAGAGGAGTCCAAGCGGGGCAGCGACGATATGCTGTATGCCATCCAGCAGCAGAAGGCGTCCAGACATGGAGCGGGACGGGGCGCCTGGAGCAAGCGGAAAAGTCCCCAAGCCCGTCTGAAACTGCTCAATAAGACCTTTTCCAAGCTGAACTTCCAGGATTTTGTCCGGCGGTATACAGACCGCTCCATGGAGAACATGGTCCTCCAGCCCAATGAGGACCAGCTGCGGGAGATTTTCCGGCGGCTGGGAAAGACCACCCGGGAAAGTCAAATCATCAACTGCGGCGCCTGCGGATATGCCACCTGTCAGGAGATGGCCACCGCCATTTTCAACGGGTGCAACAATCCCAATGGCTGTGTCCACTACATCAAGCAGCAGGTGGAAGAGGAAAAGAGAGAAGTGGAGGCCATCTCCCGGCGGATCATGGACAAGAACCGGCAGGTGGGAGAGATGGTGCTGGACGCCAACCAGCAGCTCCAGACCCTCAGCGGCTCCATCAACGCCATGACCGAACAGAACGCCAGCAATGCCGACGAGAGCGCCAGCATCAATACATCCATGCAGCAGATCGTGGACTTCAGCGCCAGGCTGATCCAGGTGCTGGATGGGGTTGGAACACTGCTGGAGGAGCTGGAGAAGAACAACAACGGCATCGAGCAGATTGCCCTGCGCACCCAGCTGCTCTCCCTCAACGCCTCGGTAGAGGCGGCCCGGGCCGGAGAGGCGGGGAAGGGCTTCTCCGTGGTGGCCAGCGAGGTGCGCTCCCTCAGTGCGGCCAGCCAGCAGACCGCCCAGATGAGCAGCAACAATAAAAATGAAATCTGTGAGACGCTGGACACGCTGAAGCAGGATGTGGAACAGCTGTGCTCGGTCATCGACCAGGTCAATGAGCGGCTGAGCCGTCTGACAGCCAACAGTGAGGAGATCTCCGCCGCGGCCCAGGAGATCCGGCAGGCAACCGAGCGGCTGCAAACGCACTTTGAGTCCCTCAATCAGATGAGTCAGAGCACCGATTGAGCAAAGAAACGGATACGCCCCCCGGCTGGGATGGTCCCGGCCGGGGGGCGTTGTTGGATTTTGGAAGCTCAGGCCAGAGAAGGCAGGGCGGCCAGCAGGCCGTCCACATCGGCCTCAGTGGTATGGAAGCAGGCCACAAAGCGCACCACGGTATGGGTTTCGTCGTAGGGACACCAGTCCTCATACTGGCACACCGCGTCGATCTGGGGCTTCATGTCATTGGGAACAACAAAAAAAACCTGGTTGGTGGGGGATTCCACCCACAGCTTCCAGCCCTTGGCCTTCAGCCCGTTCTGGAGCCGGGCGGCCATCTCATTGGCCTGACGGCCCATCTGAAAGTATAGATCATCCTCAAAGAGGGCCAGGAACTGAGCCCCCTGAATCCAGCCCTTTTCCATTACGGCTCCCAGCCGCTTTTTCATGCGGAAAAAGCCGTCGGTCAGCTCAGGCCGGGTGATGACCAGGGCCTCACCGAACATGGCGCCGTTTTTGGTGCCGCCAATGTAGAAGGCATCGCACAAAGCGGCAAACTCCGGCAAAGTCATATCGTTGGCGTCGGAGGTCAGGGCGCATCCCAGCCGGGCCCCGTCCACAAAGAGAAGCAGACCGTTGGCGTGACAGAATTCCGACAGGGCGGTGAGTTCCGCCTTGGTATACACCGCGCCGTTCTCGGTGGCGTTGGAGATGTACACCAGCCCCGGCTTGGTCAGATGGACGTCCTGGTGGAGCTTGAGCAGGGGCACCAACTGCTCGGGAACGATCTTGCCGTCAGGGGTGGCGGGAACGCTGAGAATCTTGTGACCGGTAGCCTCAAAAGCACCCACCTCGTGGCCGTTCAGGTGGCCGGAGTCGGGGCAGATGGCCGCCTCCCAGGGCTTGAGCAGGAAGGCGCAGGCCACCACGTTGGTCTGGGTGCCGCCCACCAGAAATTCCACCATGGCGTCGGGACAGCCGCACACCTCACGGATACGGTCCTTGGCTTTGGCGGTGTACTTGTCTTCACCGTAGCCGATGTTGCCCTCCAGATTGGCGGCACACACTGCCTCCAGCACCTTGGGATGGGCGCCAAAGGAGTAGTCATTGCGGAACCAGTATTTCATATCCATAACCTCCATATCAAAAAGGGCGGGCGGCCTATAGCCGCCCGCCTCAGCCTGTCGAAAAAGTCCAGCGAAAGCTGGGCTTTTTCGTTTGCAAGAGGTAAAATAGCAATAGGTGGTGAGAA
>NZ_CALWXV010000073.1 GCF_944385615.1 uncultured Flavonifractor sp. | reverse complement strand
TCCAACTGGGTGAAGCTTAAATTTGCTGCCATGAATCTCAAAAAACTGGCCTGTTGGTTGTGGAAGGAGAAGCTTGCTCCATTTACCCTTATCCTTCTTTGGCAGCTATACACAAGAAACCCGGCTTATGCTTGACGCATATGCCGGGTTTCTCGACAGACTGAGACGGGGCTCCATGATGGAGCCCCGTCTTTTTGGAACGGAACGGAGATATTCCGCATAATATAAACCGCACACCAGATACCCTCATATCATTTCATGGGAGGATCTACAATGGCAATCAACTTTGGCCTTGCCAATGACTATAACGTATTTGTCTTTGGGGACATGAGCCTCAGCAATACTGACGCCGAAGGCCGTGTGGCGGTGGGCGGCAACGCCGTTCTGAGCAACTACGGCGTAGGCGCCAGTATTCTTCCTCTGCCCCCGGCGGGCACCGACCCGTCCTTTGTGGTGGGGGGCGCCGTCAATGTGTCCGGCGGCTCCAACGCCTGCGGAAATACCGTTATCAGCCCCACCAGCACCGTCATCAACTATACCATGGGCAACCCCAACGGCGCTCTGGTCACAGGGACGCCCATCGACTTTTCCGAGGCGGAACGCTATCTGAAATGCGCCTCTGTATTCTGGAGCACGCTGGAAGCCAACGGCACAGGCTCCGTGGTGTTCGGCCAGCTCAACCTCACCGGCACCGATGAGACCCTGAATATTTTCCAGCTGGACAGCGCCAACCTGTATGGTTCCGGTCTGTCGCTGGGCCAGCTGAACGGGATCAACATCATTGCCCCCATCAACTCCACCATCCTCATCAATGTCAGCGGCGCTAACATCCTGTATGGCAGCTACCAGATCTTCCGCAACGGGACCACCGCCACCCGGGAAAACGCCCGGAAGATCGTATGGAACTTCCCCGACGCCCTGACCTGGTCCAACAGCACCACCGCCATTTACGGCTCCGTTCTGGCCCCATTTGCCGCCGCGGCTACCACCTACAGCCAGATCAACGGCAATATTATCTTTGACAGCTTTGCCGGAAACTCAGAGAGCCACAATGAGCTGTTTGAGGGGGAACTGCCCGACCCCACCGCCTGCCTTGTGACCACCAGCAGTACGACCAGTACTACTACCAGCACCACTACCAGCACCACTACCAGCACCACTACCAGCACTACCACCAGCACCACCACCAGCACCACCACCAGCACCACCACGACCACCTCTACCACTTCCACCACCTCCACCACCACGGCCGCGCCCCATCCCCGCAGCCAGGCTATCACCGATCTGTTTGAGTCGGTAGCCCTCCAACAGGCCGCACTGTCCCATATCCTCAACGCCGAGGGGGAAAAGCTGCAAAAGATTCTGTCCTTTGAGGATCTCAGGGCTGAAACCATTCTGCAAACCAACCAGTCGGTAGAGTCTATGGTCAACGCCGTCGCCGGTCTGGAGACGGTGTTGAAGCAAAAGCTGGAGCTGTTTGAAGCATGTATGTGTGACGACAGCCACCTATAAAAAACTTGGCGCGGCAGAGTATTCTGCCGCGCCAAGACTCTGGCACCCATAAGGAGGGATCGGGCATGAAAGTGGCTATACTGACCATGTTTTCCGGGCTGTCCGCCACCTATTCTCTGGTGAATGTAGTGGCGGACCAGATCAAAATGCTGTTACAGGCCGGCGTTGCCGTCAAGGTACTGGTAAGCGAGAGCTGTCCCGACCGGGAGCGGACCGGCATTTTCCTGAATGAGCGGCTGGAGTGGGTGAAGATCACCAATACCCTCTACGGAAAGGAGATCGTATGGCACGATTACGCCTCCCCCACCGGCAGCGTGCATGAGACCTTTTTTGAGGAGGCCGACCGGATCGCGGAAGATTTTGTCACCCATCTGAAGGATGTGGACATATGTATCCTGCACGATATTCTCTATCAGGGCTGGCATCTGGTCCACAACATTGCCATTCGGAAGGCTCAGAAAGCCCTGGAGCACGTGCGGTTTCTGGCCTTCACCCACTCCTTCCCTGTGGCCCGGCCCAAGGAGATGGAATACCCCTTTTCCGCCCGGTTTACCGATATGCCCAAGACCCGATTTGTCTATCCCACCCGCTCGGGTATCCCGGCCCTGGCCAGGCAGTACGACGTGCCCGAGGGCAGGTGCGCCGTGGTCTACAACACCCTCCCCCTGATCCCCTCCATGAGCCAGGACGTACAGAAGGTGGCCCAACATATCGACCTCATTCGCCCTGATATCCTAGCGGTCTATCCGGCCAGACTGACCACCGGGAAACGGCTGGAGAAGGTGGCGGCGCTGGCGGGGGCTATCAAAACCGCGACGGAAAAGGACATTAAGGTAATTTTCTGCGATTTTCCCAGCGCGGATATCCCCAGCAAGGTATATCAGACCATGATACGGACCGAGGGCAAAAAATACGGGTTGAAAAACCATGAGCTGCTCTTCACCTCAGAGATTGGCTATCCCGATGGGTTCCCCCGACAAGGGGTATTTGAGCTGTTTCAGCTATCCAATCTGTTTATCTGCCCCTCTTATTCGGAGTCCTTCGGCCTCACGGTGCTGGAGGCCGCCAGCCGGGGAAACTTTTTGGTGTTGAATGAGGCCGTACCGGCGCTGAAGGAGCTGGGCGAGGCGCTGGGCGCCTATTTTATGCGGTGGGATGCCAGAAACTTTGGCTTTGATACCCGGGAGACCTATTCCCCCTCCGAGCGGGCCTATTATGAGGAGCACGGGCGCAAAATTGTTGATCTGATGCGGGAGGATCGCAGCTTACACGCCAAAACCATCGTGCGCAATCAGTACAACGACGCCTGGATCTGCCGCAATCAGCTGCTGCCTCTGTTGAAGGAATGAGAATATAAAAGAGCCCCGGCACAGCGTGCCGGGGCTGCATTCATTAAAGAATCAATCCTGCAAAAAAATCCTGGAACTGAGCCTGAAAGATCTCTTTCAATGCCACCAGCTCGCTTACCTTGATGTTCATGCGGTTGGTCTCCAGCTTGGCATAGGTGCTTTTGGAGATACTCAGCCCCATCAGCTGGAGCTTTGCTACCACCTGATCCTGGGTCATGCCCGCCCCCCGCCGCAGCCGCTGGATATTATGTCCGATGTCCATATCTGGCCGTATCTTTTGCATTATCTCACCCATAATTCGCTATAAAGAATTTATGAGTTGAGTGTATCCACTTCTCGTGCTATAATGTTTCGTAATAACGAATTTTATGTGGTGAGATATTATGTTAAAGTGGCCCATGTGGGTACGGGTAGTGATTGGCATTGTCGCCATTCTCCTATCCCTTGCCCTAAATTTTCTTCTGCAACCATTTTTAGGTGAGTACAGTCAATTTCTATTATTCCCCGGCATGATAGTATTTGTTTACCTAAATCCAGAGCTTATACGGGGAGACTAACTGTCATTGTAAGATGCACCACCCAGGCAAATAAAAAAGGTCCCGGCGGGAAACTGCGTTA
This sequence comes from uncultured Flavonifractor sp., assembly GCF_944385615.1. Lineage (GTDB taxonomy): Bacteria > Bacillota > Clostridia > Oscillospirales > Oscillospiraceae > Flavonifractor. The sequence continues at coordinate 309 of NZ_CALWXV010000073.1, read as the reverse complement.
ACGCAGTTCCCCACCGGGACCCTCTTTTCTTTTCTCTTAGAAATCCGCGTTGCCCACGGTGCGGGGGTGCAGCTCCACGTCGCGGATGTTGGACACGCCGGTAAGGTACATGACCATCCGCTCGAAGCCCAGGCCAAAGCCGGCGTGACGGCAGGAGCCATAGCGCCGCAGGTCCAGATACCACCAGTAGTCCTCCGGGTTCATGCCCAGCTCCTTGATGCGGTTCTCCAGCAGGTCCAGCCGCTCCTCACGCTGGGAGCCGCCGATGATCTCGCCGATGCCGGGCACCAGGCAGTCGGCGGCGGCCAC
>NZ_CALWXV010000072.1 GCF_944385615.1 uncultured Flavonifractor sp. | reverse complement strand
ACTTCTTTGGCCTCTATACGCCAGAAACCCGGCTTATACTTGATGCATAAACCGGGTTTCTCGACAGGCTGAAGCCTCCGGTTTTCAAGATGAAAACCGGAGGCTTTTTTGTCCGCACTTACCTATCCAGATAAAAAGCAATGGCCGCCGAAAGGGCGGCCATTGCTTCAGTTTTTGACAGATGCTTTACCGATAGCAGATCTCGTGGCGCTTGGGGCCGGTGGAGACAATGGTGATAGGCACCTCGATCTCCTTTTCCAGGAAGGCCACATAGTCCTTGGCCTGCTGGGGCAGGGCGTTGAAGTCAGTGACGCCCCGGATATCGCACTTCCAGCCCGGCAGAGTGGTATACACCGGCTTGGCCCGGTCCAGCAGGGCAGGCACCGGGAAATCGCGGGTCACCTTGCCATCAATCTCATAGCCGGTACACACCTTGATCTCGTCCAGATAGCCCAGGCAGTCGATGGCGGTGAGGGCCACCTGCGTGGCGCCCTGGACCATGCAGCCGTAACGGGTTGCCACAGCGTCAAACCAGCCCACACGGCGGGGCCGTCCGGTGGTGGCGCCGTACTCGCCGGCGTCGCCGCCCCGGCGGCGCAACTCCTCCGCCTCATCACCGAATAGCTCGCTGACAAAGGCCCCGGCGCCCACGGCGGACGAATAGGACTTGGTGACAGTCACAATCTCCTTGAGGGCCGTGGGGGGCACGCCGCCGCCCACAGTGCCAAAACCGGCCAGGGTGTGGGAGGAGGTGGTCATGGGGCAGATGCCCAGGTTGGGGTCCTTCATAGAGCCCAGCTGGCCCTCCAGCAGCACCTGCTTGCCCTCCTTCAGGGCCTGGTGTACAAAGCTGACTCCATCGCCCACATAGGGCTCCAGGATCTTCTTATAGCCCATCAGCTCTTCAAAGAGCGCCTTGGGGTCCAGGGGCGGCTTATGATACAGGTGCTCCAACAGCACGTTCTTCAGGTCACAGATGTGGGCAATCTGGTCCTTCAGCCGGTCCTCATGCCACAGGTCAGCCACCTGGATGCCAATCTTGGCATACTTATCCGAGTAGAAGGGAGCAATGCCCGACTTGGTGGAGCCGAAGGCCGCACCCGCCAGCCGCTCTTCCTCACAGCTGTCCAACAGTACATGATAGCTCATCAGCAGCTGGGCGCGCTGGTCCACGATGATATGGGGAGCGGGTACGCCGCCATCCTCCAGATGCTTCAGCTCATCGGCAAACTTGGTGGCGTCCAGAGCCACGCCGTTGCCAATGATATTGGTGGTGTGGGAGTAAAACACACCGGAGGGCAGCAGGTGCAGGGCAAATTTACCATAATCACAGATGATGGTATGCCCCGCATTGGCTCCGCCCTGATAGCGGATGACCACGTCGGACTTTTCTGCCAGCAGGTCGGTGATCTTACCCTTTCCCTCGTCGCCCCAGTTGGCGCCTACAATCGCTTTCACCATACTTGGTTTCCTCCTGCCGCGGGGATTCGCGCATTGGCCTTTTCCCGTCGGCACTTCAGGGGAATCACATCCCCAGCCGGTATTATAGTACGCTTCCCTCCATGAAGCAAGGTAAAAAAAGAGAAAAAATGTCACAAAATATGATTCTCTTCTCTCTGTCTACCTAAAACATTAAAAAAATGGTTTACTTCCCTACATCACTTTGATAAAATAGAAAAGAAACGGACGGCCTTCGCCGTCCACCGGTTTCCGAAAGAGAATCATCAGGAGGTCATACACTCTATGACGAAAAATGAAAAGCGGGAACACAGCGATCTGCTCTATCAGGCTATTCTCACCCTGAAGGACCTGGACGAGTGCCGCAAATTTTTCTCCGACCTGTGCACGGTGGCCGAGCTGCGGGCCATGGAGCAGCGCTTTGAGGTAGCCATGCTGCTGTCCGACGGCATGATCTACAACGACATTCTGGAGCGCACCGGCGCCTCCAGCGCCACCATCAGCCGGGTAAACCGCTCTCTGCAATACGGCGCGGACGGTTATCAGGCGGTGCTCCCCCGGGTGAAGGAGCAGCAGAACAGCAATGGCGTATGAATATCTGGCCGGCTGCTACGACCGGTTTACCGCCGATGTCAACTATCCCCGCTGGGCAGATTATCTGGAGAAGCACTTTTCCCGCAGCAAGCTGCCCATCCACACGGTGCTGGACCTGGCCTGCGGCACCGGCTCGCTGACCTGTGAGCTGGCCGGGCGGGGCTATGAGATGATCGGCGCCGATCTGTCGGAGGAAATGCTGGCCCAGGCCGCCGAAAAGGCCCGGGAGGTAGACGGCATCCCCCCTATCTTCCTCCACCAGGCCATGGAAGAGCTGGACCTGTACGGTACCATTGACGCCTGCGTCTGCTGTCTGGACAGTGTCAACTACGTTACCCGCCCCAAGATCCTGGCGCGGGCCTTTCAACGGGTCCACACGTTCCTGATGCCTGGCGGGCTGTTTCTCTTTGATATCAACACACCGGACAAACTCCGGGGCCTGGACGGCCAGCTCTTTATGGACGAGGACGAGGAGGCCTGCTGTATCTGGCGGGCAGAGTTCTCCCCCCGGAGGCGGATCTGCACCTACGGCATCGACCTGTTTTGCCGGGAGGCAAACGGGTTGTGGAGCCGGATGGAGGAGGTCCACGAGGAATACGCCTATGAGCCGCCGGAACTGGAGGAAATGCTCCGGCAGGCCGGTTTTAGGCAGATCAGACAATATGGCGAGTTGAAAATGCGCGCCCCCAAGCCGGGAGAAGGGCGCATTTTCTTCGCTGCACGAAAGGAATTTTAATCGTATGTCAGATTCGATCATTCGCGTTCTGGCCAAGGGCGCACCGGTGAAGGCCTCCGCCATTTCGGCCCGGGCCATGGTGGAGCGGGCCAGACAGATCCACAAGACTCTGCCGGTGGCCACCGCCGCCTTGGGGCGCAGTCTGATGGCCGCCTCCATGATGGGCAACCAGCTGAAAGAGGAAAACGGCTCTGTGACCCTACGCATCAAGGGCGACGGCCCTCTGGGCGGCATTACCGCCGTGGCCGACAGTGAGGGCAACGCCCGGGGCTACGTGGTCAATCCTCTGGTGGACCTGCCTTTGAAGGGGCCCGCCAAGCTGGATGTGGGCTCCGCCGTTGGTAAGGACGGCTCCCTTACCGTCATCAAGGACCTGAATATGAAAGAGCCCTATGTGGGCACCATCCCCCTGGTATCCGGCGAGATCGCCGAGGACATCACTTCTTACTTCGCAGAGAGCGAACAGATCCCCTCTGCCTGCGCCCTGGGGGTGCTGGTGGATGTGGACCAGAGCGTACTATGTGCCGGCGGCTATCTTATCCAGCTGCTGCCCGGCGCTGACGAGAGCGTCATCACCGCCGTAGAAGAGGGCATCGCCAAGGTAGGCCCCGTCACCGAAGCCATGCGCAACGGCGAGAGCGCCCGTAGCCTGGTGGAGCGGGTGCTGTCCGCCTTTGAACTGGAGGTACTCAGTGAGGAGCCGGTGGAGTACCGCTGCTACTGCTCCCGGGAACGGGTGACCCGCGCCCTCATCAGCATGGGGCGGGAAGAGCTGGAGTCCCTAATCAAAGAACAGGGCAAAGCAGAGCTCACCTGCCAGTTTTGCGACAAGGTTTACAACTTTACAGGTGATGAGTTGCAGGCACTTTTGGCCTCGGTTTGATTTTTCTGAAAAAATCGAAAAAAGTGGTTGACAACTGGGGGTTGTTCTTGTATAATAACGTTCGTCGCTTGGCCCGACCGAGCGCACGAGACAAGAACACGGGAGCATAGCTCAGCTGGGAGAGCGCATGCCTTACAAGCATGATGTCACAGGTTCGAGCCCTGTTGTTCCCACCACTCCCTTTCTGGGAGCTCCCGCACCCCCTACCGTCTGGCGCGGTAGTTCAGTTGGTTAGAACGCCGGCCTGTCACGCCGGAGGTCGAGGGTTCAAGTCCCTTCCGCGTCGCCATTTTTCTTTCGATGTGGGTTCCTGAATTTCATCCAAAGGATGAGGCAAAGGCCCCTCCCACGTCGCAATTTGCCTCTGTAGCTCAGTTGGTAGAGCAGGGGACTGAAAATCCCCGTGTCGCTGGTTCGATTCCGGCCGGAGGCACCAGCTTTCTCTGGAGGATGCCAGGGAGGTATCCTCCAGAGAGATTTTCCTGTTCAGAAGGAATCTTTTGCCCCTCACAGACATATGCTGTGATGTGTGCAGGTGTAGCTCATCTGGTAGAGCGCCACCTTGCCAAGGTGGAGGTAGCGAGTTCGAGCCTCGTCACCTGCTCCAAAAATGATAACAGGAAGGCTTTTTCCTTCCTGTTATCCATATGGCGACATAGCCAAGTGGTAAGGCAGAGCTCTGCAAAAGCTCCACCCCCAGTTCAAATCTGGGTGTCGCCTCCAAAAAAGAAGCACCTGCAAAGCAGGTGCTTCTTTCAGCCTGTCGAGAAACCCGGTTTATGCATCAAGTATAAGCCGGGTTTCTGGCGTATAGAGGCCAAAGAAGTACA
>NZ_CALWXV010000071.1 GCF_944385615.1 uncultured Flavonifractor sp. | reverse complement strand
TATTTTATCTCATCTAAATGAAAAAGCCCAGCTTTTGCTGGACTTTTTCGACAGGCTGGGACTTTTTCGACAGGCTGAGGCCCCGCCGCATACGCGGCGGGGCCTTCGATTTGTTTTACAGCATGGCGTACAGCAGCTTGGCTACCTCGCCTCTGGTGATGGAGTCATTGGGACGGATCAGATTGTCATTGCCGGTGACCACGCCCAGAGATACCAACGTTCTGACATAGGGCAGAGACCAGCTGGGTACCGAGCCGGCGTCGCTGAAGGTCAACGCTTCACCGGAGAAGCCCTTCTCCAATGTGCGGCCCAGGATGGTCATGGCCTCGGCACGGGTGATGGTGGCGGAGGGATTGGCCAGCAGCTGGTTGCCGTTGGAGGCTCCCTGAAGGATACCTAAGCTGTACATGGCCTTCACCTCATTCAGTGCCCAGGAGGGGATGCTGGCAGTATCGGCAAAGGGCAGCTCCACATTGGCGTAGCTGGTCAGATCCAGGTCCATCCACCGGGCGGTCAGCGCAAAGAACTCGGCCCGGGTGATGTTTTTGTCAGGCTGATACTGGGGGCTGGCCCCGCCGGTACCCTGAGAAATGCCCTGGTCATAGAGGAAGGTGGCGTAGGGCTCGGCCCAATGGCCCTTCATGTCGATGAAGGGGCCGGAGAGGAAGCTGGCGGGGGTGATATCCGCCGAGGCCCGGCCCAGGTTGCCGCTGGCATCGGAGGCGGTGACGGTGACCCGGTGATAGCCCCCGTCGGCGGCGGGCAGGGTAGCGGTCAGGGTGCTGGTGCCCGCGTTCCAGTTGCCGGTGATGGGGGTGCCGTCATAGGTCAGGCGCACCTGCTCCTGGGCAAAGGAGGTGTTCAGGTCGTCCTGCACTGTGGCGGTCAGCTGGTTCCCCTGAACGGTGACACTGACCGTGGGAGCAGTGGTGTCGGAGAGATTCTGGTTGGCGGTGACCAGCTGGTCCAGCCAGATGGCGCCGGTCTGACGGCCGGCGGAGCCGCCATAGATCACATCCAGGCTGGTGAGGGAGACCGCTCCAGTGGGCAGCTGGACCATGACGTATTTCCAGCCGGTGAAGTCCAGGGTGGTGAGCCGGAACTGCTGGGCCAGACCGCTGGCGTCCAGGGCGGTGGCCATCAGGGTATTGCCCGACCCGTCGCCATACACCCACATGCCAAGCCAGCTCTCACCGGAGGGGATGGACAAGGTGGTGGACAGGGAGGCGGCGCCGGTGGAGGCGTCATAAGACAGCTTCAGGCTCTGCTTGCCGTTGTGGACATAATCGGCGGAGGTCTCACCGGCGGCAGAGGCGGTAGCGGTGCCGGTATAGGCGGAGAGCGACCCCTCAAAGCTGTCCAGCAGCTTGATGTGGCCGGAGATGGTCACCGGAATGGAGACGCTTTTGCCCCCCACAGACACGGTGAGGGTGCCGCTGCTGCTCTGGGAGCCGGCGGTAAACACGCCATTTTGGTCCACCGTGCCCAGAGAGGCGGGGCTGAGGGACCAGGTAAAGCAGCTGTCCTGAGCCGTGAGAGACAGGGAGCGGTAGGTGGCGCTGCCCTTCAGGTTGATCTGCTGGCCCGGGTCCAGGTTGATGGAGCTCACCTTGGCCCCATTTGCCTCATTGGTGACGGTGAGGGTGTCGGGGGTGCCCACTGTGGTGAGGTAGGCGGTGCCGGAGGCCATGCCGTCAGAGGCGGTGACCTGGGAGAAGCCGCTCTGCGTACCGGCGGTGAACCAGCCGTTCTGGTCCACCGTGCCGCTGCCGCTGGACACCGTCCAGGACACCGGATTGCCTGTGGTGGGGTAATAGCTGGTATCCAGACCGGAGGCCGAGAGCTGGACCGAGGCTCCCGCCAGCAGCATGGAGTCGGTGGGGGTCACATAGTAGCTGCCCAGCTGGCCGGTGGGCTGGAGGGTAGTGGTCAGGAAAATGGCTGTGCTGTTGGCCCGCTGGGAGCCGTCAGAGGGGCGGTTGATGACCTGCATGCCGTTGGTCTCCGGGTAGGTCACACCGATGGTGGTGGAACCGCCGCCGTCCATGGCCACCGCATCCACGCACCCCAGCTCAATGAGCCGCTGGGCCACCTGGTTCAGGGTACAGCCCACGCTGTAGCCGGACTGCTTGCCGTCAATGGTATAAAAAATGGTGCTGCCGTCCGCCTTGACGCCTACCGCCGTCCAGGCGGTGCGCTCCGAGGGCAGACCGGAGGCCACTTGACCGCCGGTGACGATCTTATAGGTGCCGCCGATGGCCTGATCCACCGTGTTCCAGCGGGAATCCGTGCTGGTGATGGACAGGGTGACCGTGTCGCCGGGGGTCAGAGCCCGCAGCTGGGCCAGAATGTCGGGGTCGTCCTTGCCGTTCATGGTGAGCACCGCTTTTCCCTCGGGAATGGCGATGCTGCCGGTGGACTCCAGCACCTGCTCCACCTTGTACTGGACCTGCTTGCCGATGGTGGGCACCATTGCGCTGGTGCCGGTGCCGTCGTCCACCGGCACTAGAACCACGTCCACACCGGCGGCGGTGTTCTGGGTGGTGGTGGCAAAGTCGGAGGTGAGCAGGGTCAGCCCGCCGCTGGTGTCGCTGGCGGTGATCTTACGTACCTTGTTGATGGCGCCGGTGAGGCGGAAGGTATGCCCGTTGAAGGTGACGTTGGTGGAGAGGCTGGGCTGGCCGATAAAGGCGGTGCCATCCTGGTTGAAGCCCACCGCCCAGGCGTTGTTGTAGTAGGGAGTGGCCCGCACCACGCCGTCGGTGACCAGCAGGCCCACGGTGGAGCCGGTACTCAGCACATACCAGTCGCCGTTGATGCCGGAGACCACCCGCTTTCCCTGGCTCTCCAGTGTCTTTGCCATGCTGGACAGGGACAGGCGGTTGAGCACTTTGGAGCCGTAGGCCACGGTGGGTACCACATTGGTGTTGGGGCTATAGGATATGTAGTACTCGTGGCGCAGATCGGAATAGCTGTCGCTCCAGAAAATATTTTTGCCCAGAGTGGCGCCCTGAGACAAAGGGACCTGACCGGTGTGCAGGTCCCAGCCCAAGGCGTATGAGGCAGACGCTGCGGTGATGGTCAGGGCCAGAGCCAGCCCCGCCGCGGCGCATCGCCGGATCAAATGTTTCATGATCGTCCTCCTGAAGTAGGTTTGCAAATATGCGTACTTATTATGTTAACACAAAAGCCGCCGCTTGTAAACCGGCGGCGGCTTTGGCTTGTCGAAAAGACGGGTCTGTGGGGCGTGGGCGTCAGCTCTGGAGGTTCTGGTCCCCTTCGTCGGGGCGGCCCTGCTTGAGGCGGGGGAGGGGCTTTCCAAAGGTGGCCTCCTCCTGAATGGTGAGCAGATCGCCGATAAGCTGATTGGAGACCAGAAAACCCTTGGGGGTTAGGTTCCAGCGGCGGTCGTGGCGCTCGGCCCAGCCCTGGTGCTCGTACTCCTCCAGCTTCTGCTCGATAGGGTCGAAATTGAGAAAAAACTCCCGCCGGTACTCCCATTCCTCAATGCCCCGGGTGGTGCGCAGGCGGAGCATCAGGTACTCGCTGCCACGCTCCCGGCTGGGGATCAGATCGGAGGAATCAATGACCACCCCGCCCCCCAGCACGCCGGTGATATAGCCCTCCAGATCCCGGAGGAAGGAGTAGCGCCGTCCGCCAAAGTCAGAGTGGGCACCAGGGCCGAAGCCGATATAGGGGTGACCCATCCAGTATTTCAGATTGTGGCGGGACTGAAAGCCCGAGCGGGCAAAGTTGGAGATCTCATATTGCCGGAAGCCCTCCTGAGCCAGCCGGTCCACCGCCCACAGATACATATCGGCCTGCTGGTCGTCGTCGGGCAGCCGCTCTCCTCGGGATACCCGGTAGTCCAGGGGAGTGCCTGCCTCCACCTTCAGCCCATAGCAGCTCAGATGCTCCGGTTTCAGGGCTAAAATCTGCTCCACCGTGTTCTGCCAGCCCTCCATGGTCTGACCGGGCAGGCCGTAGATCAGATCCAGGCTCAGGTTCTGGAACTTGGCCTGCCGGGCCATGGTCACAGCCTGAACTGCCTGTTCAAAGGTATGGGGGCGGTGAAGGTTTTGCAGCTCCTGGTCACAGGCCGACTGGACCCCCAAAGAGAGCCGGTTGACCCCCGCCTTGCGGAGGGCCTGGAGCATTTTCAGATCCACGCTGTCCGGGTTGCACTCCACGGTGATCTCTGCGTCTTTTGCCAAGTCAAACCGCTTGGCGATGAGCCGCAGCAGCTCCCGCAGCCGCTTTTCCCCATAAAAGCTGGGGGTGCCGCCGCCAAAGTAGACGGTATCCACCTGCCAGCCCCGGGCCTGGGGGGATGCCTCCTTGATGTGGGTAATCAAGGCCTTCTGGTAATCATCCATCCGCTCCTCTCTGCCGGCCAGAGAGTAGAAATCACAGTAATCGCACTTACTGCGGCAAAAGGGGATGTGGATATAGATGCCCAGCTTTTCTGCCATAGATGATGCCTCGCTTCCTGAAGGTGCGGTGATTGGAGGGCAGACAGGAAAAAGGCAGCTGTCCGCCTCGCAATCAAAAACAGTAAATCATATTATACAACAAAATCCCCCGTTTGAAAAGCATGGAAGGCCATGCTATACTGAAAAAAACAAGAAGGGGAGAGAACGATGGCAGAGGGGACAGACCGGCGGCTGACGCTGGCGGTAGCGGCGGCCTGGGACGGAGAGAAGATCGACACCCTGCTGCGGCGGGAGCTGGGGCTGTCCGGTACAGTCATCAAGCGGATCAAATGGCTGGAGGACGGTATTCTGCTGGACGGAGTGCGGGCCATCACCGGCCAGCGGGTGTCGGCGGGGCAGGTGCTCTCGGTGCGGGTGGCCGCCCCGGACCAAAAGGCGGACCCGGTACCCACCCCAGGGCCGGTAGATGTGATATATGAGGACCAGGATCTGCTGGTGGTCAACAAGGCCCCCGGTGTGCTGGTCCACCCGGGACCGGGTCACGGAACGGATACCCTGTGCAACCACATCGCCTGGCTGTACCGGCAGCGGGGGGAGGGCAGCGGAGTCCACCCGGTCCAGCGGCTGGACAAGGGCACCTCCGGCCTGCTGGTGGTGGCCAAGCATCCGGTGGCCCAGGAGAAGCTGAAAGGCCAGCTCCACACGCCGGAATTTCGGCGGCGCTATCTGGCTGTGTGCGACGGGGTGCCGGAGCCTCGGCAAGGCCGGGTGGATCTGCCCATTGGCCGGACGCCGGGGTCCCTGGTGGAGCGGAGGGTAGACCCGGCGGGACAGCCCGCCGCCACCCAATACCGGGTATTAAAAGTTGCCGGGGGCCGGGCTTTGGTGGAGCTGGAGCTGGAAACCGGGCGGACCCACCAGATTCGGGTCCACATGGCCAGCCTGGGCTGTCCTCTCACCGGGGATTTTTTGTATGGCACTGAGGACAAGAACCTTATCGGACGGCCTGCCCTCCACTCATCAGAGCTTTTTCTTATCCATCCCATCATTGGGGAACCCATGCACTGGCAGATACCCCTGCCGGCGGATATGGCGGCATTGTTATCGGAATAAAAAAGAAAGGGAGTCAGCCTGTCGAAAAAGTCCAGCGAAAGCTGGGCTTTTTCGTTTGCAAGAGGTAAAATAGCAATAGGTGGTGAGAAA
>NZ_CALWXV010000070.1 GCF_944385615.1 uncultured Flavonifractor sp. | reverse complement strand
TCGGGCTGATTGACGCTTCTCTCTTCAGTACTCATTGTTCTTGCTCCTTACTTTTGAATCTCTAGGATACGATACCTTAATACACCGGCGGGCGCTTCCACCTGGACCTCGTCGCCCACCGCGCGGCCCAGCAGGGCCTTTCCGAAGGGGGAATCCTCCGAAATACGGCCGTTCATGGGGTCGGCCTCCTGAGAGCCTACCACCTGGTAGACCTCCTCCTCACTGAACTCCAGGTCCAGCACCTTGACGCTGGAACCCAGACGGACGGAATTGGGATCGCTCTCGTGCTCCTCAATGACCACGTAGTTGGCCAAAATATTCTCTACCTCCGCAATGCGGGAGTAGAGCTTGCCCTGCTCGTTTTTGGCCTCGTCGTACTCGCTGTTCTCAGACAGATCGCCAAAGGAACGGGCCTCCTTGATCTGATCGGCCACCTCTTTTTCCCGGACGGTCTTCAGATAGTTGAGCTCCTGTTTTAATTCCTCCAGCCGCTCTGCGCTGAGTTTGAATTCTTTTGCCATGTCGATCGTGCACACCTTTCCTTGATTGCTCTATGCTATCGGAATGGGGCCAAAGGCGGCCCCAGCAAATTCAGAACGGAAACACTCCGCCACGTTAATACGATATTATATGTAGTTTAACACCTCCTGTCAAGTCAATCCTTGGGTCTGGGAGGCAGAAATCTCAACTGTTTGACCTGAATCCGTCCCTCCTCCCACAGCAGCGCCAGCAGGGGCAGCCGGTCCAGTCCGGCGGGCAGTCCCCCTGCCGCCGGAATCGGTACAAACCCGGCCAGATCAGGGGCTTTTCCCCACAGATGGAACGTCGTCCGCCCCGGCGCCTCCTCCGGCCCGAAGCACAGGGCCACGTCCGCCCCCGCATCCTCCGGGGGGCGCACCGCCGCCCCGAACTCCGCCCGCAGCCAGGCCGCCAGCTCCTCCCCCTCCGCTCCCGCGTCCACCGACAGATAACGCACCCGGGGGCACAGCAGCTCCGCCGCCTGAAAGAGCGCATGGCTCACCCGCCGGCCGGACAGCAGCACTGAGGCCCGCTCCGGCCGCAGCCCCTGCCGGTCCAGGGCGGCCAGCGTCAGCGGAGCGGCCAGGGCCTGACAGAAGGTTTCAGTCTCCACCGGCCGCAGTCCCGCCTGGCGCAGCACATCCCAATATGGAAAGGCCGGCGCTGTCAGTACCCTGCGGCTTCCCCCACGGGCCAGCGCCTCCGCCCCCCGGCAGACCCGCCGCAGCCGCCGCTTCTCCCGAAGGTTCTCCGATGCCGGGGTGGCCGCCCACAGGCAGCGCAGTCCCATCAGTCCCCGTACCTCCACCTGCGGTTTCCGCTCCCGCCGGTCTGTCAGCTCCAGTACTCCGATCACAGTTTCCCTCACCTCGCATACAACCTATGCGCTCCGCCTCTGGGGATATCCCTCTCTTTGCAGGTTTTTTACAATGCCTTACGTGGATTTTTCCATCCTTTACCGGGACACGATAGCGGCAGCCAGCGCATTTTGGGTATGATACCGTTGTCTCTGAAAAGAGGCGAACGAAGAATTGTTTTGGAGGAATCAAGCATGAACTGGAAGCGACCCCTCGCTCTGACAATGACCGCTCTGACCCTGGGCGGCTCTCTTGCCGCCTGCGGCAACCCGTCCGCCGGAACCACGCCCAAGACTACCGGCACTCCCGCCGCAGAGGTGCAGGCCCTCTCCGCCGGAACAGTCAAGACCCCCAAGTATGTGTTTCTCTTCATCGGCGACGGCATGAGCTATCCCCAGATCCAGTCCACCGCCGACTATCTGGGCGCGCTGGGGGACAAGGACTACTGGCAGGCCCAGCCCAGTCTGGACGACAACGGCGGCGCTACGCTGGACGGCCCCTCCTATCTGAATTTTATGAACTTCGAGGCCGCCGGTTCGGCTGTCACCTATGACTCCAACAGCTTCTGCCCCGACTCCGCCTCCACCGCCACCTCCATTTCCACCGGTCATAAGACCTACTCCGGCACCATCAACATGGACGAGACCGGCACCACCGCCTATGAGACCATTGCCGAGAAGGTCCATGACCAACTGGGCATGAGCGTGGGCGTGATCTCCTCCGTCAACCTGAACCATGCCACACCTGCCGCTTTCTATGCCCACCAGGCCAGCCGCAACGACTATTATGAGATCGGCCTGGAGCTGGTAAACTCCGGCTTTGAGTACTTTGCCGGCGGCGCTCTGCTGAAGCCCACCGGCGCCGAAGGGGATCAGAAGGATCTGTATGCCCTGGCGGAAGAGGCGGGCTACAATGTGGTCAAGACCCAGGCTGAGGCCGAGAAGGTCACCGAAGGCCCGGTAATCATCGTGGACGAGCATCTGGCCGACGGCGACGCCATGGCCTACGAGCTGGACCGTACCGACAGCATGTGGTCCCTGGCCGACCATGTCGCCAAGGGCGTTGAAGTCCTGGAGCAGGACGAGGACGGCTTCTTCCTGATGTGCGAGGGCGGCAAGATCGACTGGGCCTGCCACGCCAATGACGCCGCCTCCGCCATCCATGATACCAAGGCTCTGTCCGACGCGGTCCAGGTGGCCATTGATTTCGCCGAGGAGCACCCCGACGAGACCCTGATCCTGGTCACCGGCGACCATGAGACCGGCGGTCTGACCATCGGCTTTGCCGGCACCGATTACGACACCTATCTGAACCTGCTGGAGAGCCAGAAGATCTCCTATGCCAAGTTCGACAGCGACTATGTGGCTGCCTACAAAGAGGAGCAGACCTCTTTTGAGGATGTGCTGGCCGATGTGGAGGAGCTGTTCGGGCTCAAGACAGAGGGCGAGGAAGGCGACAAGCTGGTGCTCACCCCCTACGAGCTCAGCCAGCTGAAGACCGCCTATGAAAAGAGCATCCATGAGACCGCCACCGGCATGGACGAGCAGCAGGAGTATGTGCTGTACGGCACCTACGAGCCCCTTACCGTCACCCTCACCCACATCATCAACAACAAGTCCGGCGTGTCCTTTACCTCCTACAGCCACACCGGTCTGCCTGTAGCGGTGCTGGCTCACGGTGTCAACGCCGGTCAGTTCAACGGCTATTACGACAACACCGAGATTTTCCAGAAGCTGGCCACCATGCTCGGCGTACAGTAATCACTTCCTTCCCCCTCCTATCATCCAAGCAGCAAAAGGGTGCGGCAAACCGCCGCATCCTTTTTGCCAGTAGGAAAGGACCGATGTATTTCATGCACACACTCCTTTTGGACCGGGACAAGCGGCGCTACTATGCGCCCCTGGCCATCTGTCTGGTCCTCATTCTCTTTTTGTTCCTGCTCCCCACCGGCTTTGAGGGGGCCCTCCAATACCAGCAGGCCGACCGTTGTACCGCTCTGGTAACGGCGGTGGACGACTCGGCCATCATCGACACCGGCCTGGTCCGCTCGGGGGAGCAGCGCTGCACCCTGGAGTTGCTGGGCGGCCGTTTTGAGGGGACGACCACCACCGGCGTCAATCTGCTCAACGGCTCTCTGGAACAGGATAAGCTCTTTGTTCCCGGAGACAAAGCCATGGTGGTGGTCAGCTACCAGGGGGACGAGATTCTCTCAGTCACCATGACCGACCACTACCGGATCGGCAAGGAGGCCATCCTGGCCGGTATTTTTGCCCTGTTCCTCATCCTCTTTGCCGGGCGCACCGGCATCCGGGCCATCGTCTCCTTTGTGCTGACCGTGCTCATGCTGTGGAAAGTACTGGTCCCCCTGTACCTCAACGGCTGGAATCCCATCTTTATGGGGCTGCTGGTCACCCTGGTGCTCACCCTACTTATCATCGCCCTGGTGTATGGCTTTGACCGGCGGTGTCTTTCTGCGGTGTCTGGGGCCTTTCTGGGGGTGCTGGTGACCTGCGTGCTGGGCGTCCTGTTTACCGATCTGTTCCAGATCCACGGCGCGGTGATGGCCTACTCGGAGAGTCTTCTCTATGCCGGGTATCAGGATTTGAATCTGACCCAGATCTTTATGGCCTCCATTTTTATCGGCTCCTCCGGCGCGGTGATGGACCTGAGCGTGGACATCACCTCCGCCGTTCATGAGGTGGTGGAAAAGCGGCCCGATATCTCCCGCTGGGAGGCGATGTGCTCCGGGCTGAATGTGGGACGGGCCGCGATGGGCACCATGACCACCACCCTGCTGCTGGCCTATTCCGGCGGCTATGTCGCCCTGCTGATGGTCTTTATGGCCCAGGGTACCCCGGTCTGGAATATCCTTAATTATAAGTATGTGGCCTCTGAGATCGTCCACACCATCGTGGGCTCCTTCGGTCTGGTCACTGTGGCCCCCTTCACTGCCCTTACCAGCGGTTTCCTGCTGGCGGGCCGGGCCCACCGGCAGGAAGCTCTGCCCCAGACCGAACCCTGACGACTTTCCTCCGGCTTCCGGTTTCCGCTCTTGCTTTTTTCCCCGTTCCGGGGTAAAATATTGGTTCGTATTAAGATATAAGGAGTGAAACCAATGCCAGAAGAGCTGAACCCCACCATGACGCAGAACTTCATCCATGATTTCATCGACGAGGACATCGCCCAGGGTGGTCAGTTCCAAGGCATGACCGTCCACACCCGGTTCCCGCCGGAGCCCAACGGCTACCTGCATATCGGCCATGCCAAGGCAATTTTTGTAGACTTCGGCACTGCCGAGAAATACGGCGGTCTGTGCAACCTCCGCATGGACGACACCAACCCCACCAAGGAGGATGTGGAGTATGTGGAGGCCATCCAGGAGGACATCCACTGGCTGGGCTATGACTGGGGCGACCGGTTCTATTTTGCCTCCGACTACTTTGAAAAAATGTATGAGTATGCCGTGGAGCTCATCCAAAAGGGCCTGGCCTATGTGTGCGAGCTCACCCCGGAGCAGTTCAAGGAGTACCGGGGCGACGTGAACACCCCCGCCCGCTCCCCCTATCGGGACCGGCCTGTGGAGGAATCCCTGGACCTGTTTGCCCGGATGCGGGCAGGGGAGTTCCCCAACGGCGCCATGACCCTGCGGGCCAAGATCGACCTTGCCAGCGGCAACTTCAATATGCGGGACCCGGTGATCTACCGCATCAACCACATGCACCATCACCGGCAGGGGGACAAGTGGTGCA
The DNA here is from genome assembly GCF_944385615.1 of uncultured Flavonifractor sp. Classification (GTDB taxonomy): domain Bacteria; phylum Bacillota; class Clostridia; order Oscillospirales; family Oscillospiraceae; genus Flavonifractor. The sequence goes on along the minus strand of NZ_CALWXV010000070.1, from coordinate 1,164 downwards.
TCTATCCCATGTACGACTTTGCCCACCCCATCGAGGACGCCCTGGAGGGGATCACCCATTCCCTGTGCTCCCTGGAGTTTGAGGATCACCGGCCCCTGTACGACTGGGTCATCCAGAACTGCCCCGTCCCCGCCAAGCCCCGGCAGATCGAGTTTGCCCGGCTGGGCATCAACTACACCGTCATGAGCAAGCGCAAGCTGCGCCAGCTGGTGGAGGAGGGCCGGGTGTCCGGCTGGGACGATCCCCGTATGCCTACCCTGTGCGGCCTGCGCCGCCGGGGCTACACCCCCCGGGCCATCCGCAATTTCTCCGAGCGCAACGGCGTGAGCAAGGCGGCCTCCACCGTGGAGTATGCCTTTTTGGAGCACTGCCTGCGGGAGGATCTGAATCTCACAGCCCAGCGGGTCATGGCGGTGCTCCGCCCCATCAAGCTGACCATCACCAACTACCCCGAGGGCCAGAGCGAGGTGTTCTCCGTGGAGAACAACCCCAACAATCCCGACGCCGGCAGCCGGGAGATCACTTTCTCCCGGAACCTCTATGTGGAGGCGGAGGATTTTCTGGAGACTCCGGTGCCCAAGTACAAGCGGCTCTACCCCGACGGCCCCGAGTGCCGCCTGAAGGGCGCCTACCTCATCCAGTGTACCGGCTGCGCCAAGGATGAGAACGGCAACATCACCGAGATCTTTGCCACCTACGATCCCGACAGCCGGGGGGGCGACCCCGCCGACGGCCGCAGGGTAAAGGGGGCCACCATTCACTGGGTGGACGCCGCCACTGCCGTGGACGCCGAGGTCCGGCTGTATGACAACCTGTTCACCGACGCCGACCCGGACGCCGGAGACAAGAACTTCCTGGACTGCCTGAACCCCAACTCCCTGGAGGTGCTCTCCAACGCCAAGGTGGAGGCCGGTCTGGCCAATGTGGAGGCCCCCGCCTCCTTCCAGTTCCTGCGTCAGGGCTATTTCTGCGCCGACAACAGGGATTCCAAGCCCGGCCATCTGGTGTTTAACCGGTCTGTCAGTCTGAAGGATTCCTTTAAATTTTAAGAGAACAAAAGAGGCGGGCGGCTATAGGCCGCCCGCCCCAGCCTGTCGAGAAACCCGGTTTATGCATCAAGCATAAGCCGGGTTTCTGGCGTATAGAGGCCAAAGAAGTACAAGT
>NZ_CALWXV010000069.1 GCF_944385615.1 uncultured Flavonifractor sp. | reverse complement strand
AAAAGGCAGGCAAGGCAACCCTTTTCGGGCTGCCCTGCCTGTCTTTTTTTCTTTGGCCTATTTTGCAACAGGCCCTTCTTACATATATCACTTGCGTTTTTCTTTCTGGTATAGTATATTAGTATTTGCTTAATTACTTAATTATTGAAGGAGGACGAGATATGGCGTCCAAGCGTTATGCCGCCGTTGGGCCCCACTGTGTGGCCTGCGGCTGTTGCGTCAAGGTGTGTCCGCTGTCGGCCATTTCCATTTGGAAGGGCGTGACCGCCCAGGTGGACCGGGACAGGTGCGTGGGCTGCGGCAAGTGTGAGAAGGAGTGCCCGGCAGGTACCATTGAGCTGAGAGCGAGGGATGTAGGGGTATGAAGCAGAAAAAGCACTGGTATGACTATCTGTGGATCGTCACTCCCCTCTATCTGGGGCTTGGGTTCTTCAACATTCTGTTTGCCTGGCTGGGTATGATCTTTTTCTGCCTGCCCTTGCTGATCTCCATCTTTGGAGGCAGTAAGCTGTACTGTAACCGCTACTGCGACCGGGGGCAGTTTCTCAGTCTGCTGGGAAGCGGTCTGAAACTCTCCCGCAACCGGCCCACCCCCCGATGGATGCGCTCCAAAGCCTTCCGCTATGGGTTTCTCATCTTTTTCTTTCTTATGTTCTTTCAGATGCTCTTTACCACCTATCTGGTAGGGGCTGGTGCCCGGGATATCGGGGAGTTTGTCAAGCTGTTCTGGACCTTCCGGGTCCCCTGGCACTGGGCCTATCACGGTACCCTGTTTGCTCCCTGGGTAGCACAGTTCGCCTTCGGCTTTTACTCCATCATGCTCACCTCCACCCTGATTGGACTCATTGTTATGGTTCTGTTCAAACCCCGGAGCTGGTGTGTGTTCTGTCCCATGGGCACCATGACCCAATTGATCTGCACACTGCGGGCAGGTAAACCGCCGGTAGATGAGAATTGCGGCGGCAGCTGCTCGTCTTGCTCCGGCTGCCAGTCGTGAGGTGGACTTTATGGACGAACAGTTACAGAGAAAGGCCAGAGATATTGCTGCTCTGATGGCACAGCTGGCCAACGAGCACCGTCTGCTCCTTCTGTGCGCTCTGCTGGATGGTCCCCAGACGGTGGGGAAGCTGGGGGAGAAGGTACCTAACATTTCCGCCCCCGCCCTGTCCCAACACCTCCACAGACTGAGAGACGGAGGTTTGATCCAGGCGGAGAAACAGGGGCAGTATATGATCTACTCCATTCGGGATCATCGTCTTCAGGCTTTAATAGAAGTATTGAAGCAGCAATATTGTGAGCAATAGGGCACAATTCAGCGGAGTTCCAGCAGGAACTCCGCTGAATTTGTTTGATAAACCCTATAATCCTGTAGAACTTATTTTGTTAAAATGCTAAAAACCCTATTGACATATCGGGCTTTTATATGTTAGGATGACCATACTAAGTAATGAGTCTCATTATTGAATAAGATAGACAAGGAGGATATTGCCATGCTGTTCAAGACCACAGAGCAACACGAAGCCCTGCGGGCTCAAATCCGTGCCTTTGCCGAAGCAGAGGTCAAGCCCCAGGCCTTTTTGATGGACAAGGAGAATCTGTTCCCCGAAGAGGCCATCAAAAAGCTGGGGGAGATGGGGCTGATGGGTATTCCCTATCCCAAGGAGTATGGCGGCGCCGGGCTGGACGCCCTGAGTTATGCCATCGCTGTGGAAGAGCTGTCCCGGGTAGACGGCGGCACCGGCGTCATTCTGTCGGCCCATGTGTCCCTTGGCTCCTGGCCCATCTTTGCCTACGGCACCGAGGAGCAGAAGCAGAAATATCTGGTCCCTCTGGCCAAGGGTGAGAAGATCGGCGCCTTCGGCCTGACCGAGCCCAATGCCGGTTCCGACGCCGGCGGCACCGAGACCACCGCCGTGGACAAGGGTGACCACTGGCTGCTCAACGGCGGCAAGATTTTCATTACCAACGCCCCCAAGGCGGACACCTATGTGGTCTTCGCGGTCACCACGCCCGATATCGGTACCCGTGGCATTTCCGCCTTTATCGTAGAGAAGGGGTGGGAGGGCTTTACCTTCGGTGACCACTATGACAAGATGGGTATCCGTTCCTCTTCCACCGCCGAACTCATTTTCAACGATGTAAAAGTACCCAAGGAGAACTTGCTGGGTAAGGAAGGCCAGGGCTTCAAGATCGCCATGTCCACTCTGGACGGCGGGCGCATCGGCATCGCGGCCCAGGCTCTGGGCATCGCCCAGGGGGCCTATGAGGCCGCCGTGGAGTACGCCAAGGAGCGAGTCCAGTTCGGCAAGCCCATCGGCTTCAACCAGTCCATCGGCTTTAAGCTGGCCGATATGGCCACCAAGATCCGCTGTGCCCGGATGCTGGTATACTCTGCCGCCGACCTGAAGGAGCACCACGAGCCCTACGGCACCGAGTCGGCCATGGCAAAGATGTACGCCTCCGATATCGCCCTGGAGGTTACCAACGACGCGGTGCAGATCTTTGGCGGTACCGGCTTCCTGAAGGGCATGGACGTGGAGCGGATGTACCGGGACGCCAAGATCACTACCATCTACGAGGGCACCAACGAGATCCAGCGGGTGGTCATCTCGGCCGCCATCATGGGCAAGCCCCCCAAGAGCGAGGGCGGTTCCTCCAGCCGGCCCAAGAAGCCCGCGCCCATCACCGGTGTGCGCAAGCGTATCCTGCTGAAAGAGGGGAGTGCCACCGATCAGGTCAACGCTTTGGTGGAACACCTGAAGAAGGACGGCCACGACTTTACCGTAGGCATCCCCATGGATACTCCCATCAGCCAGGCAGAGCGTGTGGTTTCCGCCGGTCAGGGCATTGGGGATAAGAAGAATATGAAGCTGGTGGAGGCTCTGGCCAAAGCCGCCGGCGCCGCCGTGGGTTCCTCCCGTCCGGTGGCCGAGACTTTGAAGTATGTGCCCCTGGACCGATATGTGGGTATGTCCGGCCAGAAGTTCAAGGGCAATCTGTACATCGCCTGCGGCATCTCGGGCGCAATCCAGCACCTGAAGGGCATTAAGGACGCCTCTACCATTGTGGCCATCAACAAGAACGGCAACGCCCCCATCTTCAAGAACTGCGATTACGGCATTGTGGGGGATGTAAATGAGATCCTGCCCCTGCTCACCGCCGCTCTGGACACCGGAGAGAAGCAGCCCGCGCCTCCCATGGTGAAGATGAAGCGCCCCGCGCCTCCCAAGCCTGAGCCCATCGGCAAGCGGTATGTGTGTGGCGGCTGCGGCTACGAGTATGTCCCCGAGCTGGGCGACCCCGATGCGGAAGTGGCTCCCGGCACCCTGTTTGAGAACCTGCCCGAGGAGTGGGTGTGCCCCGAGTGCGCCGAGGGCAAGGATATGTTTATTGAGGCCTGAGTGCGTAGGCGTGCGCAGCAGGGCCACAGTGAGCCGCGCAGACGAAAAAACAGGCGACGCCCGGCGGGCGGAGCGGCATTTTTCGCGGAGCGGGGAACAGTGGGCCGTAGCGGAGCCGCCGGAGCATGACAACATCGTGCGCGGAGACGCGCAACCATATAGAAGGAGGGAATACCATGTATTGTGTCCGCAATGTGACAGAAGATCTGTACTGGGTCGGGGCCAACGACCACCGGCTCCACCTGTTTGAAAACATCCATCCCATTCCCCGGGGTGTAAGCTACAACGCCTATCTGCTGCTGGACGAAAAGACCGTCCTCTTTGATACGGTGGATTGGTCGGTATGCCGCCAGCTGCTGGAGAATGTGGAGTATCTGCTGGGGGAGCGGTCCCTGGATTACCTGGTCATCAACCACATGGAGCCTGACCACGGAGCCTCTATCGAAGAGATCCTGCTGCGCTGGCCCCAGGTAAAGATTATTTCCACCGAAAAGGCATTTCTCTTTATGCACCAGTTCGGTTTCCAGGTGGACGGCCACGAGCTGATCGAGGTGAAGGAAGGAGACAGCTTCTCCTTTGGCAAGCACAACGTCACCTTTGTGGCCGCTCCCATGGTCCACTGGCCGGAAGCGATGGTCACCTTTGATACCACCAATGGCGTGCTCTTCTCCGCCGACGCCTTCGGCTCCTTTGGAGCCCTGGACGGCAAGCTCTTTGCCGATGAGGTCAACTTTGACCGGGATTGGATCGACGACGCCCGGCGCTACCTCACCAACATTGTGGGCAAGTACGGCCCCCACATCCAGCTGCTGTTGAAGAAGGCCGGCGGCATCCTGGACCAGATCAAGTACATCTGCCCCCTCCACGGTCCCGTATGGCGGAAGGATCTGGGCTACTTCATTGATAAGTATGACAAGTGGAGCCGCTACGAGCCGGAGGAGAAGGGCGTACTGATCGCCTATGCCTCCATGTACGGCAATACTGAGGCCGCCGCTCAGGCTCTGGCCGCCAAGCTGTGTGAGAAGGGCGTCACCAATGTGTGGGTGTACGATGTGTCCAACACCCATGTGTCCTACCTGGTCAGCGAGTCCTTCCGGCTGAGCCACATTGTGCTGGCCAGCGTCACCTATAATCTGGGCATTTATCCGGTGATGCATGACTATCTGATGCATTTGAAGGGCCTGAATCTGCAAAATCGCACCTTTGCCCTCATTGAGAACGGCTCCTGGGCGCCCAAGTCCGGGGACCTGATGCAGAAGTTCATCGAGGACGAGATGAAGAACATGACGGTGCTGGGGGACCGCCTCTCTGTGGCCTCCGCCCTCCATCCCGACAAGGCCTCCGAGCTGGAGTCTCTGGCCAACTCCATTGTGGAATCCATGCAGTAAACCGCTAACGGCGGGAGATCCGACTTTTTGTCGGATCTCCCGCTATTTTTACCGCTAACTGGCGAATATGACAATTTCCCGTGTTGACAAGTCGCTGATTTTATGCAATTATTTTGTTAGCACCGGAACCATTTACAATCTACGCAAGGGAAGGGAGGGCAGTTTCTTTTCACGGTATCCGTACTTCAAACAAAAAAGGAGATGTGTACGACCATGAAAAAGTCCGTTCGCATCCTGTCCATGGCGCTGACGGGCACGCTGCTGCTGAGTACCAGCGCGCTGGCCTGCACCGGCGTTTATGTGGGCAAGGACGTCAGCGATCAGGGGACCTACATCATCGCGCGCAGCGAGGACCAAAGCCAGGGTGACTACAATAAAATGTTTCTGGTACAGCCCCGGGTAGAGAACGTACCCGGCCGCTATATCGAGGATACCGCCACCGGCTTCAAGATCCCGCTGCCTGATACCACCTACAAGTACACCTATGTGCCTGACTACACCCGGGGAGACGACGGCATGTACCCCGGCTCCTGTACCAATGAGTACGGCGTGAGCATTTCCGCCACCGTGTCCACCTCTACCTGCGCGGCTTGGGAGGAGGCCGATCCCTTTGTGGAACCCGGTCTTCGTGAAGCCATTTTGGCCGCCGCTGTAGCCGCCGTGTCTACCAATGCCCGGGAGGCTGTGGATGTGCTGACGGGCTATGTGGATCAGTATGGCTCGGAAGAGGGTAATACCGTTATGATCACCGACCAGAGCGAAGCCTGGATCGTGGAGATCTACGGTGGACACCAGTACTGTGCCATGAAGATGCCTGATGATAAGGTGGCGGTGTTCGGCAACCAGAACATGATCGGCCTGGTGGACCCCAAAGCCACTCCCGAGGATGGCTACATCTACTCAGATGGTCTGTTCGCTCTTATTGACCAGCTTGGTCTGGCTGTAAAGGAGGGGGAGCTCTATCACCTGGCCAAATCGGTGACCAACAACACCCGGGAAGACTATAACAATATGCGCAACTGGGCGGGCATGACGATCCTGGCCCCCTCGCAGGCGGGGGAGTACGACACCAATACCTTCTACCCGCTGTTCTACAGCCCCGACGAGAAGGTAAGCGTCCTTACCGTCATGGACATCTACCGCAACCGCTATGAGGGTACCCCTCTGGATGTGACTCTGCCCGGTCAGGAGGAAAACCGGGTCATCGGCACGGAGCGTTCCTCCCAAATTCATATCCTCCAAACCTTCCCGGACTGGCCGGCCTATTGCTCCAGCATTGACTGGCTGGCCCTGGGTAACGCGGAGCACTCTGTATTCATTCCGTTCTTCTCCGGTATCACGGATACCGCGGCCGCCTACCAGGTGGACGGAGATACTTATGATCCCGCCGGAGCCTTCTGGATGTTCAAACGGATTTGTACCATCGCAGAACAGAACCGTACCCTGTACGGGCAGGGCGTCAAGGACTTCTGGAAGCAGCAAGAGGAACGGATGTATCAGACCATGCTGGAGGAAGCTCCCGTCATGCTGGCCAAATACCAGGAGAGCCGGGAGGCTGGAGACGCCTATGTGACCCAGCTGGGCATTCAGATGTCTGAGTATGAGATGAAACTGTCTGATAACCTGTATGCCAAACTGCTCACTACCATGATGCATAATACCGGCTTGGCTGCGGGGAAGGCCCCTACCCAGTTCCTGCCCGACGTACCGCTGCGGGACGCAGCTGAAGCCAAGGGTTATACCGTTACCTGGAACAGCGCCGACGGTTCCACCACCTTGACCAAGGAAAACGTCTCCTATACTGTGACTCCCGAAAGTTACATCTGCAAGGTGTCCGGTGGGGAAGACCTGGAGCTGACCCACTACTGCTACACCAAGGATGGTCTGACCTACATTCCCATGGACTTTGCCAACCGTCTTTAAGCATCTGGTATGGATTCATCCGTAACACCTTATCATTCCATGAAAAATGGCCGCCATTGGCGGCCATTTTTCATGGAATCCAGCCTGTCGAGAAACCCGGTTTATGCATCAAGTATAAGCCGGGTTTCTGGCGTATAGAGGCCAAAGAAGTACAAG
>NZ_CALWXV010000068.1 GCF_944385615.1 uncultured Flavonifractor sp. | reverse complement strand
ACGTGACCTGGCTGCGCAAGCAGATCGGCATGGTGTTCCAGAAGCCCAACCCCTTCCCCATGTCCATCTATGACAACATCGCCTACGGCCCCCGCACCCACGGCATCAAAAACAAGAGCCGTCTGGACGACATTGTGGAAAAGTCCCTTCAGGGGGCTGCTATCTGGGACGAGGTAAAGGACCGGCTGAAGAAATCGGCTCTGGGCCTGTCCGGCGGCCAGCAGCAGCGTATCTGCATTGCCCGCGCCCTGGCGGTGGAGCCCGACATCCTGCTGATGGACGAGGCCACCTCCGCTCTGGACCCCATCTCCACCTCCAAGATCGAGGATCTGATCTCTGATTTGAAAAAGGACTACACCATCGTTATCGTCACCCACAATATGCAGCAGGCCACCCGCGTGTCCGACAAGTGCGCCTTCTTCCTGCTGGGCCAGCTCATTGAGTTCGGCGACACCACCCAGCTCTTCTCCGTTCCCAAGGACAAGCGCACGGAGGACTATATCACCGGCCGCTTTGGCTAATTCAGGAGGTTCCCATGAGAAAAACCTTTGACGCGGAGCTCCAGGAGCTCAACTATGAAATGATCGACATGGCGGCCGCCGCGGAGGACGCCATCGATGTGGTCACCGAATCGCTGGCCTCCAGTGACGACGGAGCCGCCAAATCCGCGGTGGAAATGACCAAGCACATGGACCAGATGGAGCGGGACATTGAAAACCGCTGCCTGCGGCTGCTCCTCCAGCAGCAGCCGGTGGCCCGGGACCTGCGCACCATCTCCGCCGCACTGAAAATGGTCACCGATTTGCAGCGCATCGGGGACCAGTGCGCCAACATCGCTGAGATTTCCCTGCTCCTCCAGGAGCAGAAGCAGACCCGCACCCTGGCGGACATCCGCACCATGAGTCAGAAGGCGGGCGTCATGGTCAAGCGGGCCATTTTCGCCTATGTCAACCGGGACACCGACGCCGCCAAGGCGGTGGTCAGCCTGGACGACGAGATCGACCAGCTTTTCCGCACCATCAAAAGCGAGCTGGTGGAGCTCATTGTGGAGAACCGGGAGGAGGCCGACCAGGCCATCGACCTGATTATCATTGCCAAGTACCTGGAGCGCATCGCGGACCACGCGGTCAACATCGCCCAGTGGGCCATTTTCTGCGTCACCGGCGAGATCCAGCCCCAGGCCTGACCGGGCCAATACAAAACGGAAGGTGATCCCATGTCCAGAGCCATTGTGGTGGTGGAGGACGACGAGAGCATCCGGGAGATGCTCCGCTATTATTTCCAATCAGTGGGCTATTCCGTCCGGCCCTATGAATCGGGAGAGGCCATGTTTGAGGGGGAGGCGGACCAGAGCACGCCGGTACTCTTTATCCTGGATATCATGCTGCCCGGTATGGACGGTCTGGAGATCCTCCGCCGCCTGCGGCAGGGCCGGGATACCGCCGAAGCGCCGGTCATCATGCTCACCGCCCGCTCGGCCGAAATGGATCGGGTATCCGGGCTGGAAAACGGGGCTGACGACTATGTGGTCAAGCCCTTTGGCATTATGGAGCTTCAGGCCCGGGTAAAGGCGGTGCTCCGCCGTACCCAGCGCAAGGGGGACCAGGTGCTCACCTGCGGGGACCTGGAGATCGACCCCGCCGCCCGGGAGGTCCGCAAGGACGGCAAACTGGTGGAGCTCACCTTCAAGGAATTTGAGCTGCTCAAGTTGCTGTGCTCCCGCCGCGGGGTGGCCCTCACCCGGGACGAGATCCTTCATGCCGTGTGGGACTACGACTATACCGGCGAGACCCGCACCGTGGATATGCACGTCAAGTCTCTGCGGCAGAAGCTGGGCGATCAGGTCATTACCACCGTCCGGGGCGTAGGCTATAAAATGTCCTGACGGCCGCCCGCTTTCTATGATCTGCGCGAGAGGAGAAAACTATGAAGAAACGAATCATCGGCGCGACCCTGCTCACCGTGGTATTTGCCCTGCTGATCTCCAATGTGGTGAGTATTCTCATGTTCCGCGACCGGGAGATGGCCGCCGCCCGTAACACCTTACAGGAGCTGCTGGTGCTGATGGACGCCCAGAGCGCCATTACCGAACCGGAGGCCCTGGCAGAACAGTTCCATGCCGCCGCCCCCGACAAACGCCTGACCATCATCGACACAGACGGCACCGTACTGGCCGATACCGACGCCGATACCTCCACCCTGGAGGATCACAACAACCGGCCCGAGGTGGCCCAGGCGGAATCCACCGGCTGGGGCGAGGCGGTGCGCCAGTCGGACACCATGGGCACCTCCATGCTCTATGTGTCCAAACGCTTTGCCGACGGCATGATCGGCCGGGCCTCCATGCCCCTGTCCTCCATCAACAGCCTGGTCACCGGCGGGATTTGGGGCTTTGCCATCGCCTCTGTGGCCGCCATTCTGCTGGCCTTCCTGCTGTCCCGCCGCACCGCCAACCGCATTGTCGCCCCCCTCAACTCAGTGGGCACCGCCCTTCAGGGGGTACTGGACGGTAAAAAGACCTCCGGGCTGGAGGGACTCCAGGCGGACGACGAGCTGCGTCCCATCCTGCGCTACATTGACAAGCTGATGGAGCAGCTGGGGGGCTACATCCAGTCCATTACCGACGAGCGGGACAAGGTGGGTCTGATTCTGGATTGCATGGACGAGGGCCTGATCCTGCTGGATGAGAGCGGCAATGTGCTGGCCATCAACCGGGCCGCCCGCACCCTGTTCGGCTTCCCTGAGGGGGAGCAGGATGACGGCGCGCTGCTGCTCACCCGCAGCCGCCGGCTCCGGGAAGCCATCCACGACTGCCAGGAAAAGCACACCCCCGTGGTGCTTGACGTGGACGCCCTCACCGAGGACGCCCGCTCCCTGCGGCTGTTCGTCTCCCCCGTTTCCGGCCGGCAGTACGAGGGCCAGGCCGTGGGCACCTCCCTGCTGATTTCCGATGTCACCGAGCTGAAAAAAGCCGAGGGCATCCGCAGCGAATTTACCGCCAATGTATCCCATGAGCTGAAAACTCCTCTGACCAGCATCAAGGGCTTTACCGATATGCTGTCCAGCGGTATGGTGGCCTCCCCTGCCGATCAGAAGCGGTTTATCACCATGATCGGGGTGGAGGTGGACCGGCTCATTGATCTCATCAACGACATTCTCAAGCTGTCTGAGCTGGAGTCGGTGACCATCGACCAGACAGAGGAGCGCTCCGCTGTGCTGGAGGCCGCCCAGGAGACCGCCTCCCTGCTGGAGCCCTCCGCCAAAGAAGCCGGTGTGACGCTGGCTGTGGAGGGTGAGGCCGCCACCGTGGCCGTCCCCATGAGCCGGTTGAAAGAACTGCTGTTCAACCTGATGGGCAACGGCATCAAATACAGTGAGAACGGCGGCGTGGTCACCACCCGGGTGGCCGTCCAGAACGGCAAGGTCATCATTTCCGTCCAGGACAACGGCATCGGCATCCCGGAAGAGGACCAGAGCCGGGTGTTTGAGCGGTTCTACCGGGTGGAAAAGGGCCGGGCCCGCAAAAACGGCGGCACCGGTCTGGGGCTGGCCATTGTCAAGCACATCACCCAGCTCTACGGCGGCACCGTGGGCCTGGAAAGTGAGGTAGGTAAGGGTTCTACCTTCACGGTGACTTTACCCATCCCCCAGAACTGAACCAAATAGGAAAACCGTTCCCCCTCTGCCAGTGGCAGAGGGGGAACGGTTTTTTCCGAAAAGACACGCCCCAGGAGGTTTCCTGGGGCGTGTCTGCTTGATTGGAATTACTGATGGATCGCGGTACCGGTCTTACCAGCCACGCCGTCCTTGGCCTTCTCCAGCAGGGTGATGAGGGCGGAACGGCCGGGAGCGCTCTCGGCAAACTGCACGGCAGCCTGCACCTTGGGGAGCATGGAGCCGGGGGCGAAGTGGCCCTCGTCCATGTACTTGCGGGCCTCGTCGGGAGTCAGCTCGTCCAGCCACTTCTCATCGGGCTTGCCGAAGTTGATGGCCACCTTCTCAACAGCGGTGAGAATGATGAGGGTGTCGGCCTCCAGCTGCTGGGCCAGCACGCAGGAAGCGAAGTCCTTGTCGATGACGGCAGCAGCGCCCTTCAGGTGATGGCCCTCGGTCTTGTAGACGGGGATACCGCCGCCGCCGCAGGCCACCACCACCAGGCCGGCGGCCACCATGTCCCGGATGGACTGGATCTCAATGATGGACTGGGGCTTGGGAGAGGCCACCACACGGCGATAGCCACGGCCGGCGTCCTCGATGACGTTGTAGCCGCGCTCGGCCACCATCTTGTCGGCCTCTTCCTTGGTCATGAAAGCACCGATGGGCTTGGTGGGATTCTGGAAAGCCTTGTCCTCGGGGTCCACCTCCACCTGGGTGAGCACGGTGGCCACACCCTTGTTGATGCCACGGTCCAGCAGCTCCTCCCGCAGGGCGTTCTGCAGGTCATAGCCGATGTAGCCCTGGCTCATAGCCACGCACACGGACAGGGGGCAAGGAATGTACTTCTCAGGATCGGAACGGGTCAGCTCGGTCATGGCCTTCTGGATCATGCCCACCTGGGGGCCGTTGCCGTGGGCGATAACCACCTCATGGCCCTCCTGGATCAGGTCCACGATGGCCTTGGCGGTCTGCTTTACGGCGATCATCTGCTCAGGAAGATTGTTACCCAGAGCGTTGCCGCCCAAAGCAATTACAATGCGCTTGCCCATAATAAAAACACCTCATCCTTATCATTTTAGCATCTTAAACTCCGAGAGGGCGGCAATGCTCACCGCGCCTCCGGCGCGTTCAAGGGTTTTGCCTCTGGCAAAACCTTGGCGCAGGCGGAATTCACTTCCGCCGAGCATATCAAATCTTGAGGAGTCCCCAGGACAGCGCCGCTGTCCTGGGGAGATTGCCGCCCAGGGCAATTACAATGCGCTTGCCCATCATAAAAACACCTCATTATTGTAATTTTATATATCGGTTTTACCCTTAGTATTTCACTTTTGAAATAGTTGGGCCCATCCGCACAGAATCAGGCAGGTAGACCTATGCGGACGGGCCTCAATCAGGAAGGGGAAGGAAACTGGAAGTCAGTCAGGAATCGGAATCAATTACTTCTGGAACCAACGAGCCATGCCGCGCTCCTCCAGAGCCTTCAGAGTGGCCTGGGGATCCTTGACCTTGGCCAGGAAGATCATAGCGGCAATGATGTAGGGCTTATAGGAAGCCTCCTTGTACAGAGGATCACGATAGCGATCGAACACGGAAGCCTCGACCTCACCGTCCTTGCAGGACACGTCGTTGATGTCGGCGGGCAGGCAGTGCATGTACAGGGCCTTGCCGTCGCGGGTGGTCTTCATCAGCTCCTCGGTGCAGCACCAATCCTTGTGGTTGGCGTTCTGAGCCAGCAGCTCTTTCTCCAGAGCCTTGATGCCGTCGGTGTCGCCCTCAGCGTACAGGTTGGTGCGCTTCTCCATGGCGGCGAAGGGAGCCCAGCTCTTGGGATACACGATGTCGGCATCCTTGAAGGCCTCAGCCATGCTGTTGGTCTTGGTGAAGGTGCCGCCGGACTTCTCGGCGTTCTTCTTGGCAACCTCCTCAACCTCAGGCATAACCTCGTATCCCTCGGGGTGAGCCAGGACAACGTCCATGCCGAAGCGGCTCATCAGGCCGATGATGCCCTGGGGCACGGAGAGGGGCTTGCCGTAAGAGGGGCTGTAGGCCCAGGTCATGGCGATCTTCTTGCCCTTCAGGTTCTCCACGCCGCCGAAGTGATGGATGATGTGCAGCATATCGGCCATGGCCTGAGTGGGGTGGTCGATGTCGCACTGCAGGTTGACCAGGGTGGGCTTCTGCTCCAGAACGCCGTCCTTGTGGCCCTGGGTCACGGCCTCGACCACTTCCTTCTGATAGGTGTGGCCCTTGCCGATGTACATATCATCGCGGATACCGATAACGTCAGCCATGAAGGAGATCATGTTAGCGGTCTCGCGGACGGTCTCGCCGTGAGCGATCTGACTCTTGCCCTCGTCCAGATCCTGAACCTCCAGGCCCAGCAGGTTACAGGCGGAAGCAAAGGAGAAACGGGTACGGGTGGAGTTGTCGCGGAACAGGGAGATGCCCAGGCCGGACTCAAAAATCTTGGTAGAGATGTTGTTCTCACGCATGTAGCGCAGAGCGTCGGCCACGGTGAAGACAGCCTCGATCTCGTCGTCGCTCTTGTCCCAGGTCAGGAAGAAGTCGCCCTCGTACATCTCCTTGAAGTTCAGGGCATTCAGCTTGTCGATATACATCTGCAGAGTCTTGTCCATTGCAATCGATCTCCTTTTTTTAATATAGTCGGTTGATGGGTGGATACGGGGTTGGCATATCCGCAGGGGCGGCCATGGGGCCGCCCCAATGGGACGGATTCAATGCTCAGCGATTCAGCGCTTCTTACTTAATATCGTTATTGGTCTTGCCGGCGCGGAACTGAGACACATCGGCGGTCTTGTTCTCCTCCTTGTACAGGCCGGGCACGGCGGCGTACAGGGCGGCGCAGGAGACCAGATCCTGCTTCCAGGTGATCTCGTTGGGGGCGTGAGCCTGAGACTCGGCGCCGGGGCCGAAGCCCACGCAGGGGATGCCGTAGCGGCCCTGGATGGCAACGCCGTTGGTGGAGAAGGTCCACTTGTCGATCAGAGGACGGTGACGCAGGTGCATGGCGCCGTCGGGCCCGATGCGCTCCTCGCCGAACAGGGCGTGGTGGGCGTCGGCCAGAGCCTGCACGTGAGCGGCGTTCTCCTTGTTGATCCAGGTGGGGAAGTAAGCCTCGGTCTCGTAGACCTCGCCGGTCCAGGAGGGACGGTCGTACATGTACATGGACACCTTCACGTCGTCGCCGTACTTCTTCACGTTGGG
>NZ_CALWXV010000067.1 GCF_944385615.1 uncultured Flavonifractor sp. | reverse complement strand
GTATCGCTAAGATTGAAAATGCTCAAAGAGAACGGCTTAATCGAGCGTGTTGGTTCCGACCGCAAAGGATACTGGAAGTTGCTGAAATAACGCAAAAATGCCCTCGCAGCAGGCTTATACGGCTTGCTGCGAGGGCATTGCTGCTTATTCTGTGTACACAAGTTCATGCAGAACGATTTCTTCTGCCCGGCTGTGGATGCTGTTCCTCCGGCGTACCCACTCCATCTGGTTGTCGGCTTTCAGTGCCTCGGTCACGCCTTCCCGGCGCATCATCTCAGCTTCAATGATTTCCAGCCGATTTTTGCAGGCGGCGTCGGTTTCCGCCAAATGGGGAAAGAGTTTTTCTGTGAGCAGCAGGGTACTGTAAATGGCTATACGGTGGTCTCTCAGATAGGCGCGTCGCATCCGGCCATATTTGCCGATGTGGTACTCACTTGTGTCTGATAATACGAGGTCGGGGATCAGGTAGTCCCCGCATTGCGTGTAGGTCAGTTCCATAATGGCCTCCTTTGTGGGAATGTATGAGGTTGACAGCTACGGTCAGGTACGGGGCATTCCTCCTTGTCACAACTGTCTTTTCATTCGCCACAAATGAGCCGCAGTCATGATGTAATTTTCGGTGGTGTAATCCACCCTTTATAAATTACATCATGGTTCTGGATGCTGTTGGACTCGCTGTCCATATTATCATCACGGCTCAGCCGACAATAGAGAGCGGCTGTTCCGGTAGAGAATTTCTTGCTTGACTGTTTCAAAATATCCTCCTTTCTGCCGTCAAACAAGAGGTTTTATCCTATAAATATTATACCTCTGCTCACGGACAGTGTTAAGGATGTCGCCGGTCGGTCAGCGTGGCTCAATGTCAGCCAGCATCAACTTCAGCAGAATATCCCGGAGCGGTTCGCCCTTCTCCTTGTAAACGGGGGTCACGATATTGATACGCCTGACTCGGAAAAACACCTCGCTTTTTGGCTGCAGTATGCCCCTAGAAGACTCCAACATTAGCCGAGAGCTGGACGGCACCTTCAACGAGGAGTACTGCAAGTGGTTTTATGCCAATGGGAAATTCGTCTACACGAGCTTTGAGGAACTGCTGAATTTCCTGGAAAGTCATATATCCAATGAATCCTGGTCCTCTGAGCAAATTAGAGGCTATTTTGAAACTCAGCTACCAAAGCTGAACCACTGGAAACAGCCCGAAACATGAATACATCCCTCTGAAATCTGTGGTTTCCAGAGGGATGTATTTTTTGATTTGTGTCATTTGAATAGGGACAGACCGAACTTTACGGCAAAACAGGTCATCTGATTTGATCCAGCCGTCCCGATTGAATTACGTTCAAATTGGCCTGGATCCGTTCCACCGGCCAGTCCCACCACCGCAACTCCAACAGCGCGGTAATTGTGTCCGCGGAAAACCGCTTTCGGATTGGCTTAGCCGGGACACCGCCCACAATGGTATAGGGCGGGACATCCTTTGTTACGACGGCCCGGGCGCCGATGATGGCTCCGTCACCAACTGTCACCCCCGCCAGGATGGCCGCATCGTAGCCAATCCACACATCGTTTCCGATGACAATGTCACCCTTGTTGTCCCAGGCTCTGGCCACCTGACTCCGGTTCAGTCCCCACGCCTCAAAAAAGATGGGAAAGGGATAGGTGGAGAGGGATTTTAAGCTGTGGTTGGCACTGTTGAAGAGGAACTTCGCCCCACAGGCGATGGAGCAGAACTTGCCGATCACCAGCCGGTCGTGGTTGACGGGATAGTGATACAGCACATTGTTCTTCTCGAAGTCAACGGGGTCATGGACAAAGTCGTTGTACATGGTGTAGTCCCCTACGACGATGCTGGGATCTGTCACGACTTGGTTGAGATAGACGGTCTGTGTATCTCCTGTCCGGGGATAGATGTCTGATGGATTCATATTCTTTTCCTCCTCTTATTCGTTTCGGCTGCCCTCTCTCGAAGGCTCACGCACCAACGTTTTCTTTCCCAGACTCTGCTTTTGAAATAGATGAGCCCAACCAGAGCGGGCAGGATGGGCGAAAGGGCTTGGCCCAGATAGATTCCGGGAAAGCCCACGGAAAAGGAAAAGGCCAGCAGCCACCCCACTGGCAGGCGCACCACCACCGCGTCCAGCAGGGCATTGACCATGGCCACATGGGCCGAGCCCACACCGATGGCAAAGGAATCCAGCGTGTACATGGCGGCATAAGCCAAGCTGTTGACCCCACAGCATAGGCGCAGGTATAGCACGCCGACCCGGATCACCTCCGGACTGGTGCTGTCAAACAGGCGGATGAGGGGTTCCGCCAGAAACTGGACCGTCACCACTACCGCCGCTGTGACAGCTAGGTTCAGCAGCAGACCGGACCGCACCACCTGGCGGGCCCGCCGGATCTGGCCGGCTCCCACACACTGGCCCACCATGGCAGTAATTGCCTGTCCAATAGCCCAGCAGTGCATCCCAGCAAAGGTGTTGATCTTCAATCCTACGCCGGAGGCAGCGGCCACCGAGGTGCCAAAGGGATTGAGCATTCCAGTTACCAGCAGATAGGCCGTGTTCACCACCACCATTTGGATGGCGGTGGGCAGGCCTACCTTCAAAATGGCAAACAGTATTTCCCGGCGAAACTCAATCTTTCTGAGGGAAACGCTCAGCTGGTACCGTTTCAGATATGCCAACGATCCCACAAAGGAAACGCCTTGGGCAGTGATTGTGGCCCAAGCCGCGCCGACCGTACCCATGGAGCACGGCCCTGCCAGCAGTACATCCAGCAAGATGTTTAGAATAGTGGCGACACCCACAAAAAAGAGCGGTGTTTTGGAATTTCCCAGTCCCTTCAGAATAGAGCTGACCGTGTTGTAGCCAAAGACGAATACGGTCCCCCAGCAGATGATCTCCATATAGCCGCAGGCATCCGGATAGGCCTCTGCTGGAACATCCAGTGCCCGGAACAGAGGCTCATAGACGGCAAGGCCGAGCATGGTAACCACAACGGAGGTCGCCAGCGACAGGAGAAATAGCATTCCGATAGTGTCACGCTGGCCCTTTTGGTCGCCCGCTCCTTTGTACTGGGCAACCAAAACACTCCCGCCCATGGTCAGTCCGATACAGAGGGAATTGATGATAAAGCACAGCATGGAGGCATTGCTAATGGCGGCCAGGCCGATCTCGCCTACAATTTTCCCTACCACCAGCATATCCACCACATTGTAGAGGGCCTGCAGCAGGTTGGCCAGAAAAAGCGGGAATGCAAACCGGATCAGTTTTTTCAGCACGCTCCCGGTCAATAAATTTTGATCTTGGGTCATGTAATATCTTCCTTTCAAAACGAAAGAGGGCAGCACAATGCTGTGCGCCCTCTGTTCCATCGCCCTTGAAATGAGCATAACAAAAGGCCGCAGACAAACATCGTCCGCGGCCCAAAATAAACTATCTTGCCCTGTCAGTCTGCAAAAAGGGTGCAAAAACCAAAGGCAGCGATTTTCTGCCCTGGCCCCCCGGTTTTACAACTTGACGGTCCGAAAAGGCTCCGCACAATGTTTTGTGGTATCCATTTGTACGGAGCCGAAATCAATACAGAATTTTCCGAATAACATCGTGCTCACCTCGCTTTGCTATTGTAAATACTATACCACGTGCTGTTGCCTGTCAATGTCCGTCTGGTGGCCTGCCATTGATGGAGCGGATCGCTGACATCACCGCATCCGTCATATCAGTGACAACCGCTCAATTCGTCCGCAGCGCCCACTTCCCATGTTTACAGTTTCCTTTGCAGGTACACCATATCCACCAGCTACACCCCGCCCTCGTAGATGGGGTGGTCGTAGTGGTCAGTAAAAAAGTTCTTGACCAGATGATGCCTGCGAAAGCCGCAGGCTTCATAAAACGGGATGGTGGCGGGGCTGTCTCCGGTACCCACCTGCAGCACCGCCATACTGTCCTGTGTAGGTTCGGACGAGAAAGTCCACTATGGCTTTTCCATAGCCCTTGCCCTGAGCGGCAGGCTCCACAGCGATGTTCTTCAGCTCCAGGATACCTTTTCCTTCGTCGGTTACCACGCATTCTGCCTTGACGCCGTCATCCCTCAGCACATACATGGTCCCACGCTCCAGATAGCGGTCCACCATGTCCTCCTGCTCGTCGGCCAGCAGCAGTAAGTCGAGATATCTCTTTTTGTCCGTCTCCACTTTTCTGATTTCCATAGGCACACCTTATTTTTTCAGAAGCCGCTTCAGCGCGGCGGCGTCCAGCAGATTTACCGTCACGAACTTTCCCTGATAGAATACCGCCCAGTTATTGAACACACAGGGCAAGGCCTTGGCCTTTTCCAAGGTGTCCACCGAAATGAGGGTGCAGGGTGTCTCCAGTTCTTCGCATGTCTTGCGCACCAACTCCACACTCTGATAAATGTAGGGACACTGGGAACTGTAATAAATGGTCAACTCCTGAGGCTCAATCGCCTGCCGTTTGGCGTTCTCCCCAAAGCGGGGCTTCGTCCCGTCAAAGGAGAGGGCCAGCAGCCGATAGCCGTCCGGGGTGGTATCCACGGTTTCAAACCCATACTTCTCCGCGAAGGCCTGGTCTGAGAGCCAGGCCTTTTGCTTTTCCGCCCCCAGCATACACACGCCGGACTTCCCCTTGGCCCTGGCATCGGACAGGCAGTACTCCATTAGTTGCCTGCCGTAGCCCTTGCCCTTGAACTCCCTGCTGACCCACAGGCAGTAGATATAGAAGTAGTTATCCCCTTCCACCGGCACCCAGGCGGTCTCCAGCGGAGCATACTCGATGAACACCACGCCCTTGGCGTTCAGCTTGCGGAACACATGTCCCTCCCGGAGCCAAACCCGCTTGGCCTCCACGCCGGGGTGAGGCTTCTTGCTGCGAATGATGCAGCACAGATGCTCCCGATCCAGATTTCCTTCTGTTAGATTGAGAAACTGATCTTCCATGTCCGCTACCTCCCGGAAAATCTGCCTCCATGATACCATGCCCTCCACGGCAAGACAATCCCAGATCCCACCGGCAAAAGTTTTTCTCTAGGATAAACATGACAGACAGTTGTCGTGTTCCTATGCTATAATGCAGACAGAAATGCGAAAGGCGGTGTACCCCATGAAGATGGAGCGGCTCATTGGCATCCTGTCCATTTTGCTTCAGCGGGAGAAGGTCACCGCCCCGGAGCTGGCAGAGCAGTTCGAAGTGTCCAGGCGGACCATCCAGCGGGACATCGAATCGCTTTGTCGGGCAGGCATCCCCATCGCCACGGCTCAGGGGGCTGGGGGCGGCATCTTCATCATGGAGGGCTACCGAGTGGACCGGACGGTGCTCACCGCTCCGGAGATGCAAGCTATTCTGGCGGGGCTGCGGAGTTTGGACAGTGTCAGCGGCACCCGGCGCTACGCCCAACTGATGGAGAAACTGTCCGCTGGGACAGACAGCCTGATGCCCAGCGGCACCCACATGCTCATCGACCTCTCCTCTTGGTATAAAACCAGCCTGCCGCCCAAAATTGAGTTTATCCAAGAGGCCATTGAGCAGCACCACGCCATCCGCTTTACCTACTTCTCCCCCAAGGGGGAATCGGTGCGCACCGTGGAGCCCTACTATCTGGTGTTCCACTGGTCCACCTGGTATGTGTGGGGCTGGTGCCGGATGCGTAAGGATTTCCGCATGTTCAAATTGAACCGCATGACAGAGCTCACCACTGGGGAACCCTTTGATCCCCGGTCCGCACCCTTACCCGACCTGGAGCCGGAACAGATCTTTTCGATCAAGTATCAGGTGACTGTTCTCTTTCATCCGTCCTGCCGCTGGCGGCTGGTGGAGGAATACGGGGCGGACTGCTTTACCGTGGAGTTGGACGGGCGGCTGCGCTTCACGGGTGGCCTTCCCGATGCCGATAGCGTGCTCAGCTAGGTGCTCACCTTTGGAGACAAGGCAGAGCTGCGGGAACCGGAGGAGCTGCGGGAGCGGCTTGGTGCGTTGACAAAAGTGCTGGCCGACCGCTACAGGAGGGATTAGTATGGCCTCTCATCAGGACTTTGTGGACTATGTGGCCGAGCAGCTGCGGGACGCGGGCGACATCCGCAGTCGGAAGATGTTCGGTGAATATGGTGTCTACTGCGACGGCATATTTTTCGCCGTCATCTGCGACGACCAGCTTTTTATAAAGGTCACCCCGGCGGGTGAGGCGGCCTTTCCCCATCTGCCCAAGGCTCCGCCCTATGATGGTGCCAGGGACTACATCTGGGTGGAGGATGTGGACGACCGGGACACCATGGCCGACCTTACCCGCCTCACCTGTCTGGCCCTTCAGGCCCAGCCGAAGAAAAGGTGGAAATAACCGTGGTCTTCGACTATAAGAAGGAGTATAAGGAGTTCTACATGCCCCCTAAGAAACCCGGCATCATCACCGTACCCGCCATGAACTTTCTGGCGGTGCAGGGGCAGGGCGATCCCAACGAGGAGGGCGGCGCTTACAAGCAGGCCCTGGAACTGTTTTACGCTGTGGCCTACACCATCAAAATGAGCAAGATGGGACAGCATCGTCTGAAGGGCTACTTCGACTATGTGGTGCCGCCCCTGGAGGGCCTTTGGTGGCAGGAGGATATCCAGGGCGTGGACTATTCCCGCAAGGCGGATTTCCGGTGGATCTCCCTCATCCGCCTGCCTGAGTTTGTGACAGAAGAGGCCTTCCGCTGGGCTGTCCGGGAGGCCGCGGAGAAGAAACAGCGGGACTTTTCCAAGGTGGAATTTTTCTCCTGGGAGGAAGGTCTGTGCGTCCAATGCATGCACATTGACCCCTATGACGACGAGCCCACCACCGTGGCCGCCATGGAGGAGTACGCCAAGGATCAGGGCTATGAGGCGGATTTCAGAGAAGGGCGTTTCCACCACGAGATCTATTTGAGCGATGTGCGGCGGTGCAAGCCGGAAAAACTGAAAACCGTCATCCGGCAGCCCATCAAACGGGCAGAGTGAGGAAAGAAAAGGACCTGTTGACAAAGGTAACGTATGGGCTGAGAAATCATATTCTCAGCCCATATTTCATCCATAAATACC
>NZ_CALWXV010000066.1 GCF_944385615.1 uncultured Flavonifractor sp. | reverse complement strand
AAAATGCCGACCGCCATCTCAATGCCTGCGCACTGAGATGGCGGCCTTTTTATACGCCGGGAGATTTTACGGTTACGTAAGACGAGTTCAATTCATGACTGTGGATTAACCCTTCGTTCTGTTAAAACGGTCGTTGCAACTCGCCTATGGGCTCGTCAGAGGGTATTCCTAATTGGGTCTACGATATCAACTGCGACAATATCCACCAGTCGGTCACCAACCATCCCCATATTGAGCCGGGAGCCGACCCGGTAATAGGCGCGGATGTCCTCGTCTGTACCGTGAATTCTGGTTGTGATGGTGTCGCCATCGGACAAGTGAACAATTACGACCTTCTCGGTGCATTGCTCCAGATAGGCGCAGAATTCCTCATAGCCCATGTTCCCTTTGGCCTTCATGGCGGAGCTGACAGCTTGGATTTCGGCACGTGTCCAATCTCTACTCATGGCCGTTACTCCTCTATGGTAAAATGCGCGCCTTCCGTCAGCAAAACCGTCCCCGTTCCAGGCTCGTAGGTCATCATGTTCCTGCGGCCTATGTATTCGGCGGGCAGTTCTCCCGCTGCCACACGGTCAAGGTTAAACGGCGTTGGCTCCCATTTGCCGAAATAGCCTGGGCATTGCGCCACCATCTTGTCCCACTCTTTTTTTGTGTAGTGCTTCATATGCATACCTCCTACTCGACTTTCGATGTCGTGTATGTAAAAGGGGCGGCAATTCTCCCCTGTGCCGACGGGTTCCCGCGACGCCCCTGAGCGGGGCGTTTCGGCCCGCACCCAGTGGGTCATCATCAGGCGGGGGTTACCAGATATCACGATGGGGGATGAACTTGACCTCCGTTCCCTCCGGGAGCGGGGCGCAGGGCTCCCCATCGAAGTCGTTATCCTGCTTCGTACAGATGGACGGCTGGCGGCCCGCGCGTGGGTCGACGTCGACATACAGCCAGCCGCCGCACTCGTAGACTGGGCGGCTCCAGCTGTCGCGGTCCAGCAGAACGAGCTGCAGCGGCATCCCAAACGCCGCTGGATTCTTCACGATTGCCCAGGCGGACAACGGGAACTTAAAATTATGGGGCATATCCTCGATCCCCTCAAGCATTCCGCAGGCGTCGCACACATAGACATCGGCCCGGCGGCTCAGGGCGTTTCGTGTGGGCTTCTCGTCCATGGCCCACCGGCCACAGCGGGGACACGGGTGGTCCCCCTCGCACTGCTTCCTGGCGAATTTCTCAATCATTTCCTTGTGGCTCACGGCAAGTCCCCCTCGTTCAGTAGTTCGCCATAACGAAGTCAATCTCTTCCTGGGTGATCGGCGGAGTGGTGACTGGCTTCTGTTCATCCGCCTCTGCGCCGGCGCACCCATACGGGCAGGGCTCCCGGCATCCACCGTGGGCGTCCCAGCACACAGAGCAGGGGGCTAGCGGTTTCCCGCAGGACGGGCAGGCCGTGATGCCAACGGCGTGGATGACGACCTCCTCACAGCACCAGGGGCAGAACTCCACCGTGTAATCTTCCATCTTCACGGAACTGCATCCCCCCGGAGTCAGGCCGCCGCGGTATCGGCGGCCTGGGGCTCCTTGGTGGTCTGCGCGGCCTTGGCCTTTGCGGGCTTCTTGGCCGCAGGCTTCTTCGTGGTCTGCTTCTTGGGCGCGGGGGCCGGGGCGGTGCCGCTCTCGATGGCCTCGATTTCATCCAGCTTCTTCACGATCCGGCGGGCCTTCTGGAGCTCCCCACGCACCACCTTCAGTTCGGTCTCCTTGGCGGTGATGGTCTTGGACAGGGCCTCGGTAGAGACCAGCTCCGCGGCGTTGGGGATGTCCTTGGTAAGCTTCTGCAGAATACGGAGCTTGCGGAGGTCGGCGCAAAGAGCCTCGGCGGCGGTCAGCTTCTCGTTGATGGTGTTCATGTACTCGGTCTTGTTCATAGTGAATTCCTTTCTCCCCGTAGGCCCGGTAGGTCAGGCGTTGTGTTTGATGGATGGGTCAGGCTGTTCTGGCGTTGATGTATTCGTACATATCGAAGTAGTGTTCCCTGGTGAGCTCGTTCCGCATATCGTAGAGCTGTTCCCGGAGCAGTTTCCGGGCCGCCTCTTTCGATACCATAATGCCGATTACACAGTCCACATAGTCGTAGGTGAATTTTTTGCCCTTCATTTTCTCCCGGATATCCACCCATCGGGCGCCCTTGTAAACCTTGCCGGTAAACCGGGTGATGATTTCGTCAATCTCCGCCTCCTGCTCCCGGATGTCCTTGTTGACCGCACAGCAGATGAAGTTGTTTTCCACTCCGCTATCCCGCATGGCTTCACAGGCGGTGAGGATCTGTTGGTAGCAGTTCCAGGCGATGCGCCGGTCGTCTCGGGCCTCCTCGAAGCCCTGGAGGATATCCGCATACTTGGCGGCAAGGACTCTGCGCTGCAAATCGTACTTGTTGTTTTCCATAGGTCAGTTATCCTTTCTGCCGGCTGCACCCGGCTTGAGCTTGAAGGCATCGAACAGCCGCTTGCCATCTTCGCCGCGGATCGTCTCCACAGTGGTAAGATTCCCAAGAGCCTCGCTCATCGGAGTGCCGTAGGTGCCGCGCTCCCATAAGCCGGAGGCTTCCGCCATCTTCCAGAAGCAGTTGACCTCGATCCCGGCATTCGGCCCCGAAAATGCGTGGTGCTTTGTGAACCGGGCCTTGATGAAGTTTTCGCACCACTCGACCTTGACCCGCTTCATTCGTCCTCGCCGTCCTCTCCGTAGTCCTCCTCGAAACGGCCCTCGGTGATACCACCGTAGGTGTATCCGTTGTCGAAGCCAAGGTAAATCGGGGTGTTCTCGTCGTAGTCCTCCAGGAAGGCAATCAGCTCGCCCACAGTCATGGTCTTGCGAACCTGGTCGGTACCATAGCCCTCGCGGAAGGTAGAGTAGATAAGGCGTTTCATTTTTAACTTCTCCTTTGTTTCTTTCAAGTTATTGTTTGTTTCTGTTGAGTTCTTGTGGGTATACGATACACCGCGAGTATCGTCTTGTCAACAGTTATTTTTGATTTTTTAGAAAAAACTTTTGACAACTTGAAAGTATTGTGCTAATGTATGCTCAAAGGAGGTGAGCTCATGGTTTCTTACCGACCACTGTGGCACACACTGGTTGACCGAGGCCTCAAGAAGATGCAACTGGTGGAGATGGCCGGCATCAGCACCGGGACGCTCTCGAAGCTGAACAAAGACCAGCATGTGGCCCTTGACGTATTAGAGCGGATCTGCCTTGCCCTTAATTGCCGAATCGAAGATGTTGTGGAAATAACAAAAGGCCCGGACAAATAATGTCCGGGCCGGGGAGTGGTTTATTTCTTGTTATGTATCGGTGCACCTGTCCGGCTCCGTACCCTTGGCTCACTGTTTGGTTCGCGGGTGAGAAGGTCTGAAACCTCACAGCCAAGGGCTTCGCATATCAAGTCTATGTGCTCAAGGTTGATCCGCTCTGCCAACTCATGATATAGTTCCCCCACTGTGTTTGGACGTATACCCGTTGCACGGGCGAGATCAGCCTGAGTCCACCTCCGCTCGCCAAGCCGGGTGGACAGTAAAATCCTAATCATAGCCATGCTCCTTTTTGTTGGATTCTAGCAGTTATTTTAGAATCCCGCAGGCTTTTGTTAGAAAATAACGAAATAGGTTACAAAACATAAAAAAGGCTACCGTATAGGGGAAGATTCCCTAAACGGTAGCCTTTTTTTATTACTCCGCTTTGAGCGGACAGGCCAACACGAACATACCGCCGACCATGTAGATGGTGGCTTTGCGGTTCGTATGGCTCTCTTTTGGTGGACCCAAAGGGATTCGAACCCTCGACCTCTCGGATGCGAACCGAACGCTCTCCCAACTGAGCTATGGGCCCATATATCTGTCACGGTTGACTGCCAAGTGGGTCACCGGACCAAACATATGACGATATGAAGTTTTAATCTAAGGGATGCGAACCGGATGGGAGCCATGTGAGCCACCGGCCCAAAAGAGAGGGCATATAACTGGCCCGCGTGCGCTCCCAGCTGAGCTATAGGCCCATATTCTATTTTTGCAGGCGGCAAACGCCTGACACTCCAGTATTATAGCATAATTCAGACGGTTGTAAAGAGGTTTTTGAAAAAAAGTGAAAACTGATATTGATAATTTGCCGGAAATGATGTATGATATCAAATACAGCCTTCCAGCGGACGGCGCTGACGCGTCCGGTCCACGGCAAGGCCGCACTAGTCGGGGAGTTAGCGGTGCCCTGTACCTGCAACCCGCTACAGCAGGGATGAATCCCGGCCCCCGGATCTGCGTTGTGTCGTCTGACCCCGGTAAGCAGCGATGATGGATCGGTCCCGCGCAAGGTCGCCCCGTGAACCGTGTCAGGCGGGGAACCGAGCAGCACTAAGCGGACCGTGACCTGTGCCGCGGGGGTCCCGCTCCTGAGCCGGCTGCCAGGGTAACGGGCATAGCGCTGATTCCAAAGGCCGGTGTGCGGTCTTGCCATGGTTCGGACAAGAGAGGGAGGGGCGAAGCGACGCGGCTTTCCGCATCCTCCGCCTCTCTCTTTTTATTTTACTGTCGAGGTGATCGGTGTGTACCAGGCTTTATACCGAAAATGGCGGCCCCGTACCTTTGACGATGTGGTGGGCCAGTCCCATATCACCGACACGCTGAAACGGCAGGTGGAGACCGGCCGCCTCTCCCACGCCTATCTGTTTACGGGTACGCGGGGGACCGGTAAGACCACCTGTGCCAAGATCCTGTCCCGGGCGGTGAACTGTGAGCACCCGGTCAACGGCAACCCCTGCAATCAGTGCCCCTCCTGCCTGGGGATTGAGAACGGCTCCATTCTGGATGTGCTGGAACTGGACGCCGCCTCCAACAACGGCGTGGACCAGGTCCGGGCCCTGCGGGAGGAGGCGGTCTATACCCCCGCCGCCGTCCGCAAGCGGGTGTACATTGTGGATGAGGTCCACATGCTCTCCACCGCGGCGTTCAACGCCCTGCTGAAGATTTTGGAGGAGCCCCCGGAACATCTGATGTTCATTCTGGCCACCACCGAACTCCACAAGGTCCCGGCCACCATCAAATCCCGGTGCCAGCAGTTTGCATTCAAGCGCATCCTGCCGGGGGATATCGCCGCCCGGCTGGCTTATGTGGCCCGGCAGGAAGGGATGGAGCTGAGAGGGGAGGGGGCCAACCTGCTGGCCCGTCTGGCCGACGGCGGTATGCGGGACGCTCTGTCTTTGCTGGACCAGTGCGCTACCCCAGACGGCCCTATCGGGGAACAGGAGGTGCTGGATGCCCTGGGACTGGCAGGCAATCTGGAGACTGCCTGTCTGCTGGAGCAGATCGGTGGGGGAGATACCGCCGCTGCCCTGGAGACCCTGGCCCGCCTGTATGGCGCGGGTAAGGAGATGGGCAGTCTGCTGGGGGAACTGTCCGCCTTGGTCCGAGACCTTCTGGTACGCAAGACTGCTCCCAAAGGGGGAGCGGCGCTGTTAACCGGAGGCTACGACGAGAACACCATGCGCAAGCTGTCCAACCTGTTCCAGACGCCCCGTTTGGTACAGATGCTAAGCATCTTACAGACCACCCTGGCAGAACTCTCCCGCAGCGGAAACCGCCGCACCGACACGGAGCTTTGCCTGATTCGCCTGTGTGATCCCGCTTTGGACGAGAGTCTGGCAGGTCTTAACGCCAGGCTGTCCCGGGTGGAGGAGTTGCTGGCAGGCGGTGTGCCGGCCACCTGTGCTGTTCCGCCTGCCCAGCAGAAGCGTACACAGCGGCCCATTCAACAGCAGCCGGAGGATCTGCCGCCCTGGGAGGAGGAACGGCCTCCGTTGCCCGAGGAGCCGGGAGAGCCGGTGGGGTATGAGCCGGAACCTCCGGTCCAGACTATACCCCCGGTCCAGGCCCCACGATCCGCACGGCCTGAGGCTTCTGTCCAGCCCGCACCTGAGCGGCAGGCTTCCGCCCTGGCGGATTTGTGGCCTGGACTGGTAACCGCACTGCGGGGCAAATTCCCGGCGGTCTATCCATTCCTGAGCAATCCGTCAGCGGTACAGGGTGTTTTGGACGCAGGGACACTGACCCTTTGGGTGGATAACCCGTTTACCCAAAACATGGTAGGGACCCCTGCGGTGCTGGAAGCACTGGCAAAGCTGGCTGGTGCGCAGACAGGCGGCGCGGTACGCTGTGTGGTAAAGGTGGGGGCACCCCCAAAGCAGGCTCCCGCAGTCTCTGACGCTGGAGAACAAGAGCATGACAATTTAGAGGATCTGTTGGCATTGGGCCAGCAGTTTGACAACATTATTATTCAGGAATAAAGGAGTTGCGACCGATGGCAAAGGGATTCAACAGCCGTGGATTTGGCGGCATGGGCGGCGGCATGAATATGAACATGATGAAGCAGGTCCAGAAGATGCAGCAGGACATGATGAAGATGCAGCAGGAGCTGGAGAGCAAGACCTACACGGCGGCTGCCGGCGGCGGCGCGGTGAGCGCCACCGTCACCGGCAAGCGGGTGCTGGAGAGCGTCACCATTGACCCCGATGCGGTGGACCCCGAGGATGTGGAGATGCTGCAGGATATGATCGTGGCGGCGGTAAATGAGGCTCTGCGGGCGGCGGAGAGCGATTCGGCCTCCTCCATGCAGCAGCTCACCGGCGGACTGAACCTGCCTTTTTAAGAGAAGAGAGAACACACAGGAACTGGCCGTCTTTGACGGCCAGTTCCAATGTATTTGTAAAAGGATAGCCGCTGGATGGGGAGTGATCCTGTGATGGAGAAGGAAACAGCTGTTCAGATGTCGGAGCGTTTTCGGGTGGGTGCGCTGCTGGCTATGGCGGGCGGATTACTGGACGCCTATACCTATGTGATGCGGGGCGGCGTATTTGCCAATGCCCAGACCGGCAACATCGTTTTATTGGGTGTGCGGGCGATAGAAGGGGAATGGGGCGGTGTGCTCCACTATCTTTTACCGATTCTGGCCTTTGCAGTGGGGGTTATCGCTGCGGAATTGATTAAGGGAAAATTCCGCTATGCCCAGCCGGTCCACTGGCGGCAGATCTCTCTTGGTATTGAATTGGCGGTTTTGCTGTGTGTGGCCTTTCTGCCCCAAGCTTTGGATGCGCTGGCCAATGTAGCGGTATCCTTTGTGTGCGCGGTCCAGGTGGAGAGCTTCCGAAAGGTCCATGGAAACGCCTTTGCAACCACCATGTGTACCGGCAATCTGCGCAGCGGCACAGAGCAGCTGTATCAATTCCTGCGTACTGGTCAGCGGGATCACCTGCGCCGTGCGGTCCAGTATGGTGGGATTATCCTCTCTTTTATCGTTGGCGCGGCGCTGGGCGCCTGGTGCAGCGGGTTGTTAGGGCTGCGAACGGTTGCAGTAGCGTGTATCCCCCTCTTCATTGCCTTGTGTCTGATGCGGGCTAACAAAACAGCGCTGTAACAATCAAAAAATACTTGACACATATAGGTGTGTCTGGTATAATCAAATGCGTTCGATCGAGATGGTTCAGACTGAACAGGGAAGTGGCAATACATTCCCTTATAAAATGGAATAAGAAATACCCAGCGCATCCTCTTATATGGGGGTATAGCTCAGCTGGGAGCGCCAGCAACCGCATGTGACGACCCCTCAACGCGAGGAAATGACAATTTAATCAAAACCCCGGAAACTCAGTAAAATCAAGGGTTTCCGGTTATATGGGGGTATAGCTCAGCTGGGAGAGCGCTTGAATGGCATTCAAGAGGTCAGCGGTTCGATCCC
>NZ_CALWXV010000065.1 GCF_944385615.1 uncultured Flavonifractor sp. | reverse complement strand
TTCTCACCACCTCCTCTATTTTATCTCATCTAAATGAAAAAGCCCAGCTTTCGCTGGACTTTTTCGACAGGCTGAAGGCCGGCGCGTCAGCGCCGGCCTTTTTAGTCTGTCGAAAAACGTTCCAATCAGGAAGCCTTGCAGAGTTCCGCCGCCCGCAGGCGGCGGAATCAAATGAAAATCCGTCCTTTCCGGGGACATGCGCCTCGGAAAGGACACTTCTCATGGCGGGTGGGGTGACAATTTCGCAAGAAATCGAACCCCATCCGTCATGCAACCCCATTGTCAAAAAAGACGGAAGGTCTTTTTTGACAATGTTCAGCGGCCGCCCCAATGGGCGGCGCTGGTTTCTATTTTGCTTACTCCAGGTGGGAGAAGTCGTGCTTCTTGGGACGGGCGTGATAGTGGGTGTGGAGCAGCTCGTGGGACCGGTGGGAGAGAGGCTGACCAAAGAACTCCTCATAGATGGTCTTGATCTCCGGGTTATCGTGGCTCTTGCGCAGAGGCAGAGACCGGTCGATCTCGTACAGCGCCTGGATACGGGCGTCCCGGACGGCGTTGTTGGTGCCGATGGGCTGTCCGCCGCCGCCGATGCAGCCGCCGGGGCAGGCCATGATCTCGATGAAGATATAGTCGGCCTCGCCGCTCTCCACACGGCGGATGATCTCCTCGGCATTTTTGAGGCCGTTGGCAATGGCTACCTTCAGAGGCGTGCCGTTGAGGTCAATGGTGGCCTCACGGATGGCGTTGACGTCGTTGCGCACCGCCTCAAACTCCAGCCGGGGCAGGGTCTGACCGGTGTACACCTCGTAGGCGGTACGCAGGGCGGCCTCCATCACGCCGCCGGTGGCGCCGAAGATGGCGCCGGCGCCGGTGCCAATGCCCAGGGGGGAGTCAAACTCGCCGTCGGGCAGGACGGACAGGTCCAGGCCCTCGTAGCGGATGAGCTTGGCCAGCTCTCGGGTGGTGAGGACATAGTCCACATCCCGGTAGCCGTCCCGGCCCAGCTCAGGCCGGCTGGCCTCATACTTCTTGGCGGTACAGGGCATGACGGACACCGAGACAATATCGTGGGGGTCCCAGCCCATCTTCTGGGCATAATAGGTCTTGACCACAGCGCCGAACATGCCCTGGGGGCTCTTGGCGGTGGACAGATTGTCGCACAGCTCGGGGTGATGCTTCTCCATGTAGGTGACCCAGCCGGGGGAGCAGGAGGTAATCATGGGCAGCTTTCCGCCGTTTTTGATGCGGTCCAGCAGCTCGCTGCCCTCCTCCATAATGGTCAGGTCGGCGGAGAAGTTGGTGTCAAACACCTTGTCGAAGCCCAGCATCTTCAGGGCGGTGACCATCTTGCCGGTGACGATGGCGCCGGGCTCCAGGCCGAACTCGTCGCCCAGGCCCACCCGGACGGAGGGGGCCACCTGCACCACAACATGCTTGCTGGGGTCCTGAATGGCCCGCACCACGTCGTTGGTGTTGTCCACCTCCACAATGGCGCCCACGGGGCACACCAGGGAGCACTGACCGCACAGCACGCAGTCGGTCTGGTCCATGGGCAGGTCAAAGGCGGTGGTGATCTTGAAGTCGCCGGAGCGGTTGGCGGCGGTGAGAGCCGCGCAGCCCTGGACCTCGGCGCACACCTTCACGCAGCGGCCGCACTTGACGCACTTGGAGGGGTCCCGCACGATGGAGGGGTTGTCAATGCGCAGAGGCTCGTTGGGGGAGATATTGGGCAGCTCCGGATTGAGGCGGTTGAATCGGCGGCACAGCTTTTGCAGCTCACAGTTGCCGTTGCGGGCGCAGGACAGGCAGTTCTGCTTGTGGTCGGCCAGAATCAGGTCCAGCACGCCCACCTGGGCGTCGTACACCTTCTTGGTGTCGGTGAAGACCTCCATGCCCTCCCACACCACGGTGGAGCAGGCGGCCAGCAGCTTGCGCTGGCCGGTGACCTCCACCATGCACATCCGGCAGTGGGCCTTGATGGTCTGGTCCGGGTGGTAGCACAGGTGGGGGATATCAATGTTCAGCATCTGGGCCGCCTCGATGATGCGGGTGCCGGCGGGCACCTCCAGCGGCATGTGATTGATGGTGAGATGTACCGTATTGCTCATCGGACCGCGACCTCCTCTTTGACGGCAAAGACTTCAGGGAAGCGCTTCATGGCGGACAGCAGGGCGGATTGAGCCGTCTCGCCCAGGCCGCACAGGGAAGCGCAGGACATGATGTCGGCAAACTTCTTCAGGGTGTCCACATCCTTCTGGGTGTGGGTGCCGGCGGCCACCTTGTCCAGCAGCATGGAAATGTGGCGGTTGCCCTCCCGGCAGGGGGTACACTGGCCGCAGCTCTCATGGGAGAAGAACTCCTGGGTCATGCGCAAAAAGCCGATGACGCTGGTGCGCTCGTCCACCACCAGCACCGCGCCGGAGCCGATGGCAGTCAGGTCGGCCTGCCGCATCCCCTTATAGGTGTAGGGGGTATCCAGCTGGGCGGGGGAGCAGATCCGGCCGGACGCGCCGCCCAGCTGCACCAGGCGCAGGGGATAGGCGTCATCCTCCATACCGCCGGCCAGGTCGTAGACGATCTCCCGGATGGTGATGCCGAAGGGGACCTCAAACACGCCGGGATTCTTTACGTTGCCGGACACCGAGATCATCTTGGTGCCGGGGCAGTCCTCGGTGCCCTGGCTCTTATAGTAGCCCTCGTCGTCCAGCAGCAGGGGAGCCACCAGAGACAGAGATTCCACGTTGTTGACGCAGGTGGGCAGGTGGAACACGCCGCACTGCTTGATGAAGGGGGGCTTCATCCGGGGACGGCCCGCCTTGCCCTCCACCGACTCGGCCAGAGCGGAGCCCTCGCCGCAGACGTAGGCGCCTGCGCCGGAGTACAGGTGGATGCGGTAGTTCAGCCCCGAACCCAGGATATCGTCCCCCAGATAGCCGGCCTGCTCGCACTGGGCGATGGCGGACAGCAGACGGGGACGCAGGTGGGAGTACTCCTCCCGCATGTAGATGTAACCGTTATCGGCCCCCACGGACCAGCCGGCGATGATCATGCCCTCCAGCAGCTGGAAGGGGTCGTTGGTGATGAGCTCCCGGTCCTTGAAGGTGCCGGGCTCGCCCTCGTCGGCGTTGCACACCACGCACTTGTGCTCGCCCTTGACCTCCCGGGCCTGGCGCCACTTGCGGCCCATATCGTAGGCCGCGCCGCCCCGGCCCTGCACGCCGTTGGCGGCCAGCACGTCGGCGATCTCGTTGCCGTCCATCTTCAGAGCCTTCCGCAGGGCGGTAAAACCGCCGATGGACTCGTAGTTCTTCAGGCTGTCCGGATCATATTTCCCGAAATTCCGGGTGATGAAACATACACGATTGCTCATAACCGGCACCCCCTTAATTGAGCTGCTGGAGCATATCCAGGATACGCTCCTCGCTGTCCAGATGGCCATACACCACGCCGTTTACCCGCACCGCGGGGGATACGTCGCAGGCCCCGAAGCAGGGCACCTTTTCAATGGAGAAGCGGCCGTCATAGGTGACCTCGCCCACCTCCAGATTCAGAAGGCGCTTGAGGGTCTCCACCAGCTTGTCGCTGTCCTTTACCCGACAGGGGGCGGAGTTGCACACCTCCAGGGTAAACTTGGCCCGGGGCTTGTCATGCAGGGCGGTATAGAAGGAGATGACGTCATAGACCTGGGTGGGCTTGACGCCCAGCTTCTGGGCCACATAGTAGGCGGCGGACTCGGGAATATAGTGCCGCTCCACGGCGGCCTCCACGTCCAGCAGGATGCCCACCAGCTGGGTGGCGTCCCCGTTGTGAGCAGCGATGATGCCGTCGATCTTGACCGCCAGCTCCTTGTCCAGGACGTCGGCGGCTTGGGTAAAGGGCTTCATAGGGGCTCCTCCTCTTTGTTAGAATTGCTCCACCGGAGCGGTGGGTTACTTACTGAAAAGTGACTAGTTCACCGGTTAAACCGTGGAGTTTTCCTCAGTATAACAATTCTTTTGGAAAATTGCAACAGTTGACTTCAAATTTGTATAAGACGGCGAAAACAGGGCAGGCTAAAAAAGTTCAGTTGGTCAAATTCGACGAATGAAAGCGGGAAACGGTCGAATTTGGGCCAAATACACGGCAGAGGAGGGCGCGTTATGGACCAGCGGCACACCGGGGGACAGACCCACCCCCATCCGCTGCGGGAGCCCCGGTATCCGGGGGCCATCACCTTGGCCCGGCTGGAGGAGATCTTCCGGGACTGTGTGGATTTCGTCCGGCGGACGGTATGGGTGGGGGACCAGCCGGGACGGTCCCTGACCCTGTGCTATCTCAGCGGCATGGTGCGGATGGAGCGGATCAGCGACTACCTGCTGCGGCCCATGGCCCAGGACCAGACCCTGGCCCAGTGCCCCGGCGTGGTGCAGATGATGGAGCGGATGCGGCAGGGGGCGCTGTACAACCTGACGGTGGAGGAGCGGGACCGGCTGGATCAGGTGGTTTTTGATCTGGTCAGCGGGTGGTGCGTATTCCTCTTTCCGGGGGAGACTACAGTGCTGTCCTGCTTTGTGGGTACTGAGGAAAAACGCTCGGTATCCGCCCCCGATAATGAGACGGTGCTCAAGGGGGCCAAGGACGCCTTTGTGGAGAGCATCCGCACCAATACAAGCATTGTTCGCCGCCATTTGAAGGCCCCCGAGCTGCGTATCCAGGAGCAGACCGTGGGGCGGCAGTCGGCCACGCTGGTGGATATTCTATATATAGAAGGGATCACCAATCCCCATCTGGTGGAGCAGGTGGCCGCCCAGCTGCGGGATATTGACATTGACGGGGTGTTTTCCACCGGGGCCATTGAGGAATATATTGTCCCAGCCGCCTCCACCCCCTTTCCCTTGATTCAGTACACCGAGCGGTCCGACCGGTTCTGTGCCGGACTGGCCCAGGGGCGGGTGGGGGTGCTCATCGACGGCATCCCCCTGGGCTATCTGGCCCCGGCGGCGCTGGGCAATTTTTTGCAGGCCCCCCAGGACAAGTCCTCCAACTGGCTGCTGGCCACAGTGCTGACGGTGCTGCGCTATTTCTGTATGTTTACCACCCTGCTGCTGCCCGCCCTCTATATCGCCATGGTCACCTTCCACCAGGAGATGATCCCCACCCGGCTGGCCCTTTCCATCATTGCGGCCAAGCAGAACGTGCCCTTCCGCTCCGCCTTTGAGGTCATCGTCCTGCTGCTGGCCTTTGAGATCTTGCAGGAGGCGGGGCTGCGGCTGCCCCAGTCCATCGGGCAGACCGTGTCTATTATCGGCGGTCTGGTGGTGGGCTCGGCGGCGGTGGAGGCCAAGATTGTCTCCCCGGCGGTGCTCATTGTGGTGGCGGTGGCCGGCATTGCCGGATACACCATGCCCTCCCAGGAGCTGGGGGGCGCTTTGCGGATCTGGCGGTTCGTGCTGGTGCTGCTGTCTAGCTGGGCGGGGCTGTTCGGTACCGTGATTGGGGCGGCGGTGCTCATCGTCCACCTGGCGGGGATCGAGAGCTTTGGGGTGCCCTATCTCACCCCCTTTGCCGTGGGCACCGGCCACAATCCCCGGGAGCATGTGCTGCTGCGGCGGCCCATGCCCCAGATCAAGGACCGGCCATCCGCCCTCAAGCCCCGAAACCGGAGGAAGCAGCGATGAAGAGAGTAGGGCTGTTGGTTTTAACTTTGATGCTCCTGCTCACCGGCTGCCGCCGGTACGCCGGGATTTTGCCCTATGCCCGGGAGATTGAGGACATGGAGCTGATCCGTACCCTGGGGGTGGACCAGGCGGGGGAGGATGAAGTGGCGGTCACCGCCTCCGGCGGCAGCTCCCAGGAGGAGACCGAGGTGGTGTCCAGCCGGGCGGGCACCATCAGCGCTGCCGTGCTGGCCCTTCAGGGGGAGGGCTCCTCCTACCTCTACTTCGGTCACGTTACCCAGTTGCTGCTGGGGGAGGGGCTGGCTCGGCGGGGGGTAATGGCCTCTCTGGACTATGTGCTCCGGGATGTGGAAATGCGCCTGGAGACCGCCCTCTACCTGGTGCGGGACGGCACCGCCGCCCGGGCCATCGGAGCGGCCGCCGCCGACGGTTCGGCCACCGACCGGCTGGAGGCGCTGGCCGATGACGCGGGCCTGACCGCCGGGTCCATGCCCCGGACGGTGAAGGACGTGCTGGCCGAGCTGGACCGGCAGGGGGCCTCCTTTCTCCCGGCGGTGCTGCCTGACAGCGGGCTTACCGCCGCCGGGTACGGCATCCTGAAGGACGGGGCCCTGGTGGGCTGGGCCGAAGGGGACGCCGCCCTGGGGGTCAACCTGATTTTCGGCAGGGTGGACGCCGACGTGGTGGAGGTAACCGCCCTCGATGGCACCAGGACTGCCCTGCGGGTGGTGGGAGCCGCCACCTCGGTAAAGCCGGTGTGGCAGGGGGATACCCTCACCGGGCTGAAGGTCCACTGTCAGGTGGAGGCCAATCTGGCGGAGGGGACCGCCATGCCGGACGAGGCCACCCTCACCGCGCTGGAAGAGGAGCTAGCCTGTACTGAGGCCGGACGGATGGCCCAGGCCCTGGAGCTGTCCCGGACCCTGGACGCCGACTATCTGGGGCTGCGGCACTCCGCAGCCTTTCGCACCCCCTGGCGGAAGGAGGCTCTGCTGGGGGAGAACGGCATGGCGGGGCTGACTTTGGAGGCCACCGCCCAGGCGGCCATCCAGCGCAGCTACCACGCCGACGGGTGAGGAGCGGCGGTCCCCGCCATTACTTTGATAGAGGAGATGATCCCGTGTCTGAGGACCGCGTTTCCCTGCGGCAGCTGCTGACCCTAACCTTTGCCGCCCTGCTGTCCCCTGCCATCCAGATTCTGCCCGGCCTGACCGCCCAGCGAGCGGGGACGGCGGGCTGGCTGGCCACCCTGGCGGTGCTGCCCCTGGCGGCTGGTCTGTGCTGGCTGCTGTGCTGGCTGTGCCGGGGTGAGCCGGGAGAGGGCGGTCTGCCCAATGTGGCGGAGAGAGTGCTGGGTACCTGGCTGGGGCGGGCGGTGTGTCTCCTCTATTTATTATGGGGGCTTTATCTGCTCTCCGCCAATGCCCGGCAGGTAGCGCTGCGCTTTCTCACCATCAGCTACCGCAATTCCCCCATGCTGCTCTTTCTGCTCACGCTGCTGGGGGTGACCTTCTGGCTGGTGCGTAAGCCGGTGGGAGCGCTGGCCCGGGCGGGGGAGGTCTTTTTTACCGCTCTGACGGTAGGGTTGGCCCTGTCTTTGATTTTGGGGGCCTTTCAGGTGGACTCCGCCAATCTGCTGCCGGTGTGGGTGGAGGACCTGCCCGCTGTGGGCTCGGCCACGCTGCCGGTGCTGGGGCTGGTGGGATATGTGGTGTTTGCCGCCTGCCTGGGGGCATATGTAAGGCCGGAGGAACAAGCACGGCGCAGGGCTGTGCGGTGGGGAATCGGACTTTGCCTTGCACTTACCGCTTTGCAGGTGGTGTGCCTAGGCAATTTCGGCCCCGGTCTGGCGGTACGGATGGACACCCCCTTTTTTATGATGGTAAAAGGCATAGGCTTTGAGGGTACCTTTCAACGGGTGGAGTCTGTCATTATCGCTTTGTGGGTGTTGGCCGATCTGGCCCTGCTGGCCCTGCTGGCCTGCGCCTGTTCCGTTCTGGCACAGAAAACCTTTGCCCTGCGCCGCCGCCGTACCGCCGTGCTGCCGGTGGTTTTGGTGGCAGCGGCCGGGGCGGTATGGCTCTTTCCCAATGCCTTTGCCCTGGACCAGGCCCTGGAGGGACCGGTGCTTTGGGGCGGTCTGCTGCTGGGTTTTGGCCTGCCCGCCCTACTGGCGGTGGTCAAGGTATTGAGAAGAATACCCTAGCAGAGGGTATTTTGTGGTGGAGTAAACCGAACAGCCACTATATATAGAGATCAAATGGCCGGGAGAAAAAAGTCGAAAGAAAAGTGAAAAAAGGTGTTGACAAATGGGGGAGTGAGTGGTATTCTATCTGAGCGCCTTGCGAGAGGGCATGAAAATCTAACCGGATCTGGGAGAAACCGAGCGGAACGCC
>NZ_CALWXV010000064.1 GCF_944385615.1 uncultured Flavonifractor sp. | reverse complement strand
GCAACTGTACTCAACGGCCTGAAAAACCGGGGCGTAGAGGATATTTTCATTGCCTGCACAGACAATTTGACAGGATTAGTCCGGGATAGTTCATGACCCAGCCCTCCACACACTCGGAGTGGTGGGCACCGCACTGAGAACCGATGCCCTGGGCGGAGCGGATAATCATGGGCACCGGGTCCTTCTGATTGGACAGCCAGTACTGCTTGGCCGCGCCGTGGGCAATGTCACTCATGGCCAGAGGCAGGAAATCGGGGTACATAAACTCCACGATGGGACGCAGGCCCATCCAGGCCATGCCTACGGCGATGCCGGTAAAGCCCTTCTCATCCAGGGGCATATCCATGACCCGGTCAGGAAAATTCTGGTACAGGGAGTACAGCTTGGTGATGGCGCCGCCGAAGACAGCCACATCCTCACCCATGTAGTAGATCTTCTCGTCCCGCTGCATCTTCTCAAAGATGGCGGTCTCCAGAGCCTGCGCGTAGCTGACGTTTCTCATTACAGCTTACCTCCTTCCGTGTTGGAGAACACCTTGTCGGCGCCCTTGGTCATATCGCCGGTGATCTTGGGCTGCTGGTAGGCCCACTCGAAGGCCTCCGCAATCTCGTTCTTGATCTCCTTGGCGTAACCCTTGAGCTCCTCCTCGGTGCACACGCCCATCTCCTGGAGCACCTTTTCAAACCGGGGGATGGGATCGGGGTACTTCTCGGTCATGCGGGCCTCCCGCTCGGCAGTCTCGTATTCCTTGGGATCGCCGAAGTAGTGGCCGCACTTGCGGTAGGTCATAACCTCCACCAGAGCAGGCTGGCCCTGACGGGCGCTGTCAATGGCGGCCTCAAAGGCCTCCCGGACGGCGATGGGGTCCTGACCCCAGACGCTGACGCCCTTCACATTGAAACCGGCGGCGCGGCCGGAAATCTCGGAGCACTTGCACTCCTTCTCGGTGGGGGTGGTCATGGCCACGCCGTTGTTGATGATGACAAACACCATGGGCAGGCTGAACAAAGAGGCGAAGTTCATAGCGGAGTACAGGTTGCCCATCTGAGCGCCGCCGTCGCCATTGCAGCTGAAGACCACCCCGGGCTTCTTCTGCAGCTTCAGGGCCATGGCCACGCCGGTGTCGTGGAGCCAGTCCTCGGCGATCAGGCCGTCAATGGGCAGGATATGCAGGCCGTGGATATCCTGCTGGTGGTAGTCGCCGCCGATGCCCATGTTATAGCCGGTGGTGCGCTCCAGCATACCGGCCACATAGAGCTTCATATCGCACAGAGACAGGCAGCCGTGGTTGCGGTGGTAGGGCTTGATGTAATCGTCGGGCCCGATCAGCGGCATCAGGCCGGCCTCAAAGGCCTCCTGGTTGGTACCGAAGTGGAACATACCCACCAGCTTGCCCTTCTTGCTCTCGGTGGCGATCTTCTTGTCAAAGAGCCGGCAGCGCTGCATGATCTTATACATCTCAACCAGCTGTTCCTTGCTATAGGCCATAACGCGTTACTCCTTTCTTGTTTGGAAGTGCTCCGTTCAGTCCTCCTCGATATAGCCGATCACGTCGCCCACATTGTAGGTCTCGCCTACCTGACCGATGATCTCGGTGATCACGCCGTCATACAGGGACTCCACCTGAGCGTTCATCTTCTCGGTCTTGATCTCGCACAGCTCCTGATCCTCTTCCACGTGGTCGCCCACCTTGACGTGCCACTCCAGGATCAGACCGGTCTTCATCTCGGAACCCAGCTTGGGAATGTTGATCTCCTGCTTCATAACAATAATCTCCTTTTTTGAATGAAATTTATTGCTAAGGCGTCCGGCTCACCGGGCGCGCTCAGTCACAATGAAATTGGTTTTTACTGCTTCAGGTAGACGGTGATGATGGCAACCGCCACCACCAGGGTGTCGCCGGAGCCCATCTCTGCTACATGGAGTCCTCGCTCGGCGGCGCCTCCGGCCACCGGGACCAGCTCCACATCCTCATAAAAGCCAACCGGCTCCTTTACCTTGTCCAGGTCCAGCTCCTCCGGTCTGGGGCAGCTGATCTGGACCCGGAGAGCGATTTGCGCCGGTCCCGCCCCGTGGATCTCACGTACACCTGCCATACAGCAGTGGCTCATGGCGTCCTTGACCGCCTTCTGGGCGGCCTTGGTCACATCTCCGCCGTGCATATCCACGCCGGTACCGATCTCAATGAGATAGCGGCGCTTTTCCACAGCTCAGCCCTCCTCCGGCGCGGAGCGCTTGTGGTACATCCAGGTCCAGGGATCCTGGAGCACCTTGTTCAGGGAGGCGAAGAAGTTCACCACTTCGGCGCCGTCGCACAGGCCGTGGTCAATGGTCAGGGCAAAGGTGGTCAGGTTGACGGGAACGATGTTGTCGTTCTCATCAAACATGGGCACCCGACAGTTGCGGTTGATACCAAAGATGGCCCCCTGGGGCGGAGAGATAAAGGGCTGCTGGCTGTCGATGAGGGAGGCGCCCAGGTTGGATACCGAGAAAGTGCCTCCCTCCAGCTTCACCCGCATCAGCTTGCCCCGGCGGATATAGTCGTAGGTCTTTTTCAGCTCGGCAGAGATCTCCTCGATGTCCTTGCGGTCAGCGTGCTCCACCACCGGCTCCATCAGGACACCGTTGATGGTGGCCTGTACGGTAAGGTTGATATCCTCGTAGTAGATGATTCTCTCCTTCTGTCGAGAAGCATTAAGGGCCATATTCTCCTCCAGGGCGCAGGCGGCAGCCTTCACATACAGGTCGCCGAAGGACACCTTGATCCCCTTCTGCTCCAGCAGCTCCTTGCGGAACTGGATCAGCTTGTCGACGCTGAGCCGCACCTGACCGGTACCCTGAGGATACTCATGCTTGCTGAAGGTCATCCGCTCAGCGATCACCTTGCGCATTCCCTCCAGAGGTCTGATCTCCCGGATCAGACGGCCCTGCTCGTCATGTTCTGCCATTGTCATTCCTCCGTTCTGCTGTTGTCAGCGTGTTTGCCCTATGTACAAGCAAGAGGCGTGCCAACATTGCTTTCTTGACAGAAACAGGTTCCTGATTTACGATTAGGGAAAAAATCAGGAAAGGAGCCAAACTAATGGATGTCGACCCTCATGATCTGCCTCTCTCCGCCCGCACCTCTCTGCCCCACAGCTTCGCTTTAGACTCCCTGCTCACCGTGCTGGACGTACTGGACACTCAGGTTCTGATCCTGGACCGGGATTCCCGGGTCCGTTTCTTCAATAAGACCTATCTGGATGCCTATGCAGCTCCCTTCCGCGAAGCCGGTGTCCCGGCGGAGCAGATTTTAGGTCTGCGCATCGCCGAGCGCAACGATGCAGACCACCGCTGGAACACCATCCGCAAGGCCATGGAGACGGGTACCATCGTCCAGAAGTATTACTTTCATGAAAGCGATACCCGATACTCTGGCTTTGCCGACCTCGTCCCCATTGAAACCGATGTATTCTCCGGCATCATGGTCATCCAGCAGGAGCGGGAAAAACTGCGGGAGCTGTCCAATCAGATCTCTCATTACAAAAAGCTGGCGGCCTCCCTTCAGGAGAAACTGGACTCCAAAGAGGGCCTTCCCGCCGGATTTCAGCGCATTATCGGCACTTCTCAGCCCTTTGTGGAGGCGCTTCGCATCGGATCCCAGGTGGCACCCAGCGGCAGCTCCGTCTGTATTCTGGGCGAGAGCGGCACCGGCAAGGAGGTCTTTGCCGAGGCCATCCACTACTCCAGCGCCTACGCCCAAGGTCCGCTGGTCAAGGTGAACTGCGCCGCCATCCCGGAGTCGCTCATGGAAAGTGAGCTGTTTGGTTATGAAAAAGGGGCTTTTACCGGGGCAAATGCAAACGGAAATCCAGGAAAGTTCGAACTGGCCAACAACGGCACCCTCTTTCTGGACGAGGTGGGCGAGATGCCTCCCTCCATGCAGGTCAAGCTGCTGCGGGCCTTACAGGAGCGGGAAATCACCCGCATCGGCGGGCGCAAGCCCATCAAGCTGAACTTCCGGCTCATCACCGCCACCAACCGCAATCTGGAAGAGATGGTGAAGGAGGGTACCTTCCGGGAGGACCTGTACTACCGCATCTGCATCATTCCCCTCCGCCTGCCGCCCCTGCGGGAGCGCCGGTCGGACATTCCCTTACTGGCCCAGGCCTTTCTGGCCGGTCTGGATCTGCCCCAGTGGAAGGAACGCGCCTTCTCCGATGAGGTATTGGAGCAGTTCATGAACTATAGCTGGCCGGGCAACATCCGGGAGCTGAAAAACTGTGTGGAACGGATGGCCATTCTCTGCCCGGAGGAGGAGATCGGCACCGAATATCTGCCCGCCGCCATTGCCAACGCCTCCCGCCCGGTTCCCGGCGTGCCTGCGGCCCCGGATCTGAGCCAATACAAACTCCACGATATTTTGGACAAGGTGGAATTTGACACCATCCGTACTGTCCTCAGCCTGACCGGCGGCAACAAGGCCAAGGCCATTGAAATTCTGGGCATCTCCAAGCGAAATTTTTATTTGAAGCTGGACAAATACGGACTGCGGTAGCCCAAAGGGTACCCATCGGAGCCCTTTTGACCGTCTCCTTTTTACCCGCAGTCTCCTTTTTAGCCTCATTAACAGCACACCTCCCCTTGGTTTCCTTTTTAGAAGTTGGCAGCAAATTTGCTCCTTCAGGAAACCAAGGGGAGGTT
This sequence comes from uncultured Flavonifractor sp., assembly GCF_944385615.1. Classification (GTDB taxonomy): domain Bacteria; phylum Bacillota; class Clostridia; order Oscillospirales; family Oscillospiraceae; genus Flavonifractor. Next base: position 3,798 of record NZ_CALWXV010000064.1, on the reverse strand, counting down.
CTTTTTATGAACACTTGTATTTTTCATTCGGTCAACTCAGGGATCTACTTCTGGGACGGCATGGCCGGGCTGCTGGCAGACGGCATCCATGACGGTCCGGAGCAGGGCTTCTCACCTATGCCCGCCTTCCTGGTGGGGCAGCTGAACCGGCACCGGGGTCTGTTTGCCCACACCGACGGCGTACTCTTCACCCATCAGCACCCTGATCATTTTCAGCGCAGCGGCCTGCACCGCCTGATGAGCGCTCAGGAGGATCTGCGGATCTACGGTCCCGGCCTGCCGGAAAATCGGGCTTCCGTCCGCCCCATCCGCCCCAGCCTGTGTCGGGTCCAGATGGCGGGAGCCTATATTCTGGCCAAGGACACTCTTCACGACGGCCAACAATACCGGAATGTGGCCCACCACTCCTATCTGATCCGCATGGGCGGTGAGACCTTCTTTCTGGCAGGCGACGCGGCGCTGAGCGAAGCGGACGGCATGATTTTTTCCGATTTTTATGGCGGAGACGTGGATGCTGCCTTTCTGAATCTCTATCAGCTCTCTTCGCCGGAGGGGCTGGCCTTCCTGCGGCTGCTCAAACCCCGGCGCATTTTCCTGGAACACCTGCCCTTCCGGGAGGACGACCGATACCATTACCGCAGTCTGGCCCGACAGGTAGCCAAACTGCTGCCCAATGATCTGCCCCCGGCGGAGATCCTGTCCCATATGTCCTGGGTCGATGGAAAAGCCGCCCAATGGGAACCTGATGAGAAAGGAGTTGGTCTGGATGCACTTTCTGGAGTCGCACAGCACGGACCCCTATTTTAACCTGGCCCTGGAGGAGTATCTGTTCACCCACACCCCCAAGGGACAATCCTGCTTTATGCTCTGGCAGAACTACAACACCATCGTAGTGGGCAAGTATCAGAACACCGCCGAGGAGATCGATCAGGCCTACGTGGACGCCCACGGCATCAAAGTGGCACGCCGGCTCTCCGGCGGCGGGGCGGTCTATCACGACAGAGGCAACCTGAATTTCACCTTTATCGTGGATCAGGACCAGGCCCCCGATTTCAACTTCAAGGTCTTTGTCCGTCCGGTGGTGGAGGCCCTGGCCCGGTTCGGCGTCCACGCGGAGTTCAATGGTCGCAACGACATCACCATTGACGGGCAGAAATTTTCCGGGAACTCACAATATGCAAGGCATGGCCGGCTGCTCCACCACGGCTGCATCATGCTGGACACCAACCTGACCAATGTAGCCGATGCCCTGCGGGTCAAACAGGCCAAATTCACATCCAAAGCGGTCCAGTCGGTCCGCAGCCGGGTAACCACCATCAATGCCCACGCCCCCTCCCCCATCTCCATGGAGGACTTCAAAAGCGCGCTTACTGAATGTGCCATGGCGGGAGGCAGTCTGGAGCCCTATACCCTGACGGAGGAAGATCTGTCCGCCATCCGTCAGCTGCGGGAGCAGAAATACGCCACCTGGGCGTGGAACTACGGTTTCTCCCCCGCCTATGAGATGCGGCGGGAGGCCAAGTTCCCCGCTGGACTGGTCACTGCCTATCTGAGCGTGGAGGAGGGCTGTATCAAGGCCATCCGATTCTTCGGCGACTTTTTCGGCAATGGCGAATTGTCCGAGCTGGAGGCCGCCCTGGTTGGGCTGCCTCTTGACGAGCACCTCACTGCCGCTCTGGAGGAACTGAACGTAGGCCACTATATCAACGGCATCACCCCACAGGAGCTGAGTACATTGCTGCGTGGGTAAATTTACAGAACAAAAGGATACCGCCCGGACCAATGGAATCGGTCCGGGCGGTATCCTTTTGTGGTTTTATTCTCCGACGAAAAGCCGCTGGGGATTGTCTGTCACCATAGCCTCGGCCTGCTCCGGACGCAGCCCCATCTCCTGCAGCCGGGGCAGCACATCCTCAAAGACGTGGGTCCAGTTCCAGTGGGCCAGATCCTTGGCATCCTGCTCAGAGTAGATCCAGGGGTCACCCAGCATCCGGATGATGCTGTCGTGGGACAGGATGAGCTTATCGGCATAGCCGCTGCCAGCCAGTCCCACGATCTCCGCTAGGCGGCGGCTCTCCGGCAGAGCACCGGTAAAGCCCTGAATGCCCAGCCGGTCAAAGCCGCCGTACACCCCCTGCTCAAAGATCTTGAGCAGCTCATCCATGTCGGTGCAGTTGTTCAGGTGGCCGATCATGATATGCTCCGGCTTGGCGCCGTAAGAAATGAGCCGCCGGGCCTGCTCTGAACCCATGGTCCCCGCCTGAGTGTGGGTGATGATGCGCACGCCGGTCTCGGCGGATACCCGGGCCGCCCCCCGGAGGAACAGATCCTCATACTCGGTAATCTTTCCAGCACTGGTACCTACCTTGATGACACCGGTGCGGATGCCGGTATCCCCCACGCCTTCGGTCACCTCCCGGCGCATCATCTGATAGATCTCTTCCTCCGCGTTGCCATAGGCCATGCGGAACTTGAAGTAGGCGGGCGCCCCTTCCCCTTCATAGTAGTAGCCGGAGCTGGCCACAATGTGGATTCCAGTACGCTCTGAAACCGCCTTGAGGAAATCCACCTTCCGTCCGCAGTCAGCCGGGGTGGCGTCAATCACCGTCTGAAGTCCGCAGCGCTGCTTTGCGTCATTGAGTACCGCCGCCGCCTGCTCCAGGGCCTCCTCCCATCGGAAGGGCGCCAGCACCGCTCCTTCCCAGCCGGGATAGCCGAACAGAACGTGCTGATGAGACAGGCAGCGGCCCAGCTCATCCGCCCGGACCGACCCGGTTACCGTCTGTACATAAGTTCTCATGAGAATCCACTCCTTTTCCAAGATATCCTCATGCAATGCAAACAGGATGCCAACCGGCGGTATCCTACAACGGCCCAATTTTGAGGCTAAAAAAGAGACATTTGTCTCTATTTTATACCCTGTTTTCTGTCCAGAGCAGTCCAAATCGGGCACAAAACTTGGCATCGCATATGCTCAACCATTAGGCAGAATTCGCTAACCCGGCGAAATATATGGAGGTGTCTTTTATGGAAGGTACAATGCGTGCGTGGTATGTCACCGCTCCCGGTAAGATGGAAATGCGTCAGGTTCCCATCCCCAAGATCGGTCCCAAGGACATTCTATTCAAGGTCTCCTATGCCGCTGTCTGCGGCTCTGACCTGCACGCCTTTGACTACGGCATGGCCATTCAGCACTATCCCATTATTCTGGGCCATGAGTTTACCGGCTATGTGGTGGAGGCCGGCAGCGAGGTAAAGGATATCTGAGCGAAGCTGGGAAACCAAGCCGAGGATGTGCTCGGTGGTGAGGGATTCAAAACTCTGCCCGTACACAGTATGGCAGATCGCCACATAGCAGGCAAAGCGCAGCAGACCTTCGTCCACATCCTCCGGACGCAATTCCGGTAGTACTGTGCAGGGCGGAAAGACGGTAAAGCCATCATCCCGCTCTCCCACAAGGAAGAACCGCTCCTGCACCTGCTTTTCTATGTACTTCTCCAACTTATAGCGGATTTCTTGCCAGCCCACCAGCCGCCGCATGGCATCGCAGAGAGAGACAGCATCCTCATAGGGAAATCCTTTCAACGGCAGCCCGGTCAGATACCGCTCCAGCAGCTGATCAGGGAGAAATGGAGTTCCGTTGTGGTTTCGCACCACGGTCGGGTAGGCGGAGTGATTTTCACGAGCGGTGCCGTTCAGCACATCCTGAATGCAGAGATCTGCCTCCGCCAGCACCTCCGGGGAAGTGTCCGGCTTGTGGATCAGATAGTAGCGGTTATGCACGCCATCACGCTTTGG
>NZ_CALWXV010000063.1 GCF_944385615.1 uncultured Flavonifractor sp. | reverse complement strand
TCTCACCACCTATTGCTATTTTACCTCTTGCAAACGAAAAAGCCCAGCTTTCGCTGGACTTTTTCGACAGGCTGAGAGGAGGCCGCTTAAAAGCGGCCTCCTCTTGAGCGTTTTACAGCGCACCATCCGTGTCGGTCTGCTTCCCATTCATGCGGAGGATCGACTCCTTTACCCCGTCGATCAGCCGGAACACCTCGTTATATACATTGGCGGAATCCTGAGAATGGCGGCTCAGCTCCTTGGCCACCACCGCGAAGCCTACGCCGGCCGCTCCGCTATGGGCCGCCTCCACCGAGGCGTTGAGAGCCAGGATGGTCTCCATAGTGGAGATCTTGTGCAGTTCCCCATTCATCTTCTGGATATCCCCAATCAGCGCCATGGAATGTTGGAGCTCCCGGTCAAAGATCTGGATCCGCTCCGCGTTGACCTTTTTAAAATACTCCAGATTGACCCACAAATTGATCATATCGCCCATCAGGTCGGCAGCGGCCCGGATCTGCTCCTCCGTCCGCACAGGCACCCGCTTGACCGCGTTTACATAGTCCTCCTCCGGGATTCCCAGCTCCCGGGCAATCCCACGGAACTTCTCCAGATCGGGCTCCTCCGACAAAATCTGGCCTCCCAGCATGGCCCCGACCTTCTCTCCCTCCAGCATAATGTCCTTGGAGAAGTCGATCAGCCCAGCGTGGCAGAAATAGGTACCGGTACATTCTGTATCGCACTTTTGGCACCGGCGGGCGCCTTCCTCATTCGCTCTGGTATAGCGCATACAAAAGTCTGTAAAGTTACTGGGCTTTGTAAGGTATTCTCCCTTTGCATCAACTGCGATGGCAGCCAATCCTGTGGCCTTGGAAAATTGATCCTGAATCTGCTGAAGCCGGTCCATGTCCATAAACTGACGGATATCCATTCCGCGTCCCTCCCTAATTATCTTTCCTATCTAATTGATTTGATCTTCTTTTTGATTCCATCCACACCCATACCGGCCCCGATGTCCCGGGTGGCATAAGCGTTCAGGTCCATTCCCCCACGAACACCAGCCAGATACTCATAGTAGCCCTGACAGCCAATCATGGCCCCGTTATCCCCGCACAGGGACAAGGGGGGTAGATAGAGCTTATCCCCAGACCGCTTACAGGCCTCCTCCAGGTCAGCTCGGATACGGGAGTTGGCGGCCACGCCCCCGGCCACGGCAAGTTTGCCATAGCCGCAACGTTTGGCCGCTTCCATGGTACGGGGCACCAGGGTGTCGCTGACGGCTGCAGCAAAGGAGGCCGCCAGTCCCTTCAGGTCCAGGCTCTCCCCTTTTTGATTGGCGTTATGCGCCAAGTTCAAGACCGCTGTTTTCAGTCCGGAAAAGGACATATCCAGCGGAGCATCAGCCACATGGGCCCGTGGCAAGTCATAACACTTGTCATCTCCGCCCTGGGCCAGCTTGTCCATGGGCGCCCCACCGGGGTAGCCGATCCCCAATACCCGAGACACCTTGTCAAAGCACTCTCCCGCCGCATCATCCCGGGTAGCACCCAGGATCTCCATGTCGGTATAGCCCTTGACATCCACAATCATGGTGTTGCCCCCCGACACACACAGGCAAACAAAGGGAGGCTCCAGATCAGGGTGGGCGATGTAGTTGGCGGCAATATGGCCCCGAACATGGTGGACAGGTACGATGGGCACATGAAGGCCGTAGGCCACCGACTTGGCAAAGTTTACCCCCACCAGCAGGGCCCCGATGAGGCCGGGGGCGTAGGTCACCGCCACCGCGTCAATGTCGGCCTTGGTCACCCCCGCCTGACTGAGGGCCTGGTCAGCCAGCCCGGCGATGGCCTCAATGTGCTTGCGGGAGGCGATCTCAGGCACCACCCCGCCGTAAAGAGCATGCATATCCGCCTGGGACGCGATGGCGTCGGACAGAACGGTGCGGCCGTCCCGCACCACCGCCGCCGCCGTCTCGTCACAGGAGGATTCAATGGCTAAAATATTCATTCCGTTCCCTTCGTTTCCTCAGAAAAAGTGATGGTCATCAGCAAGGCGTCTTCATGCTCCTCCCGGTAGTAGTTCTTCCGGCGGCCCACCACCTGAAAGCCCAGCTTCTCATACAGACCGATGGCGGGGGCGTTGCTCTCCCGCACCTCCAATGTGAGAAAGGCCAGATGGGCCTGTCCAAACCGAAGGTAGGCGCTTAGAATGGCCTCCGCCACTCCCTGGCGGCGGTAGGCCGGGGCCACCGCGATTTTCTCCAGCGTGCCCTCGTCCAGAATGGCCCGCACCTCGCCGTAGCCCAGCATAGTACCGTCCTCCCCCTCGGCCACCACCAGGGAGATCATGTCGTTGTACAATTCCTGCTCCAGCAGAGCCTCCGACCAAGGGTGGGAAAAACATTCCCGCTCGATGGCCGCCACCTGGGGCAGGTGAGATTTATCCATGGGAACCAATTTATAACGCAACACCATCGCTCCTTAAAAGGCAAAATAGAGAATCACCGCAACCAGCATCACCAGAAAGATCACGGTGCCCAACAGCAGGCAAAGTACCCCCAGCAATCGGGTCAGCGTCTCATACCATTCAGAGGGCTCGCCCCCTTCGGTACACCAGAAATGCTCCAGTTTCCACACCCACTCCGGTTTGGCCAAAAGCAAAATGCCCACAACAGCCAGCACCAGACCAGCCAGGCAAAACCATAGTTCCCTCATACAACTTCCTTTCTCATCCCTTGGCCTGGGCCCAGCTCTTCCCGGCGTGGGCCTCGGCAATGAGGGGCAGAGCCAGCTCCACTACCTGCTCCATCTCTCTCTCCAGCAGGTCTTTTACCCGGTCGCTCTCCCCCTCCGGGCACTCCACAATAAGCTCGTCGTGGACCTGAAGGATAAGCTTTGCCTCCAACCCTTCAGCCCGCAGCCTGTCCCGTACCCGGATCATGGCCAGCTTAATGATGTCGGCAGCGGTACCCTGGATGGGCATATTCAGGGCCACCCGCTCCCCAAAGGAGCGCATATTGAAGTTGGAGGACTTCAGCTCCGGCAGCCACCGGCGGCGGCCCATGAGAGTGGACACATAGCCGTCGGCCTTGGCCCGCTCCACCACCGCGTCCATATAGGCCCGGACGCCGGAATACTTCTCAAAGTATTTCTCCATATACTCCTTGGCCTCGGCCCGGGTGACCCCGATGTCCTGAGCCAGGGAGAAGTCGGAAATCCCGTAGACGATGCCGAAGTTCACCGCCTTGGCCCGCCGGCGCATCTCATGGGTCACGTCCTGGGGGGGCACCCCGAACACCTGGGAGGCGGTGACGGTGTGGATATCCTCCCCAGAGCGGAAGGCGGCGATCATGTGCTCGTCCCCCGCAATGTGGGCCAGCAGCCGCAGCTCGATCTGGGAATAGTCGGCATCCACCAGCATCTTCCCTGCCGGAGCCACAAACATCTTCCGCAGTTCCGCCCCCAGCTCGGTGCGGACGGGGATGTTCTGCAAATTGGGCTCGGTGGAGGAAAGCCGCCCGGTGGCGGTGACGGTATTCTGGAAGGAGGTGTGGATGCGCCCGTCGGCGGCGATGACCTTGGTCAGGCCCTCCACGTAGGTGGACTTCAGCTTGGCCAGCTGCCGGTAGTCCAGCACCGCCTCCACAATGGGGTGCTTGTCCCGCAGCTTTTCCAGCACCTCGGCGTTGGTGGAGTAGCCCGTCTTGGTCTTTTTGACCGGAGGCAGGCCCAGCTTGTCAAAGAGAATGTGTCCGAACTGCTGGGTGGAGTTGATGTTGAATTCCTCCCCTGCCAGCTCATAAATCAGGGCCTCGTCGGCTTTGATGCGCTCCTCCAGCATTTTGCCAAATGCGGTAAGCGCGCCCCGGTCCACCAGCACCCCGGCGTGCTCCATCTCAGCCAGCACCGGGCACAGGGGGAGCTCCACCTCATAATAGAGCCTTTCCATGTCCAGTTCGCTCAAGCGGGCAGCCATAGGGTCTTTCAGCGCCCCGATGAGAGCGCAGTGGGACAGCATGACTCCCAGGGCCTTGGCAGTCTCTCCCAGGGGGGTAAAGGCATCCTTAGCCAGGTAGGTGTCCTTGGCCTTGAGAAATTCGTGGTTGAACCACCGCATACCTAGGGTTTCCAGCTCATAACTGCCGTCGGTGGGAGCCAACAGGTAGGCGGCGATAGCGGTATCAAAGACAAAGCCGCCCCCCTCGATGCCCTCATCCAGCAGCCGGGACAGCAGGGTCTTGACGTCGTGGGTGTTCTTCTTGATGTCGGGGGCAAAAAGGGATTTCAAAATCTCGTTATACCCTTCCAGCTGATCCGCCCGAAGAATGGCGGCGTGGCTGTCCCGCTCCGTCTCCCAATGCTCCACCACAACCACATCCAGGGAGGGCAGGGCCAGCACATCCACGCTGTCCTTCTGCCGCCAGATAGCCAGCAGTTCCTCCGCCCTGGCCCGGTCGGTGACGTCCTCGCTGGTACAGGTGCCGGTGACCTGCTCCTCCTGGACCTGCTCCCCCTGGGGGGCCTTCAGGCCCAGCTTGTCGATCAGCTTGTTGAACTCCAGCTTCAAAAACAGCTCATACAAAGCGGCTGTGTTGGGCTCCTGCCGCAGATTGGCCTCGGGCGTGAAGTCGATGGGAGCATCGGTGTGGATGAGGGCCAGATCGTAGGACATTTTGGCCTGTTCCACCCCCTCCGCCAGCTTTTTCAGCACGGCGGGCTTGGCCTCCACCCCGTCCAGATCTTCATAGATGGCGGCCACGCTGTGATAGCGCTGGATCAGATCCATAGCGGTCTTTTCCCCGATTCCCTTGACCCCGGGGATGTTGTCGCTGGTATCTCCCATCAAAGCCTTCAGGTCCACCATGTGGATGGGGTCAAAGCCGTAGGCCTCCCGGAAGGCGTCGGTGGTCATTTCTTTCGTGGTGGTCTGGCCCATACGGGTGGATACCAGCTTTACCCGAGTGGTATCGGTGACCAGCTGAAGAGAGTCCTTGTCACCAGTAACAATCACGGTATCCCATCCGGCGGCGGCGTCTTTCACAGAGATGGTGCCGATGAGATCATCGGCCTCCCACCCGTCCAGTTCATACCGGGGAATATTCATGGCGGCCAGTACGTCCTTGAGTACCGGCAGCTGGGCGGCCAGCTCGTCAGGCATGCCCTTTCGTTGGGCCTTGTAGCCCTCATAGGCCAGATGGCGGAAGGTCGGGGCTTTCCGGTCGAAGGTAACGCACAGAGCGTCCGGCTTCTCCTCCTCCGTCAGCTTGAGCAGGATATTTACAAAGCCATAGACGGCGTTGGTGGGCTGCCCATCCCTGGTGGTGAGCAGTTTGATGCCGTAAAAGGCCCGGTTGATAATGGAATTGCCGTCGATGACCATGAGCTTCATGGAAGGACCTCCTGCCGCCCGGTTTCCCGGACACAAAATCTCAGGATATAGTATACCAGCTTTCCTCCCGCCGTACAAGAGAAAAGGGAGCGCGTCGCGCTCCCTTTAAGACTGTCGAAAAAGGCCATTGGCCTTTTTCGACAAAGAGATACATGACGAATGGGGTTCGATTTCTCACGAAATTGTCACCCCATTCGCCATGAGAAGTATCCATTCCGAGGCGCATGTCCTCAGAATGGATAGATTCTGATTTCATTCCACCGCCTGCGGGCGGCTGAACTCTGCGAGGCCCCTTTTACAGGCTCCCACCCGGCTGATTGAAAAAACAGTGGCAAAGCTCCCGCTGCCAGCTCCAGGTCCGCTCCACCGGGTCCAGAACCACAGTGATATTGGCGCCCGGCGGCAGCCCCAGCCGCAGCCGGCACAGGCAGCGCTCCGCCCGCTCCAGCGTCAGCAGATAGTCCCCCGGCCTGAGAAAGCCGAACATAGCTTGCCCCATCCGGATCCAGCTGTTGCATCCCTCCACAGGGCACAGGGTCAGTCGGTCCCAGGGAGAGGCCCCCCGCGCCAGCACCCGTACCCCACAGAGGCTGTAGGAGGGTATGGCGCAGAAATTCTGCTGCCGCTCCTTCTCTCCGCACAGGCAGAAAACCGGCCCGGCAGTTACCGCTCCAGTTTGGCCTTGACCAGGTACTGCCCGCCGATGACGCCGCCAAAGAGGTATTTTCCCTCGGCATTGGTTTTGGTAACAGCAATCAGCCGTTCCACTGCCGCGGCGCCCGTCCCAGTGATCTGATACAGGCCCACAAAGCATCCCGCCACGGCGGTACCGTTCTGATCCCGGATGATACCGCTGACAGTACCATTATAGGTGCGGACATCTGCCGCCAGGGTCATGGTCACATTGGCCAGAGAACCGCCGGTAATGGTAACCGCCATGGGAGCCGAGGTCAGATAGCCCTCGGCGGAAGCCAGCAGCGTATAGACCCCGTCGGCTACATCATAGAACAAAAACTCGCCGTCGGCCGCCGAATAGGTGGCTGCCACTGTGGTATTATTGCTGTCCTTCAGGGTGATTTTAGCTCCGGCCAGCGGTGTGACCGTGGTGCCGCTGGTGGTGGTGAGCACACCGGCGATGGCCCCCAACGTCAAGGTGGCGTCAGCGGTACACGCCAGGTTCATCAAGGTGGTATCACCGGAGGCCAGCGTTACCCCCAGGCCGTCGCTGAGCAGATAACCGTCCTTGACCGCGCTGATGGTATAGGTGCCCGCCGGAACATCACTAAGGGTATACTGACCGTTTGCGTCGGTCAGCGTGTGCTGGAAGGGAGTGCCGGTGCTGTCAAAGAGCTTGACAGTGGCGTCGGCCAGAGGCGCTGCGCCGTCGGTCACAGTACCATATACGGTGGCAAGCCCAGCCGTTACCGGGGGCAGCTCCAGGTCGATGTCCGCCTCCTGAATGCCTTGCAGCGTAAAGCTGGAGCTATACTCCAGGCCCAGCAGGTCCTGCTTGATATCCGCCATAACATATCCTCCTGTAGAGATGATCTGATTGGTTGGCGCCCCATCTTTGGGACAGGGCGTATCCCATTCTATCCACCGTCCCGGCTGGCGGTTCCTCCTCCCTTACCAACTCCGCAGGGGAATTCTCAATTTGTTCACGGGTTTTTAAGCGCACTTTTAAGTATATCTGCTACTCTATTGGCATCAGGCAAGCGCCTTTGCCTGACAAACTTTTTTGGAGGTCACTGCTATGAAAAAGAAGCGATACCTTGCCCTGACGCTCGCAGGGCTCTTGTGCGTGGGCCTTCTGAGCGCCTGCGGCTCCGATACCGGCAACGAAAGCGGCACAGATGAGCCTCCCTTGGAAAGTGCCTCTGCCACCCCCGCTCTGGAGGACAGCTCTACCGGAGAGACCGGAGGGCTGGTCGAGACCCCGTCCTATTCCGCCGGTATGGTCCTATCTGTGGACGGCAGCCAGCTGACCCTTCAGTGCTACACCCCGGCGGATGGCAGCAGCGAGGCAGCTCTTACCGACGCCACTGATTTCATTCTGTCGGACTACGTGCTCTCTCAGGACATAGTAACCATCACCGTAGACGATGAAAGTCTGCTCCACGGATTGGAGGACAGCACAGGGGGATCTCTGGCTGTATCCGACCTGATGCCGGGCAATATTCTGCTCTGGCAGCAGGACGCTGACACCGGAGCACTGACCGACGTGGTCCTTCAGAATACTGGCGCCGGGGTGGAGATCCAGCTGGCCCAAGTCACGGCAATTGGGAAAGACGGCAGCCTGACTGTAACCTGGTATACACCATCGGATACGACTGATTCCGTCACCAGCTATACCAACATTGATCTGAGCGCCTATACTCTGGACTCTTCCGCTGAGGAACTGGCCGTGGATGAGAGCGTCTCCGTTTATCTTTTGGAAGACACCTATCTGACAGAATGCGCTCTGTCCGACCTGAGCGTGGGCAATACCCTGGCGGTATTCCTTTCTTCCGACGGACAGCCGGTACAGATGGTTCTGATTCCGGCTTCGGAGCCTTTGAACGCCATTTAAACCTTTTGTTTCCTCATAGTTTCGCCTGCCAGCCTATGGGAGCGGAGTGAGTAAAACGGTCCAGTGGACAAAAGACCGGATGATTGGGGATGTTGCCCTTTTTCAACAAGTCCTAAATATAGAAAAGTAAGAAAAACCAGGGCGGGGCCCATCTTGACGCGTGGAAAGAGAATATGTATTCTTTTGGCTATTGTGGCCGCACTGATTCTCGCCGTTCTTGTTATCGTCTTTGCCTTTGCCAGAGCTTTGGTGGCTTGATATGGAAGTTCCTCCCGAATGGTGTCCAAGTATTTCTGGGCATCTGTGAAGGTCTGTTCTTCACCACTGGCGTAGGTGATCCGACCCACAGGCTTTGCCTGTTGGGCCATCCGTTGCTGGCGCAGGTCGTAGGAATAAAGGTACCCCTGATATTCCCCAGGGGAAGGGGTGCAGCGCAGGCAGTAGCGGTAGTGCTCCGTCTCCGCGATATAGCCGAAGCATCGGCCATCCTCGGTGATCTTACCGCCGTGCTGATAGCAGTAGTTTCTCATCGAAGCCAGATTCGTAAGGGGACCATCCGACCGGAGCATATCCACAAACTTCTGAAGTTCGTCTTTGAATTCCCCCGTGTTGAACTGGTCGCCGTTGTGGGGCTACCAAGTGTGGTAGAACTCTTTTCCGGAAGCTCCGAAGTCCATCCGTATATGGCCTACCGTTCCCAGCACCGCATCCTCGGCCTCGTCCATCTGGGAATAGAAAAGGCCCGCCTCCTCAATGGAAGCGGGCCGAAGCGCAAAGGGATATTCTATTGTCGTTTGTGTTTGCCACATCATTTAGTTCACCTCCATTATTTTATGAACACAATCAATACCACAACG
>NZ_CALWXV010000062.1 GCF_944385615.1 uncultured Flavonifractor sp. | reverse complement strand
TCTCACCACCTCCTCTATTTTATCTCATCTAAATGAAAAAGCCCAGCTTTTGCTGGACTTTTTCGACAGGCTGAAATCCCCGCTGCATAGCAGCGGGGATTTTAGCTTATCCAAACTTACTTAATGGGCTCGCCGGCGGCCTTCTTGGCCTTGATTTCCTTGAGGGCGTCCCGATAGGACAGGTTGACCCGGCCCTTCTCGTCAATATCGGTGACCTTGACCCAGATCATATCGCCGATGTTGACCACGTCCTCCACCTTCTCCACCCGGTGATCGGCCAGCTTGGAGATGTGGACCATGCCGTCCTTGCCGGGAGCCAACTCCACAAAGGCGCCGAACTGCAGGATGCGCACCACCTTGCCGTAGTACAGCTGACCCACCTCGGGCACGAACACGATGGTCTCGATGGTCTTCTTGGCGGCGTCGCAGGAGGCCTTGTCGGTGCCCGCGATATAGATGGTGCCGTCGTCCTCAATGTCGATCTTGGCGCCGGTGTCGGCACAGATCTTCTGAATGACCTTGCCGCCGGAGCCGATGACCTCACGGATCTTGTCCACGTCGATCTTCATCTTCACCATCTTGGGGGCGGTGTCGGCCACGTCGGCCCGGGGCTTGTCGATGCAGGGCAGCATGATCTCGTCCAGAATGGCGTACCGGGCGTCCTTGGTGATCTCCAGGGCCTCCTTGATGATGGCATGGGACAGGCCGTCGTTCTTGATATCCATCTGGATGGCGGTGATACCAGCCTTGGTACCGGCCACCTTGAAGTCCATCTCGCCGTGGAAGTCCTCCACGCCCTGGATGTCGATGAAGGTGGTGAAGCCGCCGTCATCGTCCTGGATGAGGCCGCAGGAGATACCGGCCACGGGGGCGGAGATGGGCACGCCGGCGTCCATCAGAGCCAGAGTGGAGCCGCAGATGGAGCCCTGAGAGGTGGAGCCGTTGGAAGAGAGCACCTCGGACACCACCCGGATGGCATAGGGGAAGTCCTCCACAGAGGGGATGACGGGCTCCAGGGCACGCTCGGCCAGAGCGCCGTGGCCCTTCTCCCGGCGGTTGGTGGACCGGGCGGCCCGGGCCTCGCCGGTGGAGTAGGCGGGGAAGTTGTAGTGGTGCATATACCGCTTCTCCTCCTCCTCCCAGATGGTGTCCAGCTTCTGGGCGGCGGAGAGGGTGTTCAGGGTGCAGATGGAGAGCACCTGGGTCTGGCCGCGGGTGAAGAGGCCGGAGCCGTGGACCTTGGGCAGCACGCCCACCTCGGCGGCCAGGGGACGGATCTCGTTCTTGGCCCGGCCGTCCACCCGGTGGCCTTCCAGCAGCCAGGCCTTGACGATCTTCTTCTGGAACTTGTAGGTGATCTCCTCCAGATACTTGTCCATCTCGGGATAGTCTTCCAGGAAGAGCTCATGCCAGTGCTCGATGAGGGCGTTCCACCGCTCCTCGCGGATGTTCTTGTCGTCGGTGTCCATGGCGGCCTTGGCCTCGTCCATGGTGGCCTCCACGATCTTGTCAAACAGCTCCTGATCAAAGTCGGCGTGGTCGTAGGTCATCTTCTCCTTGCCGATCTCGGAGACGATGTTGTTGATAAAGGCCACCTGGGCCTTGATCTCCTCATGGGCCTTCACAATAGCCTCATACATGATGTCGTCGGGCAGCTCCTTGGCGCCGGCCTCGATCATGATAACCTTCTTGTCGGTGGCGGCCACAGTCAGGTCCAGCTGAGAGGCGTGCTTCTGCTCGTTGGAGGGGTTCATGACGATCTGGCCGTCCACATAGCCCACCTCCAGGCAGCCGATGGGACCGGCCCAGGGGATGGGGGAGAAGGCCAGGCAGGCGGACACGCCGATCATGGCGGTGACCTCGGGAGAGCAGTCCCGGTCCACGCTCATAACGGTGGCGGTGACCACCACGTCGTTGCGGAAGTCATAGGGGAACAGGGGGCGGATGGACCGGTCAATGACCCGGCTGGCCAGTACGGCGGGCAGAGAGGGCTGGCCCTCCCGGCGCATGAAGGAGCCGGGGATGCGGCCCACAGCGTACAGCTTCTCCTCAAAGTCCACGGAGAGGGGGAAGAAGTCCACGCCGTCCCGGGGACGGGGGGACACGGTGACGGCCACCAGCACGGTGGTCTCGCCATAGGTGACCATGGCGGACGCGGTGGCCAGCTCGGCCACCTTGCCCACGTCGATGGTGAGGGGACGGCCCGCCACCTCGGTCTTGTACACATGACGGTTGGTGAATTCCTTGTGCTTGATCACGGTTGACATGGGGAAAATTCTCCTTTTCATTGGTGTTTCCCCACCCGTCAGAGCCCGGCTCTTTTAGCACTTGAATCCGGGTCCGAGGCCGGTCAGGCCCGGATTCAACTGCTAAAAGTATGCTCTGAGGAGTGGGAAGAAGGGGTGGCACGGAGGTCCGCGCCACCCCTGTTTTGTTGTTGTCACGCTATGCGCCCTCCGCGACGGCCAACTGCGCAACACTCCGCCGAAAATGCCGCCGGGCTTTGCCCGACCTGTTTTTCGGCCTGCCTGTTTCGCTGTTGCCCTGCTCACGGGCGCTCCACGCTTGGTGTCACGCCTCGCCTGTTTGCAACGCGCGGCTTCCCTCCGTCTCGGGCGCAAAACAGGTCCGCTTCGCGTACCTTCGGTTTTTTGCCCTCGCTCCGGTCCATCCGCGCTGCGCACGACGGCTCAGACGCTTCCTAATTACTTACGGATGCCCAGCTTGGCGATGATGGCACGATAGCGCTCGATGTCCTTGGCCATCAGGTAATCCAGCATCTTGCGGCGCTTACCGACCATCTTCAGCAGGCCCCGGCGGCTGTGGTTGTCGTGCTTGTGGATCTTCAGGTGCTCGGTCAGCTCCTGGATCCGGGCGGTGAGAATGGCGATCTGCACCTCGGGAGAGCCGGTGTCAGTGGGATGGGTGCGGTTGGCTTCGATAACAGCGGTCTTTTCGTCCTTACGGATCATGGTTGGTGTTCCACCTTTCATACAATGTGCCCGCGGGCTGCGTGACCGGCCGGTGTAAGCCGGGAGACGAAGTCCAGGGTAATAAAATGCTGTCTGTTTGCAGACCTACATAGTTTATCATAGTCTGGCCCGGTTGTAAAGGATTCATTCAGAAAAAAGCGTCTTTTTTGCCTGTTTTCCCACGGTAAAACGCAGAATGGCAGATGATTATACCGGCTTGGGCGCCTCCAGCCATTTGCCGAAGCGGTAATAGAGCAGCAGGGCCACGGAGGTGGTGATCCAGGTGATGGGGTAGCTGGCCTCCACCATAATGATGGTGTGGTGCTGGGGCACCACCAGGAAAAGCCACAGAAGCCGCAGGCCGCACACGCCGAACACCGAGATGAGCATGGGCACCAGAGACTTGCCCGCCCCCCGGATGGCGCCGGGCAGCAGCTCCACCAGAATGTAAGTGATGTAACAGGGAGCCAAAAACAGCACCATCTCCACGCCGATCTCCAGCACGTCGGGGTCGGGGCTGAAGATAGACAGGATGGGCCGGGCCAGCAGTACCAGAAAGGCGCTCATGGCGATGGTGATACCGGCGCTCATGGCCACCGAGATGCGCACGCTTTTTTTCAGCCGGTCGTACTTGCCTGCACCGTAGTTCTGCCCGGCAAAGGTGGTGAGGGCCTGGGACAGGGCGGTGATGGTCATCCAGAACAGAATGTCCATCTTGCCGTAGGCCGTCCAGGCGGCCACCGCGTCGGTGTCAAAAGAGTTGATGCAGGACTGAATGACGATGTTGGAGGCGGAATACATCACCGACTGGAGAGCGGTGGGCACGCCCACCCGCAGGATGGCGGCCATGGGCTGGCGGTGGAGCTTGAGGGCGGAGGGAAAGAGCTGGAAGGGGGCGCCGTGGGAGCGCATGAGGGAGATGACCACCAGCACCGCCGACAGCACCTGGGAGGACACGGTGGCGATGGCCACCCCCAGCACCTCCAGGGGAATGACCACCACCAGCAAAAGGTCCAGGACAATGTTGCACAGAGAGGCGGCAATGAGGAAGTACAGGGGCCGCTTGGAATCCCCCACCGCCCGGAGCACGCCGGTGCCCATGTTATAGATCACGTTGGGAATCATGCCCAAAAAGTAGACTCGCTGGTAGAGGATGGCCCCGGGCAGGGCGTCGGCAGTGGTGTCCATGGCCCGGAGCGCCCAGGGGGTGAGCACAAAGCCTATCACCATAAAGACCGCGCCGATGATGACCGACAGCAGCATGGCGGTATGGACGCTTTTGTGGACGTCCTCCCCCATGCGGGCGCCGTAACGCTGGGCAATGGCCACCACGGCTCCGGCGGACAGACCGGTAAAGATGCCCACCGTCAGGTTGACGATCACGCCGGTGGAGCCCACGGAGGCCAGGGCCACCTTGCCCACGAACCGGCCCACCACCACTGTGTCCACGGTATTGTACAGCTGTTGGAAGAAGGTGCCGAACCACAGGGGAAAGAATAAAGCGAGCAGCTGCTTCCAGATCACGCCCTGGGTGATGTCGCCCACAGGCCGGGTCAGACGCATGGCAGATCCCTCCAAAAAAAGTAAACTGATACGGCCAATGCCGCAAGAGGATTGTACACGGTTTGCGGACAAAAGGCAAGGGGGCGGCAATGCCGCCCCCCTTGGTTGGGTTTTATTCGTGCCTGCGGTCGTTTTCCCGGATGCTGTGAAAACTCCGCTTTTGCTGGTACATCATCTGGTCGGCCTCATCAAACTGCTCCTTGATGCTGCACCCCTGGCTCCGCCAGGACATACCGGCCGCGCAGCTGATGTGATGGGCCTTCAAACCGGCCTGGGCGGTCTGGACAGCGGAGCGGAAGGCCTCCTCCTCCAACTCATCATCAATGACCACAAATTCATCCCCGCCGATGCGGTAGACCTTTTTGGGGAAAACCTGCTGGATCTCTTGGGCTGTCCGGCGGAGCAGTTCGTCTCCGGCGCTGTGGCCCAGATGGTCGTTGACCGCCTTGAGCCCGTTCAGGTCAAAGTAGCCGATGCCCAGCCTCCCCCCCTGCTTGCAGGGCTCGGCGTCCATCATCAGGTTGAATTTATTCCGGTTATAGCACCCGGTGAGGGTGTCCTCAAAGCTCATCCGCTGGAGCAGGGCGGTCTGGGCCGCGATCTGCTTTTTTTGGGCCCGCACCTGTTCCTGTAGATATTCATAGGTATGGCGGGCCATTTTGATGGGAAAGCCCATATCACCACATATATCCTCATAGGGATTGGAAATGTGGATATGACAGCAGCGCAGCCGCCCCTCTATCAGGCGAAAAACCAGGGTCACCCGCTGATGGACCTTCAGGCTGATCTTGGTGGAGGGATCGGTGGCGATCCACACCCGGCCGCTGCACAGATAGGACTCCGGCCCAATCTGTACCACATGGTACTCATCATCCGAAAGATTGCATTTGGGGACCAGACCGCCAAATTGCCGGAAGATGGAGATCACGTCGTCGCCTATGGCAAACTCGTTTTCGCCTGCGCCCAGCCACACAATATCATCCGTCATCTGGGCGATGACAGCTTCCACGTCGTTTTCGCAGTAGTGTTTATGCATCATAAAGCGTGTCAGGGCAATGATTTCCTGCTCCCGCGGGCACGCTTGTGCTTGCAGATCCATGTGCCATCTCCCCTCTCTTGTTGTTTGGAAGATTGTACGAGAGCATTATACCACAATGTTGTTAGAAAATGAACCAGGTAAGTTGATGATCTGGACCAGTTCAGAACAGCAAGAAACAGCCCTTCAAATGGAGCATTTTGGAACCATTTGAAGGGCTGTCTCTGATATGTCTGGGTCGTTTATTTGCACAGATACAACTGCTGGAACTCCGCGGCCGGGATAGGCTTGCTGTAGTAGTAGCCTTGGCCGAAGTCGCAGGAGAGCTCCTGGAGCATCTGCTCGCTGTCTGCCGTTTCCACGCCTTCCGCCACGGTGGACATATTCATATTTTTGGACATGGCAATGATGGCGGCCAGGATCTTGCGATGGTTTCCCTGTTTGTCCAGCTTTGCCTGCACCATAAAGGAGCGGTCCAGCTTGAGCTCGTCAATATGAAGGGAGCCAAGGGTGTGGAGAGAGGAGTAACCAGTCCCGAAGTCGTCCATGGAAATACGGAAGCCGTAGCTGTGCAGTTCATCCAGACACTGCTTGACCAGCTCCACATCCTCCATAGCCAGGCCCTCCAGGATCTCCAGCGTGATCCAGCTGGGAGAGATCTGATACTTGGCCGCGATCTCCCGCAGCCGCTGGGGGTAGCCTGTCTGGTGGAACAGCAGCCGGGTCTGGTTGACCGAGATGGGGACCAGGGGCAGCCCCTCGTCCAGCCAGGCCCGGATCTGACGGCAGGCCTGCTCGACCATGTAATAATCCAGCTGAACACAAAAGCCGTTGTGTTCAAAGAGGGGGATGAACTGATCGGGGAAAAAGGCCTGGGTCCCGTTGTTGATCCAGCGGACCAGGGCCTCGGCGCCCCCCAGCGTACCGTCTTGCAGGCGGATCTTGGGCTGAAGGAAGAGCTTGAACGCGCCCGCTGTCAAAGCCTGCTCCATGTGGTTTTCAATGTAGTTTTGCAGCTTTTCCTGTTCGTGGAGCTGGGCGTTATAGAAGGAGATGGTGGTGCGCTGGCCCTGTTTGGCCACATCCAGCGCCATCATCACATGGCCCATCAGCTCTTCCAGGGGATCGTCGCTGGCATAGGACACGCTGGAAGCGCAGCCGCAGTAAAAGTAAAGAGGATAGTTGGGGTGCATGGAGTCGGCCACCTGACTGATTTGGTCGAACATGGTCTGAAGACGGTACTCTGTGGTATCTTCCTCCGATGCTTCCAGACAAATCAGGAACCGGTCCGCCGAATCCCGGCAGAAAAACTCCCCTTCTTGGATGTGCTGATAAAGGATGGTACACATGTGCCGCAGCAGCACGTCGGAGTCGGGGGTGCCGAACAGCTCGTTGCGGAATTTGAATTTCCGGATGTTGACGGCCACCACGGTACACGGCGAAGCCTGCTTCAGCCGCTCTTCCAGCAGCTGGAGGAACTTGGCTTTGTTGTAGGCACCGGTCAGACTGTCATAATAGGCGATGCTGGACAGGCTGATGCGGTACCGCCGGAGCAGCCACAGGGCGATCAGCATAAAGCAGACCGAGACGATGGAAAACAGGCCCACCGCCAGGTATGCCAGCCGGACAATTTCGCTGACGGAGGTGCTGATCCCGTGGTCGGTGTCGGTAATGACCATGCTGGACCCGGGAAAGACCTCCATAGGCAAGACACAATTATAGTAGTCTGTGCCCTGATATGTAAACTCAAAAAAGCTGACCTTGGGGTCCTCAAAAGCGGCGCGATACTGCTCCTTGATGTCGTCGGAGAGATAGGGGGAGCTGAACAGGTTATAAAATCCATCCGGGGTATGGGTTCTGGTGGAGGCCACCACATTGCCGTTGTGGCAGATGATGGCGGCGGTACCGGAGTTGAGGGAGGAAAAGATTTCGGCGTACACATCGCTTTCCACCGCCGAGACCAGCACGCCGCAGATCTGCCCGTCGGTATAAACGGGAGTGGCGCTTGCCAGCACCTTGCTGCCCACATGGGGGTCATAGAAGGCCTGGGAAAACGAGCTGGTGCCCGACCAGGCCAGGGCCACCACATCCTGCAATGCGGTGGGCAGCTGGTCCAGACAGACGGGCACGACCCCCTCTTCTTTGGAGGACAGCCGGAATCCGCAGCCGTCCTCCTCAAAATACGCCAGACGGACAAACTGGGAGGCGTTGTTGGCCTCCTGCAAGCCCAAAAGCATGGTCTTGGCGTCCTGATCCGGGTGATCCTGCAGCATTCCGGCCATGGCGCGCAGGGTCAGCAGGTCGGCGTCCAGCTTGAAATGGAAGGAATTTTCATACTGGATGGCCTGCTCCTCCAGCCGGTCATGGATGGAGGTCAGATACAGGTTGGACACAGACTGGGATACATAGCGCAGTACCCAGAAAATAGCGACACACATCGCCAAAAAAATAACAATCAGCCTGCGCAGCCGGGCACGGATCTTTTTTTCACCCATAAACTCATCTGCCAATCTGTTTGGAATGATCGCGTTGATGCTGCATGACTCCAAAGCGAAAACAGGGATCAAAAGATATCCACTGATATGGCAGACTAGGGGTTTCTCCCAGATCAAGATTTCTTTTTGTCAGTATAACACAAAAAAACAAAATTTTATATATGAAATTTCAAAAATAATTATATTTTTAAAATATAATCATTTTTTTGGTTTGTAGAAACGCTAAGGCGGAGGGATAAATGGGCGTTTATAAGATCGGATTTGCTGCTTTGCGGCGGTTTTTGCGCCATGGAACGGCTCAGGCCTTGTCTGAAGCCGGGCGGAGAGCCGTAAATCAGACAAGGCCTAAAGCATGGTTGTATCCGGTTTTTGTTGGGACAAAAGAGCCACCGTCTCGACTTGCTGTTCGTTGTCCAAACTGATATTCATATCTTCCTCGATGATAGGCAACCGGAACTTGATGGATTTCAGCCACTGGCCATTGGGCTGACGCTCCGGGTAAATCTGAATTTCAGAGATCAGTTCCTCAATCAGCTGCCGTTTCTCTCTGTCGTTCATCTTTCCATAGAGTTGATCGAAGTAGATTAGAACCTTGTAGATATTATCGCCGGTCAGCTTTTCTGCCTCAATGGCCTGTTTCTTGGCTCTGGCTGCAATCAGTAGAGATTCCAATTCTTCAATCTTATCATACATCCCATAGAGCCGATCATCAAGGTCTGATTTCCGCCTGCTGTAATGCCGGTCGTCTGGGTCAAGAGAGTCGATTTCTTCAATTAGCTTGGATTTGGTGGAATAAGCCTGACGAAGCTGTTTTTCATAGTTGCTGATTTCCTGCTCAATCGCCGTGGTATCGACTTTCATGTTGATCTTTTCCTGCATCATCGCCGCAAATTTGGGATTGCTGACCAGCTTGCAGATTACCTCCGCCACAGCATCGTCCAGCAGCTCTTTCCGAATTTGCTTCTTGTAATCGCATTTATGCCCACGGGTCATAGAGCGATGTTTGCAGCCATAGTAGTAGAAATCCTTGTATTTGCTGCCGTCCGCTTTCCGTTTCACGCACTTATTACCATACATTCCAACACCGCATACGGGACATTTTACAATGCCGGACAACAGGTGAGTGCATTCGTTTTTCCCTTTGTTGACGTGTTCATACCGTTTGGCTTGAGCAGCCAACTTGACCTGTGCTGCCTGCCATACATCCTCGGGGATAATGGCCTCATGCAGACCATCCACCAACAAAAAGTTTTCTTGTTCTACCAAACGGTACTCATTTCTGGTTCCATGCACCTTTTCGGTTTTTCGCCTGCCATAGGCAATCTTACCGCAGTAAACCGGATTTTTCAGAATCATGCGGATCAGACGGGCATCAAAAAGAGGGTTTTTCCCGTTCTGGCGCTGGACTTTGCTGATCCCATGGTTTTCAAGATATTTTGCAATTCCATTTGCGCCGGAATCGGTTGTAACATACTGCTCATAGATGGTGCGAATCGCCGGAGCTTCCTCCTCGTTGATTTCCAGCTTGCCATCCACCAGTTTATAGCCGTAGGGGGCAAAGCCGCCGTTCCACTTGCCCTCTCTGGCCTTTTGGATACGACCTTCCATGGTTTGGACACGGATGTTTTCACGCTCAATTTCCGCCACTGCCGATAGGACGGAAATCATCAGCTTTCCCGCATCTTTGGAGGAATCAATACCATCCTCCACGCAGATCAGGTTGACGCCAAAATCCTGCATGACCTGTAAGGTGGAAAGGACATCCGCCGCATTTCTGCCAAAACGGGACAGCTTGAATACCAGAACAAAGGAAACGCCATCCTTGCCGGTTTTGATGTCCTCCATCATCTGGTTAAATTGCGTACGGCCTTCAAT
>NZ_CALWXV010000061.1 GCF_944385615.1 uncultured Flavonifractor sp. | reverse complement strand
TTGTAGATAGGATCGGGCAGAACCTCCCGCTTGGGTACGTTTCCTCTTCTGGGCACTTTGCTTCCCTCCTTCATAGTATGATTTCATAGGTACTCGAAGGCGTCTCAAACGCCCCCGTGTAAGACAAGTGCCTGCTTGTCCAGTGCCCCACAGAAGAACGCCCCTAAATCTATAGGAAGCGCTTCCGCAAGGACAACTGCCTTGCGCAATTGCGCATTAGTTCATTTCATGGTTTGCGGGCGGCAGATTGCCGCCCCTACGAGAAATAATTTCTGCGAAATTACTTCTTGCCGGCCTTGGGCCGCTTGGCGCCGTACTTGGAACGGCCCTGCATGCGGTTGGCAACGCCCTGGGCATCCAGAGTACCGCGGATGATGTGGTAACGAACACCGGGCAGGTCCTTGACACGGCCGCCGCGGATCATGACCACGGAGTGCTCCTGCAGGTTGTGGCCAACACCGGGGATATAAGCGGTCACTTCATAGCCGTTGGTCAGACGCACACGGGCGATCTTACGCAGCGCGGAGTTAGGCTTCTTGGGGGTGGAGGTACGAACAGCGGTGCACACACCTCTCTTCTGGGGAGAAGGCAGGTCGGTCTCGCGGTTCTTCAGGGTGTTCAGGCCCTTCTGCATGGCAGGAGAATTGGACTTGTAGGTCACGGCCTCGCGTCCCTTACGAACGAGCTGGTTAAACGTAGGCATGGTTTTCCTCCTTTCTTGGTTTCTGAGAAATATATTTTAACGGAATAATCAAAAATTATACCGTTAAAATCAAAATCAGCGGAGCAGCGCGGCTACCGCGCTGCCAACGGCGATGCCGCAGGCGGAGCCCAGCTCCCTCATCTGCGCCACCTGTTCCACGGGCACGCCCTTCTCAGCGCACAGCGCCTCTATCGGCGCGGTCACCGCCGGATCGGCGTCCTGGGCCAGAAAGACCAGAGCGGCTCTGCCGTCGTCGATGGCCCGGCGGGTCTGCTTGACGCCGACCACCTTGGAGCCCTGCTTGAGCTGTGTCAGCATCGGTAAGCCTCCCGTTTCTTGAAATCTCAGGGGATCCCGGTGTTTTTGGCCGTTTTTCCCCTCCGGCAGGCATACCTGCGCAATTCCGGATTATATCATACAGCAAAATCGAAGTCAATCAGAAAATCACTGGATTTTCCAACAGTTTCGGGGCGTTTCCCGTCGGAATGCCGATGGGCGGCGCGCCGGTTGGCGCGCCGCCCATCTTTGGGGAGCATTTGGAGGGCTTAGAAGGGCCCGTAACCGATCTGGTTGGCAACGACAACAAGGGCGAAGCCGGCCGCGATCAGACAGACATAGATCTTCCAGGCGAACTTGAACCAGTGGCCGTAGTCCATGTCACACAGGGACAGGGCCAGCAGAGCAGAGGTGGGCCAGAAGGTGTTGGTGAAGCCGTCGCCGTACTGATAGGCCAGCACCATGACCTGCTGGTTGATGCCCAGGACCTGGCCCATGGGCTGGAGGATGGGCATCAGGACCACAGCCTTGCCGGAGCCGGAGCTCACGAAGAAGTTAAAGGCAGTAACAAACACATAGACCACCAGCAGGGTGATGACCGGGCTCTTGCCGTTCAGCACGTCAGCCATGGCATGAATAATGGTATCGGTGATATTGCCCTGGGTAAGAATCACAGACACGGCGCGGCTCAGGCCGATGACCATAGTGGGGGCCACCACACCAGCCATACCCTTGCCAAACTCCACGCAAGCCTGGGACACATTGGTGCGGGACAGGATAACCGCCAGGATGGTCACGGGGAAGTAGACGGCGGTGATCTCAGGCAGGCCCCACTTCCACATCAGGGAGCCCACCACGGAAATCACGATGGTGACCAGGAAGGCCAGGATGATGATGATCCGCCCGGTGGTGAACTGCAGGCCCTCCTCGAACTCCATGGGCGCAGTCTGCTCCTGGAGGTAGTTCTCTCCCATGACGCTGTTCTTGGGGTCCTTCTTGATCTTGACGCAGTAGCGAACCAGGAAGAACAGGGCAATGATGTAGAAGATCACCAGACCCACGGCACGGAAACCAATGCCGGAATACATGGGCAGGCCCACCAGGGTCTGGGCCACGCCGGTGGTATAGGGATTGACCATGCCGCAGGTAAAGCCCACGGCGGTGGACAGCAGGATAATGGCGGTACCCACCATTTTGTCATAGCCCAATGTGATGAACAGGGAAATAATAATGGGATAGAAGGGGTAGAGGGCGTCCAGGTAGCCGATGACCCCCAGGCCGGTAAACAGGGTGAAGAACAGGATTACCATGGCCAGGCCCTTGCCATTGGCCTTACGGATCAGGGTCTGGATACCGGCGGAGAACGCACCGGTATACTGGATGATCTGGATGCAGCCGCTGATGAGCAGCACGGCGCCGATGATATTGGAGCTTTCCACCACACCCTGATGGATGGCAGTGAAGAAGCCCAGGAAGCCCACAGGGGTCTGTTCGGCATAAGCAAAGCTGTTGGGGTCCACCGCGCCGTCCACACGGACGTAGCTGCCGGCAGGCACCACATAGGTCATGATGGTGACCAGCAGCATCAGGATCAAAATGACCGCGTACACATGGGGCATGCTAAAGCCCTTTTTCTTCTTTAATGTGTTTCCCATAGAAAACATCCTCCTCGTATGTCAGCGTCCTCTCTCAAAACGTCCGGGGTCAGCCCTGGGCCTTTTTCTTCAGCCACTCCACGGCGCAGTTGGCCAGCACCGCGCTGCCCAGAGCAAAGGCGCTCTCATCCAACACCATGTTGGGATTGTGGAGGGGGTAGCCATCCGGCGAACCCGCCCCCATGAAGGCATAGAAGCCGGGTACCAGCCGGGTCACATGGCCGAAGTCCTCCGCCCCCTTCATGGGAGGCACCGGCTTGACATTCTCTTGGCCCAGAATCTGGGCGGCAAAGGGAACAATCTCCTCAGAAAATTGCTGATTGCACACGGTGCTGGGGGTCTTGAGCACCCGCACCGAGTAGGTCCCCCGCCAGGCCTTGATGTAGTGCTCCAAAATCTCGGGGATACGCTCAATCAGGTGGTCATAGGCCTCGGGACTCAGCGTGCGGAAGGACACCATGATCTCCGCCGTGTCAGGGATGATGTTGGAGGCCCGGCCGCCGTTGAGGGCGCCCACCGTCATGGTGGCGAAGGCCTCCGGGTCCACCTCCCGGGGAATAAGCATATTCAAGGCGGAGCACACCTGGGTGGCAATGTTCACCGGGTCGATGGTCTTCTGCGGCTCAGAGGAGTGTCCCCCCTTGCCTTGGATGCTGACGATAAAGGTAGCCATAGCGCCGGAGGCCACTCCGGGGGAGTAATTCAGCTTGCCCACCTCTACCTGGGAACCCACATGGAGCGCCATGGCTGCGTCCACCTTGGGATTCTCCAGCAGGCCGTCCTCCACCATGGTGCGGGAACCGTAGCCCATCTCCTCACCGGGCTGGAACATCAGCTTCACGGTGCCGGGAAGCTGGTCCTCCATATCCTTTAAAATGCGGGCCGCTCCCAGCAGCATGGCAGCGTGGGCGTCGTGGCCGCACATGTGGGCGGTATTTCCCTTGGAGGCAAAGTCCAGGCCGGTGGTCTCCTCCATAGGCAGGCCGTCCATGTCGGCCCGCAGCAGGATACAGGGCCCCTCCCCCTTGCCGATAAGGCCCACCACACCGGTGGAGGTGGGGGCGTCAGGGTAACCGGCGAAAACCATCTTTTCCCGGTCCTCCTGGGAGTGGACGCCGCAGGGCTTGTTGGGGATACCCATCTCGTTGAGCCGTTTTGTGACATATTCCGCCGTCTTGGGGGTGTACACACCCACCTCTGGGATCTGATGCAGACAGCGCCGGTCGGCGATGATCTGCGCTTCAATGGCACGGGCCTTTTCCAGCATCTCATTCATAGGGAGCGCTCCTTTCTCTGGTCCACGCGGATATCCGCGTTATGCCTGATAGACTGTGGTGCCGTTCAGCACCGTTTCCAGTATCTTTACCTGAGGGAACTGGCTGGGCGGGGTGTCGAACAGGTCTTGATCCAGCACCACCAGATCGGCCTGCTTTCCCTCATCCAGGGTGCCACGCACCCCCTCGTCCCGGCTGGGCCAGGCGGCGTCGGCAGTAAAGAGGCGGATGGCCTGCTCCACGGTGAGGGCCTGCTCCGGCAGATAGGTCTTGGTGCCCGCCCGATTCTGCCGGGTGATGGCCGAGCGCATGTTGTCCAGCACGTTGAACGGTTCCACCGGGCAGTCGGAGCCGCCGCTGACGTGGAGGCCCAGGTCCAGCATGGCCTTCCAGTTGTAACAGTCCTTGGCGTGCTCCTCCCCTACCCGCTCGGCGATGATGTTCATGTCGGCGTCGATGAAGATGGGCTGGATATAGGCCTGGAGCCCCAGCTTCTTCATCCGCTCCAGCAGAGCGGGGGTAGTGGTCTGGGCGTGGACAATACCGTGGCGGTGGTCCGGCCAGGGATTGGCCTGCTCGGCCTGCTCCATGGCGTCGCACACCTTTTTCAACGCCAGATCGCCGATGGCGTGGACGGCCACGTCCATGCGGATGTCGTGGGCCGCCTGGATACGGCGGCACAGCTCCTCCTCGGTATAGATGGGGATGCCGTGGTTGTCCGGTTCATCCACATAGCCGTGAATCATCTCGGCGGACTTGGCACCCAGGGAGCCGTCCTGGAGCAGCTTGCGGGGACCGATGCGGAACAGACTGGTCCGGTCAGACGGGTCGCCGCGCACTTCTTTGAGCCGTTCAAAGTCCTCCGGCTCCACCAGGCACTGCTCGTACACCCGAACGGTCAGCTCCCCGTCGGCCTCCATTTCCCGGAAAATTCCGATAAGCCGGATGGGATCTATACCGGCGATGGCCATCAGGTCGTCGGAGTGGATACAGGTGATACCGGCGGCGTTGAGCTCCCGCTGGCCCTCCCGGATCAGCTGGCGCACCGAGGCGTCGTCCTCCTGTGGGAGCACGTCCATGTACAGCCGGGCAGCATTCTCCCTTAAAATGCCGTTTTCAAAGTCCACCAGAGCCATGACCTCCGGCTCCACATCCTTCAGAGCCTTGATGCGCTCCAGCATCACCGTATTGCAGGCGGCGATGTGGATACAGGTCCGCAGCATACACACCGGGATCTCGGTGGAAATGCGGTCCATATCTGCCCGGGTGAGCAGCCGCCCCTCCTCCATGGTCTCCTGGTTCCAGCCCATGCCAATGAGGTAGGCGGGGTGTTCTTGTTCGATCCGGGCCTTGCAGCGCTCCACCACCTGGTCGATGTTCTTGACGCCCAACAGGGGCACATTGCGCCGGAACATAGCGTAGTGGAGCAGATGCATGTGGGTATCGTTGAAGCCAGGCAGCACCATGGCCCCCTTCAGGTCCACCTTTTGATCCCACTCCTGGGCCAGTCCCTCCTCGTCCGTTCCCAGAAACACGATTTTGCTGTCCTGGGTGCCGATGGCCTGATACCGCCGCATGGTCCCATCCATGGAGACGACCTTGCCGTGATAGCGAAGGGTACGCATGACGATCTTCCTCTCTTTCTGTTTCCTTGTTTCGCCCATATAGATGGGCAATTTTCATGCCAAATCTGTCATCATGCATAAAAAAGCCGTCTCATATACCGTTTTTCCCGGAGAGCGGGCAAAAATCCGCTCATTCCGTCGGCATATAAGACGGTCTGTTCCCATCCCAGCAAACCATTTCTCTGGCCGGAGGGGCGCAAAATTTTTTGCTGGTGCAAAATTTTTTACAGGTCATATTTTTGCAGCTTATATTTCAGATTCTGCCTGGACAGACCCAGCAGCCGGGCTGCCTGAGAGATGGAGGCAGACTGGGCCATGGCCTTGCGCAGCAGCTCCTTTTCATATTGCTCCACTGCCTTGTTGAGAGAAAAGCCCTCTGCCAGCGGCTCCTCCCCGCTTACGGGCTGCCGGGATTCTTCGGTTTCCCGGTCCAGCGCATCCTCCATGTGGTCCAACAGCAGCAGCTCGGAGCGGGCGGAGGCAAAGGCTCCCTCCACCACGTTTTGCAGCTCCCGCACATTGCCCGGCCAGCTGTACCGCTCCAGGCGGCGGAGGGCCTGGTCGCTGATCCCATGAACCTGCCGCTTCATCTTCCGGTTGTACTGGTCAATAAAGTAGCGGATCAGCAGGGGGATATCTCCCACCCGCTTCCGCAAGGGCGGCAGGGTGATGCGCACCACCCCCAGCCGGTAATAGAGGTCCTCCCGCAGGCGGTGCTCCTTGATGAGCCGGGCGGGCTCCTCGTTGACCGCCGCCACAATCCGCACATCGAAGGGAATGTCCCGGCTGCCTCCCAGCCGCCGGACCTTTTTCTCCTCCAATACCTTTAATAATTTAGCCTGCAAGCCGGTCTCCATGGAGTTGATCTCATCCAGAAAGAGGGTGCCCCCGTCGGCCTCCTCCAGCAGGCCCTTCCGGGTGAGCGCCCCGGTGTAGCTGCCCTTTTCCGTGCCGAAAAAGATGCTCTCCAGCAGATTGGAGGGGATGGCGGCGCAGTTTTGGGAGACAAAAGGCCTGCCGGAGCGCCGCCCCTCGCTGTGAAGGGATTCGGCCACCAGCTCCTTACCGGTGCCCGTCTCGCCATAGATGAGCACCGAGGAGTCCAGTTGGGCCACATCCCGGACCCGCTCCTTCAACGCCAGCATGGCCGGGTCCTGAGTAATGATCCGGTCCAGAGTGGAGATGCCCCCCTTCCCCCGGATGATCCGCTGGTCAATGGAGTGGAACTTGGAGGAGTCCACCACACAGGCCACCCGGCCGTCCACCACGATAGGAATGGTGGTGGACTCCAGCAGCACCCGCTCGCCCCGCCGGTTGTTGATGTCCTGGAGGACATTGTAGGTGGCCTTTCCTGTTTTCAGGGCCTGGACAATGGTGCTGCTCTCCTCGTCCAGCTCGGGGTACAACTCAAAAATGTGCAGCCCCACCGTCTCCCCGGACTTCCAGAGGTTGTCCACAAAGACCCGCTGGAACTCCACAACGCCCTCCCGGTTGGCAATGAGCAGCCCATCGGTATCCTCGCACAGGCGGATCACCTCCGCAATCTGCTCCGCCACCCGTCTGTCGTGCATCCTGCTTCCTCCTGTTCCGGTCCCTCTATTTGCTCCAGATATGAAAAAAATCTGGATTTCTCCAGATTTCCTCCACACAACCGTTGACTTTTCCAGTGATTCCATGGTATACTAAAACGCTCTTAACTTCCTGACTGCGTTTACCGATTCCACCCCACTGTGTGGTCAGTTTAACACAGCAGGGCGGAAAGCGCAAGAGGAAATCGCAATATTTCTATCCACGCATCCGGGTGTTCGCGCCCGGTGTTCCACCGCCCTTTTTGTATGGTTTGACGGAAAGCAGCAGCCTGAGCCGGAGCCGTCCCCCTGCGGCGGCGGCTCCAGACAATGAAATCGAGGTGTTTTTTCTACGATGGTCAAGGACGTCTACTTCGGCAAGACCCTGCGCAAAAGCTTTGCCCGCCATGAAGAGATCCTGCAGATGCCTAACCTGCTGGAGGTGCAGAAGAACTCCTACGAGTGGTTCCTGAAAACAGGACTGCGGGAGGTCTTCAAGGATGTAGCCTCCATCAGCGACTATGCCGGCAATCTGGAACTCTCCTTCATCGACTACTCCATGGATGAGCCTCCCAAGTACAATGTGGAGGAATGTAAGGCCCGGGACGCCACGTATGCCGCCCCCATCAAGGTGTGGGTGCGCCTGCGCAACAAGGAGACCGGCGAGATGAAGGAGCAGGAGATCTTCATGGGAGATTTCCCCCTGATGACCAAGGCCGGTACCTTTGTCATCAACGGCGCCGAGCGCGTCATCGTCTCCCAGATCGTCCGCTCCCCCGGCATCTACTACTCCCGCACCGAGGACAAGGCGGGCAACGTGGCCTACGCCACCACCGTCATTCCCTACCGGGGCGCCTGGCTGGAGTATGAGACCGATCTCAGCGACATTTTCTATGTCCGCATTGATAAAAACCGCAAGCTCCCCATTACCTGCCTGATCCGGGCGGTGGGCCCCAAGACCGATCCTGAGATCCTGGAGCTCTTCGGCAACGATCCCCGCATCGTGGCCACCCTGGAGAAGGACGCCTGCAAGACCTATGAGGAGGCCCTGCTGGAGATCTACCGCAAGCTGCGCCCCGGCGAGCCCCCCACGGTGGACTCCGCCGAGAGCCTGCTCAACGCCCTCTTCTTCGACCCCCGCCGGTACGACCTGTCCGCCGTGGGCCGCTACAAGTTCAATAAAAAGCTGGCCATCTGGTCCCGCCTGTCCGGCCAGAAGCTGGCCATGCCGCTGGTGGACCCCATGACCGGTGAGATCCTGGCCGAGCCCGGCGAGGTCCTGACCCGGGAGCGTGCCCGGGAGCTGGAGGCCAAGGGCGTCAACGAGGCCATTCTGGATCTGGACGGCGGTGTACAGCTCAAGGTGTTCTCCAACAATATGGTGGACATGGCCGGCTTTGTGGACTTCGATCCCGCCGAGTGCGGCATCACCGAGAAGGTCCGCTTCTCCGTCCTCCAGGAGCTGCTCCAGCAGTATTCCGGCGAGGAGTTGAAGGACGCCGTCAAGGAGCGCATGGACGACCTGATTCCCAAGCACATCATTGTGGACGACATCATGGCCTCCATCAACTACCTCAACTGCCTGGCCCACGGGGTGGGCAATGCCGATGATATCGATCATCTGGGCAACCGCCGTCTGCGCTGCGTGGGCGAGCTGCTCCAGAACCAGTTCCGCATCGGCTTCTCCCGTATGGAGCGTGTCATCCGGGAGCGCATGACCATTCAGGACCTGGATATCGTCACTCCCCAGTCTCTCATCAACATCCGCCCCGTCACCGCCGCCATTAAGGAATTCTTCGGCAGCAGCCCCCTGAGCCAGTTCATGGACCAGACCAACCCTCTGGCCGAGCTGACCCACAAGCGCCGTATGTCCGCCCTGGGCCCCGGCGGTCTGTCCCGTGACCGGGCTTCCTTCGACGTGCGAGACGTTCACTACTCTCACTATGGCCGTCTGTGCCCCATTGAGACCCCCGAAGGTCCCAACATCGGCCTGATCTCCTACCTGGCTTCCTATGCCCGCATCAACCGCTATGGCTTCATCGAGGCCCCCTACCGCAAGGTGGACCGGGCCACAGGCAAGGTCACCGATCAGGTGGAGTATATGACCGCCGACGTGGAGGACGAGTACACCATCGCCCAGGCCACCGAGCCTCTGGATGAGAACGGCTGCCTGGTACACGACCGTATCACCTGCCGTCACCGCAACGAGATCATCGACGTGGACCGGGATCAGGTGGACTATATGGACATCTCCCCCAAGATGATGTTCTCCATCGCTACGGCTATGATCCCCTTCCTGGAAAACGACGACGCCAACCGTGCTCTGATGGGCGCCAACATGCAGCGTCAGGCCGTGCCTCTGCTCACCACCGAGGCCCCCATCGTGGCCACCGGCCAGGAGCACAAGAACTGTATCGACTCTGAGATCGCCATCCTGGCCGAGGAGGACGGCGTGGTCACCAAGGTGTCCGCCCAGTATGTCACTGTCCGCTATGACAGCGGCCGGGTGGTGGAGTACAAACTGACCAAGTACCTGCGCTCCAACCACGGCACCTGCATCAATCAGCGTCCCATCGTCTCCGCCGGTCAGAAGGTGGAAAAGGGCGAGGTCATCGTGGATGGCCCCTCCACCTCCAACGGCGAGATCGCCCTGGGCAAGAACATCCTCATGGGCTTTATGACCTGGGAAGGTTACAACTACGAGGACGCCATCCTGCTCAATGAGCGGATGGTTAAGGAGGACGTGTTTACCTCCATCCACATCGAGGAGTACGAGACCGAGAGCCGGGACACCAAGCTGGGCCCCGAGGAGATCACCCGTGACATCCCCAACGTGGGCGACGACGCCTTGAAGGATCTGGACGAGCGGGGCATCATCCGGGTGGGCGCCGAGGTCCGTGCCGGCGACATTCTGGTGGGCAAGGTCACCCCCAAGGGCGAGACCGACCTCACCGCCGAGGAGCGGCTGCTCCGGGCTATCTTTGGTGAGAAGGCCCGCGAGGTCCGCGACACCTCCCTGAAGGTGCCCCACGGCGAGAGCGGCATCATCGTGGACGTGAAGGTGTTCACCCGTGAGGCGGGCGACGAGCTCTCCCCCGGCGTCAACATGGTGGTTCGCGTCTACATCGCCCAGAAGCGTAAGATCTCCGTGGGCGACAAGATGGCCGGCCGTCACGGTAACAAGGGTGTCGTGTCCCGCATCCTGCCCCAGGAGGATATGCCCTTCCTGCCCGACGGCACCCCCCTGGACATCGTGCTGAACCCCCTGGGCGTGCCTTCCCGTATG
>NZ_CALWXV010000060.1 GCF_944385615.1 uncultured Flavonifractor sp. | reverse complement strand
AATCTCATCACCGGAATCAGCCTGGGCAGCGTCTACGCCATCATCGCCCTGGGCTACACCATGGTATACGGCATCGCCAAGATGCTGAACTTTGCCCACGGCGACGTCATCATGGTGGGCGCCTATGTGACCTTCTTCGCCACCGGCAGCTTCAACCTGCCCCCGGTGGTGGGCGTGCTGCTGTCCGTGGTGGTCTGTACCGTTCTGGGCGTGGTCATTGAAGGGCTGGCCTACCGGCCCCTGCGGCAGGCTTCCTCCCTGGCCGTGCTCATCACCGCCATCGGCGTCAGCTATTTCCTGCAAAACGCCGCCCTGCTGCTGTGGGGCGCCGACACCAAGGTGTTTACCCCCGTGGTGCCCAGCGGGTCCCTGCCCATTGAGGGGGTCACCATCACCTATGCGTCCCTGATCACCGTGCTGGCCTGTATCGTTATCATGCTGGCCCTCACCTGGTTTACCAGCAAAACCAAGATGGGCAAGGCCATGCGGGCCTGCTCCGAGGACAAGGCGGCGGCCCAGCTCATGGGAATCAACGTCAACCGCACCATCTCCATGACCTTTGCCATCGGCTCCGCCCTGGCGGCCATCGCCGGCGTGCTGCTGTGCTCCAACTACCAGACCCTCATGCCCACTACCGGCTCCCTGCCCGGCATCAAGGCCTTTACCGCCGCCGTGTTCGGCGGCATCGGCTCCATCCCCGGCGCTATGCTGGGCGGCATCCTGCTGGGCATCATCGAGACCTTTGCCAAGGTGGTCAACACCAACATCTCCGACGCGGTGGTCTTTGCCGTGCTCATTGTGGTGCTGCTGGTGAAGCCCGCCGGGCTGCTGGGCAAGACGGTCCGCGAGAAAGTGTGAGGTGAGGGATATGAAGAAACTGACTCCGGGCCGGAAACGGCTCATCGACAACTCCATCACCTACGGCATCGTCATCGCGTTCTTTGTTATTTTCCAGGTGCTGAGCAACGGCGACATGCTGAGCTCTTCTCTGGAGGGCCAGCTGGTGCCCATCTGCGCCTATATCGTCATGGCCCTGTCCCTGAACCTGGTGGTGGGCATCTCCGGCGAGCTGAGCCTGGGCCACGCCGGATTTATGAGCGTGGGCGCTTTCTCCGGCGTGGTGACCGCCCTGTCCCTTCAGGACGCCATCCCCAACGACGGACTGCGCCTGGTGGTGGCCATGATCGTGGGCGCTCTGCTGGCCGGTGTGGCTGGCTTTATTGTGGGCGTGCCGGTGCTCCGCCTGCGGGGCGACTATCTGGCCATTGTCACCCTGGCCTTTGGTGAGATCATCAAGAACATCATCAATGTGCTCTATGTGGGTGTGGACGAGAAGGGCCTTCACTTCTCTTTGGAAAATGAGATGGCCCTCAACCTGGGCGAGGGCGGCAAGGCCATTTTGAAGGGTCCCCAGGGCTTTACCGCCAACGTCAAGCTGGCCACCTTTGTGGCGGGCTTTGTGCTGGTGCTCATTGCCCTCACCGTGGTACTCAACCTGGTGAACAGCCGCTCCGGCCGGGCCATCATGGCCCTGCGGGACAACCGCATCGCCGCCGAGAGCGTGGGCATCGGCGCCACCAAGTACAAGCTGATGGCCTTCGTCATCTCCGCCGTGATGGCGGGCGCGGCCGGTGTGCTCTACGCCATGAACTATTCCTCCATCGCCCCCAAGAAGTTTGACTTCAACACCTCCATTCTGGTGCTGGTGTTCGTGGTGCTGGGCGGCATCGGCAACATCCGGGGCTCCATCATTGCCGCCGCCTTCCTCACCTACCTGCCCGAGCTGCTGCGTACCTTTGATTTGGACCAGTACCGGATGCTGGTGTACGCCATCGTGCTCATTCTGGTGATGATCGCCACCAATAACCCGGTGATGCGCAGCTTCTTTACCAGACTGGCGGATACGTTCCGCAAAAAGCAGCCGGAGAAGGGAGGCGTCAGCCATGAGTAAGCCCAAGCGTCCCGAGACCAAGCTGGTCCCGGTGCCCAGTCCCAACATTATCCCCGAGCGGGACATCAAGCAGAGCCCCATTCTGGAGGCCCAGCATCTGGGCATCGACTTCGGCGGTCTGACCGC
This sequence comes from uncultured Flavonifractor sp., assembly GCF_944385615.1. Classification (GTDB taxonomy): domain Bacteria; phylum Bacillota; class Clostridia; order Oscillospirales; family Oscillospiraceae; genus Flavonifractor. Next base: position 9,500 of record NZ_CALWXV010000060.1, on the reverse strand, counting down.
CGTAAACGAGTTCAACATGGCCATTGGCCGTACCGAGATCGCCGGTCTTATCGGCCCCAACGGCGCGGGCAAGACCACTGTGTTCAACCTGCTGACCAAGGTGTACCAGCCCACCCGGGGCACCGTGCTGCTGGACGGCATCGACACCCACAACATGAACACCGTCCAGGTAAACAAGGCGGGTATTGCCCGTACCTTCCAGAATATCCGCCTGTTCGACAACCTGAGTGTGGAGGACAACGTCAAGATCGGCCTGCACAACCACGTGCGCTATCCTATGTGGAGCGGCATCCTCCGCCTGCCCAGCTACTGGAAGAAGGAGAAGCTGGCCCATGAGAGCGCCCTGGAGCTGCTGAGCATCTTCGATATGCAGGATCTGGCCAACGCCAAGGCGGGCTCCCTGCCCTACGGCGCTCAGCGCCGTCTGGAGATCGTCCGTGCCCTGGCCACCAATCCCTCTCTGCTGCTGCTGGACGAGCCGGCGGCGGGCATGAACCCCTCCGAGACCGCCGAGCTGATGGACAACATCGTCAAGATCCGGGATACCTTCCACATTGCCATCCTTCTGATCGAGCATGACATGAATCTGGTCATGGGCATCTGTGAGGGTATCTGTGTGCTCAACTTCGGCCAGATCATCGCCAAGGGCACCCCCTCGGAGATCCAGAACAACCCGGAGGTCATCAAGGCCTATCTGGGCGACCAGAAGGAGGTATAAGCCATGGCGGTATTGCTGGACGTCAAGAACATCAACGTGTATTACGGCGCCATCCACGCTGTGAAAGACATCTCCTTCCATGTGGAGGAGGGGGAGGTGGTGACCCTGATCGGCGCCAACGGCGCGGGCAAGACCACCACCCTTCAGACCGTGTCCGGTCTGCTCCACACCCGTACCGGCTCCATCGAGTTTATGGGCAAGCCCATTCAGGCTGTTCCCGCCTCCAATCTGGTGGCCCACGGTCTGGCTCAGGTGCCCGAGGGCCGCCGGGTGTTCCAGCAGATGACGGTGGAGGAGAACCTGGAGATGGGAGCTTTTACCCAGCCCAATTCCACCATTGCCCCCAACATGGAGCGGGTGTATGCCCAGTTCCCCCGGTTGAAGGAGCGGCGGCGGCAGGTGGCGGGTACCTTGTCCGGCGGCGAGCAGCAGATGCTGGCCATGGGCCGGGCCCTGATGTCCAACCCCAAGCTGCTCATGCTGGACGAGCCCTCCATGGGTCTGGCCCCCATTCTGGTGGAGCAGATCTTCGACATCATCAAGGCCCTGCACAAGGAGGGCACCACCATCCTGCTGGTGGAGCAGAACGCCCAGATGGCTTTGAGCGTGGCCGACCGGGGCTATGTGCTGGAGACCGGACGGATCACCCTCACCGGTCCCGGTAAGGAGCTGCTGGCGGACGAGGCCGTGAAGAAGGCATACCTGGGCGGCTAAAGCCGTCAAAAAAGTGGCGCAGCCACTTTTTTGAGAGAGATACAGCCCGCTGCGTCGCACACGCAGCGCGTGTACGCTTGCGGGCTGAGCGGTGTTCTCCCCGCCGCGCATGTCGCCGGGGAAAACGGATTTTGAAATGGATTCACGCCTGCGGGCGTGAATTTTGGAACCCTTTACCGATACACAAAGGCGCGCCGCTTGACTGCGGCGCGCCTTTGTGCTGTCAAGGATTGGAACTGACAAAAATAATCATTCTGATTTTGAAACAAAAGAGGAAAACAGGGGAACTTTGTACAAAAAATTCGAATATAACCGGATCTGGATGAAAAAATGCGGTGGAAAAGTCTGTGGAAATGTGAAAAACTCCAGCACGCATTTTCGATTTCTCCCCTTGACGCAGGGTGATATAATAGTCATATATGATGGAATGTTATGGACTGCGACAGGAGGGATTACAGGTCACTATGCCAAACTACTACGCGCATCTGAAATTTGGAGATAAGGTCCTGGGCGGTCTGCCCAAACCGCTGGCACAGACCATTGACCAGGAGCGGGAGGCCTTCGATCTGGGCTGTCTGGGACCCGACCCGCTGTTTTTCTACCAACCCATCCGCCCCAACGCCGTCCGGCGGGAGGGGGTGCGGATGCACCGCAATTCCGCCCTGCCCGCGGTGGAGCGGCTGCGTCAGGCCATCGAGGACAAGGTCCCCATGTCGGTGGGCTACGGGGCGGGCTTTTTGTGCCATCTGGCCCTGGACAGCGCCTGCCACGGCTATGTGGACGAGCGCTCCGCCGAGGGCCCCATCTCCCACATGGCCATGGAGGGGGAATTTGACCGGATGCTGATGAAGAGCGACGGACTGGACGCCGCCAGCCAGGCCCACCTGCCCGCCCCGCCCCAAAAGGGCAGCCAGGTCTGGGATGCCGCCGCCTATGCCTATGTCCACGCCTCTCCCCGGCAGGTCCGCCGGGCCTACCGGGCCATGAACTTTTACCTGGACTTTTTTGCCCGCTCCTGCGGCACCCGACGGGGGAAGGTTATCGGCGCGGTGAGCCGGATGCTGCCCATCCAGTCCGCCAAGGACGTGGCTCTGGGGGAGACCCCCCACCCGGCCTCTCTGGAGAGCAGCGCCAAGCTGGACTGGCTGCTGGAGGGGGCGGTGGATGAGACCGCCCGGCAGATCGACGCCTTTTTCCAGGCCATCCAGGAGGAAGCCCCGGTGCCCGCCTGGTTTGACCGGGATTTCAAGGGCAACCCGCCGGAGGGGGAGAAGGGCTGGACCGTGGCCCTCCATCACTCTCTGTCGTAATCCTGCCATAGCGCCCAACGGGCGGCCCTTGCGGCCGCCCGTTTTTTGTCAGGACGGGTCTATTGCCTCCAGCAAAAAGCTGACCGGACGGATGCCGTCGGTGCAGCACACCACCGAGGTTCCATCTTCCTTTTGCCAAGGGGTAAAGGTGGCTCCGCAGGATAAGGCGGAGACGGAGCGATAGATATCAATCCAGGCCCAGGGACAAAAGCCTAGGGGCATTTCTGCTCCGCCGGTGTACAGAAAAACATCCCCCTCGTTGAAAAAATCACAGGTACATTCCTCTGGTGGTTCCGTGAGATAGCGGCGAACAAGGTCGGGGTAAAGCTGCTTACGTAAGACCGTGATTTTGACCTGTTTCACAGGGTGGCACCTCCTCATATGAGATGGCCCTATTGTAAATGAAACAAATGTATGGGTCAAGGGACGGGCAGAAGAGCAAAGAAAATTTTTCAAAAAAGGATTGACATTGGCGGTTAGTTGCGGTAAACTCATACGCACAAGAGGTTAGCAAGAGCTAACCAAGCGACCACAGGCGGGATGCCCGCCGTTGGGAGGGAGGAGCACATGATGCCGCTGACACTGGCAAAACAGGGGGAGCCGGTGACCATCCGCAAGATCACGGGTAAGGATGAGATCCGCCAGCACCTGGCCGAGCTGGGTTTTGTGATGGACGCCGCGGTCACCGTGGTAAGCGAGATGGGCGGAAACCTGATCGTACAGGTGAAGAACAGCCGTATCGCCCTGGACCGGAGCATGGCCGGACGAATCATGGTCTGAGAGGAGCAGAACAATGAGAACATTGAAGGACGCCAAGGTGGGGGATACCGTCACAGTGACCCGCCTCCACGGCGAGGGCGCGGTGAAGCGCCGGATCATGGACATGGGTATCACCAAGGGGGTGGCCATTCGGGTACGCAAGGTGGCTCCTCTGGGAGACCCCATGGAGCTGAACGTGCGGGGCTATGAGCTCAGCGTGCGCAAGGCCGACGCCGAGATGATCGAGATCCTGTAACTAGGGTCAGCGGCCCAACCTGCCGTCGGAGGACGGCTCTTTTTCAGCACAATGGTTAGCGATAGCTAATTAAGAAGGGAGTAAGAAGATGGAGTGGAAGATCGCGCTGGCGGGCAATCCGAACTGCGGCAAAACGACGCTGTTCAACGCCCTGACCGGCTCCAGCCAATACGTGGGCAACTGGCCCGGCGTGACGGTGGAAAAGAAGGAGGGCAAGCTCAAGGGCAACAAGGACGTGGTCATCCAGGACCTGCCCGGCATCTATTCCCTGTCCCCCTATACCCTGGAAGAAGTGGTGGCCCGGAACTACCTGGTCAACGAAAAGCCGGACGCCATTCTGAACATCGTGGACGGCACCAACATCGAGCGCAACCTGTACCTCACCACCCAGCTCATTGAGCTGGGCATCCCGGTGGTGGTGGCGGTGAACATGATCGACCTGGTGCGCAAAAACGGGGACCAGATCGACCTCAAGAAGCTGGGGCAGGCCCTGGGCTGCCAAGTGGTGGAGATGAGCGCCCTGAAAGGCGAGGGCGGCAGGGAGGCGGCGGAGGCCGCCGTGGCCCTGGCCCAAGAGAAGCGGGCCGGGGAGCTGCCCCATGTGTTTACCGGCAGCGTGGAGCACGCCATCGCCCATATCGAGGAGTCCATTACCCCTCTGGTGGAGGAGCGGTACCTGCGCTGGTATGCCATCAAGGTCTTTGAGCGGGACGAGAAGGTGCTGGCCGCCCTCCATTTGAGCGGCGAGCTGAAGGAGCACCTGGAGGCCCACATTGCCGACTGCGAGCGGGAGCTGGACGACGACGCCGAGAGCATCATCACCAACCAGCGCTATGCCTACATCAGTTCGGTGGTGGACAAGGCGGTCAAAAAGAAGCGGTCTGTTCACGCCATGAGTACCTCCGACAAGATCGACCGGGTGGTCACCAACCGGATTCTGGCCCTGCCCATTTTTGTGGCTGTGATGATCCTGGTCTACTCCATCGCCATGGGCGGCAGTTCCTTCGCCATTGGCGCCCGAGCCACCGATTGGGCCAACGACGGCCTGTTCGGCGACGGCTGGTTTGTCCCCTTCACCGCCGACACCGAGGCCTGGGAGGAGGACTCCGCCGCCTGGGAAGAGGCCTCCGCCATGATCGCGGGCTATGAGGCCGGCGAGAGCGAGGTCTACTTCTACGACGACGAGACCGGCGAGACCACGGTGGTTCCCGTGACCCAGGAGGCCTATCAGCAGGCCCTCACCGTGGCAGAGCCCGACCCCAACGACTACGGCACCTGGGTGCCCGGTATCCCCGTGCTGGCTGAGAATGCCCTGACCGCTGTGGGAGCCCACCCGGTGCTCCAGTCCCTGATTCTGGACGGCATCATCGGCGGCGTGGGCGCGGTGCTGGGCTTCGTGCCCCAGATGCTGGTGCTCTTCCTGCTGCTGGCCCTGCTGGAGGACTGCGGCTATATGGCCCGCATCGCCTTCATCATGGACCGGATCTTCCGCCGCTTCGGCCTGTCCGGCAAGAGCTTTATCCCCATGCTGGTGGCCACCGGCTGCGGCGTGCCCGGCATCATGGCCTCCCGCACCATTGAACAGGAGCGGGACCGGCGCATGACCATCATGACCACCGGCTTTATCCCCTGCGGGGCCAAAATGCCCATCATCGCCCTGTTTGCCGGGGCTCTGTTCGGCGGCTCCGCCTGGGTGGCCACCTCCGCCTACTTCATCGGTGTGGCGGCGGTGGTGATCTCCGGCATCCTCCTGAAGAAAACCCGGGGCTTTGCCGGGGACCCCGCTCCCTTCGTCATGGAGCTGCCCGCCTACCACGCCCCCGCCGCCGGCAATGTGCTGCGGGCCATGTGGGAGCGGGGCTGGTCCTTCATCAAGCGGGCCGGTACCGTCATCTTCCTTTCCTCTGTTATCCTGTGGTTCCTCCAGGGCTTCGGCTTTGTGGACGGCGTGTTCCAGATGGTGGAGGACAACAACCACTCCCTGCTGGCCGCTGTGGGCCATGCCGTGTCCTTCCTCTTTATTCCCCTGGGCTTTGGTACCTGGCAGGCCACGGTGGGTACCTTTACCGGCCTCATCGCCAAGGAAAATGTAGTGTCCACCTTCGGCGTGCTTTATCCGGGCAATCTGAGTGTGGAAATAGCCGCCGCCTTCACCGCTATCTCCGCCTATTCCTTTATGATCTTCAATCTGCTGTGCGCCCCCTGCTTTGCCGCCATGGGCGCCATCAAGCGGGAGATGAACAGTCCCAAGTGGACCCTGGCCGCCATCGGCTATATGTGCGGCTTTGCCTATGTGATTTCCCTCATGGTCTACCAGCTCGGCGGGCTCATCATGGGTCTGGTACCCTTCGGCGTGGGCACCGTGGCCGCGCTGGTCTGCCTGGCGGGCCTTATCTACCTGCTGGTGCGTAAGAACAAGTACGACGATGCCGCCCTGGAGCTGCGGGCGGTGGCCGCCGTCAAATAAGATCCCGTGAAAGGAGCAGTTACGATGTTATCCACCATTCTCATCAGTTTCGCCATTCTGGCGGTTTGTATCGCCATCACCTACCGGGGCGCACAAAACCGCCGCCAGGGCAGGCATAGCTGCTCCTGCGGAGGTTCTTGCAGCACCTGCGGCTGCGGCGGCGCGTGCCACGGTACACACGAGACATCCACCACCGGCTGAGGAGGGAGCTGTTATGGAACTGACCAATACCAACATCCGCTATCTGCTGGCCATTTATGAGCTGTCCCAGGTCCGGCTGGAGGTGTCCTCCAAGGACATTGCCAGGGTGCTGACCGTCTCCCGGGCATCGGTGACCAGCATGATGTCCATCCTCATTGAAAAACGCATGGTGGACAAAGAGCGCTACGGCAAGATCCACCTGACCCCGCTGGGCCGCACCCTGGCCCGGGAGCTGGCCGGTCAGGCCGGACAGGTGGCCCGGGAGCTGCAAGCCCGGATGGACCTGTCCGGAGAGGAGGCCTGGAAGGCCGCCTGCGCCGCCGTGTCCGAGCTGCCTCGCCGCTGCCTGGGGCTGGGGCAGCCTGCCCTGGCCGTAGCCCTGCCCGCCTGATGCTCTCCTTTCCCCCCTGCGCCCCGCCTGCCGGAGTTCCGGCGGGCGGGGCGTTTTTCTCACTCGACAAAAACAGTTGGCCGGTGGGAGACGGTTTGACTGGACAATTGGGCCGCTGTGCGCCATAATAGAGGAAACAGGACAAGACCCCCAGCATGTGATCGGAAGGAGCGAATGCAACATGAAAAAAATGGGACAGACACTGGCACGGCTGCTGTCGGTGGGGCTGGTACTGGCTCTGCTGACAGGACTGGTGCCTGGGGCGCTGGCCGCCGGGACCACCCTCAGCTATCGGGTGGACTCCGACAAGGTCCTGGAGATCCAGGATGACGATCTGTACAGCTACTGCAAGAGCATGACGGGCTACGGGATGAATACCATTTGGTTTACCGCCCTGCCCGACACCCGCCAGGGGATGCTGACCTATACCGACAGCAATGGCCGTCAGTACAGCATTGGGGTGAGGAACGCCATCTCCTACAGCAGCCTCTATTCTCTGACCTTTACCCCCAACAGGGACTTTGACGGCACCCTGACCATCCCCTTTGAGGGACAGGCCGACAACGGCGTCTATTATAACGGTACCCTGCAAATTCAGGTGTACGGCGTCAATCAGAACACGGTCAGCGGGACCATGAACTATACCACCGCCGCCAACCAGGCGCTGCGGCTGAGCAAGGCTGACTTTGACAAGTATGTATACGACAAGACCAGCCAGGGCCATACGGTGAATTACATCCGCTTTACCAAGCTGCCCGCCGCCAGCACCGGTGTTCTGTATGAAAATTACGGCACCTGGTACCAGAAGACGGTGGAGGAGAACAAAGACTATACCGCCGCCCAGATTGACACCCTGAGCTTTGTGCCTGCTGCCGGTTATCAGGGCACCGTCACCATTCCCGTTACCGGCTGGGGGGACAGCGGTGAGCGCATCGCCGTCAACCTGATGGTCACTGTGGGCAGCAGCACGCAGATCACCGGCGATGTGACCTACGACACGGCGTACAACAGCACCGTGATGCTGAATTGGCGGGACTTTGAGGCGTACGCCCAAAGAGTGATGGGGGACAGCCTGAATCTGGTGTGGTTTACCGGTCTGCCCACCGCTGAAAAAGGAGTCTTTTACTACGATTTCAACGGCTGGACCGGTACCGCAGTGACCAACAACGCCATGTACGGCTACAGCGAGCTCAACCGCATCACCTTTGTGCCCGCCGTAAACTATCAGGGCGTGGTCACCGTTCCCTTCGCGGGTACTACGGTCAAGGGCAAGACCCTCTCCGGCCAGCTGGTTATTCGGGTGGGATATACCGCCTCCTATGACACCATCACCGTGTCCCTCCAGACCGGCGCGGGCGGCGCTCTGGACTTCCAGGCGGAGGACTTCAATGCCGCCTGTAAGGAGGAGACCGGCTCCGACCTGGAGTATGTGACCTTTAACTATACCTCGGGAGTGGGGGGCTACCTCTACGCCCGGTATGACCAGACCGGCCAGAGCGTGGTGGGCAGCGAACCCTACTACCGCACCGCCACCCCCAGCCTGGACCTGATTACCTTTGTGCCCGGCACCACCACCGGCAGCACCGTCACCATCCCCTTTACCGGCCGGACCATGGCGGGCGGCTTGATCCGGGGGAATGTGGAGATCCAGTTTATAGCCTTGAAGGAGCCCACCGAGATCGTCTATATCAGCTATGGTACAGCGGCTCACTTCAGCGCCGTGGACTTTGTCAATGCCTGTGCCGCCCGGGGCGGCCAGAATCTGGTGTCGGTCCGGTTCCTCACGCCTGATATGCCCGGCGGCCAGCTCTACTACGGCTTCAGAGGTCCCGCTATGTACCAGAGCAAGGTGAATAGCGCCATTGAGTACGGCCTGAGCGGAAGCACGCAGCTCAATGAGGTATCCTTCCTGCCCGAGGCGGGCTACACCGGTACGGTGACTTTCCCCTATGTGGGCACCGACGCCGCCGGTATCATCTACACCGGCGTTGTAAAGGTACAGGTGGATACCGTGACCTCCAGCCGCTTCAATGATATGACCAACTACAGCTGGGCCATCCCCTCGGTGGAATTTTTGGCGGACTATGGCATCACCACCGGTGCGGGCACCGGCGCTACCTTCAGCCCTGCCGGAAAGATGACCCGGGGAGACTATGTGCTCATGCTGTGCCGGGCCTTCGGGTTTACCTCTACCCAGACCACCAGCTTCCCCGACGTGCCTGCCGACAGCTACTATGCCACGGCCCTGGCTGCCGCCAAGGCCAAGGGCATCATCATCGCCGACAGCAATGGGTACTTCCGCCCCACCGATCCGGTGACCCGGGAGGACTCCATGGTCTTCCTGTACCGGGCCCTCAAGGCGGCTGACCGGACCGTTCCCTCGGCCGACCAGTCGGTGCTGGACCGGTTCCCCGACAAATCCGCCGTCTCCCAGTCCGCCCTGCCCGCCGTGTCCGCCATGGTGAAGGCCGGTGTGATCCAGGGTAACGGCGCAGGCCAGCTCAACCCCGGCGGTACCCTCACCCGGGCGGAGATGGCCGTGATTCTCCACCGGGGCCTGACCCTGTAAGATTCCCAATGGCCGGGACTGCATAAGTGCAGTCCCGGCTCAGCCTGTCGAGAAACCCGGTTTATGCATCAAGCATAAGCCGGGTTTCTGGCGTATAGAGGCCAAAGAAGTACAA
>NZ_CALWXV010000059.1 GCF_944385615.1 uncultured Flavonifractor sp. | reverse complement strand
ACATAGAAGGTGCCCAGCTGCCGGTCCCGGTAGTAGTAGACCAGCTTATCGTTGGGGATGTAGTGGGTCAGGGAGGTGTCGTCGCTGTCCACCTCAAACTCCAGCGTGTCCGCCGCCAGGGCGTCTGAGATGGGGGCCAGCTCCATCAGGCCGTCTCCGGCGGTGAGCTGATAGGGAGCGTCCAGAGCGTCGGAGAACTCCTTGCCGGCATACACGATTCTGTTGCGCACACAATCACCTCAGTCTGGAATCCGTTGGGGCCTGGTGGCGGTGAAGGTCACCTGGAGGCCGGTCCAGCGGGTCATGCCCCCCACTCTGTCCTTCTGCTGGTGCCGCCCGGCGCTCACCTTGGCCTGATAGGTCATGGTGCCCTGCCGGTCCGGCACCGTAATGGTGTGGCTGTCCACCGGGGCGGAGATGGCCCAGAAAAAGGCGTCGTAGTCCCCCGGCGCTTGGGGGTCCGGCTCCACCTCCATGGAGTAGTCATAATAGGTGCCGATGATATCCCGGATATCCGCCCCGGAGATGGCCGTACCGGCGGCGTCTCCATCGTCAATGTGGAAGGACTGCTCCAGCGTGCCTATCTTGACCCGGACCCGATAGGTCACGCCATCCATAACAACCGGCATATCACACCTCCGTCAGCTTATTGCCCTGCCGCCTGGCCTCGTCGTCCAGAGAGAACTTGAACTCCCGCATCATGCCGCCTCCCTTGTGGACATAGAGGTGAAGCGGTACGACGCCGCTCTGGCCGCCCCGCTCGGCAAAGGCGTCCCCCGCGGCCTGTTTGATGGTGGAATAGGGGGCCACGATTTCGGTTTCCCGTTTGTTGTCCCCCAGCACCGCCAAAAAGGGATCGTTGGGCGGCACCACGCCGCCGTTGGCAAAGCCGGGAATGTCCGTGCCATAGGCGGAGGTCTGGGGCTTGCTGACGCTCTGAGCCGCCTGATTGGCCCGCTTGGTGGCGGAATTGACCGCCGCTGTCACGGCCAGCACGCCCGCCACGATGGCAGCCGCCGCGATACCCAGGGTCAGGGCCGACTGGAACGCACCCAGCGCGATGGCCGCCGTCACAGCCGCGGCCGCCACCAGTCCCAGAATAGTGATGACCTTTTCCGCGCCCGTCATATCGTCCCAGGCCGCCGCCACCTGGGTGGCCAGTATGACCAACGTACCAATGGACGCGGTCACAATCCCCATCCGCAGGCCCAGGCCATTTGAGATCCCATCCAGCTTGGACAGCACGCCGGACACGGTTTCCACCGCCCCCGCCACCGGGCTGATGGCCGCCAGCACTGCGGCAATCCCGACAATGGCCCTCTTTGTACCGGCATCCAGTCCATTGAACCAGCTCAAAAAACTGTTGGCCATCTCGGTCAGCTGGGTCATAAACGGCTGGATCTGTTCCGCCAGCTCGGCAAGGGTGATCTGTAAGTCCAGACTGGCCTCCCGGTTTTTTGCAAGGCCCTGGTTGTTTTGCAGCCATCCCTGATAAGCCCCCTCCAGCGGACCATTCACCAGGACGGACAGCGCCAGACGCTGCTTATCCAGTTCGGTGGTGCAAAACCCCAGGTTCTTAGAAAATGTCTCCGCACCGTACCCTACCCGGTCCAGCAACTCCGCAAACTGGCCGGTGGCCTCCCCAGTGGCCAGAGTCTCCTGTAAACTGTCGGCCAGAGACTCGATTTTCAACGTATCCGGGAAGGAGGCAGCCGCGTTGGAAAGCCCCTCCACCGCGATCTGTAGATTGCTCTCTGTAAAACCGGCTTGAAGCAGGTTGGACACGGCCTCAATGCTGCTGTCGGTTTCGCCGGAAATGGTATTGAAGTCGGAAAACGCTTTCCGCGTCGCTTCTATGGAAACGCCAGCTTGCCGGGCATTGTTATCCAGCATCGACAAATCCGCGCGAAACTCCTCTGTGGCCGGGACTGTAGCTGCCGCAGCGGTCGTAAGGCCAACGATAGAAGCCGTCACCGGGGCAAACGTATCCTTAATCTTTCCCGCCTTATCGGACACATCTCCCGCCGCGCTCCCCAGTTTCTTCAGCGCAGAGGTGCTCTCTTCAGACGTGGCTTCCAACGACTCCAGTTCTAGCTCAGTGGCTATAATCTCCCGCTGGAGGGCGTCGTACTGGCTCCGGTCCATCCGGGCCCCAGAAAATTCCTGGTCCAGGTCCTTGACCGCCTTTTGTAGTTCCTGATACCGCTTTCGGGTGTCCTCCAGCTTTTGGGCAAAGGCGTCATACTGCTCGGTGGAGATCTCCCCGCTCTCCAGCTTGGACTGCATGTCGGCGGCGCTGGCCTTCAGCCCCTTCATGGAGGCGGTCACGCTGTCCAGCTCCGCCTTCAGCGGCTGGTATTTCTCCTGATAGGCCTGCCCTCTCTGAAGGGCTTCGTCGGCGTTCTGCGCGGCCTGCCGGAGAATATCCAGCTTTTGCGCTGTTCCATCCACCGCCTGTGCCAGCAGACGCTGCTTCTGCGCCAGCAGCTCCGCATTGCCCGGGTCCAGCTTCAGCAGCCGCTCCACGTCCTTCAGGGACTTTTGGGTATAAGTAAGCTGCTTGTTGGTCCCCGCCAGCGCCTTATCCAGTTTGGTGGTATCGCCGCCGATCTCGACGGTGATACCTCTGACCCGGTTGGTCCCCATGCTCTCCCCTCCTAAAACCGGTCAAAATCGCTCTGGGTGGCCAGCTGCTCATAGTCGCAGGTATCGTTGCCCGCCTCCACCAGCATATCGGTGACCATGCCGATGGTAAGCAGCTCCAGATCCCTCATGGGGATGCCCAGCTGCGCCGCCCGCAGGAGAAACAGCGCCGTGGTCATCTCCCGGTCTACCGGGTTGGTTTTTTTTTGCTTGTTGCAAGGGTCTGGTTGTTGGCCCGCCAAAGCTCCATCAGTTCAGGGAATACCGCGTAGATGGAAAAGGTGTCGAAGCTGTCCAGCCAGGCCTCCACCGTGCGCTCCTTCATGTCCGGGTCGGCATGGCGGGCCATGAGATAGGCCACATTCTCAAAAATCTCCAACAGCTTGATCGGGATGGGGCCCTGGCCCTTCTGCGCCTTCTCCACAGCCTTCTGAATGGACGTCATGTCCTGCATAATATCCCGGCCGAACTTGATACGGTACAGCCGGGGAATGGCCGCCGTGGCCCGGAAGGGCACGTCCCTGCCGTCGATATGGATGACTCTCTCCACGGTCAGCCTCCCACGCCGGGGGCAGCGGGCTGCCAGACGGTCTGATACCAGTTGTTGTACTTCTCATCCGGCGTGTCCGGGGTGGTCTTGGCCTTGATGTTGCCGTTGGCCAGCGGCGACGCGGTGAGGCTGATTTTCTCCGTGGCGGGCTCCTTGCTTTTGTTGGTGGTGGAGCCGGTCAGACCCGGCCGAGTGGCCGCGCAGTTGTAGAGCACATGGCGGGTGGCCTTCTGGTCACCGGCAAACTCAAAGAGCAGGGCGTGGGGCTTGGGCTCGGCGCTCACGTTTTCCACCATGATCTTGTCCGTCTCGTCCTCAGTCTCCCCCAGCACATCCTTGCGGTAGCTGTCCGGGATCAGGGCAATTTCCAGATCGCCGCTGTAGCCGTCATTGGCGGCGGTGACATAGTAGGCCATATCGTCGGCGTAAAAGGTACTGGTATCCCCCTGGGCCTCCATGGACAGGCTCACCGCGCCGGGGATGGGGACCGGAGCGGCATAGGTGACCGCCCCGTCCTCCCCCACCGTCAGCAGCGCATAATGGACATTTTTCAGGCCGAATTTGACCTTGTTGGCTTTGTTCGTCGGCATCGTTACACCTCATTCTCATCCTATTTTCTGAACTGGGACACCAGATCAGCCACGATTTTATCCACCTCTTTATCCAGAGAGCGGCCAATCAGAGCGTGTCCCTTCCGGCTCCTGTTCCCGTATTCAATGATCCAGGTGAGCCACGGCTTGGCGGCGTTGTAGACCTCCCATACCTGTCTCCCCTCCCGGACAACGGTACGCCGCCGCCAGCCTCTGGCGTAAGCTCCGGTATCCTTGGGGCTTCCGGCCCGCAGCAGCTGCCGTAAATCGTCGGCGGCGTGGGCCAGCACCTTATCCAGAGACTGGCGGATATCCGCCGCCTCCACCGCAAGGGTGTCCGCCAGGGCATCGGCAAGCTCATCCACAAAAATTATGGAAGCCATACATATCCCTCCTCCCCCTTCATGGCCTGGGCCTCGCACTCCAGCACCTTATGCTGGCCGTTTTCGTCGGTTGCGTCCACCACATCCGGGCAGGAGAGACCGGACGCGGCGAGGGCCTGCGCCGCCCGCTCCACCAGTTCCAGGCCATTCTCTCCCAGCGGGAGAAACAAATGGACCTGGATCTGGAAGGTAAACAGCCAGGGGACGTTGTCGCAAAACAGGGTGGGCGCCTCGTCGTAAGAAAAGACAAAGCACCGCTCCCGGCGCAGGGTGTCCACATCTGGCACCACCGGCAGCCCCAGCGGCGTCAGAGCCTGGATGATACGCTGGTTCAGGGTCATTTCATCGCCGCCTTTCGCTGGACCTTGACCTCCAGCCAGGTGTGGCGGTCCTCCACATCGTTGACGGAGATCACCTCGTATGGCCTGGGGTCCTTCCCCTGGTAAATCAGGCAGGTACTGGTGATCCTGGGTGTGTACCGCAGGGTGAGGGTGGCGGGCTCGGTTACCCCCGCCTGGCGGGCCTGATAGACCTCGGTTCCCCAGGCGTTGACCCATTTGCAGGAACGGGTCCGCCCCTCCCCAAATACGTTGACCAGCTCTTTCAGCTCGTAGCCGTCGGCATCCTTCAGGACCTCGCCGGTTTCATCCCGGGGCAGGTCGAACACCATGATCCTGGTGCGCAGCTCCCCCGCCCCCGCACATTTTGCCATAGGCTATCCCTCCCCGCCGGTGTCCAGGTTGGACACCGGCTCGGTCAGCTTCAGCTGGGTGATGAGCCGCCGGAAGGCGGGGTTGTCCTGGAGAGTTCCGCTGACCTCCGCGTCCCGCAGGTCGAAGTCCCGCAGCACCATGAAGTTGACGCACAGGTCGTACTGGGCCCGCCGGGCGGTGCCCTCCGGGGGCAGGGACACCCCCGCCCCCTCCAGATAGCCTACAGCGGCCTCATAGAGGGTCTCCAGGGTGAGCAGCTCCTCCTCCGTGGGCTCCTCAATCCGGCAATAGGCCAGCAGCCCGGCCCGCCGCTCCTCGGTCATGGACATATCAGACCACCAGAGTCCAGCTGTTGGCAGCGGGCAGGTACAGGCCGTTGGCAGCTGCTGTCACACCACAGACCACCGCCGCGGCAGCGTCGTGCTGGAACTTGACCGCCACATAGCGACCATGGAGGGCGTTGGGCCGGTAGGTCACCACCGCCACCTGGGGCGCGGTGCCTACGGCATCGGTAAACTTGGCGTTTTTGACCTCCTGGGCATCGCTGCCACTGCTGTCGCTGGCAGCCAGGAGAGTGACAGTCAGGCTCTTATTGGCGCCCAGAGCGGCAACAGACACCAGAAATACCACTTCCTCCCCACCGGAAGTGTCCACATAGGCGGTGGTCTTGTCTGTGGATGCATTCACCGACTGAGGAGCCAGCACATTCTGAAAGGTCAAGGCTTCACTGATACGGTTCATATGCGTTCCTCCTTACTTCCGGTCCGCCAGCGCCACAAAGGGGCTGCGGGTCTTGGTGCTGTTCTTAATAGTCAGGGGCTTGCTCACCTTGGGAGCCCCGTTGCAGCGGTACACCACCCGGAAACAGTTCTGGTCGGTGAGGAACTCCACATGGATGGACCAGTCCTGCTTGACGGTGCCCTTGGTCAGCAGGATATACATATAGGGGTCCACCAGGAGGATGTCCCCAGCGGTACCCAGGGCGGAGCAGCTATCCTCGAATAACACCGGCTTGTTGAGCACCCGCTGGGTGTCGAAGTTGCCCAGACCGCCCTCCGGGTTCCATAGGAACTTGGCCGCCTCGCCGCTCTGGATGGACAGGGTGGGCAGCTGTTCCTCTACGTCGGGGTGCATCAGCCACACCAGCCGGTCCCGGTTTCTGGGCATGGCCCGTGCCTGCATCTTGATCGCGTTGGCTCCCAGGAAGGTGCCGGCCGCCTGGCTCTGCTCTTTGGCCACAGTAATCAGAGCCTTGGAGTGGGTCAGCCCCAGGGGCTTGCCTGCGCCGTCGCCGCAGATGACGCTCTCAGTGAGCAGACGGTCCCCGGCCAGGGTAAAGGAAGAACTGGCAAAGCTGGTCATAAAGGCTGCATCCTCCAGCATCTCATCGGTACAGTAGAGGAAGCCCATCATCTTCTCCAGGTCCATCTTCATCTCCCGGAACTGCGGCTTGCTGGCAGCCACCGCGGCCCCCTCGCTGGCCCAGTACATCTGGACCCCGCCGAACACCGACTTGGACACGTCGGTCTCGTCGGCACTGACCCACCGCATGGCGTTGGCGGAGCTGGAACAGGTATAGCGGTCCAGCCGGTTGAGCAGAGGGCTCTGCTGGACGGCGCTCTCCATAATCATACCGGCAAAGTCGGTCTGAAGGGCAAAGCCGCCGTCGGCGCCGCTGCCCTCGTTGGAGCCCAAAACGGCGTTGTTCACCTGCTGGAGCCGCTTGTCCTCCACATGGTTCTTGCGGAAGTTGTAGATGGCCCGCAGCTGCTCACCCACAGAGGCAAAGGGCTTGTCCTCACTCTTTCCCGCACTCTTGGCGGTGGGGTTGTGCAGGGCGCCGTCATAGACCGGCTCCGCCGCCTCTCGGCTGGCCTTGGCCAGCTTCTCCAGGCCCTGGATCTTGGCATTGATCGCCTCCATCTGGTCCGTGATGGCGCTGGCCTCATCAATCTTATCCTCGCCTACCAGCTGTTCGGCCTGGGCGTAGAGCTGGGCCTTTTCGGCCCGGAGCTTGGCAATCTGCTCCATGAAATCCATCCTGTTGTCTCCTTTCAAACTTCAAAATTCAGCAAGCGCCCTGAGCCTTGCCAGGGTGCGTCTGACCTGCTTCTGCCGGACCTCTTCGGCCCGCTGGCCCACAATATAGGCCTGATACTGCTCCCGCATGGATGCTGTCAGGCGAATTCTGCCGCCAACCGCCGCCACAAAAGCTGCCGGATCTTCCTCTTTACCAGACAACCCCACGATCTCGTCAATAAGGCCATAGTCCTTAGCCTGGGTCGGGCTGATCCAGATATTTTGATCCATCAGAGCCATGAGTTCTTCCTTGGTCTTGGCACTGCTCCGGGCAGTATAGACCTCCAGAATGCAATCTCTGGCATTGCGTAGAGCCTGCGCTGACCGGCGCATATCTCGGTAGTCTCCCTCCGCCGCACCGCTGGGGTTGTGATTCCTGGAGGTGACGCACATGGAACCCACATATACGGACCGATATGCCAACCTGATCGAAGATCCAGTGATGAAGGCCTATTTCTCCCAACTACCCGGCTATATCCAGGCTCAGATCCGAGCCCGCAAACAGCAGCCTGCCACTTTGGAGGAACTTCAGCGCATGGTCGATGAGGTCAAGCAGTTGTTCTGAGCCTCCCAGCCGCCTGCGGGCGGCTTACACAAGGGTACGATTATTTTTTCTCATTTGTGGAACGCTACCGGTTGAGGTGATAGTATGGCCAAGCAAGGCATGGCACGTCCCGATGTAACCCACACCCAGCCCCGCAACACAGAGCCCCCTGTCCCTGAGCTTCAGGGCAAGGCCAAGCACGGGAAAAGCAAGGCAAATCCCATTGTGGCGGGCACCTCGGGTCCCCACATGAAGGTCTGGCACGAGAAGCCCATCCCCTCCGACGCCTACCCGGAGCTGGATACCGATCTGGCCCGGGACAATGTGGAGAACGATCTCCCCGCCGCCGATCTGGAGGACCTGTAACCGGCCCCAAGCACCGCCCCCACCGGGCGGTGTTTTTTTACTCCGGCCCTCTGCCGGGTGCCCCGCCTTTCCTACCATTACCCCGCGTGGAACGCAGGCCTTCAGATCAGCAGGGCCCCGGCAGACAAAGAGAAAAGAGAGTTCGGGTGAGCTGGGCTCTCACCCGGCAGAGGGCCGGAGTATATGCCGTCACATTCTGGTAAGCTCCAGAAGATAAGAACACTTCCTGTCTTTGCATTCTTTACAGCGGTAGTTGTCACATCCATACATGACGCCAACCATCCCATGGCCTTCTAGATCAAAGGTTTTCCCTGTAACCCTTTTTGTCGGTTCCTGGCAGGTGCGACAGTCTGGAGATAACAAAAAATCCACATCCGTCAGATCTATCACTTTCTCATCAGCCATTATTGCTTCAAATTTCCTTTCGCTCCGCCCCGGCTCCCGATACGATTGACTTTCCGCATCGAGGGCAAAACGAAGCGGCGCCTGAAATATGGGGATGAGATTTCCCTGACATATCAATAGCTTCTTCCTTTGTCCTATACCCTTTGAATGTAATAACCTTGTACTTCCCGCAAACAGGACAATCTTCCAACGCCTCCCGGTCGATGTGGGCGGGAGAGTAGGTGTAGGCTGGCCCAACTGTTTTGTACCACTCAACAGCGTTGCACTGCTCTCCGTCAGGGAATGTAAACAGCGGTACAAACGGATTTTTTGTAACCAATGCCCAATAATTTGTTTGAGGTAAATATACTGGTTGCCCATCCATCTCCCGCAACTGCTCCAGGGTCAACGGATCACCGATCATGCCGCACCAACTCCTTTTTGCTCTGCCTTCCCGGTCCCAGCGCGTTTGGGCAGCTTGGGCGTGCCGTCCTCATTCCGCTTGCTGCCCGCCCGGAGCCAGCGCAGCCAGGCATCCAGGAACGCTTTGTGGACCTCCCTGGGCTTGGGACTGCCCGGCAGGGTATCGTTGTGGTAGCCGTGGATCTGCCGGATCTGGTTGCCGTCCATCTCAATGGTCACATAGGGGGTGCCGGGGGCGCTGGACCTGCGCAGAAACAGGATGGTGGTGACCCCTCTCATGTGCCGGTCGGCATAGCCGCCCACACAGTGGTCCAGCATCTTGCCCTCCCGCTGGATGGCCGCCGCCGTGGCGGGGAATACGATCTTCCACCCGTCCAGCTCAAACTCATACTTCAGCCGGCGGGCCCGGCGGTTTTGAGCCTGGCTAATCTCCTGACGCTGGGCCAGCTGCTCCATGGTCAAGTCGTGGGCGGTGAACAGCTCCGGCGGCCACAGCACCCGGCTGTGCTCCAGACAATAGCCCAGCTGGTAAGCTCCATTCAGATAGTCCCGATAGATCTCAAACAGATCCGCGTAATAGACCGCCTCGATGTGGTCCCGGTCAAACTCTCCGCCCAGGTACCGGAGAAACCGGTCCGGGTTCAATCGGTACCGGTTCAGAAACCGGAGCACCTCCATGGGGTCCAAGTGGTGCCCCCACAGATTGCAGAAATCCATACAAAACGGCAGGCTCCACGTCTCCCCCCAATGCCGCCCCACATAGTTGCGTACCTCCAGGGTTTTCAGAGGCGGCTGCATCCCCATCAGAAGGGACAGCTCCCGCTTGTCCAGTTTGAAGGATTTGCGGGGGTCCGGCTCCTCCCAGCACATGGCCGCGGCGTTCTTCTTGCGGCAGCCAATGAGATCGTCCAGGGGCTCCCAGTACCCCGCCTTGGCCAGCATCTCCACCTGCCTGGGGTAGATGGCGTAGGCGGTCAGGTAGGAGATGAAGTCGTGGAAGCGGGCGGCATACCCTCTGGCCCCCAAGGGCCGGTACTGCCAAAGGTCAAAATAGCCGCAGTACCGGAACAGCGGGTGCTCCTCCAGGGCCTCCCGGTTGAGAACGGAATAGGGCTCGTAGTGGTACCAGTAGAAGGAGCACTCCTTAAAGGGTTCGCTGACCAGCTTCCGCCGCCCCAGCTTGTCCCGCTCGTAGGTGATACAGGGATGTTTGTCATCCCACTGGTGATCCACCTGCATCACCTCACCCTTGGCAAACCGGTAGCCGCTGGAGCACCAGGCGGTGGGGCGGGCGGTGAGGTCCGCCTCGTTGGCGTAGTCCTTCCGCAGCGCCAAGGCGTCGGCATAGAGGGCGCCGCCCTGCACATGGAGGAGTACCGTCAGTTCCAACCGGCGCAGGGTCTTCCGCTTTCTGGCCTTGGCCAGGTCGATAATGGTCACGGTCCGGCCGCACCAGGGACAGGTCCAGGATTCTTTGTGTTTCAGGTGGTCCAGCAGGTCCCGGTGCTCCGGCGTCTCGGTCCGGGGCAGGTAGGGCCGGTACTCCTTATGGCCACAGCAGGAGGTGTACAGCCTAACCCCGCCCAGGCCCATCAGGTCCCCCTCTTTGCGGAAAAACAGGTAGTGGGGGAACAGATCATTCATCCGCGTGAGATCTTCCGCCGTCACGGTGGGCCAGCCGTCCAGCAGTTCCTGCTCCCGGTCCGTATACTTCGACATCCTGCCCACCCCCTCAGAAGAAGTCGGACAGGTCCAGCAGGATGCCCTTCCGGTCCGGCTCGGTCTCCGCCGGCTCCAGCTGGATGGACATGGAGAACTGGACCTTTGCCCCGTCGAAATAGAAGGCCGCCGCACGGCGGTAGGCCTCCAGATCGGAGATGCAGTTTCCCACACCCTGGGCCACCGCCTTCATGCAGTCCTGGAAGGAGCCGCCCTGGGCCACCGCCTGGGCAAATTCCTCATTCTGGCGGCAGAACTCCAGCAGGGCGTCCCGCACGGCGCTTTTCATGGCGGACTCCTTGTATCCGGTAACGTCCTTGTATTCCTCCTTCAGGCGGCGTTCCGCCTGCTCATACCAGGTACTCACTCCGCACACCTCCCAATGGCCTCGGCCAGGGCCCGCAGGGCCTTTTCCATGCCCCGGGCGGTGGTCTGGTCCTCCCGTTCCCGGGCCTTCAGAAGCAGCGCCCGCATCTGGTTGCCCTGCTCCTTGGCCTGGTTGAAAAACACCTCAAACTGAGCCAGGTCCTTGTCAGCGCCCAGAGCAGCCTTCTTGTCCGCCTTTTCCATCTCCTCCATGGACCGCTTCAGCACCTCTACAGAGGCCTCGGCCTGTTTCTGCTTGTCCCTGGCCTTGGCCGCCGCCTCTTTGGCCTTGTCCAGCTTGGCCTGCATCTCAGCCACAGCCTCGGCCCGGGCCTTCTCAATGGCAGCCTGGTCCACCACCGTCTCCACCGCCACGTCCACTGGTTTGGATTTCAGGTCAGCCAGTTCAGCCTCCAAACGGGTCACATCCTGCATGGCCTGTTCCCGTGCATCCTGTGCGGAGGCCAGACTGGCATTGAGCAGGCCCATGTCCTCGGCCATCTTGGCCCGGGCCTGTTCGGCGGTGCGCTTGTCGGCCTCGGCCCGCTGGGCGGCAGCCCTGGCCTCGTCCCGCTCCTTGATGGCCTGCTCCAGCTGGCGGGTAGACATGTCGATGACGTTGTGCTCCTCGATGAATTGCTCCCGCTCCTCCGGCGGCAGTGCCAGCAGCGTCAAAACTTTGGTGGCACCCAAATCCGACAGCGCTGTCGGATTTGACCACTCTCTGGCCAAGCGCATCCTCCGGGTCGGAACAAAACCAGAAGCCGGTGGGCTGGCTTGGGTCCAGAAACTTGGGGTCGAAGAGCAGCACCTCACTGATATCGGGTATGCTATTCGACATAGCGCTCACGCTCCT
>NZ_CALWXV010000058.1 GCF_944385615.1 uncultured Flavonifractor sp. | reverse complement strand
CCTGAATTATTCACGGCAGTATAAGTGTGCATGAAATCTGCCGTAGTTGCCGTTACAACCACTCTCAATACCTCACCCTGCCAGAAGATAGCCTAAAAATGGGCAGACTTCTCCTGTGATAGGTTTAATAGTTTATTGTGTTGTGGTTGTCAAGGTTCGTTAAAAGTTGTCATTCCAACTGTGGTTGCAGATTACGGATATTTTCCAGTGTCTCGTAGAATTCTTTCTTGTAGGGACAACTGCTACACAGCTTGAAATATTTGTATCGTGCTGATTTTACCACTCTTGCGGCAATTTTCAGCAGTTTTAAACGAATGGTATCTATACGCTGTTTTCTCATACTGGCAGCAAG
Source organism: uncultured Flavonifractor sp. (assembly GCF_944385615.1). Classification (GTDB taxonomy): domain Bacteria; phylum Bacillota; class Clostridia; order Oscillospirales; family Oscillospiraceae; genus Flavonifractor. Next base: position 11,490 of record NZ_CALWXV010000058.1, on the reverse strand, counting down.
TGCCAATCGCCTAAACCAATTGAATAGATTATAGGCTAATGCATGAACCAGAAGGCGGTTCGCATTTACCAGCCTAGAGGAACTGCTTACAGAGGCAAAGTCAAAACCGCTCTTGCCTTCTTTGATGAAATTTTCCATTTTGCCTCTTCCGCAATAGAACTGGATTACCTGATAAGGTTCCATTTCCAGTGTTGTGACAATAAAGGTATACAGGTGCACCATCTGACCATAGGGTTTTTCAATTTTAAAAACCACTCTGCGGGGATGGCTCCATGAGCCCGCCTGATACAGGAACTCACCATACTCGACGGCATAATCCACCTGATTGAATTTTGTTGCACGGTATAACGCCTGATTTTCATCTTCTGCTAATTCACGGAGCTTTGCATTCTCTTTCAGTCGGATGGCATATTTGCAGTTTTTATCTTCAAGAACCTCATACAAATCCGGTGAGGCGAAGCCACTGTCACCACGAAGGTAAAGTGGCATATTTGGAAAGTCACAAATAAATTCCTCCAGAAGCGACTGCATAAAAAGGTCTGCTTCCTTGCTGCAATACATGGTGCCGTCACGAAGTTCTGCTTTTAGGAGATCACCAGTCAGTCCATCATAGCATAGCAGCGGATGATAACCATGTGCCTGATAGTGATAGTTGAAGCCTTCCCCTTCCTGATTTCCATAGGTATCAAGAAGTGTGGAGTCAATATCAAAAAGCATGAATTCCGGTTTTTTTATGGAATAGATGACTTTACGGAGCTCACGTGTAATCTGGTTCAGCTGGCCCAGTGTATCTTCATCCATGCGGTTAAAAAAACGTGACAGCGTGGGTTGGGATGCAAGAGCATCTTTATCTAAAATGGCTGTCATGACTGGTTCGTTTGTCAGCTCATCTGCACAGTTATCCTCAAAGTAGGCACTGATAATCTGATAGATTACCTGCATCAGGTTCGCATCATCCTTATGGATACGGAACCATGCAGCATCATTGGTTTTGAACATACGATGGATGAGCTTAACGGCTCCAATCTTAAACAGGAACTCCTTAAACAGGAGAAGTCCTGCATCGGAGGATAAATCGCCTCCATTGAAATTAATTTTAATTTGGCTATTGCTTTCTAAGCTTACGGTGTTTAAAATATCCATAGAGAGACCTTCTTTCTGAGGTATTTGTTTGGATTAGACACCTAAATTTTACCACAGATAGAGGTCTTTTTCTATTCACTTAGAAGGTGAAAAGCAATATTCAATTAAAATACAGTAACTACGCGGATTTCAACGGTTGCTGCTGTTGTTCCGTGAATAATTCAGGTTCAATACAGTCCGTTGGCGGTCAGGATCTGAACGACCTGCTTGGCCCGCAGGGACCAGGCCGCCGCCGCCGCGTGGTCCCGCCGCCGCTGGGCAGGCCAGCCTGCCGGCTCGTCCAGGGCACGGACGCACAGGCGGATAAATTCGCCGGGGGTGTGGGCGGCGTAGATCACATCGGGGAAATGCTCCACCTGGTCGGGGTAGACCATGGCCACAATGGGCTTGCCCGAGGCCATGTACTCATAGATCCGGCTGGGTACGATGTCTCCGCCGTAGTCTGAGCGGCGCTGTAAGTGGAGACAGACGTCAAACCGGGCCAGGTAGTCGGGGATATCCACCGGCAGCTGGCGGCCCAGGATGCGCACATTGGGCAGAGATTCCAAGGCCCTGCCCCGGGGGTTATACTCCCGCTTGCCCACAAAGACAAAGGTACAGTGGGGCAGGGCCCGGGCCGCCTGAATCACAGGCGTCAGGTCCAGGTCCTCCCAGAGGGTGCCGGTAAAGCCCAGCACCGGGCCGGTCACATCGGCCAGGGCGGGGGGACATTCGGCACTGGTCCGGGAGAACATGGGGTAGCTCACCCCGTTGGGGAGCAGAGCAATGTTATCACTACAGGGAGAGAGGTGGTCGGCCAGCCCGGCGGAGGCGGCAAATACCACGTCGGCGGCCAGGGTCAGCTCGCTCTCCCACTCGGGAGGGCTGTCCAGCCAGTCCTGGCCGCAGTCGTACACCAGCCCGCTGTGGGGAATGGCGTCCAGCAGATGGACCTGCTCCGGGGCGGTACACCACAGCAGAGGCTCCCGAAACCGGTAGGTATCCATCAGCTTGAGCAAATAGCGGATCTGCCGGCGGGCCCGAAAGAGGCGGACCAGCTTGTCCTCCACCGCCTTGGGGGAGGGGGGCATGGAGTAGACGGTCAGGCCGGGGCGCACCTTGCGCCCCGGCTTGCGGTAGTTCCGGGTGGGGGGATTCAGAAAGAGAATTTTGGCATTTTTCAGCCGGGTCATCAGCTGTTGGGTGCGGGTGGGGACGGTGCTCCAGGGCTGGGCGGAGAGACATAAGATCTGCTTCAATGAATTTATCCCTCCAAAAGACGGCGGGCGGTCTCCTGATTGCGCCGCTCCACCTGACGCAGCCGTTCCACGCCGCCGGACAGGAAGGCGGCGTCTCCGATGCGGGTACAGGCGGCGTCAATATAGGCGCACAGAGATTCCACTGTAACCTTGTCCAGGTCGGTGTACAGGTCCTGACCGATATAGGAGAGGAAAGAGCTGATCTTCTGGTCATACACCACACCCACCAGGGGCACTCCTTGCCCGGCGGAGAAAACCAGGGCGTGGAGCCGCATGGACATGACTACCTGCATCCGGGCAAACAGGCCGATGGTGTGGTCGGAGCTGCCGGTATAGGTCAGGACATGGTGGGGGGCCTTCATGTGCTTGGCAGTGAGCCGGGCGGCGTCCACGTCCAGCCTGCGCTCGATGGGGAGAAAGACGGGAATAAGACCGTATTTCTCATAGGCATAGTCGGCGGCGGCGGCAAAGATGGTGGTCTTGGCCTCATAGCCGGGCCAGGGGCGGAGGGCAAAGCCGATATACCGGCCGTTGGGATCGATGCCCTGGCTTTCCAGCACCCCGTCCACCACCGGAGCGGGGGCGGCGGGGAGAATGACGGTGGGGTCGGCGGAGAGAATGATCTCCGGCCGGGTCACCCCCATGTCGTCCAGTTCCGCTTTGGAATGGGTATCCCGCAGGGTGATGGCGTCCACGCTCTTTTGGAGGACCTTGGAGGCCCGGCGGCGGTTGGCGGGGGAGTGAATGGGGCCGATGCCGCAGCCGTACATCATGACCTTGTTGCCCAAGCGTTTGGCCCAGGAAATGGTGAAGAGGTAAAACCACAAGGAGCGGTGGCTGGTCACGTCCTGCATCAGGGAACCGCCGCCGTTGATATACAGCTTGGTCTTGCGCATCCGGTTCAGAAACTGGGGGAAGGCAAAGGTATAGATGGAGTTGACCCGGTAGGTGCGGCGGGTCTCCTCCGGGCTGCGGGAGAGCACCCAGATGGGCAGGTCGGGGTCGATCTGCCGCAGCTCGGTGACGATGGCCTCCAGAATGGCGTCGTCGCCGGCGTTGCCCCGGCCGTAGGCCCCGCACACCAGAGCTCCGTCCCGGGGCCCTGTCTTGCGGCTCTGGCGGCGGAGAATGGTCTCGTAGATGGTGAGCTGCCGCTGGAGGGTACTCTCCAGGGAGTAGTCCTCCTTGGCCCGCTGGTAGAGCCGCTGGCCCATGTGCTGGCGTAGGGCCGGGTCCTTGGCCAGGGTGACCAGGTGGCGGGCCAGCCCATCCGGGTCTCCTGCCTCAAAGAGAAAGCCGTGGATGCCGTGCTCGATGAGATAGGGCACGCCGCCCACCCGGCTGGCCACCGTGGGCAGACCGGCCCTGGCTCCCTCGGTGAGGGAGTAGGGGAAGGTTTCGGACAGAGAGGTGAGGGTGTTGATGTCGATGGCGTTGTAGAAGCTGTCGGTGTCGGTGATCCAGCCGGCAAAGCACACCTGCTTTTCTACCCCGAGCTGGGCAGCCAGATTTTTCAGCATCCCCATCTGCTCTCCGTCTCCTGCGATGAGCAGCCGCAGATTGGGACATTCCTGGTGCGCCAGGGCAAAGCCCCGTACCAGGGTGGCGATATCTTTTACTGGATTGAGCCGGGCGGCGATGCCAACCACCACAGAAGTCTTGTCGGCCTCCAGGCCCACGCTCTTCCAATAGGCTGCCCGGTCCAGGGCCGGGGTGCGGGGGGTGAAGTCGATGCCGTTATAGATGGTGAAGAGCTTGTCCGGGTCAAAGCCCCGGGAGATCAGCAGATCGGTCATGGCATCGGACACACCGATGCGGTAGTCCAGCCGCCGCAGGGCGATGGTGTTGATGGTGCCGTAGGTGATCCGGGAGAACGGGCGGCCCAGATAATCCAGCCGGTAGTCGGAGTGGACGGTGCTGACCACAGGCAGGCCGGTGGCCTTCCCCAGCAGGGCGCCCATCAGATTGCCCCGGGCGCCGTGACAGTGGAGGATCTGATACCCCCCCTCCACGATCATTTTTTTCAGCGTGTTGCGGACCCGCAGCAGGTTGTGCCCCGGCAGGACCACCGTGGGGATACCCAGCTCCCGGGCCTCCTGAGAAAAGGGACCTTCCATAAAACACACCATGGTTACGTCAATGGTGCGGGCGAGATTTTGCAGCAGGGAGTGGACGTGGGTCTTGGCCCCGCCGCTGTCTCCGCCGGAAATGAGGTGCATGACCTTCATGGAATCAAATCCTCCAAAGAAAATACTTGTGTCTCGGTGGGGATGTATGATACAATAACCCGGTACCATTGTACCAAGGGAGACCTGAATTTACAACCTCGGAGGCTGCAAAAAAGATGATAGACGAAAAGGGAAGATTGTTTGGCAAAATCAACATCGTGGACCTGCTGGTCATCCTGGTGGTTATCATTGCGGCTGCGGTGCTGGGCGTGAAGTTCCTCAAGCCCGGCGGCGGCAGCGCCATCGGCGGCGGAAGCAGCGGTACCCATGTGAGCTATACTGTTCTGGTGGAGAATGTACAGCCGGAAGTATATGAGAATGTGCAGAAGTACATTCCCTCTACCCTGATGGCCTCCGGTGAGCTGCTGGACGGCGAAGTGACCTCGGTCACCGCCGCTCCCCATGAGGATGTTGTCAGTGTGGACACCACCGACGGCACCGTGGAGCTGCCCGCCGACAAGGACCTGCTGGACCTGACCTTTACGGTGGAGTGCAACGTGGCCAACGCCATCACCACCGAGATCGGCACCCAGGAGGTGCGGGTGGGCAAGAACCACATCGTCAAGACCGACAAGTTCGAGCTCAGCGGCGTGGTTACCGACTGTACCTGGACCAACGACGCCCAGTAAGGGCAAAACAGCATGATATGGACCCAAAAGGGGCGGCGGTGCTGAAACCGCCGCCCTGTCTGCTTAGGAGGAATAGATATGCCGCAATGGCTGCTGAATATGGACGGCGGGGTGCTGCTGTGGATCCAGGAGGTCCTGCGCTGCGCCCTGCTGGACCCCATTTTTATCGTATATACCCAGTTGGGTGACGCAGGTATGCTGTGGATCGTGGTCTCATTGGTGTTTCTCTGCATCCCCAGAACCAGAAAGGCGGGCGTTGTCAGCCTGATGGCCATGCTGCTGGGGCTGCTGTGTACCAATGTGGCGCTCAAGCATCTGGTGGGACGGGACCGGCCCTGGCTGGTGGTGGAGGAACTGATCCCGCTGGTGGCCGAGCACGATCCCAATTCCTTCCCCTCGGGCCACACCTGCGCCGCCTTCGCGGCGGCCTCCGCCTGGTGCCGTACCCTGCCCGCCCGGTGGATGAAGATCACCGCGGTGGTGCTGGCGGCCCTGATGGGCTTTTCCCGGCTGTATGTGGGGGTCCATTTTCCCACGGACGTGCTGGCAGGCATGGCGGTAGGCCTCTTCTGCGGCTGGCTGGCCTGGGTGCTTTGGAAGCGGCTGGCCGCCTGGCGAGGCTGGGAGGCGAGATAGGTGCGGGCTGAGGAGAGAGAGATCGCCCTGCGGGACGGGACCCGCTGCCTGCTGCGCAGTCCCAGGGCGGAGGATGGGGAGGCGGTGCTCCGCCATCTGCGCCGGGTGTCGGGGGAAAGCCCTTACACAGCCTTTTTGCCTGAAGAGCTGGGGGGTACCCTTCGGCAGGAGCAGGCCTTTCTGAAGCGGCAGCTGGCCAGTCCCAACCGGCTGATGCTGGCCTGTTTCGCCGCCGGTGGGCTCATCGGCCTGGGAGGGCTGGGCCCGGCGGCTTCCAGCCACAAGTGCCGCCACCGGGCGGAGATGGGAGTCACCATCCGCCGCCGCTGGTGGGGGCTGGGCCTGGGCCGGACCGTGGTAGAGGTTCTGTGCCGGGAGGCGCTCCGCCTGGGGTATGAGCGGATGGAATTGCAGGTCATGGAGGGCAACACCAGGGCGGTGGCTCTGTATGAACGCTGCGGCTTTGCCCGCTGCGGTGTGCTGCCCGACGCCTACCGCACCGAGGAGGGCAGCCAGTCCGCGCTGCTGATGAGTAAAGCGCTGTAAACGGGCAAGAGAAAAGAGCCGGTGAAAAAGGGCATATTACACATAGTATTTTCCTTGACAGGGGTGATAAGCGGCATATATAATGGACTCCACTAAAAAACCGCAGGAAATGAGGTTTTGGTATGACAAAGAGATGCCGGCGCTGTGGATTTGAGAACGACGACAGTCATTTCTTTTGCCAGCAATGCGGAGAGGCGTTGGATGACAATGTCCGACTCATTATGAGCTATGAGAAGATGAAAAAAACGTCCACTCCTTCCAAGCAGACTGTATCAAGAAACGATCAGGATGATGATTTTGTTCCCGTCAAGCGGGAGGAAAAAAAGAAATCCCATGCTGCTTTGTGGGTGCTGTTGGCAGCCCTTGTGGTAGCGGCCGGGATCGGGATTTATTTCTGGCTGGCTCATTAAAGGTTCCATACAGGTAAAATCATGCAAAAAGTGGGTGCCGCGTGATGCGGCACCCACTTTTGTATTAGAGAGGATTATTCCGTGGTGTAGTTATCAAAGTAACCCTGGATGTAGACAATGGGGGTACCCTTGTCGCCGGAGCCGGAAGTCAGATCGCACAGAGAGCCGATGAGATCGGTCAGGCGGCGGGGGGTGGTGCCCTGGGCGGCCATGTTGCCCACCAGAGAGCTGTCCTTCTTCTTGATCTCCCCCTTGATGGCTTCCCGCAGAGCCTCGCCGGACAGAGCGGCAAAGTCGTTGTCCGCCAGATACTTCAGCTTCAGCTCATTGGGGGTGCCCTCCAGACCGGCGGTGTAGGCGGGGGAGACCACCGGGTCAGCCAGCTCCCAGATCTTGCCCACAGGGTCCTTGAAAGCGCCGTCGCCGTACACCATGACCTCCACGTGCTTGCCGGTGGCCTTCAGCAGCCGGGCCTGCACCTCCTCCACCAGGTCCTGGCAGGGACGGGGGAAGAGCTTCACCTTGTCCTCGGTGGACTTGTTGGAGCCCAGCAGGCCGTACTTCTCATTGTAGCCGCTGCCATTGATGGGGGCGGTCATGATCTCGTCCAGGCAGAACACCTTCTCGGCGCCGGCGGCCACCAGACGGCGCTTGGTACGGGCGCGGGTGTGGATATCGCAGGCCAGCACATTCTTGGTGTAGGACAGAATGGCACGGGCGTCGTTGGCAAAGATGACCTCCACCTCAGCGCCGCACTCCCGGATCAGGTTGGAGTAGTAGTCCACATAGTCCACGCCGGTAAAGGGATGGGTGGTGTAGCCAAACAGCTCCCGGTAGCGCTCCAGAGAGAGCACGTCCTTGTAGGGGTCCACGCCCTTCTCGTCCATGACGTCCTCGTCAATGAGATGGTTGCCCACCTCATCGGAGGGATAGGACAGCATCAGCACGATCTTTTTGGCGCCCTTGGCGATGCCCCGCAGGCAGATGGCGAAACGGTTGCGGCTGAGGATGGGGAAGATGACGCCAATGGTCTCTCCGCCCAGCTTGGCTTTCACATCGGCGGCAATGTCCTCCACCGAGGCGTAGTTTCCCTGGGCACGGGCCACAATGGCCTCGGTCATAGCCACCACGTCCCGGTCACGGACGGCAAAGGCACCGTCCTTCACGGCTTCCAGGACAGACGAGGTGACGATCTCGGCCAGGTCATCTCCACTGCGGATAATGGGGGCTCGAATCCCCATAGAAACGGTGCCGACCATCCGGCTCATAGAACAACACTCCTACTATTTATAATTTATCATTCTTTTGCTGCGGAAAATCCGTAGTGACAAAATTATACTATATTTTTTTATGGGTGTAAAATGTTTTTTGGTTTGTGATGGGGCCTATTGGGCGGCGGTCCACTGGCGGACCACCTCCAAAAAGCGGGTGGTAAGCGGGGAGAGCGGCTTTCCGCTGCGCACCGCCACCCCGATCTGACGGCTGCGGGGGTGCTCCAGTGGAACGGCGGAAAAGGTCCGGTTGGAGCTTTGAAGCACCAGCTCAGGCAAGATGCTCACCCCCAGCCCCTGCTCTACCATGGACAAAATGGCAAAGTCATCGTTGACGGTATACTGGAGATTGGGGTGGATACCCTCCTCCTGAAAGATCCGGCTGATCTCCACGTCCCGTTCTTCATTGATGCGGATATAGGGGTCCTGGACAAAGCGCTCCATGGGGTAGCAGGGGGCGTGGGCCAGAGGGTGGTCGGGCGGCAGCACGGCCAGCAGCCGGTCCTGCCGCAGGGGGATGACGTCCAGCCCCTCCCCGGCGGGCAGCCCCAGAAAGCCGCAGTCCACCGCACCCTGGTGCACCATGTCCTCGATCTCGGCAAATTCCCAGCTGCTCACCAGCTCAAAGCGGATGCCGGGGTACCGCTGAAGAAATTGTTTCATAATAGGGGGGAGCCAGTGAATGGACACGCTGGTGAAGGTGCCCACCCGCAGCGTGCCCCGTGTGAGGCCGTGGAGGTCGGCCACCTGCTCCTCCAGCTCCTTGTGGGCGCCGCACACCGCCCGCAGGTAGGGGAGAAGGGTTTCCCCCGCACTGCTCAGGCGGACGCCCCCTCTGCTCCGCACCAGCAGCTCCATGTCCCACTCCTGCTCCAGGGCGGCGATCATCCGGCTTGCGGCCGATTGGGTATAGCCCAAAGCCTCGGCGGCCTTGGTGATGCCCCCCAGCTCCACCGTTTTCAGCAGGATCTGGTACTTGATAAGGCTCATAGTATCATTCCGTTTCATCATGTTTTATATGAAAAAGATTCGTTTGATTCATGCTGATTCTTATTGTATACTATCCTCAGAAGGAAGACAAGAGCGCGAGACAGAAAGGAGCGAGTTCCATGAAGAAGAACAACGTGATGGGAATGGATCGGAAGTACAACGGCTATGAGCTGATGGGGAAAGGCATGTCGGTCAACGTCATGCGGACCTATTGGAAGGGGAGCCCCTGGAAGGCGCTCCGGGACTGCGTCCGCTACATGTAAACTGCGTTCCACTCCGGTTGGGGAGAACCGATATAGAAGAAGGGGGCCTGTCGATTGACAGGCACCCTTCTCCTATATTTGGTGAAAGCGTTTAGAACGTGTTTGAAAATAGTCAACGCACCTAATCAGCAGGCCTTTTGCCCACTAGACGGCCCAGCGCCGAGCCTCTGGTCATATTGCTATTTTTCAAACAAGACCTAATTTTAAGCCCTTGATAGCTGGATATGGTAAACTGGCCGGGGATTGGGTCATCACGAGCGGGATGGCCTTCTTATCGTGAAACCCTTGACATACAAGGATTGCTGCTATATACTTAACGAAGTTAACTATAAGCGGAGGCTATCATGGATATGGAATGGACAGATATGATGCATTATCAACAGCAGATGCAGAAGATCATGCGGTCCTTGCTGCCTGTGGGCAAGTCTGTGTTGACGGCCAGTGAGTGTGAGCTTCTGTCTCGCCTGTATCTCCAACCGGAACGAAACACACCTATTTTACTCAGCCAGGGCAGCGGTATGAAAAAAGAGGCGGTAAGCCGTTGCCTGAAGTCGCTCTATGAAAAAAACTGCATCTCTAAACAGCGGCAAACAGAGGATGAGCGGAGCTACCGGTTGTTTATCACGGAGACAGGCCTTGTAGAATTGAAAAAGGGATGTGAGTGTATTTTGCAGCCCTTCTATGATTTATGGCGGAGTTCCAGGGAGGACTTTGAGGCATTTATGTATTATGCGGACAAACTTGCCGCGCACATTGAGAAAGGACAGGAAAAGACCCGTGACCATGAAATTTTATGACGCGTTACAGCTGGACCCCGCCGTGCTGAAACGGAAGATTGCCGACTGTGACACAGGGCGGGAGAAAATGTATTACTGGATTGCCATGGCGGCCCGCTCTGTGCTGATCGTAGCCTTTGCCATCGTGTTTGTCAGCCTGCTGTCCGGGGTGTTTGGCGCCGACAATACGCCCTTGGCGGTGGCATTGTTCTGCATCATGCTGGGTATTCGCTTTGTCAATTTTGAATACTGTATCGGAGACTCTCTGGTCACGCTGGCGGCGGCGCTGGCCATTCTGGTTTTGGCCCCCAGCGCGGCGGCGGTGGTCCCGCCGGTTTTTTTGGTCCCGCTGCACTTCACGGCCTTTTTTGCCCTGCTCTGCATGACTGCCCAGCGGCCGGAAATGGGGAGCGGCGGCTTATACAGCTTTGCCTACATCTATCTGACAGGGAACCCGGTGGTTGGAGAGGCTCTGGTTCGCCGTGGACTTTTGGCGCTGGCAGGCTATTTAATCTGCGGCACGATCCTGTTTATTAAGCACCGGGATCAGCACAAAACGACCCGTTTTCACCAAGTAATGCGGAAGTTTGATCTTTCCGTGCCGGTCCACCTGTGGCAGCTGCATATGGCGCTTGGCGTGAGCCTGGTATTGACTGCCGGGCAGGTGTTTGGTGTGGAACGGTTCATGTGGATGGGATTTGCCTGCGCGTCCCTGCTGTCAGAATACCCCTACTCCGGCAATCCGACCACCCGTTTCCGGCAGCGGATGGTGGGGGCGGTCGCAGGCTCCTGCGGGTTTTTTGTACTTTATCTGGTGACACCGGAAGCCTTTCATACATGGATGGGTCCGCTGGGAGGGCTGTGTCTGGGTTTTTGCGCCGACTATCGGTATAAGACAGCCATGAACTGCTTCGGCGCGCTGATGCTGGCCACCGGGATCTATGGACTTCAGGGCGCAGTGCTTTTGCGGATTGTGGATACCCTTCTGGGCGTGACCTTTGGCCTGGTATTTGCGGCGCTCTTCCACCGGCTGGCCGGGGTCAGGTTTCTGCCCGCTCCAGACGGCAGTGAAGGAGTGTAAAAGTGATACAAAATATAATTACAATGTGTGGTCGGGTCAGCGATGTTACCGATGTGAAACCAAAAAACTATCTGTTGGAGAGAAAATTCCGGCGGTCACTGGGAAATAGCGGATGATATTTATAGGCTAAACAGAGAAATTTGGGGCTAAAAAGCACAAAAACGGTATAAATGCCACTGGCTTTTTGCCAGTGGCATTTATACCGTAAGCGTAAAAACAGTCGGCGACTTGTCAGGGTAAAATGTCTCTGCCAAACTATAAGAGTCTGAGGAAGTGCAT
>NZ_CALWXV010000057.1 GCF_944385615.1 uncultured Flavonifractor sp. | reverse complement strand
GAGCTGCCCCTGGAGGGCGCCAAGGCTCTGGTGGAGCACGGCTGCTTCGCCGTGGCCGAGGGCGCCAATATGCCCTCCACCCCCGAGGCGGTCGCTTGGTTCCAGCAGCATGGCGTGCTGTTTGCCCCCGCCAAGGCCTCCAACGCCGGCGGCGTGGCCACCTCCGGCCTGGAGATGAGCCAGAACTCCATGCGCCTGAGCTGGAGCTTTGAGGAAGTGGATCAGAAGCTCCACGACATCATGACCAACATTTACCACAACGCCGCCAAGGCTGCCGAGGAGTACGGTATGCCCGGCAACCTGGTGGCCGGCGCCAACATCGCCGGTTTTATGAAGGTAGCCGACGCAATGATCTGGCAGGGCGTATCTTACTAAGATTTACAGTAAAAGAGCGGGCACTTTGTAAAGTGCCCGCTCTTTTACTGTCCTCTCCGGGTTTCAAATAAAGCCTAATTCCCACTGGCTCAGTATATCTGTATGCCGTCTGTTATGCCAAGGTGGAAAAAGGTTCCTTTACATAGGAGTAGTAATCTTCCATGGTAAAATCAGAGGGTAAGCCCACGAGATCAGCTTCGCCCGCCTGAATATGGTGTTTGTTCATTTTAAGCCATGCCGCAAACATTTCGGGGTCATTTTGCCGCTTATCTTCCACCCACTTCTGACCTTCCTCTCTCAGGAAGGTCAGCCGGTCGCCAAAGGAGAGGTTCCGTCTGTCCGCTTCCTCCAAGCTCCATTGCAGATGTTCGTTAAAACTTTTTGCGGTTTCCCCCATGATGGTCCATGCCCTTGGAACCTCAATGGTGATCTCATCAGGGACATCCAGTGTGACCTGGCACTGGTCCTGAGACAATTCCAGCTTGTCATACTGGGCGGCCTGTCCTGCTGCCAAATTGCCCTCCGTGACAGCCTGCAAGCAGGTCCCCTCGGAAAGCTTTGTTGCTGTGATCGCGTTTGTATAGGATTGTATTGCACCTGGATATATGTTGTTTACAGGGCTCACCATTTGCATCCACTCCCTTACAGTTCTTGTTATTTCCTACATGGTTATTATCGACTCAGTTAAGCAAAAATTAAAATGAAAGAATAAAATAAAAGAAGAAATCCTGTAACCTTTGTGGTTACAGGATTTCTTCTTGGTACGCCCGAAGGGACTCGAACCCCCAGCCTTCAGAACCGGAATCTGACGCTCTATCCAATTGCGCTACGGGCGCGTCTGACACATTTCCTCAACGTGCCAGATTATTATAGCAATCTTTGAACCATTTGTAAAGAGGTAATTTTAATTTTCTTCCGCCTGGGAGAGGGTGAGCAGAAAGCGGGAGCCGGGGTCGCCGGAAAAGACGACCCAACCGCCCTCCGGCAGGACGACGGAGGTATCCCCAAAGGCCCAGGAGGCGGCCACAGATGTACCGGCGGCGTCATAGACGGCAAAGCCGCCCACCTCCGGGAGCTGGACAGTCATGGTCTTGCCCGCGGCGGAGGGACCCACCTGATACCACCGGGCATAGCCGTCAGCCTGAATGGTGGACCAGGAGGAGGCGCCCCCAAAGAGAGACTCCGCAGCGGCGGAATCCACATAGAGGCCGCCGCAGGTGGACAGATATTCCACGCCGTTTTTCTTTGTTATGGTGATGTTCTGCCAGTCCCGGCCGGCCAGACCGGGGATAATGGCCGCGCCTTCGGCATAGTTTTCGTCTACCATGCGGTCAAAAACCATGTAGCCCGGCATATTGACGCTGTCGGTGGCCAGCCCTGCCGCCGGAAGGGCCTGGGTGTAGACAATGTTGCTATATTTGAGATTCAAAGCCAGGTACATCTTGCCGCTGCGGGCGTCCCAAGCGGACTGAACGGCTTTGGATACCTGGTTATCAGGCAGTTTCATAAAGGCATAGGAGGAGGTGGGCAGCTGTCCCAAACCGGGCAGGGTAGAATAGGCCTTTTGCCAGCAATAGACCTGTCCATTGTCCTCCTCAATGAACTTGACCATCATCGTCTGCTCCTCGTCCCGGAAGGAGCCGTCACTGTAATAGGAGAGGGGAGAGCCTTCAGCAGTCATGGTGCCGTTCTCGCTCACCAGAATGGACACTGTCTGGGTGGAGGAGCCGTACAGCCCGCTGTACTGCGTCAATTCCACGGGCATTTCCGCCTTTTCCGCAGCGGGCAGCGTGCGTGGGGTCTGGTCCACCGTCACACCCTGCTGGCCCAGCGCGGCAATCAGGATCTGACTGGCCGCCATCTCGTTGTAAGTACTGACGCCCCCGGAGGAGAGCACCGCTGCGGCCATGTGGTATTCCGGCAGGACCACCAGTCCGCTGTGGTACACAATGGTGTCGCCCCCCTTGACCAGCGCCTGAATACCGCTATAGGCAAAGGGATACCAGTGAACGCTGTCCCAGCCCAGGCCATAGGCCACGGAGTCCTCCTCATCCTCCGGCCAGAGGCCGTTGGCATATTCATCGGCCATGGTGGCGGCGCGGGAGTTCTCATTGAGAATGGCATCCTCACAGAACACCATCCCGCCAAAGGCGGCCAGGTCGGAGGCGGTGGCATAGATGCCGCCAGTGCCATGGACGCCAACCGTCTCTTGAGGAAGGGCCTGTGTATCCTGGGTGGTGTAGTAGGTCTTGGCCAGACGGCTGGCGTCAAAGTTGCCGCCAGGGAAGTAGGTATCCGCCAGCCCGGCGGGCTCCAACAGGGTCTGTTGGACGTACTGGTCAAACTCCATACCGCTGACCGCCTCCACCACCAGCTCAGCCAGGGTGAAGCCGTCGTTGCAGTAGACGCTGAAGGCGCCCGGGTCGGCCTTTAGCCGCTGGGTGGACAGCTCCTCCAGCAGCGTATCGGTGGCGGTGGTGTCCGGGTCATTGAGCAGAAAACCGTTGGCCATGGTGGAGCCGGCCAGCCCGGAGGAATGGTTAAGCAGCATCCGCACCGTAATGTCCTGATAGCGGGGGTCGGCCATGGTAAAGTCGGGCAGATAGCGGGTGACCGGGGCGTCCAGCTCCAACTTGCCCGCCTCTGCCAGTTTGAGGACGGCGGCGGTGGTGTACATCTTGCTTACCGAGCCGATGCCATAGAGAATATCATCGGTAAGGGCCCGGTTTTCTGTCCGGGAATAGTCCCCCACATGGCCGGTGAGGACGATCTCGCCGTCCTGCCACAGGGCGTACTGGACGCTCTGGGCTCCGCCGTATTGCTGGGCGGCCTGGGCCGCCGCAAAGGCGGTATCTGCCAGCGTGGGGTCCGCCTCTGTCGCCGCGGCAGGCAAAACGCACAGCGTAAACGCCAGGGCTATGGACAGAAGCAGAGAGCCGATTCGTTTCATTTGGGATGCCTCCTTTTTGACGATCCGGGAGAAGACTTTGCCTCTCTTCTTTATTTCTAGGATAACACGCTTTCATGTTTCTGTAAATGGTAGTCTGTTACGCCAGTCCCAGCAGCCGGGCGGCGGAGGCGGTGAGAAAGCAGAGCCCGATGCCCAGCCCGGCGGGGATGGCCACCGATAGCAGCGTCCACTTGACGCTGCGGGTTTCCCGGGCAATGGTGAGGCAGGTGGTGGAGCAGGGCCAGTGGAAGAGAGAGAACAGCATGGTACACAGGGCGGTAAGCCAGGTCCAGCCGTTAGCTACCAGTAATTCCCGCAGGGCTTCCAGATTACCGGCGTCCTGAATGGTACCGGTGGACAGATAGGACATGAGGATAATGGGGATGACGATCTCATTGGCGGGAAAGCCCAGAAGGAAGGCCATCAGAATGGTGCCGTCCAGGCCGATCAGCCGCCCGAAGGGGTCCAGAAACCCGGTACACCAGTCCAAAAGACTGGTCCCGCCCACCGTGACATTGGCGCACAGCCAGATCACCAGCCCGGCGGGAGCGGCCACAGCGGCAGCCCGGCCCAGAACGAAAAGGGTGCGGTCCAGCACCGAACGGACCAGTACCTGCCCCACCTGGGGGCGGCGGTAGGGGGGCAGCTCCAGGGCATAGGCGGAGGGGACTCCCTTCAGCAGCGTGTTGGACAGCAGACGGGATACCACAAAAGTCATGGCTACCCCCAGCACAAGGGTGCCGGTGAGCAGCAGGGCAGAGGCCAGCCCCTGCCAGAGTCCTCCCGCTGTGCCCACAAAAAACAGGGTAATCAAGGTGATAAGGGTGGGAAAACGGCCGTTGCAGGGCACAAAGCTGTTGGTGAGAATGGCAATGAGCCGCTCCCGGGGGGAGTCAATGATACGACAGCCCACCACCCCTGCGGCGTTGCAACCAAATCCCATACACATAGTCTATATAATTTTGCAATAAAAATTATTATAGTCTCCAATGGAGCTGTATCGACTGGCCATCAATGGTTACACGTTCCAGGAGACCGGACAGAAGGGCGCGGCGGAGGTCGGTATCGCCATCTGCAAAGCCAGTCCGGTAGTCCTCCAGAGCCGCCAGGAACAGATCACGGGCCGGTATTTCATCTGGAGCGTTCAGCTGTGCCTCCAGAGCGGATTTCTGGGCGGACAAATCATTGACCCGCTGAGTGATGGATTCCATGGGGATGGAGCCTACCTGGTAAAGTTCGATCAGACGCTCGATCTGCCGGTCCAGATCCCGGCAGGTACGCTGTAACTTCTCTTTGTCTACCTGTACGGTTCGGGAGGCATCCGCTGCCTGGATCACCCGCTCCACAGCACTGGAGCTGGACACCAGAGCGTCCACCTGCCGGCACACCAGGGCATCCAGTGTGCTGATCTCCCAGTTGTCATTTTTGCAGTTGGGGTCCACCACAAATTTGGGTGAGCTTTTGGCTCTGGAATAGCACTTATAGTATCCATGATTGGCTGAGTACCGGGCGCCGCAGCGGCCGCAGTACAGCAGGCCGGAAAGCAGGTACCCAGCCCGGAAAGGGTTTCGCTGGGCTGTGGTTTTTGTCTGCTCCCGGGACAAGCTGTGGAGCAGCTGATTGGCTGCGGTAAAGATATGCTCCTCCACAATGGGCTGATGTACACCGTC
The DNA here is from genome assembly GCF_944385615.1 of uncultured Flavonifractor sp. Taxonomy (GTDB): domain Bacteria; phylum Bacillota; class Clostridia; order Oscillospirales; family Oscillospiraceae; genus Flavonifractor. Next base: position 7,037 of record NZ_CALWXV010000057.1, on the reverse strand, counting down.
ATATTCCTGGCCCATAAAATGGACCTTGCCAATATACAGGCTGTTTTTCAGTACGTTGCGGACTTTGGTGGCTGTCCACTTTGTGGTGTATTTTGTGGATAAGTGATGCCAGATGGCGTTGATGGACTTGCCCGCCAGAAAGAGGTCAAAAGCCTCCCGGACCTGCATGGCCTCGTATTCGTTGACGGTAAGGACGCCGTCCTTGTAATCGTAGCCGGTGGGGGCGTTGCCGCCGCCGTGGAAGTACCCGGCCTTGCCCCGGCCGATCCGGCCCATGGTGAAGCGCTCGGTGATCTGGTCCTTTTCCAGCTGGGCAAAGACCGACAGGATGCCGATCATGGCCCGGCCAAACGGGGTGGAGGTGTCAAAGTTTTCGTTGATGGACACAAAGTCGGTGCCATGGGCCAGCAGCTCATCCTCGATGAGGGTCAGGGTGTCCTTCTGAGAGCGGCTGAGCCGGTCCAGCTTATAGACCACCACTGCGTCCACATGGGTCTCCCGGATCTGGGAGAGCATCTTCTGGAGGGCGGGCCGGTCTGTGTTCCCGCCGGAGTAGCCGCCGTCCACATAGGTGTGCAGCAGCACCCAGCCCTTGGCGGCACAGTAGGATTCCAGCCGGGCGGTCTGCTCCTCGATGGAGTAGTTCTCCAGCTGGTTCTCCGTGGACACACGGGCGTAGCCGAAGACCATCATTTTCTCTTTGGACATGGGGCGGCACCTCCAATTAAAAAACAGTGTCAAAATTCCCGTGGAATTATCAATGATAATGTGTTAATGTTTATATCACTGTCAAAAAGGTATGGTTTTTGACAGTGATAATTTGGAAACAAAGGCAACAAATCAAAGGGCTTGTCTTTGTACAAAAAACCAGTGGTTACTTTGTTGTAAACCTGATATAATAATGATGCAGAGGGAAGATCCTTCTGCCAGATAACAGAATGACATCGTCATCTCCGTTTCTGCGCCAGCCTAAAGAGGTGAGCCCCTACCTGCCTGAAAGAGTGGGGAGCGAAAAAAGCGGTTAGCTCTTACCGGAACAAGAGAATGAAAAAAGCGGCGATCCCCTGCCGGACAGTGGGGAATGAAAAAATGCGGGATGGCTTTGCTGTCCCGCATTTGTTTTCAAAGCACACACAGAAAGGCGAAGATAGAGATGAGCAAGCTGCGCTTTTACCACATCCATGAGGGATATATTCAATTCCTTCATAAAATAGATCACAGGGTTCAGCTTAATAAAGGGGAACGCCGCCCCTACATTGGGATTGTACTCACAATCGGGGAACATGAGTACTATGTACCGTTGGAGTCTCCAAAGCCGAATCATAAGAACATTCGGTCTGGCGGCCCTGTTCTCAAGCTCGATGAGGGGCGGCTCGGCATCATGGGCTTTAACAATATGATTCCTGTCAAGCGATACCAACTGATTCCGTTTGACATCCTTGCAGAGCCCAACTTACAATACCGGAACCTTCTGCTGAATCAACTTCGCTACTGTGAGCAACATAAGGCACTTATTTTTGCTCGTGCTCAAACGACCTATCAAAAGGCGGTAAGCGGGAATAACCCGTTTTACTGCAAAGTGTGCTGTGACTTTAAACGATTGGAGACGATCTATAGTACTTACAGAATCAAAAAAACAACTCAGTAAGTTGAACTTAGCCCCATTAGAGCAATCGTTCTAATGGGGCTTTTTGCATTTAAGTGGCCTTTTGGGGTGGGCAGCTCCTCCAGCTCCAACCGGAAGCGGCCCGCCGCATCCCTGGGGAGCCCATAGACCGCCAGGTCAATGTCGCTGCGCTCCCGGCAGTCTCCACGGGCCCGGGAGCCGAAGAGCACCAGACGGTGGGCGCCCGCCCTGCGGGCCAGATCAGCCAGGGCGGGGACGAGAGTTGTGGGGAGTTCCATAAGTCACCTCCAGAGGTTTAGATAGATTACCCCTCGTTGATTCTGTGGATCATTTCAATTAGGCCGTTAAAGTAATCCAATGTACTGAACAGACAGAACAGCAGGATCGCCACAAAGATCAGGATCACCACCAGCAGGGCAATGCGGGTGTTTCGCTTGGCTTCCAGTTTCGGGTCCGTATGTCTGCCGCAGGAAGGACATTTTTTGCCTTTGTACTTTGTACCACAGGCAGGGCATTTCATAGCAGTCTCCTCATTTCATCTCATGTATTCTGTACGGTATCCGACTCCGTGGCGTCAGATATTTGATGACACGCAGCGGGGAATTTCCAACAGTAGCCGCCCGCGTGCTTTTGCCGCCCATTTGCACATTCGCGGATACATTTTGTGCTGACGCCAGTCTCCCTGGAGGCATCTGTCAGGGAGTCAAATTCCTTTAAAATAGTTCCGTCATCCGAACACTGCAATACCGCACGGCGGACGGCCTGTTTCGGCCTGGCAGCCTCCAGCTCCTGTCTGAGCCGGCGCTCTTCCGCCTTGCGGGAACGCTCTTCTTCCTTTGCGCGGAGCGCCTCCTCTCTCCGAAGGCGAGCGGCCAAACGCTCCTGGGCCTTAGCCTTGCGGTTCAGGAAATTCTCACTGATGGGGCCGTCGGGATAATGCCGAAGCCCCTCTTCCAGAATGGCGATTTCCTCTTCTAACTTTCCAGCCCGCCGGTAGGCCATGGCATAGGACTCGTAGAGGGCGGGGTTGGTATATCCCTCCTCCCGGGCGCGGTCATATAGCTGGATAGCCTCCTCAAAGCGGCCCTCTTTGCGCAGCGCCTCTCCTTGCCTCCACAATACCAATCCATGTTCCTGGGGAGCGGGAGTCTGATGGGTATGGGACCGGGCGGTGGGTGTATTGAATTTTGAAACCTGGGAGTCCAAGTCTGCTTCAATATGGCGGAGAATGGCGGCTACCGCTTCGCAATCGGTAAAGGAGTCATGAAATACCCCATCTGGACAAAAGCCGACTTCGGAGGCGACAGCCTCCAGTTTATAGCTGGGCAGAGTCAGCGCACGCTGGGAAAGGGTCAACGCATCCACATAACTCCAGCCTGTGAAGAATTCGGGGAAGGTCTGATTCAAAAAGCGCAGGTCAAAGGTCACGTTGTAACCGACAAGCAAAGCATCACCAAGGAAAGACAGAAACTCGTCCTGGATTTGGTGAGCACGCGGGGCATTGGCCACCATTTGGTTATTAATTCCATTGATTTGCGTAATACTGGGTGAAATCAGACAGTATGGCTTCAAAAGTGTGTCAAAAAATTTGTAGGGCGTACCCTGCGCATTGTAACGAATTGCGGAGATCTGGATAATCTCATCGGTATATGGACTTAATCCGGTGGTTTCAGTATCCAGAATTACATAGTCAGAAGAATGGGGACAGGACGGTACAGAGGAAGTCCTGTCGCTGCTGAGGGAATAGGAAAAACGGGCATCCGGCTGTTGTGGACGATCCTGAAAATGAGAGTCGGGGCAATCATGAGACACCTGAATGTGCGTTTGTTCCGCTTCAAAAGTTTTAGGTGTCTGCTGCTTAGAAGAAGATAATTCTGCAGCCATCTTCAAGGCGGTATGGATACACTCATAGATAGCATCGGCGCAGCCTTTTAATACGCTGACGGTAAACTGTTCTTTTATGGTATCCACCTGGATGTACCCATGCAGAAGATCCTTGCGTAAGGAAATGTTTTTGATAAATTTCAGCGAAATAGATTTGACATTACACCCAATCAGATTCTTTTTGGCAATTATCATCCGCTCCGATGTAATTGCATAGGCGGAGTTAAAACCGTTACACAACCCAATAAAAACAGTCAAAATGTACTCATTAGGCTTTACTTCATCCTCAATCACAGAAAGATGCTTCATACTCCAGCTTTTGAATGTACCAGTGCCCATATGAAAGGTTTTGCAATAGTCATACATATCTTGGGCTGTGTGGAGTGGACGAAAGGTTTCAGCCATCCTTTTCTCCTCTTTTCTCTGTCCAACTTGGACACAATTTAAAAAATTTTTGCTTGGGTGTATAAAAATGTGCAACTTACAGGTCTGTGTAGCTTATAGGTAGATACTGTTTATGAAAGGGGTTCTATCTATGACCGGCCTGAAGTGCTACATCGAAGCGGTACGCCTGTTGGCACAGCTTACTCAGGAGGAGCAGACTGCTTTTCTTTTGCGGCTACGATCCCTTGCAGCTGAGCAAGCACCAGTGCCTGCTGATCGGAGCTGAGCTGCGCAAACAATCTGGCAAATTCCATCTCTTGCCCACTGGCCAACTGACCAGTGGGCGGCTTTTCACCCAGAAGTTCACTGACGGTGACGCCCAGGTACTCTGCGAGCATCTGGACCTTTTCAATGGACGGCATACTGCCTCTTTTTTCGATGTTATTGATAAAGCTCGTCCCAACTCCACTTTCGCGGCACGCCACAGTTGGCTTTACACCTTTAATGCTGCAATACTTTTTTATATTTTGAACAAATTCAAATGCGTCCAAGAGGCAGCACTCCTATATTTAGAATTATGCAATGCGCCGATATTTCTCAATTTAGTAATATTGAGTTGACAATTCTAAATTGAGGATTTATGATTAACCCGTAGTAAATAAGCTGGAACTAGGGAGGGAGAATGCTCCTGAACATTCAAATGGCAGTATCAGAAGCAATAGCCCGCGATATGTGGATCACACGACAAGCTGGGCCGCTTTGGAGCCGCATAAGCCTAGAACCTACAAACAGTACAGAGGGATTTATCGTCCATAGGAGTTGTCCTATATCTTCTCCAGGCTCATTGCGTAGGCGTGCCCTTCGCTGGCAGCCGTGCGCCGAAGACATATTGGCAAACGATTGGATTTTAATACCGAAGGACTACATTTCGGGCACATTCGCTCAAAATGTCTCCTGCAATGGTAGATAGAAAGTGAAGACTAAAGCTGCCGATTTTGGCTGCAATCTCAGAGGACTTCTTCCAAACAGTCTCTGGGCGGATCGTTTCTAAAAATTCATGTCCTGAATAGGTGATGTAATTGACACAGCACATATTCAGACTATCATTTGCCCAGTGCTCTGACAGGCTGATATATCCCCCATCATTAAGGCGAGCAAGAGAATAATATATTGCTTCTTGGGTGTACTGTGGGAGTGCCTCACTGATATCTGAAAGCCAGATTCCAAGGTTCTCTATTTCGCCCAATTCATTTGTAACGATGTGTTTGGTTGATTCTATATAAAGCAAAACATCGCGGATACAGTTGATATCTAATTTCATCAAATGACACCTTCGAGAAATTTCTATATATCCGCTAAAAAGACCTAGATTATGTATCCTTTGGCAGGAAATCATCCGTGTGCTTTGATGGATCTTTATGTTTGGTGCGGATATCTTCAGCCGATAACGCTTTGCAAAGCTCAATAAAGTCATCTTTTGCAGCAAAGGCGTTATCTGAATAGACATACTGGGCAATTTTATCAATAAGTGGCCAGAGAGATTTATCTACATAAATATAAACTTCGCCCATGGCAGTTACAAAATCTTGATCACGGTCTGTTACCTCCGCACGGTGCTGGTAATAAAACTCGCGTTCTTGCTCCTTCTGCTTCGCGGCAATATCAATGTTTTTTTCCTTGATGCGGAAGATGCCGTTTACTAAGGCAGAGATAAGTGGAGATAAAACCGAGAGAACCAGTGCTGCCACAGAAATAAAGAGAGAAAGATTCAGATCAGAAGAAACCTGTTCAGCAGGCATTGTACCACATCCTTGTTTTAAGTTCACCTATTGTAAATCATACCATATACCCAGAAAAAGGACAACCTGAAAGGAGGGGGAAACGGTGAAACTCAAAGAACTACGACAAGCCAAAGGAATGACCCAGGCGGACTTGGCCCGGGCGGTCAAGGCGTCGAAACCCACAGTTTGTATGTGGGAATCGGGCGCCAGAAAACCAGGCCTGGACTATCTCCTGGCTCTGGCCGATGTACTTGGCTGCTCAGTCGATGTTATCCTCGGTCGGAACGAATCATCGGAGCAGCGGGACGCCAGCTGATCCCCGTATCCAGTTTACCCCAATGAGGAGGAGATAACCATGCCGGAGGAATGCCGGAATATTTATAAAAACTGCCGCAAGGCCGCCGGTTTTACCCAGGAGGCGGCAGCCGAGCGGTTGGGTATCAGCGTGGAGTCCATCCGGGCCTACGAGAGCGGCCAGCGGGTCCCGCCTGACGATGTGGTGGACCTCATGTCCATCCTGTACAATTCCCTGTATTTGATCGCATGGCATTCACGGGCAAAGAGCGCCATGTACAGCCGGGTGGTGCCGGAGATCCAGCCCCGGTCGGTGCTGGAGGCCAGCGCCCGGCTGACCAACCGGATCTTTCACTTTGCCGACACCCACGCCGACCGGCGGCTCATGCGCATTGCCGAGGATAACGTCATCGATGCCGACGAGCGGCCTGAGTTTGACGACATCCTGGAGGATTTGCAGGAGATCGTGGAGGCGGCCCTGGAGCTGCGGTGTGCCAGAGAATCCTCATAGGACAATCCGGCCGGCGCATAAGGAACAAGAGAGGAGGCGGTGCGCAGTGATCGATCTGAGCAAGGTCAAGGTGACCAATATCATGGCGGATGGGTCTATCTGTGAGGACCTGAGTACATATCTGGAAACCCATGCCCTGCCTGAAAATGTGCAGCGGATGATCCTGGGTTTTATCCGGGATGGGCGTGCCATCCGAGAGAAGCGGCAGCGTGCAGCCAGGGAGGGAGAGCCGTGAACGGGCAAAAAAAGAGCCCCCCTGTCTGTGGAGGCAGACAGAGAGGCCAAGATGGTTTCGTGCATGAAAACCATGTTTATGATACCACAGACAGCGGGATTTTACAAGGGGGTGAAGGGGCTTGACCGAGTATCATTTCAACGTGGAATTGGCCCAGCGCCACGGCGTGAATGGGGCCATTTTCCTCCACGCCATGGCCTTCTGGATAGCCAAGAACCAGGCCAACGGACGGCACTTCCATGAGGGCCGCACCTGGACCTACAACAGCCTGGAGGCCCTGACCAAGCTGTTTCCCTTCTGGACCCGCCGCCAGCTGGAGCG
>NZ_CALWXV010000056.1 GCF_944385615.1 uncultured Flavonifractor sp. | reverse complement strand
TGTACTTCTTTGGCCTCTATACGCCAGAAACCCGGCTTATACTTGATGCATAAACCGGGTTTCTCGACAGGCTGAGGTGTGCCGCACTGCGGCACACCTTTTTACTTGCTTGGGGTAAACTCAGGCCACCACAAAGCCCAGGATCAGATAGGCGATGGCCGCCAGCACGCCGCAGGTCAGGGCGTAGGGCAGCTGGGTCTTCACATGGTCCAGATGGTCGGAGGCGGAGCCCATGGAGGACAGAATGGTGGTGTCGGACAGGGGGGAGCAGTGGTCGCCGAAGACGCCGCCGCCGGCCACCGCGGCGAACACCGCCACCACAGTGGAGGTGAGCTGGCCGTCGGTCATGGCAAAGGCCATGGGCAGGGCGATGGGCATACAGATGGCGAAGGTGCCCCAGGAAGAGCCGGTGGCAAAAGCCATGATGGCGGCCACCAGGAAGATCACCATGGGCAGCAGATGGGGGGTGAGGAAGCCCTGGGTGATGGAGATGATGTAATTGGCGGTGCCCATGGTCTGGGACAGGCCGTTGACGGAGTAGGCCAGGGCCAGCAGGATCACGGCGGGCAGAGCGCCCTTGATGCCGTCGGTCAGGGTGTTCATGACCTCCTTGAAGGGGATGCCCTGGATCATCATGCTGATGGTCATGAGGATCACCACCAGCAGGAAGGCCTCCATGGTCTTGGCGGAGTTGTAGGCGATGTAGGTGGAGATAGCCACGGTGATGATGATGAGCACAGGCAGCAGGAAGTTGAGGAACACACGGGGCTTGAAGCCGGGATAGGGCTCCATGCCGGTCAGCTCCTTGCCCACCAGGGGCTGGGCCCCGTCGGCCAGCACTTTGCCGGTCTCCATGGCCCGCTTCTCCGCCTTCTTCATGGGGCCGTAATCCTTCACGATGCCCGAGCCAATGAGGCCCACCAGAATGACGGCGAAGATGGGGTAGAAGTTGAAGGGGATGGCCTTCAGGAAGAGGGCGGAGGCGTCCTCCTGGGTGACGATGCACCCCACGCCCACCGCCAGGCCGCTGAGGTAGGCCGCCCAGCCGGTGATGGGCACCAGCACGCTGACGGGGGCGGAGGTGGAGTCGGCGATATAGGCCAGCTTTTCCCGGGAGATGCGGGCCTTGTCGGTGATGGACCGCATGGTGCAGCCCACAAATAGGGGGCTGAAGGAGTCGCTGAAGTAGACGAACATACCCAGCACCCAGGCCATGAGCTGGGCGCCCCGGCGGCTGAGCTTTTTATCGTGGACCCACTGGGAAAAGCCCTGAATGGCGCCGGTCTTCTGGAAATAGGCCACCAGAATACCGATAAAGGTGTTGAGCAGCATGACCCAGGAGAAGCTGGTGTTGCCCAGGTTTTCCTTCAGCAGGGTGGGGAAACCCAGCAGCAGAGTCTCCTGAATGGGGGTGCCCGAGACTATGCCCACCAGGGTGGTGCCGGTGAAGCAGGCGATGGCCAGGGCACAGATGGTGTTCTTCGTCGCAAAGGACAGAACAATGGCCAGGATGGCCGGAATCACGGAGATAAACCCCATGGTCTCCAAATCCATTGTTGTTCCTCTCTTTCTCTTGGGATAGCCGGCTTACAGCTTGACCTGCTCCAGAGGCAGGAAGTTGTCCGAGCGGGTGACGGTGGCGGGGGGCGCCGGGTCCAGCTTCTCTCCGGCAATGCCCAGAATGTCCTCGGGCCGCACCCAGGGACGGTTCTGGAGGGCGCTGGTCTCCTCGTGGGTCAGATAGCCCTGGTAGGCGGTGAGGCTGCGGCGGAGGAAGCCGTCCTGAACGCAGGCGGCAGCCACACCCTTGTTGAGGATGGCCCGGAAGTGGGGGATCACCGAGGCGGCGTAGGCGATGGAGGTGGAGTTGGCGATGGCGCCGGGGATGTTGCTGACGCAGTAGTGGACCACGCCCTCCTCGATGTAGCGGGGATTCTCGTGGGTGGTCTCGTGGAAGGACTCGATGGCGCCGTTGTCGTCGTTGGAGATATCCACAATGACGGAGCCCTTGCCCATCAGCTTGAGCATGGGACGGTCAATAAGGAAGTCGTCACACCCCTTGGGCCACTTGACGCAGTTGAGCACCATGTCAGTCTGGGGCAGCAGCTTGGCGATGTTCTCCTTGGTACACATCATGGTGTCGATGTGCTCGTTGTACTGCCGCTTCAGGGTGCGCAGGATACCGATATTGATGTCCATGACGGTGACCCGGGCCCCCAGGGCGTAGAGCACCGACAGGGCGGCCTGGCCCACGGTACCGCCGCCCAGGATGAGCACCTTCATGGCGGGGGAGCCGCCCAGGCCGCTGACAAACATGCCCTTGCCGCCGTTGATGGACAGCATGGACTCCAGGCCCATCAGCGCGCCCTGCTTACCGGCGGCCTCACAGTTGGGAGAGCCATAGCGGTGGCTGTCCTCAGCGGTGAAGGCGATACAGCCGCTGTCCAGAATGGCCTGCACCTCCTGGGGATGGGCGGCGGGGTGGATGCAGGTGAAGATGATCTGGCCCTTACGCAGCAGGGGGAACTCACAGGGCTCCAGCTCCTTGACCTTGGTAACAAAGTCGGCCTGGGCGTAGATCTCCTCCATGGTGTCCACCAGCTTGGCGCCGGCGGCCTCATATTCCTTGTCGGCAAAGCCGGCCTTCTCGCCGGCCCCGCGCTGGACCAGGGCGGTGTGCCCGTCGTTTACGATGGTGGTAATCTCCACCGGGGTGGCAATGGTGCGGTACTCACCATTCTTGATGTCTTTCAGCAGACCAAAAACCATGCTGATTTCCTCCTTTTCTTGTACGACGGACCGGGGCCCGCCGCCGCCCCGCCGCGCCGGAGGACGCGAGGGGTACTTTACCAATTTACCTAAAGGATTTTATACGCAAACCCCGGTTTTTGTCAATGGGCGAGAGAATATCCATTCAATTTTCTCCAAATTGACAAGAGACTTTTGTGGAAAACCTTAATACTTATTCAATATTTCGCATATTTATTCGATGTAAAAGTGTCAACCAGACAGTTTGAAAGAAGCAGGGGCTGTCTCAGCATGAAAAAATGCGCCGCGGCAGGCGCGGCGCATAGGGTTGCTGGAAGGCCTCCCGACAAGGAAGCCTCGCAGAGTTCCGCCGCCCGCAGGCGGCGGAATCAAATCAGCTCTTTGTCGAAAAAGGCCCACAGGCCTTTTTCGACAGTCTCACTGCTGGGGCAGGGAATCGTCCTCCTGAATCCAATCCTCCACCTGGACCACGGAGTAGTCGGTTTTGGTATCCCGGATGACCACCCGCTGGATACCGGCGTTGATGATGAGCCGCCGGCACATGGAGCAGGAGGTGGAGTGGGGGATAAGCTCCCCGGTGGCGGGGTTGACGCAGGCCATATACAGGGTGGCCCCGATGGCTTCGCTGCGGGCGGCGGAGATGATGGCGTTGGCCTCGGCGTGGACCGAGCGGCACAGCTCGTACCGCTCTCCCGAGGGGATGTTCAAAGCCTCCCGGGTGCAGTAGTTCAGATCCACGCAGTTTTGACGGCCCCGGGGAGCGCCGTTGTAGCCGGTGGCAATGATCTCGTCGCTTTTGACCAGGATGGCGCCGTAGCGGCGGCGCAGACAGGTGGAGCGTTCGGCCACGGTCTGGGCAATGTCCAGATAGTAATTTTCTTTGTCGATGCGGCCCATGGGGGACCCTCCTTTGCCGCTGGTAAACAGAGTGATACCGTCAGTATACCGGTTTTTTCCCGGGACCGCAAGGGGATACCGGAGTGCCAGGTCCATCGTTCATGAAATGTTTACGGTTGCGTTCTTGACGAAAAAAGCCGCAGGCGCTATCATAGGAGCATAAAAAGTGCATCCCATTCTACGTCAAAGGAGACGACCGTATCACATGCTCATGAATTTTTTCCGAAAATTGATGTATGGACGGTATGGCAGCGATCACCTCTCCTTTTTCCTGCTGATCCTGTATGTGGCGCTGATCTTATTGTCGGCCCTGCCGCATATGAACTGGCTGTCCTGGGTAGCCCTGGCGGTACTGCTCTGGGACCTGTTCCGCATGTTTTCCCGCCGAATAGACCGCCGTCGGGCGGAAAACGCCCGGTTTCTGGCTCTGGCGGGGCCGATGATCCGCTGGATCAAGATGCGGCGCACCATCCACCGGGACAAGGAGCACCGCTATTTCAAGTGCCCCAACTGCGGGCAGTACCTGCGGGTGCCCCGGGGGAAGGGGAAGATCACCGTCAACTGCCGCAACTGCGGCGCCAGCTTTGAAGAACGCAGTTGAAACCGGAACGGGCCTGTTGCAAAATGCTTTGCAACAGGCCCGTTTTTTGCCTGGGGCTTGCCTTTGGGGATCAAATAACGGTATACTGGCCCTGTAGACGCTCTCAGGACTCAAAGGCCTTCAGATATTCCGCCGCCGACCGGCTCATCTCACGGGAGAAGTCGGAGTTGTACTTCCGCTGGCAGAAGGCCCGCAGCCAGTCCTCATAGGGGCGCTGGCCCGCGTTGTCGGCCAGCATCCGTTCCAGCTCTCCGGCGTCCATGTGCCGGTAGCCGTTTTCGTGGACGATGTAGGGCAGGGCCCGGCGGCGGGGCTTTTCCCGGGCCTGCTGCTGGGCGGTGGGGTAGCCGAACACCACCATGGCGGCGGGCACCACATAGGAAGGCAGGTTCAGCAGCGCCCGGTGGGTCTCGCACTGCTCCAGAATGTCCCCGATGTAGCAAGAGCCGACGCCCAGGCTCCAGGCGGCGGTGACGGCGTTCTGGGCGGCGATATTGGCGTCGGAGCAGGCCAGCAGCAGATCCCCCACTCCCGGCTTCCGGGGCTGGCAGCCTCCGGCGGCAAAGGCGTCATACCATTTTTGGCAGTCGGCACAGAAGATGAGCACCAGCGGGGCCTGGGCGATAAAGGGCTGGTGGTCGCAGGTCTCCGCCAGGGTATCCTTCAGCCGCTGGTCGGTGATGTCCAGAATGGTATAGAGCTGCTGGTTGCCTGCGGTGGGGGCGGCACAGGCCGCCTCCAGAATGGCCCGTCTGTCCTCCGGGGCGATGGGCTTATCCAGATAGGCCCGCACCGACTTGCGGTCCCGGAGCTGATGGATCACGTCATTCATAGAAACAAACCTCCTGACAGGATGTGAAAAAGATGCGAGAAAAACAATACACCGTGGAGGAGCGGGATACACTGCTGCCCTTTCTCCTGGCCCACGTGGCGGGCAAGAGCCGCAACAGCGTTAAATCCCTGCTCACCCGGGGGCAGATCCAGGTGGACGGCAAGACCGTCACCCGCCACGACCACCCTCTGACGCCGGGCCAGACCGTGGCGGTGCTCCCCCAGGGGGCGGGGGACCATAAGGCTCCCTTTCCTATCCTCTATGAGGACGGGCGGCTGCTGGTCATCGAAAAGCCCGCCGGTCTGCTCAGCATGGCCAGCGACAAAGAAAAGGTACGCACCGCCTATCACATGGCCACCGACTATGTCCGCCGGGCCAATCCCCGCAACCGGATCTTCATCGTCCACCGGCTGGACCGGGATACCTCCGGTGTGCTTCTCTTTGCCAAAGACGAGGGGACCAAGCGGGCCTTTCAGGACAACTGGGACCAGCTGGTGGGCCGCCGGGGCTATCTGGCAGTGGTGGAGGGACGTCCCCCCAAAGATTCCGACACCATCCGCACCCTGCTGCGGGAGAACGCGGCCCACAAGGTGTACTCGGTGCGCTCCGGCGGCAAAGAGGCGGTGACCCATTATACCACCCTCAGCGCCGGAAAGAAATACGCCCTTCTGGAGATCGACCTGGACACCGGCCGGAAAAACCAGATCCGGGCCCACCTCAGCGAGCTGGGCTGCCCCGTGGCGGGGGACCGGGATTACGGCGCGGCCACCGACCCGCTGGGCCGGCTGTGCCTCCACGCCCACCAGCTGGTGCTCACCGATCCCTTCAGCGGAGAGGAGCGGGTCTTTCAGGCCGAGCCCCCAAAGGGGTTCCGGGCGCTCACCCGGTAAAAACCGCTCCATCCACGGAGCACTGTTATACTATCTCAGAAATACGATATAAGGGCGGGACCGGAAGGGTCCCGCCCTTATATCTAGGGAGGAAGTATAGGAAAAATAAGGGAAATTACAGCTTTACCACCCAGTTGTAGGGATCGGGCTGGGTGCCCCACTGGATGCCGGTGAGGGTGTCGTACAGCTTCTGGGCCAGGGGGCCGATCTTGCCGCCGTTGACCACCACGTGCTTGTCCTCCCACCCCATCTCGCCGATGGGGGAGATGACGGCGGCGGTACCGGTGCCCCATGCCTCTTTCAGCGTGCCGCTCTGGCCCGCCTCAAAGAGCTCCTGGGCCGTGATGAGCCGCTCCTCCACCTTCAGGCCCCAGCCCTTGAGCAGCTCAAGGCAGGACTTGCGGGTGATGCCGGGCAGCACGGAGCCGGTGAGCTGGGGGGTGACCACCGTGTCCCCGATCTGGAACATGACGTTCATGGAGCCCACCTCTTCGATGTACTTGCGGTGGACGCCGTCCAGCCACAGCACCTGGGCGTAGCCGTTCTGCTCGGCCCGCTCCCCGGCCCGGATGGAGGCGGCATAGTTGCCGCCGCATTTGGTATAGCCGGTGCCGCCCCGGACGGCCCGGACGTCCTCGTTCTCCACATAGATCTTCACCGGATTGATGCCCTCGGCGTAGTAGGCCCCCACAGGACAGGTGATGATGGCGAAGATATAGTTGTGGGCGGCGTGGACCCCCAGAGTGGGCGTGGTGGCAATGATGAAGGGACGGATGTACAGGGAAGTGCCGGGCGCATCGGGCACCCAGTCGGCCTCCAGTCGTACCAGCTGCTCAATGGCGGCCAGGGCGTCCCCTTCGTCCAGCGGGGGGATGCACATGCGCTCACAGGAGGCGTTGATGCGCTTGATGTTCTCGGTGGGACGGAAGAGTTGGACCCCGTCGTCGGGAGAGCGGTAGGCCTTCAGACCCTCAAAGACCTCCTGGGCATAGTGGAACACCATGGCGGAGGGTTCCAGGGAGATGGGGCCGTAAGGAACGATGCGCCCGTCGTGCCAGCCCTGGCCGGCGGTGTAGTCCATCAAAAACATATGGTCGGTAAAGGTCCTGCCGAATACCAGCGTGGCCGGGTCGGGCTTGGGCTTGAGCACCGAGGCGCGCTGAACGGGATATTCCTTCATGAGGATGGCCTCCTTGCGGTTTCGTTGTTTGTGTTCAGTATGACAGAGTAGTTGGAAAAAGAATGTAAACCGTGATACAATACCAAGAAAAGATACCGGCCGGTTTACCGCCGTTTCCTCTGCGGGGATATTGTACCACAGGGGAAGAACCGGGACAAGCGTACTTGTTTTTGTACCGTTCCTTTGATATAATAAAACGTCATCTTGTATTTGATCGCGTTTGGGAGGTCCCTATGCGGAAGAACAAATTATCCCATCTGGTGGAACCCAGTCTGCGGCTGTATTTTGTCTGCCTGGTCCTGTTTGCCGTGGCCACCGCCCTTTTCTCCATCCCCATGGCGGCGGCGGAACTGGCCGTGGTGGTGATCCTCTATCTCTATTTCCGCCGCAACAACGTTCTGCGGCAGAAGGAGATCCTCAAGTACATTGAAAACGTGACCTGCAACATGGACTCGGCCACCAAGGATACCATGGTCAACGCCCCATTGCCCATGGTGATTTTCCGGCCGGAAAATGACGAGGTCATCTGGTCCAACGACCGCTTTCTCCAGATCACCGGGGAGCGGGAGCATCTCTTTGACACCAAGATCACCGCGGCGGTGCCCGACTTCTCCTCCCGCTGGCTGATGGAGGGCAAGACCGAGTGCCCCACTGAGGTGCGGATCGACGACCGCCGGTTTTTGGTGTTCGGCCATCTGGTCCGCACCGAGGAGCAGGGGGCCCGGGGCTATCTGGCCACCACCTACTGGGTGGACGTCACCGACTTTGCCACCGTGCGGGATGAGTATTACGCAACCCGCCCCGTGGTGGCCATCCTGACGGTGGACAACTATGAGGAGCTGATGAAGGGGGCCAACGACAGCGCCAAGTCGGCCATGCGCAGTGAGATCGACGACCGGCTGGCCCAGTGGGTGGCTCCCGCTCAGGGGGTGTTCACCCGGTATGAGCGGGACCGCTACCTGTTCCTCTTTGAGGAGCGTTTTCTGGCCCAGTTCCAGGAGGGGAAGTTCTCCATCCTGGACACCGTGCGCCAGGTCACCAGCCCCTCCGGCATCCAGGCCACCCTGTCCATCGGCATCGGCCGGGATGGGGACAGTCTGGGGGACCTGTACCAGTACGCCGCGCTGTCGGTAGAGATGGCCCTGAGCCGGGGCGGCGATCAGGTGGTGGTCAAAAACAAATTCAACTTTGAGTTCTTCGGTGGGCGCACCAAGGAGCTGGAAAAGCGCACCAAGGTCAAGAGCCGGGTGATGGCCAACGCCCTGGGAGAGCTGATGGCCGACGCCTCCATGGTGTTTGTCATGGGCCACAAGTACCCCGACCTGGACTGCATTGGAGCCGCCTCCGGCGTGTGCGCCATGGCCCGGAAGAAGGGCACCGCCGTCCACATTGTTCGGGAGCCGGGTGCCAACCCAGCCGGTGAGATGAGCGACAAGCTCAGTCAGGTGCCCGAGTACAAGGACGTGTTCCTCTCCCCCCAGGACGCCATTCTGATGGCCGACTCCAACTGTCTGCTGGTGGTGGTGGATACCAACCGGCCGGAGCAGGTGGTGAGCCAGGACCTGCTGGAGGCCGTCCACAAGGTGGCGGTGATCGACCACCACCGCCGGGCCTCCTCCTATATCGCCGACGCCGCCCTCAACTTCCACGAGCCTTACGCCTCCTCCGCCAGCGAGCTGGTCACGGAGCTGCTGCAATACCTGCTGGAGCCCGCCGACCTGCTGAAGATCGAGGCGGAGGCCCTGCTGGCCGGTATCACCCTGGACACCAAGCAGTTCACCATGCGCACTGGCAGCCGCACCTTTGAGGCGGCGGCCTTCCTGCGGCGGAGCGGTGCCGACACCGGCGACGTCAAAAAGCTGTTCCAGAATGACCTGGAGGGCACCATTGCCAAGTATGACATCATCCAGACCGCCCGGATGTATAAAGAGGGCATCGCCGTGGCCCGGGTGGACCACACCGTGGGCCGCATTACTGCCGCCCAGGCCTCCGACGAGCTGCTGAATATCTCCGGCATCGACACCTCCTTTGTGCTCTTCCCCGACAACGAGGGGCGGGTCATCCTGTCCGCCCGCAGCATGGGGGATGTGAACGTACAGGTGGTGCTGGAAAAGTTGGGGGGCGGCGGCAACGCCGCCACCGCCGGGGCCCAGGTGCCCGGCAAGACGGTGGACGAGGTGGAAAAGCTGCTTTACCAGGCCATTGACCAGTATTTGGAAGATGAATAACCGGGAAGCGCGGAGACGCCCGGGAGCAGGGCAGTAGCGAACCGCGCAGACGAAAAAACAGGCGACGGGCAAAGCCCGGAGCGGCATTTTTCGCGGAGCGGTAAGCAACTGCCCGTCGCGGAGTGCGTGCAGCGTGACAACATTGAATCGTTAATCCAGAAAGGACGAATGACCATGAAAGTGATTTTACAGCAGGATGTGAAGGGCCAGGGCAAGAAGGGCCAGATGATCGAGGCCAGCGACGGCTACGCCCGCAACTTCCTCCTTCCCCGCAAGCTGGCGGTGCCCGCCACGGCGGAGAATATCAACACCATGAAGATGCAGGAGAAGGCCAAGGCCGCTCAGGAGGCCGCCGAGAAGGCGGAGGCCCAGGCCACCGCCGCCAAGCTGAAGGAGCTCTCCGTGAAGGTGACCGCCAAGGCGGGCAACGGCGGGCGGCTCTTCGGCGCGGTGACCACCAAGGAAATCGCCGACGCCCTCAGCGCCCAGCACGGCATCAGCATCCAGAAGACTAAGATCGTCCAGGACGAGCCCATCAAGGCCTTTGGCACCTATGAGCTGAAGGTGAAGCTGGGCTATGAGGTCACCGGCACCCTGAAGGTGGTCGTGGCCGAGGCCTGAACATATCTAGGGGGTATCCAATACCCCCTAGATACAAAACCGCCGCGCCGCTTTGCGGCACAACGGTTTTGATACCCCCGGTTTCGCGCCCCGTGGCGCGGGTCGAGGTGTTTTCCGGAGAAATGAATTCCCCGGAAAACAGATTATCAAACGTATACAGGGTAGGGGCAGATACCCATGCCGGCCTGTTTTGGGAGGTGACGTACATGGCAAGTGAAGAGGAACTGCTGCTGCGGCAGATGCCCCACAGTGTGGAGGCCGAGCAGAGCGTACTGGGCGCCATGCTCATCGACGCCCGGTGCGTGCCCGACGTCATCGAGGATTTGAAGCCCGAGGACTTTTACCTGCGGGCCAACCGGGAGATCTACGAGACCATTTACTCCATGTTCAATTTCTCCCTCACCATTGACCCGGTGACCGTTCTGGAGCACATGCGCCAGAACGGGGTGTACGATGAAAATACCTCCCGCAATTATATCCTCCAGCTTATGGAGGTCACCCCCACGGCGGCCAATGTGAAGGAATATGTGGCCATCGTCAAGGACAAGGCCCTGCTGCGTCGCATTGCTGAGACGGCGGGGGAGCTGACCGCCCTGGTGCAGGAGGGCACCGGCACCGGTCAGGAGGTGCTGGAGGCCGCCGAGCAGCGGATCTACGCCATCCGCCAGGGCCGGTCCTCTCAGGGGCTGACCCACATCTCCAGCGTCATTCTCAATGTGTACGAGCGGCTCAACGAGCTGGCCCTCAGCGATTCGGCGGTGCCCGGCCTGAGTACCGGCCTGCCCGATGTGGATATGGCCATCTCCGGCCTGAACAAGTCCGACCTGATCCTGCTGGCCGCCCGGCCCGGCATGGGCAAGACCTCCTTTGCGCTGAATATGCTGCTCCATGCCGGCAAATTTTCCGGCCGGACGGTGGTATTCTTCTCCCTGGAGATGAGCCGGGAGCAGCTGGCCATGCGCCTCATCTCCGGCGAAGCCTTTGTGGACAACAAAAAGCTGGTGACCGGCAAGCTGGGGGAGGAGGACTGGTCCAAGATCGCCGCCGCCTCCGCCTCCCTGAATCAGACCCAGATCCTCATTGACGACAACCCGGCCCTGTCGGTGGCCGACATGAACGCCAAGTGCCGCCGGGTGGATAATCTGGGGCTGGTGGTCATAGACTACCTCCAGCTCATGACCTCCGCCGGCGGGCCCCAGCGCAGCGGGGACAACCGCCAGCAGATCGTCTCCGATATCTCCCGGGCGCTGAAGATCATGGCCAAAGAGCTCAATGTGCCGGTGGTCTGCCTGTCCCAGCTCTCCCGTGGTCCAGAAAGCCGCCAGAACAAGCGGCCCATGCTGTCCGACCTGCGGGAATCGGGCGCCATCGAGCAGGACGCCGACATCGTCATGTTCCTCTACCGGGAGGACTATTATAATGAGGCCAGTGAAAACCACAACCTGGCCGAGTGTATCATCGCCAAGAACCGCCACGGCGAGACCGGTACAGTGGAATTACAGTGGCTGCCTGAGTACACCACGTTCTCGTCCATTGACCGGAGACATTCCGAATATTAAGAACGGTCCAGGGGGTATCCCATTTGTTTGTGGTGGCTGCGCCCATTCCCATCTGACCTGCCCCCGGCAGGTCAGACCCCTGGATACAAAACCGCCGCGTCGCTTTGCGGCACAGCGGTTTTGATACCCCCGGTTTCGCGCCCTGTGGCGCGGGTCGAGGTGTTTTTGGGAGAAATGAATTCCCCCAAAAACAGATTTCAAAGATATCCCCGTTGTTGCAGAGGAGAGTTTATGTTAGAGACTGTACGCGCTCTGACAACTGAATACGATATGCTGCCCCGTGGGGGGAAGGTGCTGTGCGCCCTCTCCGGCGGCTCGGACTCCATGTGCTTGCTCCACCTGCTGAGCGCCATGGCGGAGGAGGGGGGCTTTACCCTATGCGCTGCCCACTACAACCACCACCTGCGGGGGGCGGAGTCCGACGGGGACGCAGCCTTTGTGGCCCGGTGGTGTGAGGAGCACCATATTCCCTGTACTCTGGGGGAGGGAGACGTGGCGGCGGAGGCTGCAAAACGCAACCAGGGCCTGGAGGAGACCGCCCGGCAGCTGCGGTACGCCTTTCTGACGGAGACGGCGGAAGCCCTGGGCTGTAGCCGTATCGCCACCGCCCACAACGCCGACGACAACCTGGAGACTCTGTTGCTCCACCTGACCCGGGGGGCGGGCCTCCACGGATTGGCGGGCATCCCGCCCCGGCGGGGAGAGCTGGTGCGGCCGCTGCTCACCACCCCACGGGCGGACATCGAGGCCTATCTGGAGGCCCATCACATCCCCCATGTGGAGGACAGCACCAACACCGACACCAAATACGCCCGCAACAAGCTCCGCAGCCAGGTGATCCCGGTGCTGCGGGAGCTCAACCCCAAACTGACCCAGCGGTCGGCCGAGACCATGAGCTACCTGCGGGCGGATAACGATTACCTCAACGCTCAGGCTGCCATGGCCTGCCGCCATGCCCGGTGGGCGGAGGACGACCTGGTCATTGAAGCCCGGTACATTGCCGAGCTGCCCACCGCCATCGCGCCCCGGGCGGTCCGCCGCCTGCTGGAGATGACGGGGGACGGCAATACCGACTGTTCCGCCGCCCATCTGAAGGCGGTGGTGGATTTGGCGGTGGGCGAGGACCCCTCCGCGGTGGCCTTCCTGCCCAACGGGCGGCTGGCCCAGCGGGTCTATAAAGAATTGCTTATTACCACCCAGGGGGAGAGTCCCCCCTTTGCTCCCTGTCCCTTGCAGCTGGACGGGGAGACTGCCCCGGAGGGCACCGACTGGCGGTGCAGCTGCCGCCCGGTGACTTGTCCGCCGCCGGACCAGCGGCAGCCGGGAGCCTATTATCTGACCCGGGAGGCCCATGGGCCGCTGACCCTGCGGCCCCGGCAGACGGGGGATGAGCTGGCCCTGCCGGGCCGGGACACCAAGACCCTGAAAAAATGGATGATCGA
>NZ_CALWXV010000055.1 GCF_944385615.1 uncultured Flavonifractor sp. | reverse complement strand
CTCCCCCCGCTCGGCCCCGTAGGCTTGGAGCAGGCGGCTGATGGACTCCTCCACCCGGTAGATCTCCGCTCCGCTGAACATGAGCCGAAAGCCCATTTCGCTTACCAGCTCCAGCAGTGCATCGTAGTCCAGCTTCAACGGAGCGCCCCTCCTTTTTCCACCCAAAAACACGGCGTTGTTTTGACACCGGTTTACAGCTTATCACATTTCCCGCGGGATATCCATACCTTTCTTGGAAATATTCCGCGCTCTGGAAAAAAGGGCGCTATTGATTGTGAAAACAGGATTTGATACAATATGCACATGAGGAAAAAAAGAGGAAAAAGGAGGCGGTCCCATGCCCCCCAAAGAAAAGACGCCCGCGGAAAAAGCAGCGGAAAAGGCCCGCATCCTGGATGCCGCACTGGATATCCTGGCCTGTGACGGCTATGAAGGGCTGACCATGCGGAAGCTGGGCCAGAAGATCGGCGCCTCGGCCACCAAGATCTACCTTTATTTTGTCAACAAGGACGAGGTGTATCTGTCGGTGGTTATTGAGGGCTACCGGCAGCTGTGCGCCAGCCTGCGCCAGGCGGTGGAGGCCGCCCGGGGCGGAGAGGCCCGGCTGGACGCCTTCCTGCGCACCTATCTGGAATTTGCCTGGAGCCACCCCGCCTTTTATGAGGTGATGGCTCTGCAAAAGATCCCCATGCAGGCCGATTACGCCGGCACTCCCATGGAGGCGGCGGCCCGGCAGAAGTATGAAGCGGGAATGGAGGTCTTTCTCCTGACCCGAAAGGTGTTGGAGGACTATCTGAAGGAAAAGGGCTATACCCCTCCTGTGTCCCGGGACGCAGCCGCCTTCTCGGTCATTGTATTTCTCAACGGCCTGCTCAACACCTACTATAATAAGCTGGCCCACACCGTTTTTTCCGATCTGGAACAGCTGCTGGATAACTGCATCATCCTGCTGAAAAACTCCTTCCGAAGTGGTTAAAAGTCAAACCAGAAAAAACGCGCGCGCCGTCACAAGCGGCACGCGCGTTTTTTGAAAAGGCTTGGTATCTCACTGGTCACGGGTCAAAGGCGGCGCTTCGCCGGTCTGTCCCGCCGAAGAGGTTGTTATATTGTAGGCACTGATAGTCCTGAATCAGGGACGTGTAGTCGTTGGTCTCTAGGTGGCTGTAGGCCTGCCCGGCCCGGTCCACATAGCCCACAAAGGTGATGGCGGGAAGCTGCTGCTGGAGCTGCCACAGATAGTCCTGGTACTGGGTGCCCTGAATCCCGGCGTAATGCAGCAGGTAGAGGCCCAAAAAGTTCAGGCTGGTCACCTCCGGCCCCTCCTGCGGCAGGGGGTAGTTGGCCCAGATGACAAAGGGGGTCTTATACTTGCCCATGTACTGCTCCATGGTCATCCCATCCTGGGTCACCCCATAGGCCTTATCCAGAAATTCCTGCTCCACCGAGGGCTGGTGGTCGCCGAACATGAGGATCATGGTGGGCTCCTCCTGGTCCTGAAAATACTCCACCAGGGTGCGGAAGGCCTCATCGGTCTTGTTGGCCAGGGTCAGGTATTGCTCGGCCATAGGGTACTTGCCCGGCTCATCGGTGAGGGTGACCTCCGCGGGGTAGTCCTCCACCGTGTAGCTGCCGTGGCTCTGGATGGTGACGTTGAACAGGAAAAGAGGGGTCCCCTCCTCCTTGTGCTCAAACTCCCAGATGATCTGCTCAAAGTCGGACTGGTCGCTGACATAGCCGTGCTCAAAGGTCTGGGGCACATCCATGTCCTCCCCACATTTGAAGGCGTCAAAGCCCAGCCGGGGGTAGGCCTGATTGCGCTGCCAGGAGGTGCGCTCCCCGGGGTGGAAGGCCAGCGTATCATAGCCCTGGGCCTTGAGCAGGGAGGCCAGAGAAGCGGTGGGCCCCAGCACATACTGCTGGTAGGGGATGCTGCCCGAGGGCAGGAAGGCCATGGAATTGCCGGTGAGAAATTCAAACTCACTGGCGCTGGTGCCTGCGCCGAACACCGAGGTATAGGTGTGGCCGAAAATGGCGTTGTCCAGGGAGCGGATATAGTCGGTGACGCTCTCACTGAGCTGAAGGTTGCCGTAAGACTCAAAATCCGCCCAGGATTCGTTCATGATGGCGATGATATTGGGGCGCTCCACCGACACCTGGGCAGGCTCAGCGGGCTCGGTCTGCTCCAGCAGGGCGTCCACCTGCTCCGGGGCATAATTGTCCGGCTCCTCCACCTCCAGAAACTCGGTGTTACGCAGGAATACCGCCAGGCAGCCCCCGTTTTGGTAGGCCCCTGCCTGGTCCCACACGTCAGTTTTCACCCCCAGCTTTTCCAGCTTTTCAGTGGGCAGCAGGAAGAAGAGGCAGGCCAGCCCCGCCGCCAGACAGGCCAGCCGCAGGGGGATCCCTTTCCGGGTGGTGAGCCGCAGGCGGGCCTTGCGCCGCTCCGGATGGAGGAACACCACCAGGGCCGCCGCCAAAAGGATGGTGATTCCCATCTGCCAGGTGGGGGCCAGCCGGTAGGTGCCCGCCACGCTGGCGGCGGTGCCCAGGGCGGAAAAATCCCAGGGCAAAATAGGGGTGCCCCGGAAGGAGTAGATAAAGTAGTTGGCCGCGCCCCAGGAAGCGGCGGCGATGTGGATGCCGATGGTGCAGGGGGCGATCCGTCCCACCAGAGCGCACAATGGCCAGAAGAGCAGGGCCACGCACAGTGCGTTGGCCAGCTGAATGGAAAAGGCCATGGCAAAGGGGTTGGCTCCGTATGTAAACTGCATGAGCCAGGTGGCGGTAAAGGGGGTCAGGGCCAGAAAGATGCCCTGCCAGAGGCCGTTTTTGCGAAGGAATTGTTTGACGTGCATATAGATGGTTCTCCTGAAACTTGAAGGGATAGTCCGTGATTATACGCCAAAAAGTCCGTTCTGTCAAAGGCGGACTCTGCCGGCGGGCAGGGCGGGCTACGGATGCTTGCCGGTGTTGATTTCAAATTATTTAAATCAAATTTCCGCATTATTTATAAAAATAAGCATTTTTTACAACTTTCTATTTCTGCTTTGTTTTCTCTGCCCGCCATAGTCCCATGGCTGACAAATCTATGGCCTTTCTTACGTTTTTCTTTCCAAACGCTTTGAATTTAGGTGGTATGCACGAAAACAGAACAGGCGGCCCGGAACCGGGCCGCCTGTTTTCGTGCCTTTACAGCACCGTGGCAGTGTGGTATGCTTCTCTTGGCGCTGTTGCAATACGGCGGTTAGTCACTCCCTTGTGAGAGGGGGTGGAGCGTATGGGAAACGGGCGTTGGACGAAAGTCCTGCGCTTTCTGGTGTGTTTTATCATGATCCTTACGGTCATGATTTACATATCCCCAAAAGCGTGTTAACCGCCCGGCGGCCACCGAGCGGTTAACGAGTCACTGATTGGTTAACTCACGGGGCTAACCGCTTTGCGGCAGCGCCCTTTCTATCTTTATTATAGGCACTTCGCCCCTTCTTGTCAACGAAAACAGGCGGCCTGGGATCGGGCCGCCTGTTTTCGTGCCTTTACAGCACCGTGGCAGTGTGGTATGCTTCTCTTGGCGCTGTTGCAATACGGCGGTTAGCCACTCCCTTGTGAGAGGGGGTGGAGCGTATGGGAAACGGGCGTTGGGCGAAAGTCCTGCGCTTTCTGGTGTGTTTTATCATGATCCTTGCGGTCATGATTTACATATCCCCAAAAGCGTGTTGACCGCCCGGCTGCTACCCGAGCGGTCAACGTAATGTTGAAGTAACCTCGTGGGGCTAACCGCTTTGCAGCAGCGCCCTTTCTATCTTTATTATAGGCACTTCGCCCCTTCTTGTCAACGAAAAAGGCGGCCCGGTTCCGGGCCGCCTTTTGTCATTATACCTCTTCCAGCTTGCCGCCGAAGGCTTCCACCGCGCGGGCGTCTGCCTCCCGCTTCTCTTCGATGGCTTCCTTCAGGAGCATATCCTTCACCTTCATCAAACGAATGGTGTTGGACCGCTCGTTCTCGTCCAGCTTCATGGAGATATACTTGATGGCCTCCTCCATCTGGGGGATCTTCACATATTCCAGGGCGTTGACCCGGCGGCGGGTCTTTTCGATCTCCTCCGCCAGCAGCTGGGAGGTCTTTTCGATCTCCGCCAGCTTCAGCATATCCTGGAACACCCCGGACAGGGCGTCCACCGCCCCGTCCAGCTCGCCGGAAGTGGTGGCAAAGCCGTAGGGATAGATCTCCCCGGCGTCGTCGCTCTTGGTGCGGAAGTGATACACCGGCACGTTGACGCTCATGATGTTCTGGAAGGTCATGTCCAGCTCCACGCTTTGCTTGGGATAGAGCAGGGACTGCTCCAGCATTTCCGAGGACATAAGGGCCGAGGCCACGGTGAAAGAGCCGTGGGCACGCATCAGCCCCTCCTCCACCTTCTTCCGCAGGGCCCGGTTCTCCCGTACCACGTCCATGAACTGCTTCATCAGCTCATCCCGCTTATCCTTCAGCAGCTTGTGGCCCCGGATGGAGGTCTTGAGCCGGGTCTTCAGCCGGGTCAGCTCCTGCCGGGTAGGATTTACGTTAATGGCCGGCATGATTTATCCCTCCTTTTTTGGGAGGTATTTCTCGATATACTCCGGCTTGATGCGCTTCAGCTCCGCCTTGGGCAGGAGGCTCAGCAGGTCCCAGCCCAGATCCAGGGTCTCGATGATGGAGCGGTTCTCATCGGTGCCCTGGGAAACATAGCGCTTTTCAAACTCGTCGGCAAACTTGGCGTACATCAGGTCGGTGGGAGAGAGGGCGGCCTCACCCAGGATGCTCATCAGCTCCTTGTTCTCCTTACCAGTGGAATAGGCGGCGAAGAGCTGGTTCATGGTGCCCGCGTGATCCTCCCGGGTCTTGCCCACGCCCACGCCCTTATCCTTCAGACGGGACAGGGAGGGCAGCACGTCCACCGGGGGATTCACGCCCTTGCGGTACAGCTCACGGGACAGGATGATCTGGCCCTCGGTGATATAACCGGTCAGGTCGGGGATGGGGTGGGTCTTGTCGTCCTCGGGCATGGTGAGGATGGGGATCATGGTGATGGAGCCCTTCTTGCCCAGCTGACGGCCGGCCCGCTCGTACATGGTGGCCAGGTCGGTGTACAGATAGCCGGGGTAGCCGCGGCGGCCGGGGACTTCCTTCTTGGCTGCGGACACCTCGCGGAGGGCCTCGGCGTAGTTGGTGATATCGGTGAGGATAACCAGCACGTGCATATCCTTCTCAAAGGCCAGGTACTCCGCGGCGGTGAGGGCCATACGGGGAGTGGCGATACGCTCGACGGCGGGGTCGTTGGCCAGGTTGGTAAAGAGCACGGTACGGTCGATGGCGCCGGTACGGCGGAACTCCTGCACGAAGAAGTCGGACTCCTCGAAGGTGATACCAATGGCGGCGAACACCACGGCGAAGTTGCCGGCATCGTCGCCCAGCACTCTGGCCTGACGGGCGATCTGGGCGGCCAGAGCGGCGTGGGGCAGACCGGAGCCGGAGAAAATGGGCAGCTTCTGACCACGGACCAGGGTATTCAGTCCGTCGATGGTGGAGATGCCGGTCTGGATAAACTCGTTGGGGTAGTCACGGGCGGCAGGATTCATGGGCAGGCCGTTGATATCACGGTACTCCTCGGCCATGATCTCGGGGCCGCCATCGATGGGACGGCCCATGCCGTTGAACACCCGGCCCAGCATATCCCCGGACACGGGGAGCTGGAGGGGATGGCCCAGGAAACGGACCTTGGACTGGGCCAGATTGATACCGGCGGAGGACTCGAAGAGCTGTACCACCGCGTTGTCGCCGTTGACCTCCAGCACCTTACAGCGGCGGATGGAGCCGTCGGACAGCTCGATCTCGGCCAGCTCGTCATAGGTGACGCCGGAGACCTTGCGCACCACCATCAGGGGGCCGTTGATCTCCTGAATGGTCTTATATTCCCGAATCATGCCTCTTCACCTCCCTTGGCCACAATGGCCTCGATCTGCTCCTCCATCTCCCGGGCCATCTGGGCATAGACGGTCTGGTACTGGTCGTCGGGCACGCTCTTGGCACGGCCCATCTTCTCCCGGAAGGGGATGTTGAACAGCTCGGATACCGGCGCGCCCTTCTCGATAGCGGCGCGGCACAGCTTGTCATAGTCCAGGATCATCTGGATCATCTTGTCCTGGCGCTCATAGCTGGAGTACCAGTCCACCTCCA
The DNA here is from genome assembly GCF_944385615.1 of uncultured Flavonifractor sp. Classification (GTDB taxonomy): domain Bacteria; phylum Bacillota; class Clostridia; order Oscillospirales; family Oscillospiraceae; genus Flavonifractor. The sequence continues at coordinate 6,872 of NZ_CALWXV010000055.1, read as the reverse complement.
TAAAGCCGTTCTGCTGGAGGAAGTCCTCCCGGAGCATCTTGGCGGTCTCCAGGGTGAGCTGGTCGCCGGCGGACAGGGAGTCCTTGCCCACCAGCTGCACGATCTCGTTCAGGCTGGCCTCCTCCTGGAGGATGGACATGGACTTGTCGCGGTTGACCATGAACTGGGGCCCCAGGTGCTCGTCATACCAGGGCTTCAGGGAGTCCAGGTACAGAGAGTAGGAGTTGAGCCAGTTGATGGCGGGGAAGTGACGGCGGTAGGCCAGAGAGGCGTCCAGGGCCCAGAACACCTTGACGATGCGCATGGTGGCCTGGGAGACGGGCTCGGACAGGTCGCCGCCGGGCGGGGAGACCGCGCCCACAGCGGTAAGGGAGCCCCGGCGGTCGGCGTCGGAGCCGATGCACTCCACCATACCGGCCCGCTCGTAGAACTGGGCCAGACGGGAGGACAGATAGGCGGGGTAGCCTTCCTCGCCGGGCATCTCTTCCAGACGGCCGGACATCTCACGCAGAGCCTCGGCCCAGCGGGAGGTGGAGTCGGCGATGACGGCCACATGGTAGCCCATATCACGGAAGTACTCGGCGATGGTGATGCCGGTATAGATGGAGGCCTCACGGGCGGCCACGGGCATATCGGAGGTGTTGGCGATAAGGACGGTCCGCTTCATCAGGGACTCGCCGGTACGGGGGTCCACCAGCTCGGGGAACTCCCGCAGTACGTCGGTCATCTCGTTGCCGCGCTCGCCGCAGCCGATGTAGACCACGATGTCCACGTCGGACCACTTGGCCAGCTGGTGCTGCATGACGGTCTTGCCCGAGCCGAAGGGACCGGGGATGGCGGCGGTGCCGCCCTTGGCCACGGGGAACATGGCATCCACGATACGCTGGCCGGACAGCAGCGGGGTCTTGGGGGGATACTTATGCTTATAGGGGCGGCCCACACGGACGGGCCACTTCTGCACCATGGTCAGATTGTGCTTCTGACCCTTGTCGTCCACCAGCACGGCCACGGTGTCCAGCACGGTGAAGGAACCGGACTGGATGGACTCGATGGTGCCGCTGAGGGTGGGGGGAATCATGATCTTGTGGAGCACCACGCTGGTCTCCTGGACGGTGCCGATGACGTCGCCGCCGGTGACCTTGTCGCCCTTTTTGGCGGTGGCGTTGAACTGCCACTTCTTCTCCCGGTCCAGGGCGGGGACCTCCACGCCGCGGGGCAGGTTGTTGGAGCCCGCCTTCTTCATGATGCCCTCCAGGGGGCGCTGGATGCCGTCGTAGATATTCTCAATGATGCCGGGGCCCAGCTCCACAGACATGGGGGCGCCGGTGGTCTCCACCACCGCGCCGGGGCCCAGGCCGGAGGTCTCCTCATACACCTGGATGGAGGCGGAGTCGCCGTTCATGGTGAGGATCTCACCGATGAGGCGCTGCTCGCCCACCCGGACCACGTCGGCCATGTTGGCGTCGGTGAGCCCGGTGGCAACCACCAGCGGGCCGGAGACTTTGACGATTTTTCCGCTCAAATCACTCTAACCTTCTTTCTCGTCGGGACAAGCTGCGCATCCCGCGCCCTGGCGTAAACGCCAGGGCTTGCTCGCTCCGCTGTCCCTCCTCCTCCCCGTCCGACCCGCTTGCGCTGGGCTCGGTCGGGGGTGCGGGCGGCCGTAAAGGCCGCCCGTTATACCGATCGTTACAAAATGTCCGCGCCCACGGCCCGTTCCACGGCGCTCTTGACGTTGGCCATGCCAATGCCCAGGGAGCCGTCCTTGCCGGGGATGAGGATGATGGCCGGGGTGAGCTCGTCCTTGTACCGGGCCACCTCCGCCGTCATACCGGCGGCGTGCTGCTCGGTCAGATAGACCACCGCGTAATTCTCTTTGGCCAGCTCGTGAAGGGTGCGCTTGGCCTCCTCCACGGTTTCCGCGGGAAACACGTCCAGCCCCAGGGCCTTGAAGCCCAGCACGCTGTCCTTGTCTCCCAGCACAGCAATTCGGTAATTAGACATAGGACTCACGCAGCCTTTCCCGGATGGTGTCCCCATCCAGCCCCGCCATGCGGCCGGACAGAATGGTGCGGATGGCGGTGAATTCGGTCTCCCTGGCGTACAGGTAGCCGATCACCGCCTGCTCCCCGAAGGGGATGCGGCGGGCCTGGGCCAGATAGTTCATCACCGCGTTGTCGCACAGACGCTCAAAGGCGGTGAGCTCCCCGCTGCCGGGGGCGGTGAGGGCGGCGCCGGCGGCGGCAGCCTCGCTGAGGGGGCCCGCCCGGAACAGGGCGGCCAGATCGCTGCCCTTGCCCGAAGTCAGGGTATGGACCTCCACATTACCGCCGGACAGCAGCACCTGGTTTAAGAAATCGCTGCCCTTGCCCATGCGGGCCGCCCGGACGGCGGAGCGCAGGTTGGTGGCGTCGATGAGCAGGCGCACATAGCCCTGGAGGAAGGGACTTCCGGTGGCCTTGGCCGCCTCTCCCATCTCTCCAAAGTAGGCCCGGTCCAGCACAAAGTCGGCCAGCTGGGGGTCCCCGCCGCCATTCAGCAGCTCCCGGGCCTGGACGATGGCCTGCCGGAAGGGGTCGGTGAAGTCCCGCAGGCTGTCCCGCTGCCAGGCATCCTTGATCTGTGCGGCGGTCCAGCGGCCCCCCTCCATCAGCAGCCGGTCGGGGTCGGCCCCCACGGCGGCGGCCTTGATGAGGGTCTTGGCGTTGTGGTAGTCGTATTTCATCTGAAACACTTCCACCAGCCGCGGGTCGGGCACCGCCCCCTTCAGCTCCTTGTACAGCGCCCTCCGGGCGGCGGAGAGCAGCTCGTCCAGGGCGGTATGGGTCAGGGCGGTCAGCTCACTGTAGCCGCACTCGGACAGGACCTTGGCGGCCTCGTCGCCGGTGCGGGCATCCAGCATCCGCTCCATCCGCTCCCGGGTGAGCAGCCGGGTCTCCATCGCCCGGATGCGGGCGGATATGGTCAGATAGTCGGTATCTTTGATCTTAGCCAAAATGTTGCCTCCTTACTTGCAAGGAGCGCATCAGTCGAAGAGCACCTTGGCCACCTCGCGGTCCATCTCGCCCCGCTGGAGGCGCACCAGAGTCTCAAAGGTGCAGTTGACCTCCACGTCCCCGTCGCTGAGGATGAGGCCCCCCTGGATGGGGCGGGTCTGCTCGGACATGGTCAGGTGTCCGTCTTTCAGGCGCTCGTTGGCCTGGGTGACCACCTGCTTGCCGTAGCGGGTGCGGTCCTTCTGGGAGAAGATGACCGCCTCCTTGCCGGTGGAGGAGGCCTTCACCGCCAGATTGGCCAGCAGAGTCACATAGTCCTTGTCGGGCAGGTTCACCAGCTTCTCCAGCGCCAGGTCATAGGCCTTGGAGAGCATCTCCTGCTTGGCGGCCAGCTCCAGCTTGCGGGCGTCCAGCTGGGCCACGCTGGCCAGCCGCTCCACCCGCTCGTCGGCGTTGCGCTTGCCCCGGGAGAGGATCTCCTCGCTCTCCCGCTTGGCCTGGGCCTCATACCGGGCCAGGATCTCGTCGGCCTGGCGGCGAGCCTCGGCGTTGATCTCGTCGATCTCCCGCCCGGCGTCGGCCGCAATGCGCCCGGTGATTTTTTCAATTCCGTCCATAGTCTACCTCTCAGCTTAGAAGCCGAACATAATCATCAGGAAGGAGATCAGCAGGGACAGGATGGCGTAGAACTCCACGATGATACACAGCACCATGCCCTTGGACCAGTCGTTGGGGTTCTTGGCCACGATGTTGACGGAGGCGGCAGCCACGCGGCCCTGAGCGATGCCGGAGAGCAGGCCGCCGATGGCCATGGGGATGCAGGCGGCCAGGATGATGAGGCCGTTGGCGATGGACAGGTTGGCCACGGTGCCGTCAAACAGGCCCATCTTCATCAGGGCCAAGAAGCCGATGACCAGGCCGTACAGGCCCTGGGTGCCGGGGATAACCTGCAGGATCATACACTTGGAGAACTGAGAGGGGTCCTCGGCCAGCAGGCCGGCGCCGGCCTCACCGGCCAGGCCGGTACCCTTTGCAGAACCAACGCAGGCCAGGCCTGCGGCCAGAGCGGCGCCCAGGAAACCAAAGAAGGCGCCTGCGTACTGAGTCAGAAATTCACCGAATGTCATGTTACTGTTCCTCCTTAATGTCGACATACTTTGTCGCAATGTTCAGGGGCCGCCAGGGGCGTCCGCCCTCTTCATAGAACTGCTTGAAGAATTCCAGGTATTGCAGACGGGATGTGTGCACGTAGGTGCCGATGACGTTCAGGCCAATGTTGAAGGCATGGCCGATGATGAAGATCACGAAGAAGATGGGGATACCGATGGCCGGAGGCAGTCCGCCGCCGGGCATGGCGCCCAGGATGTTGAACACCTGGCCGATGACAGAACCGGCCAGCATCATGACCATCAGACGGGAGTAGGAGAGGATATCTCCAAAGTAGCCCGTCACGCCGTTGTATACTGCGCCGATGACGGCGGTGACCTTACCGAAGCCCTTGGCGGTCCGGCTCTGGCCCAGCAGCATCAGGCAGCCGATGATGAGCACCACCGGATAACCGGCCACATTGCCCACGCCCAGAGCGAACAGGGCGATGCCCACAAAGATGACCCACCAGGTCCCGATGTCCAGGACGGCGTCCACCACCTGGCCCCGGCGGCACAGCATCCAGAACTTGACCGCCATGCCCACCAGGATCTGCACAAAGCCCACCGCCAGCGCAAAGACCAGCACGGTCATGGGGTCGCCCATGACGTTGAGCAGGGGGCCGGGCACGCCGGTCACGCCGTCGGGCACCGACAGGAAGGGAATCACCGGCTGAGCCAGGCCCAGCATACCGGTGAACTGCACCAAAAAGTCGGAGAAGAAGCCGCCGGTAAAGAAGCCGATGACAGCGGACGAAATGCCGCACATAATCATCAGCCGGATAAGCTGGCCGAAGCCGCCCTTGGGGTGGGTCTTCCAGTTGATGAAGGCGCAGGCCCCCGCCAGAATCAGGCCGTAGCCCAGATCGGCGAACATGAACCCGAAGAAGAAAATATAGAAGGGGGCCATCAGCCCGTTGGGGTCCACGCCGTCATAGGCGGGAAGGGAATACATCTCGGTAATGGTGGTCAGCGGCTCGGTGAACTTGTTGTTTTTCAGCTTCACCGGCACCACCGGATAGTCCTCCGGCGCCGGGTCCTGGGTCTCCCAGCAGCAGGTGTACTGTCCCAGCTGCTCCAGCAGCTTTTTCTCGTCCGGGGCAGGCACCCAGCCCTCCAGGAAGAAGGCGGAGGCGCTGTCCAGCAGACGGCAGCGGGCCTCCTCCCGGGCGATCTCCTGATCGGCCCGGTCCAGGCACTGCTCCAGCGCGTTCTTTTTGGAGGCGTAGGCCCCCACCTGGGCGATGGTGGACTCCAGCTCCCTGGCGGCGGCGGCCAGCTCGCTGTCCAGCCGCCTGTCGTTCTCCGCCGCCGTGCCCGTCCAGCCCCGCAGGGCCGCCCGGGAGAAGCCGTACTCCTTCAGCACCTCCTGGCACCCCTCTTCCGCGCTGCGGTGGCAGAGGAACACCAGATACTTCAATTCGTTGTCCGCCCCCGCCCGCATGAGCTCATACAGGTCGGTGACGGCCCCCAGGGCCCCTTCCAGGGCGTCCAGGTCGGTGGCCGCGGCCACCGTACCGAATTGGACGGACACCTCCGGGGTGGAGGCGGTCTCCAGGGGGATGTCCAGCGTCAGCCAGGGCGCCAGCGCCAGTTTTTGAGTCCTCAGCTTGTTCTGCTCGGCGTACAGAGTGGAGATCTTCCGCTCCAGGGCCACCAGCTGCCCGGCGTCGGCCAGGCTGGTCTGATAGGCCTTGTCGTCGAAGAGCTCCCCCTCGGTAATCACCGGCCTGGGGGTGAGAAGCCCGCCCTTTTGCTTGGGTCCGTACTTCTTCAGGGTCTTCAGGGCGTTCTCCACGCTGGAACGGGCGTCCCTGGCCTCGTTCAGCGCCCCGGTGTCCGGCCGCGTCAGGCTCGCCCAGGCGGGGTCGTCCTTGCACTCCCCCGGCTCGTCGATCTCCACGCAGCCCAGATGCTGAAGCAGCCGCAGCATGGACTCCCGCTGGTCGCGCATACCCACCAGCCGCAGCCGCTTCATTTTCACAATGGACATCAGTTCTTCACTACCCTTCTCACGATGCTGGCAGCGGCGTCGGCCAGGCGGCCCTCCGCCTTGGCACGCAGGGTGTCACAGGTTTTCCGGGTCTGAGCCGTCACCTCCGCCGCGTGCTTGGCCGCCGTTTCCTCGGCCGCTTTCATAAGCTCACGGGCCTTGGCCTCCGCCTGGGCGCGGGCCTCGGCCAGCCGGGCCTTGCCCGCCCGCTCGGCCTCCGCCACGGTGCGCTTGGCCTCCGCCTGGGCTTCGGCCCTGCGCTGCTTGTGGGCCTGCTCCGCCTCGGTCACCTGCTTGATCGCTTCCAGAGACATACTTTCACCGCCTTTCCGCATCCCTTGTCTCACTGGACAAGTTTCCCGATGTTACCTGAATCATACTTCAAATACCGGATGATTGCAAGTTTAAAATTGTCAGTTTAATTTACCCCCTGCAATTTTTTCTTTTTGAATTCTTCTCATTTTCTTCCATATTATTGATATTTTCCATGTTTTTGACGTGATACTTTCTTTTTTTATGTTTCTTTTAAGCTCGTGAATTTTTTAACAAAAAAATTTTGTGCATTTTATCCACAATTATTTGATAAATATTTCACTCCATAAGGGAATCTCACCGGGCCTGGATAAGCAAAAAGGGCGGACGGCCTATGGCCGTCCGCCCCCAGCCTGTCGAAAAAGTCCAGCGAAAGCTGGGCTTTTTCATTTAGATGAGATAAAATAGAGGAGGTGGTGAGAAGGA
>NZ_CALWXV010000054.1 GCF_944385615.1 uncultured Flavonifractor sp. | reverse complement strand
TTCTCACCACCTATTGCTATTTTACCTCTTGCAAACGAAAAAGCCCAGCTTTCGCTGGACTTTTTCGACAGGCTGAAGAGCGGATGGGGATTTTTCCCCATCCGCTCTTTTTACTCAGTTCTGGTCCACCACCTGGCCGGAGAGCACGCTCTTGGCCTCCACGGTCAGCTCGCCGTCCACACAGTCCACCGTCAGGGTGTCCCCGGGCTGGACCTGGTCGGCGATGATCTTCCGGCTGATGAGGGTCTCCACCCCGTGCTGCACGAAGCGGCGCAGGGGCCGGGCACCAAAGGCCGGGTCATAGGCGCTGTCGATGATGAAACGCTTGGCGGCGTCGGTCAGCTCCACCTTCAGCTGCTTCTCTTCCAGACGATGATTGAGCTCGTTCACCAGCAGGTCAATGATGTGGGTGATGTTGTCCTTGGTCAGGGGCTTATAGAACACGATCTCGTCCAGCCGGTTGAGGAACTCCGGCCGGAAGGAGTGACGCAGCAGCTCCTGGACCTGATTCTTGGCCTCCTCGGTGATCTCACCGTTCTGGTCAATGCCGTCCAGCAGGAACTGGGAGCCCAAATTGGAGGTCAGAATAATGATGGTGTTCTTGAAATCCACGGTACGGCCTTGACTGTCAGTAATACGGCCATCATCCAATACTTGCAGTAAAATATTGAACACGTCGGGATGGGCCTTTTCCACCTCATCAAAGAGGACCACCGAGTAGGGGTGGCGGCGGACGGCCTCGGTGAGCTGGCCGCCCTCTTCATAGCCCACATATCCCGGAGGGGCGCCGATGAGGCGGGATACGGAAAACTTCTCCATATACTCGCTCATGTCGATGCGCACCATATTTTTCTCCGAGTCAAACAGAGCCTCGGCCAGAGTCTTGGCCAGCTCGGTCTTGCCCACGCCGGTGGGGCCCAGGAACAGGAAGGAGCCGATGGGCCGGTCGGGATCGGCGATGCCGGCCCGGCTGCGCAGGATGGCCTCGCTGACAAGGCGGACAGCCTCGTCCTGGCCCACTACACGCTTGTGGAGAATGTCCTCCAGGTGCAGCAGCTTCTCCCGCTCGCCCTCCATCAGCTTGGCCACCGGGATGCCGGTCCACCGCTCGATGATACGGGCGATCTCCTCTTCGGTGACCTTGTCCCGCAGCAGAGAGCGGGCCTTGCTCTCGTTGGCGATGGCCTCCTCCGCCTCCAGCTGCTTGCGCAGCTCAGGGATCTTGCCATATTGCAGCTCAGCGGCCTTATTCAGGTCGTACTCCCGCTGGGCCTTCTCCAATTCAGCATTGGCGGCCTCCAGGTCCTCCCGCAGCTTCTGCACCTTGCCGATGGCGTTTTTTTCATTCTCCCACTGGGCTTTCTTGGCGTTGAACTCGTCCCGCATCTCGGCCAGTTCCTTCTGAATCTCGGCCAGATGCTCTTTGGAAAGGGCGTCGTCCTCCTTCTTCAGGGCGGCCTCCTCGATCTCATGCTGGATGATCTTCCGCTGGATGATATCCAGCTCGGTGGGCATAGAGTCGATCTCGGTGCGGATCATGGCGCAGGCCTCGTCGATCAGGTCGATGGCCTTGTCGGGCAGGAACCGGTCGGTGATATAGCGGTTGGACAGGGTGGCGGCGGCAATGATAGCGCCGTCCTGGATCTTCACGCCATGGTAGACCTCGTAGCGTTCCTTCAGGCCGCGGAGGATGGCGATGGTGTCCTCCACCGTGGGCTCGTTGACCATGACGGGCTGGAACCGCCGCTCCAGAGCGGCGTCCTTTTCAATATACTGGCGGTACTCATTGAGAGTGGTGGCGCCGATACAGTGGAGCTCACCACGGGCCAGCAGGGGCTTTAACAGGTTACCGGCGTCCATGGCGCCTTCGGTCTTGCCGGCGCCCACGATGGTGTGCAGCTCGTCGATAAAGAGGATGATACGGCCCTCGGACTTTTTGACCTCGTTAAGGACGGCCTTCAGTCGCTCCTCAAACTCGCCCCGGTACTTGGCGCCTGCAATCAGGGAGCCCATGTCCAGTGCAAAGATGGTCTTGTCCTTCAGGGAGCCGGGCACGTCTCCCTTGACGATCCGCTGGGCCAGGCCCTCGGCGATGGCGGTTTTGCCCACGCCGGGTTCGCCGATGAGAACGGGGTTGTTCTTGCTCTTGCGGCTCAGGATACGGATCACGTTGCGGATCTCGTCATCACGGCCGATGACCGGGTCCAGCTTGTTCTGCCGGGCCCGCTCCACCAGGTCGGAGCCGTACTTCTTCAGGGCGTTGTAGGTCTCCTCCGGGTTGTCGGAGGTGACCCGCTGGTTGCCCCGGACGGCGGTGAGGGCCTGGAGCACCCCTTCTTTGGTGACATTATAGGTGCGAAAAAGCTCTTTCAGCTCCCGGTTGGCGGTGTCGATCAGCGCCAGCAGCAGGTGCTCCACAGAGACATACTCGTCCTTCATGGAGGAAGCGATGGACTCGGCGGTATTGAGGCACTTATCCACATCCTGGGCCACATAGATCTTGCCCTGTTCCCGGCCGGAGCCGGACACACGGGGCAGCTTTTCCACCTCCGCCTTGGCGGCGGCGGTGAAGGAGGGGACGGTGAGGCCCATATTGCCCAGCAGCTGGGGGATCAGACCGGCCTCGTCGGCCAGCAGGGCCAGCAGCAGATGGGGCTGCTCAATTTGTTGGTTTCCATATTCGGTCGCCAGACTCTGAGCGGTCTGGACGGCCTCCAAAGATTTCTGGGTATATTTTTGTGCATTCATGAAAAACACTCCTTTCAAGGGGCAACTTTTTATTTGTCCTCAGTATAGACCCCTGCACATAAAAAATCATGAACGGAGTGTGAATTTTTAGCACTCTATAATGGAGAGTGCTAAAACCTTCGGGCGGTGGAGGGAATGAGTGCCTGCCCCTTTACGGACGGGGAAAAAAGAGGTATAATGCCGGGGACTGACAAAAGGAGGGACGTCATGAAGCGGACCAACGATCTGGGGCGAGGCCCGGTGTTCCGGCTGGTGTGCAAGCTGGCTATCCCCACTATGCTGGCCCAACTGGTCAGCGTACTATATAGTATTGTAGACCGCATTTACATCGGCAATATCCCGGAAATCGGGGATCTGGCTCTGGCAGGGGTGGGGGTGTGCGGCCCTATCGTCACCCTGCTCAGCTCCTTTGCCTCACTGGTTGGACTGGGTGGGTCCCCCATTCTTGCCATGCGCATGGGGGAGGGCAACAAGAAGGAGGCCAGCCGGGTACTGTCCAACAGCTTTTTCATGCTGCTGGTGCTGTCGGTGGGGCTGACCGGATTGTTTCTGCTGCTGAAGGGGCAGCTGCTCCAGTGGTTTGGCGCAAGCCCGGCCACCTTTGACTATGCCAATACTTATCTGACCATTTATACCGCCGGCACCTTTTTTGCCCTGATGGCCACCGGTATGAACAGCTTCCTCATTGCGCAGGGCTATTCCGGCCTGGGTATGGCGACCGTGATGCTGGGAGCGGTGCTGAATATCGCGCTGGACCCGGTTTTTATTTTCATCCTGGATCTGGGCGTGGCAGGCGCGGCCTATGCCACGGTGTTCTCCCAGATGGCTTCCTGTGCCTTTGTACTGTTTTCTCTGCTGCAAAAAAAGAGGCCGGTACCCCTGCGGTGGGGAGGTCTGGACCGGAAGATCATGGTGCGTATCATCACCTTCGGCCTGTCGCCCTTCCTCATCATCGCCACCGACAGCGTGCTGCTCATCGTGCTCAACACGGTGCTCCAGCGCTTCGGCGGGCCGGAGCTGGGAGATACCCTGGTGACCTGCGCCACCATTGTCCAGAGCTATCTGCTCCTCATTACCATGCCCATGGGCGGGCTGACCCTGGGCACCCAGCCGGTCATCAGCTTCAACTACGGTGCGGGCAATACCCAGCGGATCAAAACCGCCATGAAGGCTATCGTGGGGCTGTGCCTCACTTTCTGCGGGCTGATGATGGTGTTTACCCATACGCTGTCCCCGGTGTTCGTCCGGCTGTTCACCCAGAACCCGGAGCTGATCGACCGGTCTGTGGGGTATATCAAGGTCTTTACCGCCATGATTCTCCCACTGGCCATCCAGTATCCTCTGGTGGACGAGACCACCGCCCTGGGCCATGTACGGTTAGCCCTGTTCTGTTCCCTGTTCCGCAAGACGGTCTTTTTGGCCTGTCTGCTGCTGCTGCCCGCCCTGGTGTCGGCGGAGGCCACCTTCCTGTCCGAGCCCATCGCGGACGCCGTGGCCGCCACGGTGACCACCATCCTGTTCCTGCGCTTCTTCCCCCGGATTCTGGCGGAGCGGAAGGGCGCCGCGCCCAACGCATAAAAAATCTGCCGCGAAGAGCTTTTCTTCGCGGCAGATTTTTTGTTGGTGAAAATTAGTGCTCCTTGCGCTGGCACTTCTTGGGGGTGACGCAGGTGCCCTCGGCAATGGCTACCACAATGGGCTCCTCCAGGAAATCGGCGGCGGAATCGCTGATGTCGGGGCGGGGAACGGCCACCTTGCGGGCTTCAAACTTCATCTTGCGGGAGGTGTTGCCGATGTGCGTGATCTCACCATACGCCTCGATGAAATCGCCGGCATAGACAGGCGCCTTGAACTCAATGTTGTTGTAGGCGCAGAACAGGCCCTCGTCGCCGTCGCACTGGATCAGCAGCTCAGTGGCCACGTCGCCAAACAGATGTACCATGTGGGCGCCATCCACCAGGTTTCCGCCGTAGTGAGCGTCCTTGGCGGACATCCGCAGGCGGATCATCGAGGTGTACTTTTTCTCTTCCATGTCGATTCCACTCCTTATTCATATTTGTGAAAAGAGAACAAAAGGGACAGGATTACTAAGGGTATTGTACGTCTCTTTGATGGCCTTGTCAACAGCGGAAATTTGTGGTATAATCTCTTCTTTTACATTAGCGCACAAAAGACCTATACTTCCTGCAACAGAGCCTCGCCAGCGGTATAGATATCACCGGCCCCCACAGTGAGGATCAGGTCACCGGGACGGGCCAGCTCCTTCAGCTTGGCGGTTACGTCGGCCAGAGTGGGGCAGTAGATGCTGCCGGGGATCTGGTCGGCCAGGTCCCGGGAGGAGATACCCAGCTCATTGGTCTCCCGAGCGGCGTAGATCTCAGCCAGCAGAGTGATGTCAGGCTGGCGGAGCACCTTGACAAAATCGTCAAACAGGGCCTTGGTGCGGGTATAGGTGTGGGGCTGGAAGGCGCACAGGATGCGCTCATAGCCCAGGGCCTGGGCGGCGGTAAGCAGGGCCTGGAGCTCTCCGGGATGGTGGGCGTAATCGTCATAGACCTCGGCGCCGTGGAAGGTGCCCTTGTGCTCAAAGCGGCGGCCGGCCCCCCGGAAGGCGTTGAGGCCTTCGCTCACTGCCTTGGGAGAGACGGCCAGAGCAATGGCGGCGGCAGCGGCGGCCAGAGCGTTTTTCACGTTGTGCTCACCGGGTACGTGGAGGTCCACCCGGGTAAAGACCTCGCCCCGGTAGATAATATCAAAGGTAGGCAGGCCGTGGTTCCAGGTCAGGTTGGCGGCGTGGACGTCGCCCTCCTCCAGACCGAAGGTAAGGACAGGCCGCGTCTCCCCCTCCAGGGTGTGCATGGTGTTGGCGTCGTCCCGGTTGGCCACGATGAGGCCGTTTTCCGGCACCAGGTCGGCAAAGGCCCGGAAGGAGTGCTCCACGTCGTCCAGGTCCTTGAAGAAGTCCAGGTGATCGGCCTCAATGTTGAGGATGACCGCCACGGTGGGGAAGAAGGAGAGGAAGGAATTGCAGTACTCACAGCTCTCCAAAATGATGGTGTCCCCATGGCCCACCCGGTAACCCGAGCCCAGCAGGGGCAGGGTGCCGCCGATCATGACAGTGGGGTCCATCTGGGCCGCCATGATGATGTGGGTACACATGGAGGTGGTGGTGGTCTTGCCGTGGGTGCCTGAAATGCACAGGGCGTTTTTGTAGCCCCGCATGATGGAACCCCAGGCCTGGGCCCGCTCAAAGACGGGGATGCCCAGGGCGTGGGCTTCCGCGATTTCCGGGTTGTCGTCGTGGACGGCGGCAGTGCGGATGATAAGATCAGCGCCCCGGACGTTTTCCGCCCGGTGGCCGATAGCCACAGAAATCCCCAGAGAGCGAAGGCGCTCCACCGTGGCGCTGTCGTTCATATCCGAGCCGGAGATCTCCACTCCGGTTTTGCGGAGCACTTCAGCCAGAGGGGACATGGACACGCCGCCGATGCCCACCAGATGGGCCCTGTGGCCGGGGGTCAGGTAGTCGTGAATGTTGTCGTTTGTCATGGGTTTACACACCCTTTTCTTCAGATTATAATGTTGACAGCATCATTATAAAGCATTACGGGCAAATAGCAAGGGCAGAGTGTCAAAAAAGAGGATCTATCCCATCAAGTATGATGGACAAGTTGGAGAAAAACCATACCGGGGAGGCGGAGCAGTTGGAAAAATGGCCCATTCCGGCGGGGGTGGCCCGCTGTTTGGAGACCCTGCGGCAGGCGGGCTATGCGGCCCATCCGGTTGGGGGATGCGTCCGGGACCTGCTGCTGGGCAGGACGCCGGGGGATTACGACCTGTGTACCGCCGCCCGGCCGGAGCAGGTGATGGCCCTCTTTGACCGGTGTATCCCCACCGGCCTGCGGCATGGGACCATAACCGTGCTGACCGGGGACGGGCCGGTGGAGGTGACCACCTTCCGCCGGGAGGGGGGCTATGCCGACGGACGGCACCCGGACGGGGTGCGCTTTGACGTGGGCCTCACCGAGGATCTGGCACGCCGGGACTTTACCGTCAACGCCATGGCTCTGGGGCCTGAGGGGGAGGTCATTGACCCATTTGGCGGACAGGCCGATCTGGCGGCGGGACGTATCCGGTGTGTAGGGGACCCGGACCGGCGCTTTTCTGAGGACGCCCTGCGGATGCTGCGGGCGGTGCGGTTTGCGGCCCAGCTGGGTTTTGCCATCGTACCAGATACAGAGGCCGCCATCCTGCGGAACGCGGAGGGAGCTGCTCAGGTGTCGGGGGAGCGGATCAAGGCGGAGCTGGAAAAAATTCTGTTGTCCCCCGCCCCCCAGCGAGCGGGGGACCTGCTCCGCTGGAGACTGCTGGCCCATCTTTGGCCGGTGTGTACCTGCCCCGATTTGACGGAGCTGAGAGACCTGCCGCCCCAGCCCATCCCCCGGTGGCGGGGCTTTTGTGAGGCCACCGGCTTTCCCATCGAATGTCTGCCGGTGGAGCGGGCCCTGCGCCGGGGGGTGCGCCACCCGGAGGAGGCGGTTTTGCACCGGCTGGCCCTGTCCGGCGGGGAGCTGGCAGAGCTGGGCCTGCGGGGCCAGGAGATCGGCCAGGCCCAGCGCAGGCTGGCCCGTCATGTGCTGGCCCACCCGGAGGACAACCGGCGGGAATTGCTGCTGGAGCTGCTGGAGAAACCAGACTGTTAAGTTTTATATTTGAGCATATTGTACAAAACGGAGGCATATAAATTAAGCGCAAAGCCGAAATTGGCTAATTTGACAAAAAGATGCTTGAAATTGGAAGCGGGATGGAGTAAGATTTAGACACGGGGAGCTGGAAACGTTTCCATGAAACGTTTCCAGCCAAGACACGGACCGACTGAGATAGGAGGAACCAAGAATGAAGAAACGTCTCTTTGCACTTGCTCTGACCGGCGCCATGACCGCGGGCCTGCTGGCCGGCTGCGGCGGCGACACCGCCACCCCCTCTGGCAGCGGCGCTCCCTCCGGCAGCGGCGACGCTTCCGGCGGTAAGGTCTACTACCTGAACTTCAAGCCGGAGCAGGACGCCCAGTGGCAGGAGCTGGCCGAGCTGTACACCGAGGAGACCGGCGTGGAGGTTACCGTCCTCACCGCCGCCTCCGGCAACTATGAGACCACCCTGAAGTCCGAGATGGCCAAGACCGACGCCCCCACCCTCTTCCAGGTCAACGGCCCCGTGGGTCTGGCCGCCTGGAAGGACTACTGCTATGACCTGACCGGCTCCGCCGTGGCCGGGGAGCTGTCCAGCGACGAGTTCGCCCTGATGGACGGGGACAAGATGGCGGGCATCGGCTACGTCATTGAGACCTACGGTATCATCTACAACAAGGCTCTGCTGGAGCAGGCCGGCTACTCCGCCGACGACATCAAGAGCTTTGACGATCTGAAGAAGGTGGCCGAGGATATCACCGCCCGCAAGGACGAGCTGGGCTTCTCCGCCTTCACCTCCGCCGGTATGGACGGCTCCTCCGACTGGCGCTTCAAGACCCACCTGGCCAACCTGCCCATCTACTATGAGTACAAGGCCGACGGCATCGACACCACCGACGCCATCAAGGGCACCTATCTGGACAACTACCGCCAGATCTGGGACCTGTACATCAACAACGCCACCTGTGAGCCCACCCTGCTCTCCACCAAGACCGGCGACGACGCTGTGGCCGAGTTCCTGACCGGTCAGGCCGTGTTCTATCAGAACGGCACCTGGGCCTACAACGACGTGGCCGACCTGGGCGATGAGAACCTGGGTATGCTGCCCATCTACATCGGTGTGGAAGGCGAGGAGAACCAGGGCCTGTGCACCGGCACCGAGAACTACTGGTGCGTCAATGCCAAGGCCTCCGAGGCTGACATCCAGGCCACTCTGGACTTCATGTACTGGTGCGTCACCTCTGAGGTGGGTACCAAGGCCATGTGCGGCGGCGATGGCGCCATGCCCTCCGGCCAGGCCGGTATGGGCTTCGTGATCCCCTTCAAGGGCAACCTGGAGTCCACCAACCCCCTGGTGAACATCGCCAACCAGTATGTGGCCGACGGCTATGAGTCCGTATCCTGGAACTTCTCCACCATGCCCTCTGAGGAGTGGAAGAACGGCGTGGGTTCCGCGCTGACCACCTACGCCGCCGACCAGAGCGACGCCAACTGGGACGCCGTGGTGACCGCCTTTGTGGACGGCTGGGCCACCGAGGCCGCCGCTGTCAACGGCTAAACAATCGATTAGTCCAACAGCTGACCGCAGCGGGCGGGCGTTCTGCCCGCCCGCTGCTTGTGTGTTCAGTTTGAAAAGAGAGGAGCGATCCTTTTGGAAAAAGCAATCAAACGATATTTTCCCATTTTCCTGCTCCCGACCCTGGCGGCCTTTACCATCGGGTTTATCGTGCCCTTTATTATGGGTATCTGGCTGTCCTTCTGTGAGTTTACCACCGTCACTGACGCCACCTTTGTGGGGCTGAGCAACTATGTCAAGGCCCTTCAGGACACGGTGTTCCGCCACGCTTTCTGGTATACCGCCCTGTTTGCTGTGGTCTCCCTGGTGGTCATCAACGTCATCGCCTTTGTCATTGCCCTGGCCCTGACCCAGAAAATGCGGGGCACCAACATCTTCCGCACCGTGTTTTTCATGCCCAACCTGATCGGCGGTATTGTGCTGGGCTACATCTGGCAGCTCATCTTCAACGGCATCCTGTCTGTTTACTCCACCGCCCTCAACCTCAACGAGTGGTATGGCTTTGCCGGACTGGTGATCCTGGTGGCCTGGCAGCAGATCGGTTATATGATGATTATCTACATCGCCGGTCTTCAGTCCATCCCCGGCGACGTGATGGAGGCCGCCGCCATTGACGGAGCCAGCAAAATGCAGCGGCTCTTCAAGGTCACTATTCCCATGATGATGCCCTCCATCACCATCTGCACCTTCCTGTCGGTGGTCAACGGCTTCAAGCTCTTTGACCAGAACCTGTCCCTCACCGCCGGCGAACCTTCCAAAATGTCTGAAATGCTGGCCCTGAACATCTTCAATACCTTCTATGGCCGTACCGGCTGGGAAGGCGTGGGCCAGGCCAAGGCGGTCATTTTCTTCGTGCTGGTGGTGGCCATCGGCCTGATCCAGCTGCGGGCTACCCGCTCCAAGGAGGTGCAGCAGTAATGAAACGGAAACAGCATATGAGCCGGGTGGGCACCGGCCTGTTCACGCTCATCAGCATCTTCTACATACTGCCCATCGTGGTGGTGCTCTTCAATTCCTTTAAAAAGAAGGCCTATATCAATCTGGAGCCCTTCCAGCTGCCGGATGAAACCACCTTTACCGGCCTGGAGAACTATACCACCGCCATCGACCAGTACGGCTTCCTCAAGGCGGTGGGCTGGACGGTGTTCATCACCGTGGGCTCGGTGCTGGTAATTTTGATCTGCACCTCCATGTGCGCCTGGTTCATTACCCGGGTGCGCAACCGGTTCACCAAGGCCATCTATATCCTGTGTGTGTTCTCCATGGTGGTTCCCTTCCAGATGGTCATGTTTACCCTCTCCCTGGTCACCGACCGGCTGGGACTGGGCACTCCCTGGGGCCTTATCATCATCTACCTGGGCTTTGGCGCGGGACTGGCGGTCTTTATGTTCTGTGGCTTCGTCAAGGCCATCCCCATTGAAATCGAAGAGGCCGCCATGATCGACGGCTGCTCTCCCATCCGCACCTTCTTCTCCGTGGTGCTGCCCATCATGAAGCCCACCTATATCTCCGTGGGCATCCTGGAGACCATGTGGATCTGGAACGACTTCCTGCTGCCCTATCTGACGTTGGATATCAAGAAGTACAAGACCATTTCCATCGTCATTCAGTATATGAAGGGTTCCTATGGCCGGGTGGATATGGGCGCTATCATGGCCGCCCTCATCATGGCGGTGATCCCGGTGGTGGTATTCTACCTCTCCTGCCAGAAGTACATCATCAAGGGTGTGGCCGCCGGCGCGGTCAAGGGATAATCCCATCCCGGCGGCAGTCCAAGAGAGGTGAGTTTCTTTGACCATCAAAGACATCGCCAAGCTTTCCGGTTATGCGGTGGGCACCGTGTCCAGGGTGCTCAATGGCCACCCCGACGTATCGGAGGAGGCCAGAGAGAAGGTACTGGCTGTGGTGGAGGCCCACCAGTTTCGGCCCAACAACAACGCCCGGCACCTGAAGCGGCAGGCCAGCAGCGGGGTGGCCCTCATTGTCAAGGGTACCCAAAATATGCTTTTTGCCGATCTGGTGGAACGCATCCAGGCCCGGGTCAAGGACGGCGGATACTCCTGTCTGGTGTATTACATCGACGAGGACGACAACGAGGTCCAGCAGGCCCTTCAGGTGTGCCGGGAGCGGCGCCCTATGGGTATCCTCTTTCTGGGCAGTAATTTAAGTCTTTTTCAAACCGACTTTGCACAAATCAAGATCCCCTGTGTCCTGGTGACCAACTCGGCCGCCGGGCTGGCGCTGTCCAATCTGTCCAGCGTCAGCACCGATGATACCGCAGCCGCCCGACAGGCGGTGGAGAATTTGATGGACCTGGGGCACCGAAGCATCGGTATTCTGGGTGGACGTACCGAGCAGTCCAACGCCGCCCAGTTTCGTCTGGAGGGCGTGCGTCAGGCCTTTGCCGCCCGGGGCATGCGTCTGGACGAGGAGCGGCAGTATGAGACCGCCCGGTTCACCCTGCCGGGGGGGTATGCCGCCATGGAGCGGCTGCTGGACAGGCTGCCCGATATGACCGCCGTGTTTGCCATGTCCGACGTCCAGGCCCTGGGGGCCCTCCGGGCCCTCCACGACCGGGGGCTGCGGGTGCCGGAGGACATCTCGGTGGTGGGCTTCGACGGCATTGAGCTGGGGCAGTTTGCCGTGCCCCGGTTGACCACCGTCCGCCAGGACGCCCAGCGGCTGGCGGAGCGGAGTGTGGATCTGTTGGTCCATCAGATTCGGGACGGGGAGGGGCCCGTCCATGAGCTGCTCCCTTATACCTACTTAGCAGGGGAGAGCGTGAAGGAAAGGACGTGAGACTATGCGGACCGGCGGTATTCTGATGCACATTACCTCCCTGCCCGCGCCCTACGGCGTGGGCACCATGGGGGCCTGCGCCCGGCGGTTTGTGGATTTCCTCCAGGCGGCCGGTCAGTCGCTCTGGCAGATTTTGCCCATCTGTCCCACCAGCTTCGGGGACTCTCCCTATCAGAGTTTCTCCACCTTTGCGGGCAATCCCTATCTTATTGATCTGGACGATCTGGCCGCCGACGGGCTGCTGGACCGGGCGGACTATGAGGGGCTGGACTGGGGGAGCGATCCTCAGATGGTGGACTATGGAAAGCTCTATCAAAACCGCTACCCGGTGCTGCGGAAGGCCTGTAAGGCTTTGCTGGCCGCTCCCACGGCGGACTACCGGGCCTTCTGTGAAAAAAATGCCTTCTGGCTGGAGGATTACGCCCTCTTTATGGCCATGAAGGAGGCTACCGGCGGCGAGCCCTGGACCGACTGGGAACAGGCTGTCCAGGATCGGGAGGTGGTTGCCCTGGACCGGGCCCGCCGGGCGCTGGCGGCGGACATCGCATTCTGGCGGGGGGTGCAGTACCTCTTTTTCCGCCAGTGGAAAGCCTTGAAAGCCTATGCCAACGGGCGCGGGGTGCGTATCATCGGAGACGTGCCCATCTATGTGTCCGCCGACAGTGTGGACGTGTGGGCCCACCCCGAGCAGTTCCAGCTGGATGAGCGCCGTCGCCCCACGGAGGTGGCGGGCTGTCCCCCGGACGGCTTCTCTGCCGATGGGCAGCTGTGGGGCAACCCCCTGTTCAACTGGGAATCCATGGAGCGGGACGGCTTTGCCTGGTGGGTGCGTCGCATCGCTTACCAGTTTGAGATCTATGACGTGCTGCGGATCGACCACTTCCGGGGCTTTGACGCCTACTATGCCATCCCTTATGGAGAGCGCACCGCTCAGAACGGCCGCTGGCGGCAGGGACCAGGGATGAAGCTCTTCCGGGCCATAGAGGCCGCCCTGGGCAAGAAGGATATCATTGCCGAGGACTTGGGCTTTCTCACCCCATCGGTCCATCAGCTCCGGGAGGACAGCGGTTTTCCCGGCATGAAGGTACTCCAGTTTGCCTTTGACAGCCGGGACGGGGAGGGGGCGGCCTATCTGCCCTACTGCTATCCCCGCAACTGTGTGGCCTATGTGGGTACCCACGACAACGACACGGTGCAGGGCTGGCTGAAAAACGCCGACCCGGCGGATATCGCCTATGCCCGGGAGTATCTGCCGCTGGCGGAGGATGGAAACGAGCACTGGGCCATGATGCGTACCATTTGGGCCAGTGTGGCCGATCGGGCGGTGGTGCAGATGCAGGATGTGCTGGGCCTGGACAGCGAGGCCAGAATGAACACCCCCTCCACGGCGGGGGTTAACTGGCGCTGGCGGGCAGAGGAAGGGTTTGACAGACCTGCCCTGGCCGCCCGGCTCCACCGTCAGATGGAGCTGTACGGCCGTTTGCCGGAGAAAGAATAAAAAGAAGATCTTTTCAGACAGCCAAAGGCCCCGCCGCATACGCGGCGGGGCCCAGCCTGTCGAGAAACCCGGTTTATGCATCAAGTATAAGCCGGGTTTCTGGCGTATAGAGGCCAAAGAAGTACAAG
>NZ_CALWXV010000053.1 GCF_944385615.1 uncultured Flavonifractor sp. | reverse complement strand
CAGCAGCTCCATAAAACCGGAGAGGGTACGGGGTTTGATCTGGGCCATAGTGATGCTCCTTTGTATCGTAACATTGGTTATATCATGGTAGCGGCAGAGTATCTCCGGGGATACAGCCCGCAAAAAGGCGCTTTCGTCCCTTGTCACGGGACGAAAGCGCCAGCTTTCGTGGTGCCACCCATGTTCGGCGCGGCCGGGCCGCGCCCTCGGACCTTCTGGTGCGGGAAGGGGACCGCGCCCGTCTCCGGGCCCGCTGGTGGAGCCGTCTCCCGTCCGCCTGCCGCGGATACTCTCAGCCTGTGGTATCCTTCTCTGGTGCGGCGGTGTGGGCGGTACTTGCTCCGTCGTTGCGGTATCATAATTTGGGGCAGATGAATTATGCGGTAAAGGGTTTGGTCTTGGGGTTGATGATATCGCGCCAGTCCAGATCGCCCCGCTCCAGGCCGTGGATGAGCATCTCGGCGGTGGCCACGTTGGTGGCCACGGGGATGTTGTACTGGTCGCACAGACGGGTGATGTACTTCAGATCCGCGTCCAGGTCGCTGGACTGGGGATCGGAGAAGAACAGCACCATGTCGATCTCATTATAGGCGATACGGGCGCCGATCTGCTGGCTGCCGCCGTGCTCGTGGGACAGAAAGAGCTGCACCGGCAGACCGGTGGCTTCCGCCACCAGACGGCCTGTCGTGTTGGTGGCGCAGATCGTGTGCTTGGACAGGATACCACAGTAAGCAATGCAGAATTGGACCATCAACTCTTTCTTTCGATCATGGCTCATCAACGCGATATTCATAATGTTCCTTCTCTTCCTTTCCCAGATGGATTTAACGCAGCCTCATCAGCGGAACTTTCTGGCCGGTGAGACGCTTGGCGATGTTTAAGTAGGCCACCGCCGCCCCCCGGCTGGCGCACAGGATCAGCGGCTCTCCCCGGTTTCCGCTGAGGATGACCTGGGGGTCCTCCGGCACGATGCCCAGCAGAGGCAGACCGGCGGTATCCATGGCGTCGTCAATGGTGGTGTGCAGCCGCCGTAGCAGCTTGGGCTGGATGCGGTTGACCACCAGATGGAGCTGGGGCAGCGTGGTATGGAGGGTGGAGACGGTGCGCTGGGCGTCCCGCAGGGCGGAGGCGTCGGTGGTGGTCACCACGATGCCCCGGTCGGCCCCGCAGCAGGCCAGACGGAAGCCCGCGCCCAGTCCGGCGGGGGAGTCCATCAGGATATAGTCGTATTTCTGCCGGGCCTGCCGGAGCAGATCCCGCATGGCGTGCTCGCTGAGGGGCTCCTTGGGCAGATTGATGGGTGCGGTGAGCAGGCTCAGGCCCTGGATCACCGGATGGGGCACCGCCGCCCGCTCCAGGGAACAGCGCCCGCAGAGCACGTCGGTAAAATCCATCAGGGCCCGGTCGCTGAGCCCCAGATTCAAATCCAGGTTACGCAGGCCGATGTCCATATCAATGCACAGGACCTGATGCCCCAGGGCGGCCAGACAGGAGCCGACGCCGCCGGTGAGAGAGGTCTTTCCCGTGCCCCCCTTGCCTGAGGTGATAACGATTGCTGTGGACATAGGCTCACTCCCGACATACAAGATTAGAATAACACATTACTTGGTCAGACGCAATGCTTAACTTTGTCATAGATGCACAAATTCTCACTTATAGGGGCGATTTTTGTATTCTTGCCCACCTGCGGGGATATCCCTGGGGGGTGGGGGACACTTTTTCCACCACCACCACCCGGTGGGTCACGCCGGTGTGGGGGATGGTATAGTCCACCCGGGGCAGCAGACGGCCCCCCAGCTTGGCGATGGGCCGGGCCGCCCGGTCCACCTCGTCGCCGCTGTCCACGCTCTTCATGGCCAGGAATTTGCCCCCCACCTTCACATAGGGCAGACACAGCTCACTGAGCACTTCCAGAGAGGCCACCGCCCGGGACACTGCATAGTCAAAGCTGTCCCGGAAGCCCGCCTCATGGGCCTGCTCCTCGCCCCGGGCGTGGAGACAGGCTATTTTGTCAAGGGAAAGGGCCTCACAAACAGTACCCAACCAGGTCACCCGCTTGCCCAGACTGTCCAGCAGGGTCACGGTGAGGGAGGGCTCCAGGATCTTCAGGGGCAGGCCGGGAAAGCCCGCCCCGGTGCCCACGTCAATGAGGGTCTTGTTGGTGAAGTCCTCCCCGATGGTCAGCAGGGCGGCGCAGTCCAGAAAGTGCAGGTCCACCACCTGGTCGGGCTCGGTGATGGCGGTCAGGTTCATGACCTGATTTTGCTCCAGCAGCATTTGGCCGTATTGGGCCAGCTGGCCGGCGGCCTGGGGGGGAGGGGTCAGGCCCAGAGCGGCCAGACCCGCTTCGATCCGTTCTTTCATTGTCCACCTCCGAAATTGGCCAGCAGGGCGGGAACACCCAGGGCCAGACTGACCACGAAGCCCACGGCGCACAGGACCGCCAAAATGCCCATGGAGACCTTGCGGGCATAAGTGCTGTCCGGGCTGCGGAGCAGATAGACGGCGACGGCGAACATACCGGCGATGCCGGGGCAGGCAAACAGGGGGGCTATCCCGGTGAGATAGGCCCCCTGGTGGAAGAAGGGATACACGTTGAGGAACACCAGGCACACCATGTACACCACACCCACCCAGGCGATGATGCGCTTGATGGGGGAGGCGGGGACATAGGACTTCTGCTCCTCCTGGTCCCTATGGGTTTCGGGATGGTCATTCATGGTTTTGCTCCTTCAGCAGGTCTCGGATCTCGGTGAGCAGCTGCTCCTGGGTGGAGAGGACCGGCTGGGCGGGGGCGGTGTCGGCGGCCTCCTCCTTTTTCCGGTGGAACCGGTTGACGCCCTTCACCAGACAGAAGATAACGAAGGCCATGATGAGGAAGTTGACCACCGCCTGAATGAAGCTGCCGAAGGCGATGGTGGCGTTCCCCAGCTGGAAGGTGAGGGAGGCAAAGGTATCCTTGCCGATGAACAGGCCCACAAAGGGCATGAGGATATCGTTGGTCAGGGAGTCCACGATGGTCTTAAAGGCGCCGCCAATGATGACGCCCACCGCCAGGTCCATCACATTGCCCCGGGCGATGAATTTGCGGAACTCGGCCAGAAAGCCTTTGGTTTTCTCTTTTGCGGACATAGATACTCCTTTGTATGGGGTAAGAATCAAACAGGGGAGGGGGAGGCGGCCGCCGGCCGTCCCCCCGTTCCATTATGCCTTGGGGGTAAGCACTTCCTTGCCGCCCATATAGGGACGCAGGACCTCGGGGATCTTCACCGAGCCGTCGGCCTGGAGGTTGTTCTCCAGGAAGGCGATGAGCATCCGGGGAGGGGCCACCACGGTGTTGTTCAGGGTGTGGGGCAGGTAGGTGCCGCGCTCGCCCTTGACCCGCATCTTCAGGCGGCGGGCCTGGGCGTCGCCCAGATTGGAGCAGGAGCATACCTCAAAGTATTTCTGCTGGCGGGGAGACCAGGCCTCGATGTCGCAGGACTTGACCTTCAGGTCGGCCAGGTCGCCGGAGCAGCACTCCAGCTGACGGACGGGAATGTCCAGGGAGCGGAACAGCTCCACGGAGTAGCGCCACATCTGCTCGTACCAGTGCATGGAGTCCTCCGGCTTGCACACCACCACCATCTCCTGCTTTTCAAACTGGTGGATGCGGTAGACGCCCCGCTCCTCGATGCCGTGGGCGCCCTTCTCCTTGCGGAAGCAGGGAGAGTAGGAGGTGAGGGTCTGGGGCAGCTTCTCCTCGGGGATGATCTGGTCGATGAACTTGCCGATCATGGAGTGCTCGCTGGTACCGATGAGGTAGAGGTCCTCGCCCTCGATCTTGTACATCATGGCGTCCATCTCGGTCTGGCTCATGACGCCCTCCACCACGTTGCCGTGGATCATGAAGGGAGGCACGCAGAAGGTAAAGCCCTTGTTAATCATAAAGTCCCGGGCGTAGGCCAGCACCGCCTCGTGAAGCCGGGCGATATCGCCCATCAGGTAATAGAAGCCGTTGCCAGACACCCGGCCGGCGGCGTCCATGTCGATGCCGTCAAAGGACTCCATGATCTGGGTGTGGTAGGGAATCTCAAAGTCGGGGGTCACCGGCTCGCCGAACCGCTGGACCTCCACGTTGCAGGAGTCGTTGGGGCCGATGGGCACGGAGGGGTCGATGATGTTGGGGATCTGGAGCATGATGTGGCGGATCTGCTCGGCCAGCTCGGTCTCCCGGCCCTCCAGGTAGGCCAGCCGGTCGGCATCGGCCTTGACCTCAGCCTTCAGGGCCTCAGCCTCGGCCAGCTTGGAGGGGTCCTTCTTGGACTGGCCCATCAGCACGCCCACCTGCTTGCTCTTAGCGTTGCGGGCGGTGCGCAGGTCCTGGGCTTCCTGGATGGTCTTGCGGTTCTCCGCGTCCAGCTCAATGACCTGGTCCACCAGGGGCAGCTTGGCCTCCTGGAACTTCTTCTTGATGTTCTCTTTGACGGCGTCGGGATTTTCCCGGACAAACTTGATATCCAGCATGGTGTGCTTCAACCTTTCTTATCTTGATAGGGAAGGGGGGAGGGTCCTTGTGGGTCCCGCTGTTTCACGTGGAATCAGCCCTCCACACCCAGCGCGGCGCAGATCTCCTGATACCGGTCATAGGGGGAGAAGCGGTCGGTATCGGTCACGCTTTCCTTGGGCAGGCAGCTGGCCAGCTCGGTGCCCATACCGGCGATCAGCTCTCTGGCCTGGGTATAGCGGCCACGGACATAGGCCTCGTTGATCTGCCAGAACCAGTCCATGGCCTGGGCGCTCCGGGTCAGGTCGTTGACCTGCTGGCCCAGTTCTTCCAGCTGGTCCTGCTGGTCCCGGATGGTCTGCTGGTCTTCCGAAGCGGCGGTCTGCAAATCCTCCACCTGCTTGGTCAGAGCCTCGTTTTGCTGGATGGTGTTCTCCAGGGACTCCGAGGCGGAGTTGGAGGTCTGCTGTAAATTATCAATGGCCTCCTGGTTGGCCCGGCGCTGCATCAGGAAGGACATGAGCAGCAGCAGGAAGGCGGCAGCAAACAGGATCATCAGATAAAACAGGACCGGATTGCGCTTGCTGGGCTTTTCATGCTCCGCCGCGTGCTGGAGCTGGCCCCGCTCCTGCTTCTCGGGATCGGGATTGCTCAAAGCTCGGCACCTCCTTTGCCATCGGAGGGCAGCTGCTCCAACAGCTCCAACAGGGCGTTGAGATCCTCCGGGTTATAGTATTCCAATTCCACCTTGCCTTTTTTCTTGCCGTTGACAATGTGGACCTTGCGGCCAAACCGGGCGGCCAGGTCCTTCTCCGCCGCCCGCAGATAGATGGACAGGTCGGGGCCTGGGGAAGGGGAGGGGGGCTCCTTTTCTCCGGCGGCCAGACGCTTGGCCAGGGCCTCGGTCTGCCGGACGCTCAGGTCCTCGGCAATGACCTTCTGGGCCAGCTTCTTTTGCAGCTCCCCGCTGGGGACGGACAGAATGGCCCGGGCGTGACCGGCGGACAGCTTGCCCTCCTCCAGCAGCTGGTGGACGGCGTCGGGCAGGGCCAGCAGCCGCAGGGCGTTGGCCACCGCCGGGCGGGATTTGCCCACCCGCTTGGCCACCTCCTCCTGGGTCATGCCGTACTCGTCGATGAGTACATGGTAGCCGTTGGCCTCTTCAATGGGGTTTAAGTCCTCCCGCTGTAGGTTTTCAATCAGGCCCAGCTCCATGACCTTCCGGTCGTCGGCCTCGATAATGACGGCGGGGATCTCCCGCAGCCCGGCCAGCTTGGCCGCCCGCCACCGCCGCTCCCCGGCAATGATCTGATAGTAGCCGGAGGACAGCCGCCGCACGGTCAGGGGCTGAATGACCCCGTGGGTGCGGATGGAGTCGGCCAGATCGTGGAGGGAGTCCTCGTCGAACCGCTTTCGGGGCTGCTTGACTCCCGGCTCTACCTGGGAGATAGGGAGGGAGAGAGAACCGCCCTCCTGGGACTGGAGGGCGGCGTCTCCCAGCAGCGCACCCAGGCCTTTGCCCAGGCCGCGTTCCAATGCCATAGTTATTCGCTCCTTTCTTCCAGGGTGATGGCGTACTGGTTCTGCTCCAGCAGCTCGGAGGCCAGGGCGGTATAGGCCTCGGCCCCCCGGGAATAGGGATCGTAGGCCTGCACCGGCTTGCCGAAACTGGGAGCCTCGGACAGGCGCACATTGCGGGGGATCACCGTGGCGTACACCTGGCCGGGGAAGTGGCGCTTGACCTCCTCGGCCACCTGCATGGACAGGTTGGTCCGCCCGTCGTACATGGTGAGCACAACGCCCTCCAGAGAGATGCCGGGGTTCAGGGACCGCTTGACGATGCGGATGGTGGACAGCAGATCGCTCAGTCCCTCCAGCGCGTAATACTCACACTGCACCGGCACCAGCACCGAGTCGGCGGCGCACAGGGCGTTGAGGGTGAGCAGCTCCAGGGAAGGGGGGCAGTCGATGAACACATAGTCATAACTGTCGCCCAGCGTGTCCAGGGCATTTTTCAGCAGATATTCCCGTCGGTCGGCGGTAATCATCTCCACGGTGGCGCCCGCCAGGGATTTATTGGCGGGGATCACGTCTACATAAGGGGTGGTCACCACCGCCTTTTGTACCTCGGTGCCGTTGAGGAGCACATCGTAGATACTGGGGGAGATGGTTTTATCCACGCCGAAGCCGGAGGTGGTGTTGGCCTGAGGGTCAAAATCACAGACCAGCACCCGCTGGTCCAGCTTTTTCAGAGCGGCGGCCAAGTTGACGCAGGTGGTCGTCTTGCCCACACCGCCCTTTTGATTCACAATTGCAATGGTTTTAGCCATAGCGCACCTGCCTTTTTCTCTTTCACAGTTCGGGTTCTATTATATCCTCTTGCCAGACGCAATTCAACTGGAATTGAAAAAGAATGGATGGTTCCATGGCAAGCGGTGGGGGAGGGGAGAGAAAAAACAGCAATGTTTCACGTGAAACAAGGCAGGTGTTAAACAGGTGATAAAAAGGAGAGTGTTTCACTGTTTCACGTGAAACAATGAAACACTCCAAAAGAGAGGGATATCAACTCTTGGGAATGGTGATGGTCAGCAGGATGGACTCGTCCGTCTCCTGCCGCTTGCAGTTGGCGTTCACCCCGGCGCTCTTCATCATGGTCAGCCCCCGGGTGACGGTGTTGAGAAAGAGCCGCACATCCTTGATGATAAAGGCCGGCTTTTTTCGGGGGGGCTTGTCCGGCGCGGCGGGGTGGAGCAGCTCCTCCACATATTGCTCGGTGCTGGCCACTGTCAGCCCTTCCTCCGCCACATGACGGGCGGCCTCCTCCTGGAGGGCCGGGTCCTCCAGCTTCAGCAGGGCCCGGGCATGGCGCTCTGTGCAGCCGTGCTCCCGAAGCACCGACAGCGCGGCGGGGGGCAGCCGCAGCAGCCGCAGCTTGTTGGCCACCGCCGACTGGGACTTGCCGATGCGGCGGGCGGCCTCCTCCTGGGACAGCCGGTAGGTCTGGATCAGGGAGGACAGGGCGGCGGCTTCCTCTACAAAATCAAGGTCCCGCCGCTGGAGGTTCTCCACCAGGGCCAGCAGGGAGGACTCCTGGCCGTCCACGTTGACCACGATACAGGGCACCTCGGTCAGCCCTGCCAGCTTGGAGGCCCGGAGCCTTCGCTCGCCCGACACCAGCTCGTACCCGGTGCTTGTCCGGCGCACCGACAGCGGCTGGAGCACCCCGTGTTCCTGGATGCTGGCCGCCAGCTCCTCCAGCCCGTCCTGGGCAAAGTATTTCCGGGGCTGGCCCGGATTGGGCGAGATGGTGCTGATGGGAAGAAACTGGACCCGATTGCTCTCAAACAATCCCTTTCGACGTAGCAGCGGCATAAAAAGCGCCTCCTTCGCGGCATAAGTAGTTCATCTGATTATAGAGTACCACATTTTTTCGCAAAGGAACCCTAAGCCCGTCGAACGGGAAATATTTTCCCTTACAGGTCCAAAGCCTGGGCCAGATGGCGGAGAAAGACCAGATTGCTGGGGCGCTGGGGCGGCAGTCCGCCCATCAGTGAGATATAGGCGGGGGAGGCTCCGGCTTGCAGCTTGTCCACCATGGCCCGGATGTTTTTCTCCACGCTGGCGTAGCTGGTCCGCTGGTCGGTGATGGTGGGGGCGTAGGCCTCCTTCAGCAGAGCGTGGGGATTTTCGTGGAGCACCGCAGCGGCCCGTGCGGCGGCCTCCATCCCCAGACCGGCGGCTCCCATCTGGTCCAGCAGGTCCATGGCCGCCCGTTTCAGGGGGGTGAGGCAGAGAAATTGCAGCAGCTCGGGGAGGGCCTGGCAGTTCACCGGCTTCACCAGATAGTAGCTGGCCCCCAGCGACAGGGCGCATTTCACCACTCCCTGGTGGGACACCTGGGAGGTGACCACTACCACCGGACGCCCCCGCCGCCGGGCCAGGGCCCGCAGCACCTCCAGCCCATCCATGCCGGGCATCACCAGATCCAGCAGCACTGCGTCGGGCCGCAGCTGGTCAATGAGGGCCAGACATTCCAGACCGTCCTTGGCGGCGCCGCACAGGGACAGCCCGGGCAGCTGGGGAAGGGCCGCCGTCAGCAGCCGCCGGGCGGCAGGGTCGTCCTCCGCCACCAGGACCCGGATATCAACCCCCATGCTCCCTGTCACCTCCTGAAAGAAACCTTGGATGCTATTATGATAGCGGATAAGTCGCCGGAAGTAAATGGCCTGGGCCGGTTTGCCCTATGGAAAAAGGGACTGCCGCAGGTGGCGGCAGTCCCTTGGGACGGCAATGCAATTAGGCGGCGGGGGAGGCGGTGGGCTCCGCCGCGGGGGATTCGGTCTCAGGGGCGGGGCTCTCGGTCTCCACGGCGGGGCTGGCGGAAGCCTGGGCCTCAGCCTCGGCCTGCTGCTCCTCCTGCCACTCCAGCACCATGTTCATCATGAAATCATAGAAGGCCTTGGGGTCCAGCTTGTCATAGGCCTCGGTGGTCTCCACCTTGGCCTCCTCGGCCCACTGGTCCAGCAGCTTGTTCATGGCGTAGTTGGGATAGGCGGCCCGGGTATCCTCGTTGTCGGCGTCCTGCCGCAGCAGGATGTGATAGCCGCGGGATGTCTCCACAGGCTGGCTGATCTCACCCACATCCAGGGCGGTACCGGCGGTGACAAACTCGCTCACCAGGGAGGAGGTGCCGTCTACCAGAGAGCCGGTGGACAGGAAGGTGTAGCCGTTGGGCTTGAGCAGCTCCCCGGTGGTCTCGTCCCGGCCGTCGTCGCTCTGCTCGTTCATGGCGGTGTCAAAGGCGGCAATGGGGTCGGAGGCGGCGGTGATCTGGGCATAGAGGGCGTCGGCCTCTTCCTTGGTGGCCGCCTTCTCCTCGTCGGTGGCGGCGGAGCCGTCCTCATGGGTGGGGAAGGCAATGAGAATGTGCTTGCAGTTGTAGATGCCCTCAGAGTCGATCATGTTCTGGATATCCTCGTCGGTGGGGGTGAGCTCGCCGGACTCCTCCATGGAGCTTTGCAGGTTCTGCACCTGATAATAGGCGTCGTTAAGGGACAGATAGCTCTCCCGGGTGATACACTGCTGGTCCAGCCACTCCTGCATGGTCAGGCCGTAGTACATCTCATACATACTGCCCATCTGCTCCAGCTGCTCCTCGGCCTCGGCCCGCTGCTCCTCGGTGACGGTGGCCCCCGCCGCTTCGGCGTGGTTGGCCACCGCGGCGTACAGCTTGCTGATATCCTGGGCATTCTGCTTGAGGTAGTCGGCGGTGGGGGTGCCCTCGATCTCCTCCTCCCAGGCGGAATCGTCGGCCAGATAGCCCGCGTTCTTGGCGGTGGAGATGCTGGTCAGCAGCCAGTACAGATACTGGTCGGTGGTGACCTCCCGGCCGTCCACGGTAAAGAGCACCGTGTCCCGGGGCAGGCCGGTGGCCTGATAGGCGATGTCATCGGCGGCGGGGGTGGCGCTGGGCTGAGAATCGGTGGTGCCGCATCCGGCCAGAGCGCCGGTGAGAAGCGCGCCGCTGAGACCAGCGCACAAGAGTTTTTTCCAATTCATGTTTTGTTCCTCCTTGCTGCCGGGCATTCCCGGCCAAACAGGGTATAGTGTACACCTTTTCTCAGCCGCAGGCAAGAAAACCGGGGCGGCGTTTACCGAAAATTCACAAACGCCGCCCCGGTGAAAGGGGATTCTGTCTATGGTTTTTTGGGATGGGCCCTTACGCCCGCAAAAAGCCCTTGCCGAAGATCTCGCTGGAATTGGCCACGATCATAAAGGCGTGGGGGTCCACCTGCTTCAGGTGGCGGCGCAGGGCCACCGCCTGTCCCCGGGACAGCACGGTGAGCACCACATGGTGGACGTCGTGGGTGTAGGCCCCCTGGGCCTGCCAGACGGTAGCGCCCCGCACCAGGGTGTGGGTCACATAGTCGCACACATGCTCCGGGTCGGAGGTAATGACGAAGAAGGCCTTGCGGCGGTTGAGGGACTCAATGGCCGAGTCCACCAGCACCGACTTGAGGGCCAGACCCAGCAGGGAGCACAGGCCCGCCGTAACGTCAAAGACAAAGAGGGCGGCGGCAGCAATGGCTACATCGGAGATAAGCAGAGCAGTGCCCACGTCCAGGCCGGTGTACTTCTTCAAAATCATGGCGGCAATGTCGGTACCGCCGGAGGAGGCGTCAATATTAAAGAGGATGGCGGCCCCCAGGGCGGGCAGGATGACGGCAAAGAAGAGCTCCAGCATCAGCTGGTCGGTGAGGGGGTGGGTGAGGGGCCACACCCAGGAGAACACCTGAATGAGCCCCGCCGACAGCACCGAGCAATACACCGTGCGGAACCCAAAGCCCTTGTCCAGCATCAAAAAGCCCAGAATGAGAAAGAGCATATTGATAATGGTATTATAGGTAGAGGCCGACAGCATGGGCAGCACCTTGCCCAGCAGGACGGACAGGCCGGACACGCCGCCCATGGAAAAGTTGTTGGGAAATTTGAAGCAATACACCCCAATGGAGAGCATGATGGTGGCCAGATTCATCCATAAAAATTCTTTCCAGAATCGCTTTTTATCCGGTACCATGGCGGTACCTCCTTTCCTAGAGCGGGTCAGCGGGCGGCCCGGATGGCGCTCCACACGTCATAGCCGGTGGCGGCGGGAATGGTGCCCACCCGCCACAGCGAGGCCCCGGTGATGCCGAACAGCTTGGCCAGCTGGAGCTTGTCCGTCACGCTTTGGGCGTCTTCATACCATACCCGGTATAGTTTCCCGTCCTCGGTGGTGTAAACGGCGCTGGGATTGCGGTATTTTTCGCTGTAGGTCACCACGGTATCCGGCTGGTTCAGCCGGGCGGTGAGCGTGTCGGTGGCCGGATGGTAGATGGTGGTCTCCAGCAGCCGCCCGTCCCCGTCAATGTGGAAGCCCGCCGTGCCAAAGGAGATGGCCAGAGCCACCTTGCTCACATCCTTCACGCCGGTGTCCGGGTCGGTGATGTCGTGGAGCGCCTCATATACCGGGGCGATGGGGGTGACGGGGGAATCGGTGTTGCCGGTACCCACATAGGACTGGGGGACGGAGGTCCACTGATAGTCGTGGGCCATCAGGATCACCTTGTCGCACACCTCGCCCAGGCCCCGATAGTCAAAGCCGGTGTACCAGGTGTCGGGCTGAACGCAGACATACAGGGTCTTGCTGTCGGGCAGTTCCTGCCGCAGCTCTCTCATAAAGGTGACATAATTCTTATTTATGTCATCCCCTTTCGGTCCCTCAAAGTCGATGGTCAGCCCGGCGTAATCCCCGGCGGCGGCCACCAGAGCGGAAATGGCCTGCGCCCGGGCCTGGGGATCGTTCACTGTGGCCCCCACGGTGGAGGTGGTGGAGCCGTCGGCCAGGGTCACTGAATCCACGGCGGAGCCGAATACACACAGGTTATAGGAAACCCCGTGGCCGTCAAAGTAGTCGGTGGCGGGGGTGGGGTCGGAAGGTTTGATCCAATCGTTGCCGTTGGCGCTGGTGGAGTTGAGGACGGGGCCGTCCTCGCCATACTCCAGCTTGGCCCAGCCCACGCTGACAGCGTCCATACTGGCGGTCAAATTGATCTGGGAGTAGGAGGAAAAGGCGTAAAAGCCGTGGAGCCAGTCCAGACCGGCGTGATAGCGATCGTATACCCGCACCAGCATGGCGGCGGCCTCCGCCCGGGTGGCGGAGTGGGTGGGCAGGAATTTGAGCTGCCCGTTGGGACCGGCCACCCCCCGGATCATGCCGATGTCATAGGCGATGGCCATATAGCCGGTATCCTCTTTTACATCGTCAAAGGGCAGGGACAGGCCGGACAGGTCCTGAGCCAGGGTGTCATACCCCAGGGCCCGCACCAGCATCACCGCCATCTCCCCCCGGCTGATGTAGTCCAGAGGACGGAACGCGCCGTTTTCGTCCAGTACATCGTGGGCCCGGGCGGTCTCCACGGCGGAGTAGTACCAGGCGTCGGCGCCGCAGTCTATGTAAGAGGGAGTGTCGGGAGAGAGCATGTCCCAGTCAAACATCCGGCACAGGATGGTGACAAATTCCGCCCGGGTGATCTCGGCGTCCACCCCGAAGTTGCCGTCGGGATAGCCCTCCATCAGTCCATATTGCTGGGCTTTTTGAATATCGGCCTGGGCCCAGTGGCCGCCGGTGTCGGAAAAGGCCCGGGCCGCCGGGGACAGGGGAGCCGCGCACAGCAGCAAAACAGCGGTCAGCGCCGCCGCGCAGATACGGCGTCTGAGCATAGGAGCAGAACCTCCTTTATCATATCGTTTCCGTCAGGTACGGTCCCATTTTACCAAAGGACGGGGAAAAGTACAATGAAAATCCCAGGGGGGCAGTACGGGCCGGGCCGAAAAATCAACTCGTCATATCAGACAAAATTTCTAAAAACAGATGACGGGACAGCGGTTTTTTGATAGAATATGGTCAGTTGCAGTAGGATGCAGAATTCGATACAATAAATATGAATTTTTTGTTAAGGAGACGGCGATATGAAATTGCTGGAAGAGCGCATCCGCACCGACGGCATCATTCGGGAAGGCGGCGTGCTGAAGGTAGACAGCTTCCTCAACCATCAGATGGACGTCAAGCTGTTTCAGGAAATGGGCAAGGAATTTTTGCGCTTGTACAAGGACTGCGGGGTTACCAAGATTTTGACCATCGAGGCATCGGGGATCGGGATCGCGTGTGTGGCCGCGCAGTTTTTTGATTGCCCGGTGATCTTTGCCAAGAAGAACAAGACCAAGAATATCGCCGGCGATGTGTACACCTCCAAGGTGGAGTCCTTCACCCACGGCAAGGTGTACGATATCATTGTGGCCAAGCAGTTCCTGCTGCCCGAGGACCGGGTGCTCATCATTGACGATTTCCTGGCCAACGGCTCCGCCCTCCAGGGGCTTATCAACCTGGTGCGGGACGCGGGGGCCACCCTGGTGGGGGCCGGTATTGCGGTGGAGAAGGCCTTCCAGCCCGGCGGCGACCTGATCCGGGGCATGGGCGTCCGGGTGGAATCTTTGGCGAAGATCAAGAGTATGAGTGTAGAGAACGGCGTGGAGTTCTGCTGAGAACGTGACCGAAAATACGACGGGGGGCAAGCCCCCGTCCTGCGATATAGGAAAGCAAGGCGGTTTGGATAGCCGCCTGCGAAGCCTGTCTTTTTGTGTGTTCAGACCAGCCCGTCAGGAAGCGGGCTGTTTTGAAGGAAAGTTGGAAGCGATACTGGATCTTAAAGGAGGAATACGGAACATGAAGAAGAGAAAACTGCTTGCGCTGCTCCTGGCCGGGTCTATGACCCTGAGCCTGGCCGCCTGCGGCGGGGACGCCCAGGGGAACAACAACACCCCTTCCGGCGGTGAAAACACCTCCGGCAACAGCGACACCCCCTCCGGTGAGGGCAAGACCGTCAAGGTGGGCCTGATCTGCATCGGCGACGAGAACGACCAGGGCTATACCTACAACTTTATCCGGGGCCAGGAGGCCGCCACCGAGGCGCTGGCCGCCAAGGGCATCAACGTGGACTGGCAGATCAAGTGGAACATCGGCGAGGACTCCTCCTGTGAGGACGCCAACATCGAGCTGGCCGAAGCGGGCTGCGACCTCATCATCAACAACTCCTACGGCTTTGAGCCCTTCATGCTGAAGGTGGCCCCCGACTATCCCGAGATCGAGTTCATCTCCTGCACCAACCAGGCCTCCGCCGTAGACGACCTGGACAACACCCACAACGCCTTCGCCAACATCTACGAGGGCCGCTACCTGGCCGGTGTGGTGGCCGGTATGAAGCTCCAGGAGATGATCGACAACGGCGATATCACCGCCGACCAGGCTGTCATCGGCTATGTGGGCGCCTACTCCTTCGCCGAGGTGATTTCCGGCTTCACCGCCTACTACCTGGGCGCCAAGAGCGTGTGCCCCAGCGTGACCATGAAGGTCCAGTTTGTGGGCTCCTGGTCTGACGCTTCTGAGGAGGGCAACGCCGCCCAGGCCCTGTGCGACGCCGGGTGCGTCATGATCTC
>NZ_CALWXV010000052.1 GCF_944385615.1 uncultured Flavonifractor sp. | reverse complement strand
TTCTCACCACCTCCTCTATTTTATCTCATCTAAATGAAAAAGCCCAGCTTTCGCTGGACTTTTTCGACAGGCTGAAGCACCTGCAAAGCAGGTGCTTCTTTTTTGGCTACCTGGAAACTGTAAAGATGAAAAATAACCACACCTGATGGTGTGGTTATTTTTCGTCTTCAATCAATCTCAGTCCAGCTGGACCGCCGTACCGGACACACTGACCATGAGCATCCCGTTGTTGCTGCCCAGCACCTCATAGTCCACGTCCACGCCCACCACAGCGTCGGCTCCCATCTGCGCGGCCCGGTCGCTCATTTCCGCAATAGCCTCTTGCCTGGCCCGCTGGAGCTCCTCCTCATACCCTGAACTCCGGCCACCGAAGAAGTTACGCAAGCCAGCGCCCAGATCCCGGAAGAAATCCACGCCGGAGACCACCTCTCCGAATACAATGCCCTGATAGGCCCGAATTGTCCGGCCTTCCACAGAGTTTGTGGTTGTAATGATCATGATCCCTCGCTCCTTTCTGTATACGCGTCTTTTCTGGACCAGTTTGAATCCGTCCCGTCAGCAAGCCTCTCCCAGCATGGCCCCGATTCCCTCCGCAATGGCGGAGGCCAGGGTCTGCTGATACTCCTCCGAGGCCAGAAGCTCCAGCTCGGCCGGGTTGGTCATATAGCCCACCTCGATCAGCACCGCCGGCATGTCGGCCTCCCGCAGTACCTGGAAGTTGCCCTCCTTGCTCTCCCGTGTGTCGATTTCACTGGCCTCTGTGGCTGTTGCGATGGCCTCAGCCAGCTGTTCCCCCGCCTCAGAGCGATAATAATAGCACTCCAGACCGGAGATCGAGTCATCCACATAGGAATTGCAGTGGATGCTGACAAAGCAGTCCCCCTCAGCCTGGTTGGCAATCTGGGCCCGCTCAGCCAGGCCCACATCCATATCATCGCCGCGGGTCAGTACAACGTCAAACCCCATCTGCTCCAGCCGCGTTTTGAGCCGCTGGGTGATCGCCATAGCGATCTCCTTTTCCTGCAAGTCCCCAATGACACAGCCCGGCTGTGCCCCGCCGTGTCCGGCGTCCAGCACCACCGTAATGCCCAGGGGCGCCACGGCGGCGGCGGCCGCTGTCAGGCCGTTCCCGTCAGCCTGGGATATAGGCACAGGCTGTACGTCGTTCTTTTTGTGTGCGGAAGCCCGTGACGTCAGAGACAGCACGCCTTTGGCCCCCAGAACCAGGCACAGCACCGCCGCCAGCACCACCGCTCCTCGCTGCATGTAAGCCCGAAGCTGATACCGGCGCTTGTTCCGGCGTCTGCGGCTTTTGCTTGGTCTTGTTATAGACGTCCTCTCCTGCTTCTCCAGACTTTCCTCCCTATGTTCCATCCTCATATAACAGTCTCCCCGATTTCGCCGCGCCGCCACGGGAGCACAGGCGCATCGGTCTGTGCGG
Organism: uncultured Flavonifractor sp.; assembly: GCF_944385615.1. GTDB lineage: Bacteria > Bacillota > Clostridia > Oscillospirales > Oscillospiraceae > Flavonifractor. The sequence continues at coordinate 13,670 of NZ_CALWXV010000052.1, read as the reverse complement.
CTGATGATTCTGGTGCGCTCCCCTCTTTTCACAGTCTAATGCATAAACCGATTCTTCGTCAATCCCCAAAATAATCGTTGGGCTCAGGTACTTTGTTTATTTCCGCACAAAAACACCCCTCCGGGATAAACATCCCGGAGGGGTAAGGCAATCGCAGATCTTTTTCAACCGTCTCAGAGTACACCCTTGCGGACGTTGACCACAAAGTCCTGCACATTGGTGACAATGGTACGCACCGACAGGCTGCCACGGTCCCGCAGCTTGTTGACGGCAAACTCGGAGATATCCACCGAGTAGAAATACACCGGGCGCACCACCCCATTGACCACCCGGTAAGAGGGGGTCATATTGCCGGTGGCCACCGTATGGAGGGTGGAGGCCATACAGATTACGGTAGTGGCCGTCTTCACCAGAGCACGCATGGCGTCCTGGCCCTCGTACACGTTGCCATACACCTCGGGCAGAGGGCCGTCGTCCCGGACGGAGCCCACCAGCACATAGGGCACATCATGGTTGACGCACTCATAGATGATGCCGTCCTTCACCTTGCCGGAGCGGACAAAGGCGGCGGTGGAGCCGCACATCCGCACGGCGTTGATGGTGTCGATGTGGTTATAGTGGCCGTTTGGCATACTCTTCTGGGTATAGATGTCCTGGCCCAGGGCGGTGCGGAGATAGCCCGCCTCCAGGTCGTGGGTGGCCAGGGCGTTGCCTGCCAGCAGGCCGTGGACATAGCCTCCCCGCACCAGAGCGGCAAAGGCGTCCCGGGCGTCGTGGTCAAAGGCGCAGGCGGGCCCCATGACCCACAGGATACGGCCGTGCTCCTTCTCGTGGCGGAGCAGCTCATAGATGGAGTCGTAATCCATGGAGTAGGCCGTCTCCCGGGACCGGCCCTGGCGGAAGGAGAAGGTCTCCTGCTCCCCCTTCTCCTCCTCAAAACCGCTGGCGTGGATGTAGATGCCCTGGGAGGCGTCCTCGGTGCGGCCCACCACCACCGGCTCCCCCTCCCGCAGGTTGCGGAACTCCACCACTGCAATTTTACCCTCCCGCAGGACCGCCACGCAGTCCATACGGCTCTCCTCCGCCAACAACCAGGCGCCGTTTACCTTAAAATATTCCGGGAAAATGCTGGTAGCGTGGTAGCCCTCCGGCGCCACCCCGTCCCGGGGGGCGGGCTGAAAGGTTGCATCAGGAGCGGAGCGAAACATGGTCTGGTCAAAATCCGGGGCATGATACTGCGGAAGCGTAAAGCTCATGGGGATCAGAACTCCTTTCCGTCATGTTGTCCCCTTCATTGTATCATGGCCGTTTCAGATTGGCAATCAGTTCTTTAAAGGTCCTTTTTAATGCGGTTGATTGCACTTTTTTCCAATCTTGACACCTGTGCCTGGGAGATACCCACCTCGGCGGACACCTCCATTTGGGTCTTGCCCTCAAAAAAGCGCATCCGCAGAATCCGCTTCTCCCGGTCGTTGAGCCGCTCCATGGCCTCTTTCAGGGCGATGTGCTCCAGCCAGCTCTCATCGGTGTTTTTGGAGTCCTTCACCTGGTCCATCACACAGATGGTATCCCCACCGTGCTCATATACCGGCTCGTAGAGGGATACCGGGTCCAGGATCGCGTCCAGGGCAAACACCACGTCCTCCCGTTTCAGCTCCAGCATCTTGGCGATCTCCTCTATGCTGGGCTCCCGCTGGTGCTCGTTCATAAAGGCCTCTTTGGCCTGGAGCACCCGGTAGGCGGTATCCCGCATGGAGCGGGACACCCGGAGAGAGGAGTTGTCCCGGAGATAGCGCCGGATTTCCCCGACAATCATCGGCATGATCCACCACTTGGGGAAAACAACCTAAAACTGAAGAAAGGTGTAGTAGATCTCCACCTTGGGTCCCTCCACTACGATGCGGTCCACGCAGTCCCGGATCACCGCCTGCCGCTCCTCCTGGGTCAGGCAGGGCCATGCCTCCCGGATACCGGCAGCCTGCTCCCGCAGGTCCTCCAGCCGGGCAGCCCGGCGGCGGGTGGCCTCCTCGGCGGCGTGCTCCTGCCGCAGCAGCTCCAGCTGCCGCCGCACCTCCCGTACGGAATCCACCAGTACCGGGTCCTCCCCCTCGGCAAAAAGCTGGTAAAGCCGCCGCAGCTTGCCCTCCAGGTGATCCATCTCCCCCTCCAGCTGGGCCAGGGGGTCGGGGAGCGTGCCAGCATCCTCCCCCAGGCGGGCGGACACCTGGAACAGGTCCCTTAGCACCTGAGCCTCCAGGTCCTCCGCCCACACCGCCTCGGCCTGACAGCCCTCCCCCTTCCACATATGGGGCTTGGAGGGGTCCCGGCCATAGCACCGCAGCTTGTAGCCATTTTTGCCCCAGCGGATGTACCGCATCCGGGCGCCGCAGGCACCGCAGTACACCAGTCCGGTGAGCAAGTGCCGGTGCCCGGCGGCGGTACGGTTCTTGGTTCCCCGGTCTTTCATCCGGTCCTGTACCAGATAAAAAAGCTCCTCAGGCACAATGGGCTGGTGTAGGCCCTTATACTCTTCCCCCTTGTAGGTGATGATGCCGATGTTGCTCTTCCGGGTGAGGATCTGAGTTACCAGCTTGTCATACTTCAGCCCCAGCAGGTCTGCGATCCGCTGAGCCGACCAGCCCTTCAGGTAGAGGTCGTACATCTGCCGTACCTTGGGGGCGTCGGCGTTGGGTACCAGAATCCCAGCGGTCTGGTCGTAGTCGTAGCCATAGGGCACCCCGCCGCCCCCCATCCAGTAGCCCTGCCGCACCCGCTCCACCATGCCCATCCGGGTGCGCAGGTAAATGTTCTCCCGCTCCAACTGGGCGAAGGCGGACAGGATGCCGATCATGGCCCGGCCGTAAGGGGTGGAGGTGTCGATGCTCTCATTGAGGGAAATGAAGTCCACTTCATTGGGGAGGAATACATCTTCAATGAGGTACAGGGTGTCCTTCTGGCTTCTGGACAGCCGGTCCAGCTTGAACACCACCACCGTGGCCACCTGTCCCGCTCGGACGTCGGCAATGAGTCTGGTCATCTCCGGCCGGTCCAAATTGCTGCCGCTGTAGCCTCCGTCGGTATAAAACCGGTACCTCTCCCACCCCATGGCTTTACAGTAGGCCTCCAGCCGCTCGGTCTGGGCCTGGATGGAATAGCCCTCCTCCGCCTGGGCCTCGGTGGATACCCGGATATAGAGGGCCCGCAGGGGGTTGTCTTGATTATTTTCTTTCATGCTTGCTCCTTCCCGGGCGCTGTCCCGGGGCCCTCCCATTGTACCCGACCAGTCTCTCCCCCGCAATTCCTTTTTCTGGGTCACCCTTTTTGCCTCCGGCTCCTAGCCTGCCGCAGCAGCTGGACCAGCACCGGATTGTCCACCTGCTGCCGGGGCAGCCGCTCCCCGGAAATCGGTTTCCCGTTGATATAGCGCCGTACTTCCACGGTATCGCCTCCCGTGTCAGTATGCCCAATTTGTAGGGGACACAGACAAAAGGCCTGAGACCGGACACCTCCGATCTCAGGCCTTGTTCATGGTTCTATGTTCCGCAGACGGAACAGTCCGGGCTGCGCTCCACCGGCACCCGCTCCAGCTCCAGCCGCTTACCGTCGTAGAGCAGCAGCTCCCCCGGAATAGGGTTTTCCCCCAGCAGCAGCTGGAGCGCCACAGAGGCCATCAGAGAGCCCACCGCTCCGGTGACCACCCCCAGGGCCTCCCCGCTCTGTTCCAGGGTAGTCCCGGCATAGCAGCACGCCAGACAGGGGGTTTTACAGGGCTCCACCGCCATAATAGTGCCATACCACCCCTCCACGCCGCCGTTGACCAGGGGCAGACCCTGTTCCACACAGACGGCGTTCAGCGCCAGCCGTCCCTCCAAATTGTCCACCGCCGCCACCGCCAGCTGACAGCCCGCTAACATGGCTTTGCCGTTCTCCCGATCCAGTTGGCAGACTTGTCCCTCCACCCGCAGCTCCGGATTGAAGGCGGCCAGCTGCCGGGCAGCCACCTCTGCCTTGGGGCGGCCCAGATCGGCCTGGGTGAAGAGGAATTGCCGGTTCAGGTTGCTCAGGGACACGGTGTCCCCGTCCATCACCACCAGCCGTCCCACACCGGCCCCGGCCAAGGCGTAGAGCACCGGTCCGCCCAGTCCCCCAGCCCCTACCACCAGTACGGAGGAGGCCGCCAGACGGTTCTGCCCCTCCGTGCCGATCTCCGGGATGTTCAGCTGCCGCCTGTATCGCTCCAGCTCCACCGTATCCTCCTATCCGCCGCCGCACACCGGGATAAACTCCACCAGGCTGTCCAGCCCCGCCGGGGTGCGAAAGCCCTTCTCCGCCCCGGCGCTCCGCCGGTCCACAATGATGTGGCTCCGCTTGGCCAGCCGGTAGGCCTCCGCCCCGTGCTGCCGTTTGATCTGATCCAGCAACTTGGCCACCGTGGTACCCTCCAGCGCCTCCTGCCGGCAGCCAGTCAGGTCGGCCAAATGACCGTGATAGCGCACCTGGGCCATGCTATCCCTCCTCCGGCAGGGGGATACCCAGGTGCCGCAACCGCTTGGCGGTGGGCACACCGTGGGCGTCCCACCCCCGGACCTTGTAGTACACCGGCAGCATCTGGTCCAGCGGCACCACCGTATCCGGCTGGTCAGGCTCCTGGGGCGTCTTGGTGAGCCGTTCGGGCAGGGCGTCATCCGCCCTGGTGAGGCCCTCCCGCAGGTTGTACAGCCTCTCCACATTGTAGCTCCGCTCCCCCACGGTGAAAAACTTGCCAATGGTCATGGGCAGGCCGGTAGCCAGGGCGATGGACTTGCTGTGGGGCACCAGCATACAGTTGATGGGCATGATCCAGGGCATACACTTCCAAATCTGACTCAGCAGGGGCCGGGCGGCCAGCATTGCTTTGCCCGCCGCCCGACAGACAAAGCTGGCCGGGCCGAATTTGAACAGGATACCGGGGATCATGGCCTGCATGGTAAACAGGCAGAATCCGGCGGCGGAGGCCGCCTCCATGCCGTTTTGGAAGAATACCGTCAACTCCGGTTTGCCCTTGGGGGTCTGGGCGTCCATGCTGATGACCCCCACCGACTCCAGCAAGGCCAGATAGCCGCCGTTCAGGTGGCAGCCCCCCCGGTTGGCGGTGGCATATCCCAGGCCCATACCCACGCTTTTCCGGGGCTCGTAGGAGGCCAGTTCCAGGCCCTTGGAGTGGATGGCAAAGTCAGCGCCGCCGTACTTCTCGCTTAAAATTTTGCTGCCCTCCGCCAGCTCCCCGGCAGGGCCCCGGCGGCAGGCCACATCCTCCACCACCCGGAGCAGGTCCTCCGGCTGGCCGGGCTTCAGGCCAAAGTCCCCCATGCCCTTCTCCTGGAGCTCCATGGCAAAGGCGATGGTCCCCGCCAGAGAGATAGTGTCCATCCCCAGCAGGTCACACCGGTAGTTGAGCTCATTGATAAGGTCCAAGTTGTTGTTTTCCAGATTGGGGCCGAAGAGGCCCAGGGTCTCATACTCCGGGCCTTTCACGTCCTTGCCCTTTACCTTCACCCGCCGCTCGCACCGGATGGGGCAGCTGACACAGCCGCTGTTGCGTAGCAGTTTGGTGTCCGCCAGGGTCTCGCCGCTGACGTCCTCGTAGTGCTCATACCGGCCCCGAGTGAAATTGCGGGTGGGCAGCACACCGGAGGCGTTGGCCTTGCTCACCAGCCCCGCCGAGCCGTACCGTGGCAGGCTGTCCCCGGTCATGGGGTGCTTCTTCAGCTGCTTCACCCACTTGCGGGTATGGGCCTCAAAGCCCTCGGGATTGGCCTTGACCACCTCACGGGTGCCAAAAGCGATGATCGCTTTCAGGTTCTTACTGCCCATCACAGCCCCGGCCCCGCACCGGCCCGCCACCCGCTCGCCGCTGGCAGCGCAAGCAAAGCGGACCTGATTCTCCCCGGCGGGGCCGATGACCAGCTTGCCGTACCGCTCCGGCAGCTCCTCCTGGATTCGTTCGGTGTCCAGCCCCTGGAGCTGGGGGCAGGGCTCGATACGGATCTTGCCGTCCTCCACCACCACCATGCTTAGCTCGGGGGCCTTGCCGCACAGGATAAGTCCATCAAAGCCCGCCTTTTTCAGCAGCATCCCAAAGGGGCCGCCGCAGTTGGAGGAGGCGATGCCGCCGGTGAGCACATTTTTGAAGGTCATGTTGAAGCGGCTGGAGCTGGGGGCGCCGGTGTCGTTCATAGGGCCGGTGTTGACGATGAGCACCGCCTCCGGGCTCAGGGGGTCCAGCCCCGCCGGGGTCAGATCGGTGAGCAGCCGGGCCCCCAGGGCTTTGCCCCCCAGATATTGCTCAAACAGCTTGGCGGAGATGGTGCACTTCCGCCACCGGCCGTTTGTCAGATCCACTTGGGCGTATACCGGTAAGATCATACCGCTCCCCCCTCCTTCATGGTAATGGCCCCCACGCCGCAGGCCTTGGCGCACAGCCCGCAGCCCACGCACTTGGCCGGGTCGCTGAGCTGGGCAAAGACCGCCAGATCCCCCTTTTCCCTGGGCAGGCTGATGGACAGGCAGGAAAAGCCGCAGGCGAGCACACACATGGAGCAGGCGGTGCAGAGGGTGGTGTCGATGTGGGGCTTGGGCCACTTCTCTCTGGGGACCTTGTGGCTGCGCAGGCCGGGCAGGGGTCCCTCGATGGCCCCTTTGGGACACACCCGGCCGCACACCCCGCACTGGGTACAGCGCACCGGGTCAATGGTATGTACCCCCTTGATTTCCCCGGAAATGGCCCCCACCGGGCAGTTTTTGGCGCACAGGGTACAGCCCACGCAGTCCTGTGTAATCTGGTAAGCCATCCGGCTCCCTCCTTACCATATTGGAAGAGCCCACCCTACCCGCAGACGGGGCGGGTGAGATTGCTCCCTCATGCATCCTCTTTGGCGCACACCGCCTCCATCAGCTTGCGGGCGTGCTCCCGGGTAAAGTACCGGGGTACCGGATAGACCCCGTGGCACTCCTGGAAGGCCATGTCGATGACCTCTTCGATGGCGGAGGCCGGGAACTTTTCAAACCGCTTGGGAATCTCCATCTGCCGGTTCAGCTGATAGAGCAGCTTGACAAACCTGGTGGCCCGGACCTGGTCGCTGTCTCCCGGCGTGCCCAGATTCAGCATCTTTGCCAGCTGGGCAAATCGCTTGCCGCACACCGGCAGATAATAGCGCATCACATGGGGCAGCAGTACTGCGTTGGCCAAGCCGTGGGGCACCCCGAACTTGCCCCCGATGGTGTGGGCAAAAGCGTGGACATAGCCCACATAGGTGCGGGTAAAGGCCATACCGGCGAAGAAGGAGGCGGTGAGCAGGGCCTCCCGCCCCTCCAGATTGGCGGGATTCTCCCACACCTTGGGCAGGTACTGGAAGATAAGCCGCACCGCAATGCGGGCCTGGCGGTCGGTCTCCTCATCGGCATAGCCCGCCACATAGGCCTCCAGCGCGTGGGTCAGGGCATCCAGCGCCGTATAGGCGGTGGTGGTCTTGGGCAAGCCTACCGTCAGCTCTGGGTCCAGAATGGCAAACATGGGCACCAGCTTGGGGTCCAGGATCTGTTTTTTGCTGTGGGTGGCGGTATCTGAGATGATAGCGGCCACGGTGGTCTCACTGCCGGTACCCGCGGTGGTGGGTACCGCGATGAGGGGCAGCATGTGACGGTGCACCTTGAACATTCCTGCCAAGGCCTCGGCCTCGGTGTGGTTGGCCACCGCCGCGGCCACCGATTTTGCGGTGTCCATCACCGATCCTCCCCCCACCGCCACCACCGTATCGCAGCCGGTACAGGCCTGTTTGGCGCTGGCCACAATGGCAAAGGTGGGATCGGACTGTACGCCGTCAAAGACGGTATACTCCACTTCGGCCCGCCGGATACTGTCCAGCAGGCCATTCAGCAGACCGGACTGGTGCAGAAATCCGTCCGTAATGACCAAGGCCTTTCTGGCGCCCAGCATCTTCAGCAGCCGCCCCGTCTCTTCGGCCTTTCCCGGCCCGATATAAGTCACTGGCGTGGGCTTGGACACAAGTTTGATGACCGGCTTGCGCACGGCAATACTCAGCTTGGACATCGTGGTATTCATCATATTCCCTCCTCATCGCCCATACACGCTGGGTTTTTTCATCCCTATTTTACCACCCGCACATATTGGAAGCAAGATTTCAGAATCTAAAATATTCAGTCTTACTCTTTTGTCAGCGCCCTCATCATATCTTTGCCCCGTTTTTCCCCAATGGTATGCTGGTCGGCACGCCGTAGGTGGAAAAACGCACGTCCAGATCGGTATTGAAGTTATCAATGGCCTTGATAAGTCCGATACACCCCACCTGAAACAGATCGTCGGCATTCTCCCCTCGGTTGGAAAATTTCTGGATCACCGACAACACCAGCCGCAGATTGCCCGCAATGAGCTGTTCCCTGGCCTCCATATCCCCCTGCTTGACCCGTCGGAGCAGCTCCATGGTCTCCTCATTTTTCAGCACCTTCAGCTTTGCCGTATTGACGCCGCAGATCTCGACCTTTCCCTGCATGGACCATGCCTCCTCTTCTCTTTGTCTGTGTTCAGTATGTCCCCGCCGGTCCCTTTCATACGGTGGTCCCGGCGGGAATCTTTTTTATCGTGGGACCGGTTTCGATGGACTTCGGTCCCTCTTGCGCTCTGTTCCAGTATTCGATATAGTAGTAAGCAGGCTATCCTACCTTTTGAAGGGAGGGAGCGTATGCTCACCCCTATTTTAGACAGCGGGGCCGCTATGCCCCTGTATGAACAGCTCTACCGCCACATTCGGGGAGAGATCGAGGCGGGCCGTCTGGCTGCCGGGGAGCGGCTGCCCTCCAAGCGGGCCTTGGCCGCCCATCTGAAAATCAGCGTGGTGACGGTGGAAGGGGCCTATGGACAGCTGCTGGCCGAGGGCTATCTTCAGTCCAAACCCAAGCGAGGCTTTTTTGTCCAGGCGGCAGAGTCTGCCCTGACAGAGGTCCAGCTTCCCCGCCTTTCGCCCCCCCAGGAGGCCACCCGCCCCACCTTTCGCTACGACTTTTCCACCAGCGCGGTGGACACCGCTCTGTTCCCCTTTGCCACTTGGGCCAAGCTGATGCGGGAGGTTCTGTCCCAACAGGAGGACACCCTGCTCAACACCCCCCATCCCCAGGGCGTGCCCGCCCTGCGGCAGGCCATTGCCGCCCACTTGTACCGCTTCCGGGGCATCCAGGCCGATCCCTCCCAAATCGTGGTAGGTGCCGGTTCAGAGGTGCTCACCACCCTGCTGGTGCAGCTGCTGGGCCGGTCTGGCTGCTACGGCGTGGAAAATCCGGGCTACACCAAGACCCACCGCATCCTCCGTAGCTGCGGGGTCCAAGTGGAGCCCATCTCTCTGGACAGTCAGGGCTTGCAGGTAGACCAGCTGGACCAGCATGGCGTCCAGGTGGTCCACGTCACCCCCTCCCACCACTTTCCCCTTGGTATCATCATGCCGGTGACCCGGCGGCAGGCACTGCTGCGCTGGGCCTCTGCCCAGCCCCAGCGCTATATTCTGGAGGACGACTACGACAGTGAGTTCCGCTTCTCCGGCCGTCCCATCCCCGCCCTTCAGAGCCTGGACAAAGGGGAGCGGGTGATCTACCTGAATACCTTTGCCAAAAGTCTGGCCCCCTCCCTGCGTATCAGTTACATGGTGCTGCCCCCTCATCTGGCGGAGCGGTGGCGGCGGGAGTTCTGGTTCTACTCCTCCACAGTCCCCTCCTTCGAGCAGTACGCTCTGTCCCGCTTTATGGACCGGGGCCACTTTGAGCGGCATCTGAACCGCACCCGCACCCACTACAAAGCCCGACGGGAGGCTCTTCTGGCCGCTGCCCGGGAGACTGGGCTGACCCAAGTGGGCTCCTTCGTCGGGGGAGACGCCGGTCTCCACCTGCTGCTGTGGATGGACCGCCGCTGGAAGGAGCCGGAACTGGCCGCCCGAGCGGCCGAGGTGGGTGTAGGAGTCTCCCCCCTGTCCATTTGCGACCTGACCCCGCCCCCAGCCGGCCGCCCCCCGGCCCTGATCCTGGGCTATACCCGGGTGGCCCCCCAGGATATGGCTCCCGCTCTGTCCCTGCTGAAATCCGCGTGGCAGTTTTAGGGTGAATTTTTTCAATAAGTTTCTGGTGTAGTGTTTGCCCTGGGATGGCATCCTATCCTTGGGGTGATCGTATGCACCAGCCTTATACCGACCTTTACGTGCTGTTTCGCCATGATCCCCGGGCCCAGGAATATTTTGACCATCTGCCCGCCCATGTGCAGGACCGCATCAGCGCCCAGTACCGCCAGGTGGACTCCCTGGACCGGCTCCAGCACTTTGCTGCCCGGTACCACGCATCCTATTTCCCTTTGGAGGATATCGGTGGGCGCACTTTTCTGCCGCCGCCGGGACAGCCATAGCCCCCAAAGCCCACCGGACCTACATCCAGGCCCGGTGGGCTTTGCATTGGGCGCGCTTCTGTGCTATAATGCAGCAAAGTACAAAAAGGAGGCTGTTTGCCATGGAACTGACCAGAGCGCAGGCCCTGGACCTGCTGAAGGAATACAATAAGGAACCTTTCCACCTCCGCCATGCCTTCACCGTGGAGGCCGTCATGGACTGGTTCGCCCGACAGTTGGGCTATGAAAATGAGGCTGGCTTCTGGGCCACTGCGGGTCTGCTTCACGATCTGGATTTTGAGCAGTATCCTGATGAGCACTGTGTCAAAGTCCGGGAGATCATGGAGGAAAAGGGCCTGGACCCCGCCCTCATCCATGCGGTGGTAAGTCACGGCTGGGGTATGACCGAGGGCAACGCGGAGCCCGAGCACCAGATGGAAAAGGTCCTCTTTGCTGTGGACGAACTCACCGGACTGATCGGCGCCGCCGCTCTGATGCGTCCTTCCAAGAGCGTTCAGGATATGGAGTTGTCCAGCCTGAAGAAGAAGTATAAGGACAAGCGCTTTGCCGCCGGCTGTGCTCCCGGGAGACTATTGCCCAAGGGGCCCAGATGCTGGGCTGGGAGCTGAACGACCTGCTGGAGCGCACCCTCCAGGCCATGAAGGACTGCGAGGCCGACATTGAGGCCCAGTGCGCCGGTCTGTAAGGCCTTGTTTGAAAATAGTCAACAGGCTCGATTGGCAGACCATACAGAGTGCTTGGAGTGCAAAAGTAACTTACTGCAGGAACACCATAAACAGGAGGACAACTCTGTTGGGTTGTCCTCCTATTCGTTTCCTCAAGCAGCCGGGACCATAATTCCGTTCTGCCGTCTGTAGTGCTTCCACAAATTCCCTCATGCCGTTTGCTGTTAAAAGAATAACATCTGTGCATAAAAAACCAATTTGTCAAGTACGAGTTTTGATGTACTTTACGTCTTCTTTCGTACTGGTACAGAGCGCGGCTTTTTTATAAAATAAGGGAAACGAATAAATGTAGGGGGCGCTCTATTATGGAGAAAGAGGACACAAAAATGTTAAAGGACTATTTTATCGCCTGTGAGGCCTGTTTTCCGGAACGGCGGTCCCAGCTGCGGCGGTTATCGTTGGCCCTGCGGCGGGAGCGGATCAACACCATGGAGCAGCTGTGCCATCTTCAGCAGACTGGACCGGACGCTCTGCTGGCCCTTCGCTCCATCGGAACGAAAAGCCTGGACTTGATCGAACAGGTCTGCACCCGGTATGAGGCACAGAGGACATGATTTCAGACGAATGATATAACCAGCCTCATGTCCCAAGATTGTCCCAAATAATTTAAGCACCGAAAATACGATCCACAAGCTTATAGTTTCCTTTGCTCCTAACTTTTATCAAGGACTGGGGATACAGTACTCCTACAAACTCTGCAATGACAGATAAAAATAGACTCTTGCAATTCTTGACAGCATATATTATAATATTAAATTGTCCGTTGCCTTACGCAATATGGTTTAGAGTGTTTACACTAACAGGATATTGTGTAAGTGGTAACACACTTGCTTTGGGAGCCACATGAGTCCCATCTATGAGGAAAAACTGTAACCCCGCAACCCGCTGGGGCACTACCAGAAGTAGGAACTGTTCCAGCAAAGGGCTTAGTCGAAAAACGACTTTGACCACAACTAGAAAATTTCATAACCGGGTGTAGCGCAGTTGGTAGCGCGCTTGCTTTGGGAGAAACCGCCCGGGCAGTTCCACAATTTCATTTCGGGGTGTTGCGCAGTTGGTAGCGCGCCTGCTTTGGGAGCAGGAGGCCCGGGGTTCGAGTCCCCGCACTCCGACCATTTTTCACAGAAAAACCGCCTTTTCAGGCGGTTTTTCTGTGTTTTTTGTTCTGTTTTTGCAGTTTATCCGATTGCTGTTCAGTAACGGTTCAAGGGGCAGAAAAGCGGTAGGAACATGAGCGAGGATGGCCGCCGAAATTGCCAAATCCCTAACCAATCCCTAACGGGAAAAAGAGCGATGATTTACCTGGCGGCGTAGGGCTTGCTGTTATTTGTCCGTCCCAGAATATAATCCGTGGACACCTTGTAGTAGTCCGCCAACTTCAGCAGATGGATCACCGGGATGGTCTGGAACCCACGCTCATAGCGGGAATAGACGGTCTGGCTGATTCCCAGAATTTCCGCCACATCCTCCTGCCGCAGGTCTTTATCTTCACGCAAATCTTTCAGTCTTTGGAAATGCATACCGCCCACCATCCTTAGTACTTATTGATACTATTGACGATATAGCATCTTCCTATTAGAATGTTGATGGTAGAACTAATAAGTACTAAGGAGGGCTTTGGATGGAATTGTTTCAGGAGATTCTCTGTCATGTTCTGGCAGACAAGAAGGTTCAGGTATCCTTCTCTGGGCTTACCGATACAGAGGTAATCAAAATTGCTGAGCTGGAGTGCTACAAGGCGCTGCAAAAAATCAAAGCCATTCTGGAGGACGACTCCCTGGAAGACAGTGAATGCTTTCATCAGATTGAAGAAATTGTCTGCGTGTTTGAGGCGCTTGGTTCCGGCTGCGGCAACCGGCATGATTTTGGCTGAGTCTATTGTCCGGCAGAGAAAATGGGGCGATACACGGAAAGCGTATCGCCCCATTTTAAATCGCTGCTTTTACCCCACCCTCTCGAACGGTATCACCTTGCACCGGTTCTCCTCCGGCGGGTCGGGAGGCTCCGGTCCCGGTTTGGCCGTGGCCGTTTCCATGAAGCCGCCGATCTTTTCCGCCGCGCCTCGCTGCATATCGTTGGTGATGTGCGTATAGGTGTCCAGGGTGAACCCAGCGCTGTAGTGGCCCAGCATACTGGACAGGGTCTTTACATCCACGCCACTGGAGAGGGCCATCGTAGCAAAAGTATGCCCTTACGGTATAATTACGACAAACCGGAAAAGCCCCGTAGGATCAAGGGTTTTGAGGTTTTCAGTCTGATTTTTTCATCCTTTTCCAAACCGAAAAATCATACTGAAATAAGTCGAATTGCAGGAGGTGTTTCATTAACGACAAATGAATAGCAGAAAGGAACTCAAAACCTTTTGATTCCAAACACAACAGAATATTGGATTTAAGCGAAGCCGTCACTTGTTTTAAGTGGCGGCTTTTGTTGTTTCCAGGGCTGTTATGCAGGCACATGACAACACCAAATCAGAAATGAGGTGAAGTCATTGAACACGCAAATCA
>NZ_CALWXV010000051.1 GCF_944385615.1 uncultured Flavonifractor sp. | reverse complement strand
TTCTCACCACCTCCTCTATTTTATCTCATCTAAATGAAAAAGCCCAGCTTTTGCTGGACTTTTTCGACAGGCTGAAAAATTGCCCCCGGCGTAAAGCCGGGGGCAATTTTTATGGGATAGATTCAGTTTTTCAGGCTCTCGGCCCAGGCGGTATACTTGACCACCTTGTCGTCACACTCGGCCTTGGTAGCGCCGTTGGCCAGGATATACACCTTGACCTTGGGCTCGGTGCCGGAGGGACGAACGATGACGCTGGTGCCGTCGGTCATCTCATACCGCAGCACATTGGAGCCGGTGAGCTCCATGGTGCTCTTGGCGCCGTCAGATACATTGACTACGCTGCCATCCCTGTAGTCCTTCTGCTGGGCCACCGCCACACCGGCGATCTCCACCGGGGGATGCTCCCGCAGGCCAGCCATCAGGTCGGCCATCTTCTTCAAACCGTCCAGGCCAGGCATCACAAGGTTCAGGGTCTTCTCGCCATAGAAGCCGTACTTCTCATAGCACTTTTGCAGGGCGTCGTACAGGGTCATGCCCTGACCGGCGTACCAGGCGGCCATCTCGGTGAGGGCCAGAGCGGCGGTGACGGCGTCCTTATCCCGGACATAATCGCCCAGCATATAGCCGTAGCTCTCCTCGTAGGCGAAGATCACCTTGCCCTCGCCGGCGTTCTCCAGCTTGTCCTTCTTTTCAGCCAGGAACTTGAAGCCGGTAAAGGTGTCATAGCACTTGAGGCCGTTGGTCTCGGCCACCTTGCGGGCCATCTCGGTGGTGACGATGGTTTTCAGAGCCACCGGCTTGTCCGGCATCTTGCCGGTGCGGTTCTTGGCCCCGATCAGATAGTCCAGCAGCAGCACACCGGTCTGGTTGCCGGAGATGGTGATGTACTCGCCCTGGTTGTTGCGGACCATAATGCCCACCCGGTCGGCGTCCGGGTCGGAGCCCAGGATGAAGTCGGCCCCCTCCTTCTTGGCCAGATCCACCGCCAGGTAGAAGCCTTCGGGGTTCTCCGGGTTGGGGGAGACCACAGTAGGGAAGTTGCCGTCGATGACCATTTGCTCAGGGACACAGATGACGTGCTTCATGCCCAGGCGGCGCAGCGCCTCGGGGATCAGCTTGTAGCCGGTGCCGTGGAAGGGGGTATACACCATCTTGAAGGTGTCGGCTACCTGCTCCACCGCGGCCTTGTCGTTGACCTGTCCCATCACATTGGCCAGGAATTTTTCATCGGTCTCCTCACCCATCAAAGTGATCATACCGGCCTTGACCGCCTCGTCATAATCCATACGCTTGATGGAGTCGAACAGGTCCAGCTCTTCCATCTTAGCGGCGATGGCGGAGGCGTGGTGGGGGGGCAGCTGAGCCCCGTCCTGCCAGTAGACCTTATAGCCGTTGTATTCCTTGGGGTTGTGGCTGGCGGTGACGTTCACGCCGGCGATGCAGTGATACTCCCGGACGGCAAAGGACACCTCGGGGGTGGGACGCAGGGCGTCAAACAGACGGACCTTGATGCCGTTGCCCGCCATGACACAGGCGGTCTCCCGGGCAAAGGCCTCGGAATTGTTGCGGCAGTCGTAGCAGACGGCCACACCCCGGGCCACAGCCTCAGGGCCCTCCGCCTTGATGACCTCGGCAAAGGCCTGGGTGGCGTGGCGGATGACGTGGATATTCATCTGGTGCAGGCCCACGCACATGGTGCCCCGCAGGCCGGCGGTACCAAACTCCAAAGGAGCAAAAAAGCGGCTCTCGATCTCCTTATCATCGCCGGAGATGGATTGCAACTCCGCCTTCTCAGCGGCGCTGAGGGCGGGACTGTTGAGCCACTTTTCATATTCATCACGATAAGCCATGGGAATTACCTCCAATACCTCAATTTCAGCAAAAGCACATCTCTGCGCTTGTGATTATAGCACAAACTGAGCGGTATATCCAGCTTATCTTTTGGAAGTTTGGGGGAGAGACTGCAAAAATATTCCTGCGGCTACTTGTGGTAACCGGAGCCCTCCTGAATCTTGAAGCAGCGGTAGATCTGCTCCAGCAGCATGACACGGGCCAGATGGTGGGGAAAGGTCATGGGGGACATGGACAGCCGCAGGTCGGCCCGCGCCTTCAGAGAGGGGGCCATACCGTAGGAGGAGCCAATGAGAAAGACCAGAGTATTTTTGCCCGCTGCCGTCCACTTTTCCAGCCGGGCGGCCAACTTCTCGCTGGACAGCGGCTCCCCCTCCACACACAGGGCTACCACCGCCGCCCCTTTCGGCAGCTTGGCAGTCACCGCAACGGCCTCCTTTTCCAGCGCGGCGTCGATCTGGGCACGGGAGGGATTCTGGGGCAGCCGCTCCTCGGGCAGCTCGGTGAGCTGGAGTTTACAGTAGCCCCCCAGCCGCTTGGCATATTCCGCCGCCCCGTCTATGTAGAATTTCTCCTTCAGCTTGCCCACACAGAGAATGTGGACCACCGCGCCCTTCATACTGCGTACCTCTGTCCCGGCTCGCTGTGGGGGGCGACATCCAGCAATACATCCCGGCCGGGCAGGGCCCCCATGCGGCCAAGGGCGTCGCCCACCACCTGATGGGCCCGCTCTGGGGTGTTGTTTTCGTGGGACAGGTGGGCCAGCACAATGGTGGAGGCCCCCTTTGTCACAGCGGAGCACACCAGAGCCGCCCCCGCCTCATTGGACAGGTGGCCCCGGTCCCCCAGGATACGGTCCTTGAGAAAATCGGGATAAGGACCCGACTGGACCCATTCTATGTCGTGGTTGGCCTCGGCCACCAGCAGATTGGCCCCTTGGATGCCCGCTTCCACCGCCGCCGTTACATGACCCAGATCGGTGACCACCGCCGCCTTCCGGCCACCGGCGGACAGGGCGTAGCCGGTGCTCTCGGCGGCGTCATGGGGGGTGGGGAAGCTCTCCACATCAATGCCGCCGATGGAAAAACAGTCCCCCGGCGTAAAGGGATGGAGCACTTCCTCCAGGAAGGCGATCCGGTAGCACAGCTGCCGTCCGGTGCCACGGCTGGCATAGACCGGTATCCCCAGCTGTTTGGTCAAAGTGGTGAGGCCGGAGATGTGGTCGGAGTGCTCATGGGTGATGAGCACTCCGGAGAGGGAGGCGGGGTCTACCCCCAGACCCTTCAGAGCGGTGGTAATGCGCCGGCAGGAGATACCGGCATCCACCAGAAGATGAGTGGCGCCGTCGCTGACCAGCAGACAGTTACCGCTGGAGCCGCTGGCCAGGGTACACAGTTCCAGCATAAAATCCTCCGTTCCAGAAAAAAGAGGCGGGGGAGCATCCCCGCCTGAACATCGTGTTTTTCTTATCCGACCTGGGCCTGCTTGTCCTCGTCGGGGGTGACCACAACGCGGATGTCGGCCCCTATGCCGGAGAGCTTGCGGACAATATCCTCATAGCCCCGCTCAATGTGGTGGATACGGCCAATTTCGGTGGTGCCCTGCGCGGCCAAACCGGCGATGACCATGGCAGCGCCAGCCCGCAGATCACAGGCCTGAATCCGGGCGCCGGTAAACTTCTCCACGCCCTCAATAACGGCAATCTTGCCGTCCACCTGGATCTGAGCCCCCATACGGCGGAACTCGTCCACATAGCGGTAACGGTTGTCCCAGACGCCCTCGGTAATGACGCTGGTGCCCTCCGCCAGACAGAGGACCGCGGCGATCTGAGGCTGCATATCGGTGGGGAAACCGGGATAGGGCAGGGTTTTGACGTTGGTGCGGGTCAGTTTGCCGGTACGGCGCACCAGTACTGCGTCGTCCCGCTCCTCCACGTCCACCCCCATCTCCAACAGCTTGGCGGTGATACACTCCAGATGCTTGGGAATCACATTCTTGACCAGGACCTCGCCGCCGGCCGCGGCCACGGCAGCCATATAGGTGCCGGCCTCGATCTGATCGGGGATGATGGAATAGGTGCCGCCGGAAAGGCGCTCCACCCCGCGGATCTTGATAACGTCGGTACCGGCGCCCATGATCTCGGCCCCCATGGAGTTGAGGAAGTTGGCCAAATCCACGATGTGGGGCTCTTTGGCGGCGTTTTCAATGATGGTGAGACCGTCCGCCAACACGGCGGCCAGCATGATATTCATGGTGGCGCCCACAGAGACGATATCCAGATAAATCTGAGTGCCGGTCATACGGCCGTTAGCTGCCTTGGCATGGATATAGCCGCCCCGGACGTCCACGTTGGCCCCCATGGCGACAAACCCCTTGATATGCTGGTCAATGGGACGGCCGCCAAAGTCGCAGCCGCCGGGCGGGGGAACCTCCGCGGAACCAAAGCGGCCCAGCAGAGCGCCGATCAGATAATAAGAGGCCCGGATCTTGCGGGCCAGCTCCTCCGGCACCCGGGCGTTGCGGATGTGGGAGCAGTCCACGTCTACGGTGGTACGGTTGACGGTACGCACATCGGCGCCCAGCTCTTGCAGAATGTTGAGCAGCAGCGTCACATCGCTGATCTGAGGCAGATTTTCAATCCGGCAAACCCCGTCCACCAGCAGGGCGGCGGGGATGATAGCAACAGCGGCGTTTTTGGCGCCGCTGATGTCGATTTCTCCATAGAGCGGCTTTCCGCCGTGAATTACATACTTTGTCAAAATGCAACCCTCTATTCCTTCTGCCGGGATACACACCACACCGGCAGGATCCAAAACCGGAAAAAACCGGTACAATAAAGCATCTTACAGCGCTTTGTTACCGCAAAGCGCTTCAATACACATACATTATAGCATAGCTCGCGGTAAAATCAAAGAGGTTTCTTCTACTGGGACAGGGAAACCACCTTCCAACGGTAATTTACCCCCGTTCAGGCGAAACTATACGGGAGATTGGCCGTTCTTTCACGAAAACTATGGTTCAAATCCGGACCAGTGGCAAGGATTGGACACCCGCCCATCGGTCCGCATTATTATACCCCATGAAATTGCGTCTGTCTTTCTGAAAAGTGCACAAAAAAAGCCATGGAAAGCTGTGAATTTCGCAGCTTTCCATGGTAAAATGTGGGCGCACACCCGGGTTATTTGCTCTGTTTGTCCCGGACCAGAATGTGGGTCACGTTGGGCTGGCTGGTGGGGCGCACCTCCACCTGGAACCGGGGCAGGGATTTCATCATTTTGGACAGCTTGGAAAAGCCAAAGTTCCGGGGGTCGAAGTCGGGCTGCTTTTTCACCAGCAGATTGCCCAGCTCCCCCAATGAGGCAAAGCCGTCCTCGTCGGCAATGGTATCCACCGATTCGGCGATCAGCTTGACCACCGCCTTGGGTACCCGGTGCTCCGGCTCCTGGGCCTGGGCGGGGGACTCCTTCTTTTTCTGGGGCTTCTGAGTCCTGGGCCGCTCCGGCTTTTCCTCCTCAGCCCGGGCCTGCTCCGCTGCCGCCCGGATGACCTCGATGTACACAAACTTATCACAGGCTACGATAAAGGGATTGGGGGTCTTGCGCTCTCCCATGCCGTACACCTTTTTGCCGGCCTCCCGCAGGCGGACCGCCAGACGGGTAAAGTCGCTGTCGCTGCTCACCAGCACAAAGCCGTCCACCTGACCGGTATAGAGGATATCCATGGCGTCGATAATCATGGCCGAGTCGGTGGCGTTTTTGCCGGTGGTATAGCTGTACTGCTGCACAGGACTGATGGCGTTTTCCAGCAGCGGTCCCTTCCAGGAGGCCAGATTGGGGGTGGTCCAATCGCCGTAGATGCGCTTGATGGTGGGGGTGCCGTACACGGCCACTTCCGCCATGATATCCCCCAGAGCCGAGCGGGGAGCGTTGTCCGCGTCGATCAGCACGGCCAGACGCAGGTCCGTTTGTTCTGACATGGTAGCTCTCCTTTGCGTGTTTCTATCCAGACTATAAAAATCATTATATCATAGAAAAACATAGAAAAAGCCATACCGCCAAGGAAACCATTTGGGATTTTTCCGAGAATGACCGCAGCAAAACCAGGGCCCAAAGCGTATTTAGGGTGAAAGGGGGAGAAAAGATGGACCCCAACCGGTTGGAATATTTGGTCAACACCTATGAGACCACCCTGTATCGGGCCGCTCTGGCCATCCTGAGGGACGCCCATGAGGCGGAGGACGCGGTACAGGACGCCTTCCTGCGCTGTATAGAAAAAGCGCCGGAATGGGAAAGCCCTGCCCACGAGAAAGCCTGGCTGCTGCGGGTAACGGTCAACGGCTGCAAAAGCCGCCTGCGGTCCCCCTGGCGGCGGCGCACCGCCCCGTTGCTGGACACCTATCCCGCCGCCGGGCCGGAGGAACAGACCTTACTGGAGGCCATCGGGCGTCTGCCCGCCAAGGACCGGACGGTGCTGCACCTTTATTACTATGAGGGATACCAGACGGCGGAGATCGCGGAAATGACAGGCTGGCGGGAGGGCACCGTCCGCTCCCGGTTGACCCGGGCCAGGGCCAGACTGGGGGCGCTGCTGAAAGGAGACTTGCAATGAATCGATATCGCAGCTATATGGACCGCATCGTCCCGCCTGCCGGACTGCGGGAAAAGATTCTGGCGGGGAGACGGCACCAAAGGCAGCTTCGCCCCGCCCTGACGGTGGGAGGTCTGGCGGCCTGCTGTCTGGTGGCGGCGGTGGGCGGCTGGCAGCTATGGCAGGGCAGAGGATTGTCCCAGCCAGATCCAACCGTGGGGGTGGCGGCTACCCCGGCGGCCACCCATCAGATCGAGCAGGAGACGGAGTACACCCTGGTGGTGGAGGACCCCGCTGAGGGTCAGCCCCACAGCTTTTTCAATGTACCGGCTTATGACTACCCGGACTGCACCGGTTCTGAGGCTATGGCAGGAGATTACGGCTACCCGGAGGGATGGTTTGCCGAAGAACTCACCGCCCACGAGATCATCTCCGTTCTGGGTGGGACGGAGCAGGTACCCTGGGGACTGGATTGGACCGGCTTTGGACTGGACGGTACGGTGATTTATGATGGAACAGGCCAGCCGTGGCGGATCGATATTGTGGGCCAGAGGGGGGAGGAGGAGCTGCGGCTGGAGCTGTGGCCCGGTCAGGAACCCCTCATCGACCTGCTTTATGCCGAGGCTGCTGCTCAATCCGCAGACGTTACCACCTATTCCCTCTACGAAGACCAGGACGGGGACGGGGACAAGGAATACCGATACCACGCCGATTATTTTTATGGGACCATGGGGGTGAATTTCTCCTACACCGGACCGGACCGGGATACGGCAAGCTGGCTGACCAACCTGGTGGTGGAGCATAGAGGCCACTTTTCTGCCGCCGCTCTGATGAACAACTGACAGAAACAACAACGGCCGCCGAGAGGCGGCCGTTGTTTGCTTCTGTCAGGCGCGTTCCGCTCAGACCTCCATAATGACCGGGAGGATCATGGGATTGCGCTTGGTCTTTTTATAGAGGAAGTTGGACATGGCGTTCTTGATCTCCGACTTGATGGCGGCCCAGTCGGTGAGGCTGTCCCGCTGGCAGGTTTCCAGGGCGTTGACCGCCACCTTCCGCAGCTCTTCCATCAAGCCCTCGGACTCCTTCACATACACAAAGCCCCGGGTGATGATATCGGGGCCGGACACCACAGAGCCGTCCTCCCCGGACATGGAGACCACCACCACGATCATGCCGTCCTCGGCCAGATGCTTCCGGTCCCGGAGCACCACGCTGCCCACGTCGCCTACGCCGTAGCCGTCCACAAATACCCGGCCGGCGGGCACGGTGCCGTTGATCTTGGCGGAGTTGGGGGTGAGCTCAATGACCTTGCCAATGTCGCTGATGATGATATTCTTGGGGTTCATGCCCATCTGCTGGGCCAGCTTGGCGTGGGTTTTCAGCATACGCTGCTCACCGTGGACCGGTATGAAGAACTTGGGCTTCACCAGGGCATGGATGATCTTCAGCTCCTCCTGGCAGGCGTGGCCCGACACATGGAGGGCCCCCAGCCGCTCATTGACCACCTCGGCATCCTTGCGATAGAGCTCATTGATAACGTTGCCAATGGAGTGCTCGTTGCCGGGGATAGCGGAGGCCGAGATGATGACCCGGTCGCCGGCCTGGATGTCCACCTGCCGGTGGGTGTTGAAGGCCATGCGGGTCAGGGCGGACATGGTCTCGCCCTGGCTGCCGGTGGTGATGATGCACACCTTATTCCGGGGCAGACTCTTGATATGGGCCAGATCCACCAGCACCCCGGAAGGGATGTTCATATAGCCCAGCTCGGTGGATACCTTCATAGCGTTCTCCATGGAGCGGCCGGTGACCGCCACCTTGCGGCCATACCGGGCGGCCACGTCGATGATCTGCTGGATGCGGTCCACATTGGAGGCAAAGGTGGTAACGATGATGCGCTGCTCACAGCCCCGGAAGAGGGCGTCGAAAGAATCACCCACGCTGCGCTCGCTCTTGGTAAATCCGGGGCGCTCCACGTTGGTGGAGTCGGCCAGCAGAGCCAGCACGCCCTCCTTGCCCAGCTGTCCCAGCCGGCCCAGGTCCATCATACCGCCCTGGATGGGGGTGGGGTCGATCTTGAAGTCGCCGGTGTGGATGACGGTGCCCACCGGGCACTTGATGGCAAAACCGCAGGCGTCAGCGATGGAGTGATTCACATGGATAAACTCCACCGAGAACTTGCCCGCCTTCACACTCTCCCCAGACTCGCAGGTGATGAGCTTGGTCTTGTTCACCAGACGGTGCTCCTCCAGCTTCAGCTTCACCAGCCCGGCGGTCATCCGGGTGGCGTAGATGGGCACATTCACATCCCGCAGGAGATAGGGGATGGACCCGATATGGTCCTCGTGACCGTGGGTGAGGAAAATGCCCCGAATCCGGTCCTTGTTCTTGATGAGATAGGAGAAATCGGGGATGACCACGTCAATGCCGTACATATCGTCGTCGGGAAAGCCCATGCCCACGTCTACAATAATCATGTCCCCGCCGTACTCGTAGACGGTCAGGTTCTTGCCGATCTCGTTCAGACCACCCAGAGAGATGATTTTCAGTTTTTCAGCCATAAAAGTCTTGGTACACTCCTTTACTATCATTCCGTTTTTCCGTGTCTATGGATGGACCCGGTCCGGATGTGAGCGCACAAAAGAAAAGCGGTGGGATTCCGCTCTTTCCGGCCCTGCCTCGCCGGAAAAAGGGAACGGCCCTGCACCGCCTGGCGCCTCTATCCATTCTGTGTCCTTGCCTTATTCAAAGCGCGTGTATGCGCATAAAGCCATATTAGCCTTTTTATTATACCACGCAGCAGGGGAAAAGTATACCACTATTTTGGGAGCCAATTGCCTCAGGTTGTCCGGCGAGGGCGGATATGGTACAATAGCAAAAATACTATACATGGAGCAAGGAGGCCCATCACATGGATTGTCTGGAGCTGCGCCCCGGCCGTTACCGCCATTTCAAGGGCAGGGAGTACCAGCTGCTCTATATGGCCCGCCACTCGGAGACCATGGAGCCTATGGTGGTCTATCAGGCTCTCTACGGCGAGCGGGGGATCTGGGTCCGGCCGGCGCATATGTGGAATGAAATTGTGGAGCGGGAGGGCTATCACGGCCCCCGGTTCACCTATATGGGAGAGTAAGAGATGAATATACAGATCTTTGGAAAAAGCAAATGCTTTGACACAAAAAAGCCGAGCGCTGGTTCAAGGAGCGGCGGATCAAGGTTCAGGCCGTGGACCTGGGCAAGTACGGCATGAGCGCCGGGGAGCTGAAAAGTGTGGTCAACGCCGTGGGGCTGGACAACCTGATTGACCAGAAGCACCCCGACGCCGCTTTGCTGAACTATCTGGCCTACGACGCCGACAAGCTGGACAAGCTGCTGGACAACCCCAAGCTGCTGAAAACGCCCATCGTCCGCAATGGGAAACAGGCCACCGTGGGCTACTGCCCGGAGGTGTGGCAGACCTGGAGCTGACAGGACTTACGCCTCTGGATAGAGCCGGGCTACCGACGCTAGCTGCCGGCGCAATTCCTCCACCGCCCACTGAGGCCGCAGCAGCTGTATGCCGTCGCCCAGACCGAAGAGCCAGCCTAAAAACTGCGGGCTGACCACGGCGGAGACAGTGACGGTGAAGTGACTCTCCCCGTCGGGCACCAGAATGGCCTCCAGGCCGAACCGGTCCAGCACCACCCCCACAAGACTGTCGCGGCAGCGGAGGGTGACCTGGCCCTCCCGGCCGGAGAACATACCAAAGTGTTTTCCCGCATAGGATGCCATGTCAAATTCCTCCGGTACCCCCTTCAGCGGCAGACAGGTAACCGCCAGATCGGCCATCTTGTCCACCCGGTAGTGGCGCAGCTGCTGAGAACGGTGGTCATATCCCGCCAGGTAGTAGTTTTCATTGTCCCAAATCAGACCGGCGGGGGAGACGGCATACCGGCGGCCGTCATGACGAAAGACCTTCTCCTTACGGACATTATACTCAAAATAGAGGAAGGTCACCGCTTTCCGGTTGGCGATGGCGGTATGGAGCTTGTCAATGGTATAGTAGATGCTCTCGTTCATGGTCTTGACCCGCCGGTCCACATAGACCTGCCGCTGAAGTTGGCGGGCTTGATGGATGCTGGCCTGGGATTCCAATTTGTGAATCAGCTCGCTGCTTTTCCGCTGGGTAATAAAGCGGGAGGATTGCACCGCGTCCACCAGCAGCTTCAGCTCCGCCAGCTGGAAAGGACGCTCCCCCAGAAACCAGCCCGGCGCCCGGCCCTTCCGGCACTGAACATCCAGGCCAAACTGGCGCAGTGCTTCCATATCCGTATAGATGCTCTTGCGCTCGGCCCTGATTCCCCAGTCCTTCAGATGGGCGATGATCTGAGGGACGGTCAGTGTGTGGTCCTCGTCGGTCAACTCCCACAGGAGTTTGCACAGGCAGAGCAGTTTCAGTTTTTGATTTGCGCTTCTGGGCATGGAAGCAACCCCCTTTATTCCCGCGTTTCTCTTCAGCATATCATATCAAGTGTCCTATAAATGGTACAATCAGCATACCACAATTCCAGAAAAAATGGGAGGGTTTATGAGATATCTTGCAGCGACGCCCCTGTGTCCCCTCTATGCCGCCCCCGGCACAGAGGCCGAGCGGGTGGATGAGATTTTGACCGGCTGGCCGGTCACCGGGCCGGAGGCGCGGGAGGGGGACTGGTGGCAGGTGCGTACCCACTATGGCTATTCCGGCTGGGTACGGCAGAGCTGGCTGGTTCCAGACGAAGGGTGGACGGCGCTGCCCAGAATGGTGGTGACCGCCTCCTTTGCCGACGTGCTGGTCCGGCCCGCGGTGGAGGAGCCTGTGCTGGTCATGCTGCTCCGGGGCGGGCTGGCCGCGCTGCTGCCGGAGCCCTGCCCAGAGGGGTGGCAGAAGGTTTTGCTGTCCGATGGACGGCAGGGGTATACAAAACGCGGCTTGCTGGGGCAATATCATGAGACTGCCCCCGAGCTATCGGAAGAAGCCCTGCGGGCCCGGGTGGTGGAGCGGGCCAAAAGCTATCTGGGGGTGCAGTACCGCTGGGGCGGCAAGTCGCCCATGGGACTGGACTGCTCGGGGCTGACCTTTATGGCCTGGTTTTTCAGCGGCGTACTCCTGTACCGGGATGCAAAGATTGTGGAGGGCTATCCCGCCCGGGCCATTCCTCTGGAGGACTGCAAGCCCGCCGATCTGCTCTACTTTCCGGGACATATTGCGCTCTATCTGGGAGAGGGCCGGTATCTCCATGCCACGGCGAAGGCGGGCAGCGACGGGGTGGTGGTCAACAGCCTGGACCCCGCTCACCCGGACTACCGGGCCGACCTGGCCGGACAGCTCATCACGGCGGGCACGGTTTTTCCGATTGGATCATAACAACTTCATAAAAATTTTTCCAAGCCCCTTGCCAGCAACGGGATGGTCCACTATACTATAGTACTATGTTAACATAACGTAAATGGAAAGGGGCGCATCCCAGTGGCCCGCACACAGCGGAGAAAACGCCTGCGCCGTGCCTCTCCGGCACGACGGGTAGCAAAGATTTTTTATCGTATTCTGGTCGGTATCTCGGCGCTCATTGTGGTGCTTTTCTGCGCCTATCAGCTGATGGCCAAGGAGCCGGAAATGGCGGCGGAGCCCACCCCAACCCCGGCGGCGCCGGGGGCCAGCGCCGAACCGGAGACGGGGCGGCAGAGAAAGCCCTATACCTACACCTTTTTATTGGTGGCCAAGGATCAGGTGGGGAGCAACGCCGACACCATGATGGTCTGCATGTATGATACGGTGGAACAGACGGTGGGGCTGGTCTCCATCCCGCGGGACACGCTGGTGGAGAGCGGAAAACTCAACGCGGTCTATCAGCAAGGGGTGGAAGCCCTCCGGGACACCATTTCCGACCTGCTGGGTATCCCCATTGACTTTTATGTAGCGGTGGATATGGAGGGCTTCAAGGTATTGGTGGACGAGCTGGACGGGATTGACTTTAACGTGCCGGTCCACATGGCCTATGACGATCCGGCCCAGGATCTGCATATCCACTATGAGCC
Source organism: uncultured Flavonifractor sp. (assembly GCF_944385615.1). GTDB lineage: Bacteria > Bacillota > Clostridia > Oscillospirales > Oscillospiraceae > Flavonifractor. Next base: position 3,348 of record NZ_CALWXV010000051.1, on the reverse strand, counting down.
GGGGATGCAGCACCTGGATGGGCAGGACGTGCTCAACGTGGCCCGCTGCCGGAAAAACTCCGACGGTGAGGGCACCTATCCCAACAATCTCTACTCCGCCTACCCGGACAACGATATCGGCCGCACCCGCACCCAGCAGCAGCTCATTGCGGCCATTGTGAAAAAGGCCCTGTCCAATCCCCAGAAGCTCAACAGCTATATTGAGATCTTTCTGGAGTATGTGAACACCAATCTGGAGTTTGGTGAAATGCTGTGGTTTGCCCAGCCTGCTCTGGGGTTCGACTTTGAAAACGGCATGACCAGCGCCACCCTCACGGGAGACGGAAACACCTATTATCCTGGTTGGGGACAGTACTGCTACCAGCTCTATCCTGAGGAGACGCTGGAGACGGTCAACCAGCTCATCAACCCCTATGACCAGGACCTGACGCTGGAGGATATGAATATTTTCCAGTATCAGTAAAATTTGCGCCCATTCGATAGGAAAAATATGCTCCCCTCAAGAGGACAGGCCGGACAGGCTGTCGCTCATGAGGGGAGCATGTTTGTAATTTGAAGTGTATTCTGCTGTATTTTTCCGTCTGGTTCTGTCTTTTGTCCACGGAAAGGATTTACAAATTGCCGAATTATATGGTATAATTTGCAATTACATAAAAGCATTTGAGCACTTGCTGCAGGAAGGTCGGTATTCCATATCCTGAAATAGAGCCGTATTCCTGCAAAACTCCATAGTAAGGAGAACACCACATTGGATTTTTGGAATTATTTTGAGAATATGGATGAAATCCTGTATGCGGCGGATATGGATACCTATGAAATGATCTACTTGAACCGAAAGGCGCGTCAGATGCTGGACATATCCTCTTTAGACGAACTGAAGGGCAAACGATGCTATCAGCTTCTGCATAACAGGAACTATCCTTGTCCCTTCTGTACCAACTACAAGCTCAAGCCCCTGGAGTTTTTTGAGTGGACCCACTATAACGACAACCTCCAGAAGTATTTTGCGCTCAAGGATACCATGATTTCACAGGATGACAGGCGGGTGCGGATAGAACTGGCCTTGGATCTTTCCGTCAACGCCCAGCAGAAACATACCATTCGGGAGTATGAGAACAATGAGCACCTGCTGAATGAGGCGCTGCGGCTGGCTTTGAGCTGTAACGACGAGGAGGAAGACCCCATTCAGATTTTTCTTACCTTTTTGGGAGAAAAGCTGGAGTGCGGCAGGATGTACATCTTTGAAGGGCCTGACGGCGGAGCGGTAGATAACACCTATGAATGGTGCGCCCCTGACGTTGCCCCCGAAATCCAGAACTTGCAGCAGGTCCCCTATGAAGTGGTGGCCCTATGGTACCGTATGTTCCATCAGGGCAAAAATGTAGTCATTTACGATCTGGAAGAAATCCGGGAAGAGGATCCGGAAATGTACCGCACCTTGAAACCACAAGGCATCAGCAGTCTGGTGGTCAGCCCCATTGTATACAAGGATACCATCCTGGGCTTTTATGGTGTGGACAATCCCCCTTCTCACAGCCTGTCTCATATCTCTTTTTTGCTGGATATCATCGGACACTTTATTGTATGTATGATCCAGCGGCGGGGACTGGTGCGCCGGTTGGAGCGCATGAGCTACCATGACCAGCTGACCAAGGCATTCAACCGTCACGCTTTGACCCGCACCATGGAGAAATTGCAGTATGAAGATATTAAGGTAGGGATGATCTACTGCGATATTATGGGGCTAAAGCAGGTCAACGACACCCTGGGACACGACGAGGGAGACCGCCTGATCTGTGAGGCCTATCAATTCCTGAAGGAGCGCGGAAAGGGGTACCCCATTTTCCGGCTGGGCGGCGATGAGTTTATGGTGCTGTGCGAAGGCATTGAGTACGCGCAGCTTATGGAACTGGTGGGTGAAATCAGCCGTCAGGATGACAGCGGCTCTGTAAAGCTGGCGGTTGGATACGCCTGGCGGGGCGAAAATGAACTGGATTTTTCGCAGCTGCTGCTGAAAGCGGATCAAGCAATGTATGAGGATAAGAAAAAACGGCGGGAGCAAATTTTAAAGATGCTGTAGCCGGCGATATGCCTGTTTGGACAGAACATCTTTTTTGCGCTGAATAAGCAGAGAGTTGTCCGATAAAATAGTGGTATCCCACATCAATATAAGGAGGATACTACCATGACCACACCGGTGTTGACTGCCGCCACCATCGGGCGCTATCTGTCCTATCTGCAAGAGCGGGAGCGTGCTGCCGCTACCCTGCAAAAGTATGCCCATGACCTGAATGTACTGCGGGAATGGCTGGGAGAAAGGGCCCTGACCAAGCAGACCTTGCTGCTGTGGAAGGAAGAACTTATATCCAAGCGGGCACCTGCCACTGTCAACACCATGCTGGCTGCGCTCAATGGCTATCTGAGCTTTATGGGCTGGCTTCAACTCCGGCTGCGCCCCCTCCGGATCCAACGGACCTTGTTTCAGGATGAGCGCCGGGAACTGGACCGGCAGGAATATGTCCGTCTGGTGGCTGCCGCCCGACGCAGAGGCAGCCAGCGGCTTTCCCTGATCTTACAGACCATTTGCGCCACCGGCATCCGGGTTTCCGAGCTGCGCTTTATCACCGCCGAGGCAGTTGCCACAGGCCGGGCGGAGATCTCCAACAAAGGAAAACGGCGTATCGTCTTTCTGCCGGACAAGCTGCGTCATCTGTTGCAGCCATATCTGCACCGGCAGGGTATTACCGCCGGTCCCGTTTTTCTCTCCCGTACCGGAAAGGCCTTGGATCGCAGCCACATCTGGCGTGAGATGAAAGCGCTGTGCCAGAGTGCGGAAGTATCGCCTGAAAAGGTATTTCCCCATAATCTGCGGCATCTGTTTGCCCGCACCTATTATACCATGGAGAAGGACCTTTCCCGGCTGGCAGACATCCTGGGACATTCCAGCGTGGATACCACGCGCATTTATACCGCGGAAAGTGGTATCGTCCACGCCAGACAGGTGGGCCGTCTGGGGTTGGTGGTCACATAATTTTTATTCTGTGGCATATCTGCCAGAAGCAAACGCCACCAATATGTTTTATTATACATACAGTTGCAGAATTTGACAAGGTAAAATTGCCTTGCGGGCAAAAAGACCAGGCGGGACGGCTTTTATCGCCGCCCTGCCTGGTCTTTTTGCCCGTTTCTTATTTTTTGATTTCCAGCATGTGGATTTTAAATAGAACGGCGCCTGCTCCAAGCGCCTTGAACTTTGTATGGCGGCAGAATAATGCCACAGAATAAAAATTATGTGACATTATTATAAATATGCGCAAAATATACTGTAATCCTACTGTTTTTTTGGTA
>NZ_CALWXV010000050.1 GCF_944385615.1 uncultured Flavonifractor sp. | reverse complement strand
TGTACTTCTTTGGCCTCTATACGCCAGAAACCCGGCTTATGCTTGATGCATAAACCGGGTTTCTCGACAGGCTGAAATCCCCGCTGCTATGCAGCGGGGATTTTTTGTTGCGGTTTTGTGTGGCGGTCCCTATGCCGCCCGGTGACGGCGCGGCGGGGGCAAGCCCCCGCCCTACAGGGTCTTCCATAGGCCGGGGCTTATTTTTGCTCCAGCAGTTTCATAAACTCCTCGCCGGTAATGGTCTCCTTCTCCAGCAGGTAGCCCGCCAGGCTGCGCAGCTGCTCCTCGTGGTCCCGCAGCAGAGCCAGGGCCTTCTGGTGGGCCGCCTTCACGGTGGCCACCACCTGCTTGTCGATCTGGGCCGCCGTCTCGGCGGAGCAGGTCAAAGAGGTGTCGCCCCCCAGGTACTGGTTCTGCACGGTCTCCAGGGCCACCATATCAAATTCCTCGGTCATGCCGTACCGGGTAATCATGGCCCGGGCCAGCTTGGTGGCCTGCTCGATGTCGTTGGAGGCGCCGGTGGTCACGTTGTCCGCCCCAAAGATCAGCTCCTCGGCGGCCCGGCCGCCGGTGAGGGTGGCGATCTTGTTGATTAGCTCCGCCCGGCTCATCAGGTTGCGCTCTCCCTGGTCCACCTGCATGGTGTAGCCCAGGGCCCCGGAGGTGCGGGGGATGATGGTGATCTTGGTCACCGGGGCGGAGTTGGTCTGAAGGGCAGCCACCAAGGCGTGGCCCACCTCATGGAAGGACACCAGCTTTTTCTCCTCGGGGGAGATGACGGCGTTCTTCCGCTGGGCTCCGGCGATGACGGTCTCCACGCTCTCCTCCAGGTCGGCCTGGGTCACGGTCTTGCGGCCCTGCCGCACCGCCCGGAGGGCGCCCTCATTGACGATGTTGGCCAGCTCCGCGCCGGAGGCTCCGGCGGTGGCCCGGGCAATGGCGTCCCAGTCCACGTCGCCGTCCACATGGACGTGCTTGCCGTGGACCTTCAGGATGGCCACACGGCCCTGAAGGTCGGGCAGCTCCACCCGCACCCGCCGGTCAAACCGGCCGGGCCGCATGAGGGCGGGGTCTAGGCTCTCGGGCCGGTTGGTGGCCGCCAGCAGCACCACGCCCTTGCTGGAGTCGAAGCCGTCCATCTCGGCCAGCAGCTGGTTGAGGGTCTGCTCCCGCTCGTCGTTGCCGCCATAGCCGCCGGTGTCCCGCTTCTTGCCGATGGCGTCGATCTCGTCGATGAACACGATGCAGGGGGCCTTCTCCCCCGCCTGCTTGAACAGGTCCCGCACCTTGGCGGCACCCATGCCCACAAACATCTCCACAAATTCCGAGCCGGAGATGGAGAAGAAGGGCACCTTGGCCTCCCCCGCCACCGCCTTGGCCAGCAGGGTCTTACCGGTACCCGGAGGGCCCACCAGCAGCACGCCCTTGGGCAGGCGTGCGCCAATCTCGGCGTATTTGTCCGGCTGGTGGAGGAAGTCCACCACCTCCATCAGCGATTCCTTGGCTTCCTCCTGGCCTGCCACATCGGCAAAGGACACGCCGGTGGAGGCCTCCTCCACATAGACCTTGGCGTTGGCCTTGCCGAAGGTCATGGCGTTGCCCATGCCGCCGGGCAGATTCCCCATCCGCTTCATCATAAAGCGGGAGATCAGCTGTCCGATGATGAGGAAGAAAAAGATAGGCAGCACCCAGCTCACCAGAATGGAGAGGATGGGATTGGCCTGGGTGGGGATGGTGGCGGTAAATGTAATGTCCGGGTCCTCCCGCAGCTGGTTGAGCAGCCGCTGACCGTCATCCGGCCATACGCCGGTCTTGTAGTACCCCTCCCTGCCGCTGTCATCGGCGGCGATGAATACGATCTCCCGGCTATCCTCATCCAGAGCCACCTGCTCTACCTGGTCGTTGTCCACCATGGTAAGGAACTGGCTGTAGGGTACTTCGATCACCTGCCGCTCCAGCACGGTGGGAAAGAAGAAGACGTTGAGGAGCATCAGCGCCACCAGCGCCAGAGCATAGTAGAAAAGCAGCGGTTTTTTGGGCGGGCTTGGGGTCTTCCCGTCGTCTTTGATCTCTTGCATATGAATTTCCTCCGATGTTCGAACAATATTTTTCGTGCTAAATAAATAATAAGGGCTTGCCCGGGAAAGTCAATAGGTTCCCCAGAGGTTTTACACATTATTCATATTAGATGTGGAAAACCCGGAGCGGTTTCCCGCTCCGGGTTTTGTCATTCAGTATCCATTTACTAAAGCGTCCAGCACCTGAGCGGCCACCGAACCGGCCACGTCCGCGCCGGAGCCGCCGTTTTCCACCAGCACCACAAAGGCATAGGGGGCGTCCTCATTGCGGAGGAACCCGGCAAACCAGGCGTGGGGCGACTGGCCGCCTCCCACCTCGGCGGTGCCGCTCTTGGCACAGATATCCATATTGGGGAACCGGCCCGCGCCGTAGGTGTCGATGACGTTGCGGGACATCATATCCGCCATCACCTTGGCGGTGCCCGACTCCACCAGGGTGCCCGTCTTGCGGGTCATCTGGGGCAGAGAGGGCAGGCCTAGGGGATTCTCTGTCTTTAAGATCAGCCGGGGAACGGCGGCCTTCCCCTCCTGAGCGATGGCCCCCATATACACCATAATGGCGCAGGGGTTGGCCAAGTCGTTATACTGGCCCACCCCCGCCCAGGCCAGCTGGCCGGTGGTACCGGAGAAGTCAAACCGCCCGGCGGCGGAGCTGAGGCCGTTGATGTTGTACGAGGCCGTCAGCCCTGCCTTTTCGGTGTACTCCTGCAAAACCTCGGGTCCCAGCTCGGCGGCCAGCTGGCCGAACACCCCGTTGCAGGAGTTAGCCAGAGCGCCGTAAATATCCATCTCCCCGTGGGCGTGAGGACAGGTGATGGCCTCTCCCCCCACAACCGTGGAGCCGGTGCAGGTCCAGGTCCGGTCAAATAGGTCGGGGATGTGCTCAATGGCGGCGGCCAGGGTCACCGTTTTGAACACCGACCCCGGTGGGAAGGTACCCGACAGAAAGCGGTTTAAGTATACCCCGTCATAGGCCGGGTTGGTGTCGGCGTCCGCCGGTGGGTTCAAAGGGTCGTAGGTGGGCGAGGAGAGCATACACAAAATCTCCCCCGTCTCGTAGTTGTACACCCCCACCGCCCCCTTGCGCCCCCCCATGGCCTGGTAGGCGATGTAGTTGAGCCGGGCGTCCAGGGTCAGATACAGATCGTTGCCGTTGCCCAGGGGGGAATAGGCCCCGGTGATGAGGTTGAAGCCGGACAGCCGGTCGGCAAAGGCGGTGAGGGCCCCGGTGCCGATCTTGCCCTGGGCGTCCCCCACGGCGTGGAGGGTGGCCTTGCGGACGGTCTCGCTCTCATAATAGTGGCGGCTGCCGTTCTCATCCGCCCAGGACAGCACATCCCCGTCCCGGTCCAGCACCCGGCCCACCGACAGCTGCCCCTGGCTGTTGTACAGGTGGCGGTTGGCGGCAAAGGAGGCCCAGCGGTTGCCGTAGAGCACATAGCGGACGGCGTAAAAGCCCAGCCCCAGCACCAGGGCGGCGGCCAGAATCAGGCACAGGAGGGCCCGTCGTTCAATCTTCTTCATACTCGTCCTCCCAGGTATCCACACGTTTCATGGACAGCTCGGCGTTCTGCCGGTCCTCCTTCCGGGAGGGCAGGCGGATGGCAAAGCTGGCGTTTTGCCGGGTGTCGGTGGCTTTCAGGTAGGCCAGCAGGCCCCAGGAGGCGATCATGGCGGTGCCGCCGTTGGACACAAAGGGGAAGGTAACGCCGGTGAGGGGCAGGATATCCACCGCGCCGAACACATTGAGGCAGGTCTGGAACACCATCATGGAGGTGGCGGCGCAGGCGGCGATGATATAGAAGCTGGAACGGCCCGCCCGGCTGGCCCGGACGGCAAACACCGCCAGCGTGACGATGGACAAAACGGCCAGCACCGCGATGATGAGGCCCCACTCCTCACACAGCATACCGAACACCAGGTCGGTGTCCCCCGCCCCCACGTTGTGGAGCCAGCCCTCGCCGGGGCCCACCCCCACCAGACCGCCGGAGGCGGCGGCCGACATGGTGCGGGTCTGCTGGTAACCGCTGCCCACTGAGGCGTTCTGCCAGGCGTGGCCCCAGGTGGCAAACCGGCTCATGATATAGGGCTTCACCGATAGCACGGTGAGTACGGCGAACACCCCGCCGCCGCAGATGAGGGCCAGGGTGGCCCAGTCCCCGGAGCGGAGGTAAGCGATAACCACGAAGGTGATGAAGAAGATGGCGGCGGTGCCGAAGTCGCTCATATAGGCCAGGCAGGCCAGGCATACGCCGGTCAGGACGATAAACAATCCCAGGTTTCGCTTGCGGAAGAGCCGTTCCAGGGTGGCCGACCCAGCAAAAATATAACAAATTTTAGCAATTTCCGAGGGCTGGATGGAGATGCCCCCGATGCTCAGCCAGTTTGCCGCGCCGTATTTGGCCTCGGTAAGGCCCAGCTTGTAGAGCACCACGGTCAGGCTCAAAAAGCCGATGGCCGCCCCTGCCATGAGCCAGCGGATCTGCTTGGCCCGGTCCAGATCCCGGAGAAAGACCCCCAGCACCAGGAAAAGGAGCAGCCCCAGCACCACACACAGAAACTGCTTGAACAAAGCCGCCGTGTTGGAGGAGCAGGTGACGGACAGGGACAGGGTGGACAGAAAAAAGGCGATGGTCTCCATCTCAAAGCCCACCCGCCGCAGGGCCCGCAGCACCAGGAAATAAAGCCACATCACCCCGGTGAGGCACAAAAAGGTAAAGGGGATCATGGGGGAGGCGTCGGGGGCCTCGCTGATGGTGAGCTGAATGGCGGCCAGCACCTGAAAGACGGTGAGCAGCACCAGCCCCAGCCAGGGGGACACCGGCCGGGACTGCCGGCGGGACCGGCGGCGCTTGGCCTTCTCCTCCGGGGAGAGGGGGAGGAGCACCGTCTCCACACCCCCCACCGCCAGCACGTCGCCGTATTGGACGGCGGTGGCCTCGGTGACCGGCTTGCCGTTGACGGTGACCCCGCCTTTGGAATTTAGGTCATAGGCGGTCCAGGTGTCGTCCTCATTGCGGATGAGGGCGGCGTGCTGCCGGGACACCACCGGATAGTTGAGCACCACATCACAGCTGCTCCCCCGGCCCAGAATGTTCTCCCAGTGGGTCAGAGGTTCGGTGGCCCCGTTGGGCAGGGTGAGATAGGCCCACACCTCGGGCAGGCAGGGCACCGTCAGCAGGGAGCGGATGGTGCGGATGAGGATGAGCAGGGCCAGCACGGGAAAGACAAAGCGCACAATGGATGTAAACCAGGCGCACAGCAGCTGGTTTTCGGCCAGCCAGCTGGTCAGCGCGTCCATACCGCCCACCTCCTTTCGCGTCGGGAAAATTTGGGCCCAAGAGGCCCCAGGTCCCTACAGTATAGCACAACTTCCCCCGCTGAAAAAGCACAAGGGGGGCCTGCCGGTGGATTTTAAAGAATTTTTCACATTTTCCACCGGTTTTCCACCTCTTGCGGCGGCCCGGTCCAGAGGGTATAATGGAAAAAACGATGGGAGGAAGATACCATGTCTTATGTTGTGGACGCCAAGGGCAAGCCCTGCCCCACTCCGGTGATTTTGGCCAAGCAGGCCATGGCGGAGGGGCATGATCCCTTTACCGTGCTGGTGGACAACCCCACCGCCGTGGAAAATCTGAAGCGCCTGGCGGGCAACCAGGGCTTTACCGCCGCTGTCCGGGAAGCGGACGGCGTATATGCCGTGGACTTTGCCAAGGGGGAGGGATGTACCGCCTGTGAGGCGGCGGTCAGCTCCCCCCTGCCCGCCGCCGGGGGCGACTGGGCGGTGTTCGTGGGCCGGGACATCATTGGCGATGGGGACCGGGAGCTGGGCGCCAATTTAATGCGGATGTTCTTTTACACCCTGGCCCAAGGTGAGGACAAGCCGGGGGCGGTACTCTTCATGAACGCCGGGGTCAAACTGCCCACCCTGGACGAGCAGGTGGTGGACCATTTGAAGGCCCTCCACGAGGCCGGGGTGGAGATCCTGGTGTGCGGCACCTGCCTGAACTTCTACAGCCTGGCCGAGCAGCTGAAGGTGGGCACTGTCAGCAATATGTACGACATCGTCACCCGGATGCAGAAGGCCGGAAAGGTGATTACCCTGTGATGGACTACGGCGTCATCACCTTTTCCTCCACCTACGGGGCCATTTACGCCCAAAAGGTGCTGAAGGAGGTGGCCCCCATCCAGGTCATGCCGGTGCTGCGGGAGATCTCCCTGGGCTGCGGCATCGCCGTCCGGTTCCGGCCGGAGGACCTGGAGCGGGTAGCGGCGGCGCTGGCCGCCTCCACCCTGAAGCCGGAGGAGTACGCCTTTTATGCCGTCACCGGCAGGGGGGACCACCTGACCGCCCGGCCCATCCCGGATGGGGCAGCCAGCACCGGAAGTGCTATCTAGGGGCGCATATTGTGCGCCCAGCCATCCAAACAGAGCAGCCCCCCGCCGTTGGCGGAGGGCTGCTTTTTGCTGTTCTTATTTGAAATACGCCGCGCCGCTCTCCAGCAAAGGCTGGTGCTTGTCGCCGGGAATATTTTGGCCCACAAACGCACCGTACCGCTCGGAGTGGCCCATCTTGCCGAACACCCGGCCGTCGGGGGAGAAAATGCCCTCGATGGCGCACAGAGAGCCGTTGGGGTTCACGTCGATATCCATGGAGGGCACGCCGTGCTGGTCCACATACTGGGTAGCCACCTGGCCATTGGCAATAAGCTGGTCCAGTACATTCTGGGGGGCCACAAACCGGCCCTCGCCGTGGGAGATGGGAATAGCGTGGAGGTCGCCCACGTTGGACTGGAGCATCCAGGGGGAGTTGACGCTGGCCACCCGGGTGGTGACATACCGGCTCTGGTGGCGGCCGATCAGGTTATAGGTCAGGGTGGGACAGTTTTCGTCCATATCCCGGATCTCGCCGTAGGGCACCAGACCCAGCTTGACCAGGGCCTGGAAGCCGTTGCAGATGCCCAGCATCAGGCCGTCCCGGTTTTTCAGCAGGTCGTGGACTGCGTCGGTGATGCGCCCGTTGCGGAAGAAGGAGCAGATGAATTTGGCCGAGCCGTCGGGCTCGTCGCCGCCGGAGAAGCCGCCGGGGAGGAAGACGATCTGGGCCTTGCGGATGGCCCCCTCCAGCTCCACGGTGGACTGGAGCAGGTCGTCGGCGGTCAGGTTGCGGATGACCACCGTCTCGGCGTCCATCCCCGCCCGCAGGCAGGCCCGCACCGAGTCATACTCGCAGTTGGTGCCGGGGAACACGGGGATGACCACCCGGGGCCGGGCCACCTTGGACTTGCACACGGCGGGGGAACGCTTGTCCCAGGAGATGGCCTCCACCGGGGCGGCCTCACCCGCTCGGGTGGGGTACACATCCTCCAGCACCTCCTCATTGAGGGAGAGCAGCTCGCCGATGGTGGCGCAGTCCTCGCCGATGGTGAGGATGGGTTCCGCTGTGGTGACGCCCAGCTTCTTGGCACAGGGCAGGTCCACGTCCTGGGTCAGCTCGGCCACGATCATACCGCAGAAGGACCGGTACCAGCCCACCACCGCGCCGGAGTCGGCGGTAAAGCCGATGCGGTTGCCGAAGGACATCTGCATGACAGCCTCCGCCGGGCTGTGCTCCACCGCCCAGGCGGCTTTCACCTTGCCCTCCCCGGCCAGCCGGTGGAAGGCAATCCAGGCGGCCTTTTTGTGCTCCGGGCTGCCGCCGCCAAAGGCGTACACCGGGTGTCCCCCCTCCTTAAACTCGGGAGAGAGCACCTGCTCCGCCTTCACTGGGGCGATGGCAAAGGAGATGAGGGTGGGAGGCACGTCCAGATCCAGGAAGGAGCCGGACATGGAGTCCTTGCCGCCGATGGCGGCACATCCCAGCTCCAGCTGGGCGTCCAGGGCCCCCAGCAGGGCAGCAAAGGGCTTGCCCCACCGCTGGGGCTCGGTACGCAGCTTTTCAAAGAACTCCTGGAGGGTGAGATAGGCCTTTTCATAGTCGGCCCCCGCCGCCACCAGCTTGGCCACCGAGGTGTACACCGCCTGATAGGCCCCAGTGTAGGGGTCGGCAGACAGCTGGTCGGGGTCGCAGCCCCAGGCCATGACGCTGGCCTGGTTGGTCTCCTGGTTGGGCTCCACCGGGAAGAGTGCGGCCATGGCCTGGGCGGGGGTGCGCTGGGTAACGCCGCCGAAGGGCATAAGCACGCTGCCCGCGCCGATGGAGCCGTCAAACCGCTCGGTAAGGCCCCGGCGGGAGGCGCACTTCAGGCTGGCAGCCAGCTCCCGCAGGCTGCCCTGGCCGGCAGGATCGGTGAGGTGCCGCTCTACGGCGGGGACGGACACCTGGGCGTGCTTCACCGCGCCGTTGGTGTTGAGGAAGGCCCGGGACAGATTTGCCACAGTCTGCCCCTTCCAGGTCATGACCATCCGGGGGGATTCGGTAACGGTGGCCACCTGATAGGCCTCCAGGTTTTCAAAGGCGGCAAAGTGCATCAGGGTCTGGGCGTCCTCCGGGGCCACCACCACCGCCATGCGCTCCTGAGACTCGGAGATGGCAAGCTCGGTGCCGTCCAGGCCGTCGTACTTCTTGCGGACGGCGTCCAGGTCGATGGACAGGCCGTCGGCCAGCTCGCCGATGGCCACGGACACGCCGCCAGCGCCGAAGTCGTTGCACCGCTTGATGAGCCGGGTGACGTTGGGGTTGCGGAAAAGCCGCTGGAGCTTGCGCTCCTCGGGGGCGTTGCCCTTCTGCACCTCGGAGGCCATGGTGTCCAGAGAGGCCTTGTTGTGGCTCTTGGAGGAGCCGGTGGCCCCGCCGATGCCGTCCCGGCCGGTGCGGCCGCCCAGCAGGATGACCACGTCGCCGGGGGCAGGCACCTCCCGGCGCACATGGTCGGCGGGGGCGGCTCCCACCACCGCGCCGCACTCCAGATGCTTGGCGATGTAGCCCTCGTGGTAGAGCTCGGCCACATGGCCGGTGGCCAGGCCGATCTGGTTGCCATAGGAGGAGTAGCCCGCGGCGGCAGTCTGGGCGATCTTGCGCTGGGGCAGCTTGCCCTCCAGGGTCTCATTCACCGGCACCCGGGGATCGCCGCAGCCGGTGAGGCGCATGGCCTGGTGGACGTACACCCGGCCGGACAGGGGGTCCCGGATGCAGCCGCCGATACAGGTGGCCGCCCCGCCGAAGGGCTCGATCTCGGTGGGGTGGTTGTGGGTCTCGTTTTTGAACATCAAGAGCCAGTCCTGCTCCTTGCCGTCCACCGTGGCGGGAACGTGGATGGAACAGGCGTTGATCTCCTCGCTCTGGTCCAGCTCGGGCAGCAGGCCCCGCTTCTTCAGGGTCTTGGCGCCGATGGTGGCAATGTCCATCAGGGTCTGGGGCCGCTGGGCGGCCTTCTCTTCCCCGTACACCTCCACCCGGGCGGCCAGATAACGGTCATAAGCCCCCTTCACCTGCTCATCAGCGATGTCCACCCCGTCCAAATGGGTGGAAAAGGTGGTGTGGCGGCAGTGATCGGACCAGTAGGTATCCACCACCCGCACCTCGGTGAGGGTGGGGTCCCGCTGCTCCTCATTCTTGAAATAATTCTGGAGGAAGGTCAGATCCGCCAGGTCCATGGCCAGGCCGTACTGCTCCAGCAGAGCGGCAAGGCCCGCCTGATCCAGCGCACAAAAGCCCTCCAGCACCGGCACCGCCTTGGGCTCCGGGTACTGCTGATGCAGGGTGTCCGGCTTGTCCAGCGCGGCCTCGCGGCTCTCCACCGGGTTGATGAGGTAGCCCCTGGCTTTGTCCAGGTCGGCGGCGGACAGCTCCCCCGCCAGTACATAGACGGTGGCCGCCCGGACGGTGGGCCGCTCCCCGCCGGTGCGCATCTGGATACACTGGGCGCAGGAGTCGGCCCGCTGGTCGTACTGACCGGGCAGGGCCTCCACCGCCAGCACCGCCCCGGCGGTCTCAGGCAGAGCCTCGTCCCACAGCTGATCCACCTGGGGTTCGGACAAAATGGTGGTGCGGGCGGCCTCATAGGTCCCCTGGTCCACCCCCTCCACGTCGTACCGGCGGATCACCCGCACCCCGGTAAGGCCGGTAAGCCCCAGGGTGCCCTTCAGCTCTCCCAGCAGATGGCCGGCCTCCACGTCGAAGCCCGGCTTTTTCTCCACAAAACAGCGAAATACCTTCCCCATATCGGAACCTCCCTTAAAATGCCCGCGGATGGAAAAGCTCCATCCTGCCCCGCGGGCGCCGCTTTATGTAGGCGGCACAGTTCTGGCCCGGTGCGGCCCGGTAGGCCCCGCCGGGCTTCTCTTTTCTAACTATAGCACGCCCGGCGGTCCGGCGGCAATAGGCAATCACCCTCCCGGGCAAACAGTGGGGAATTGCATCAAAAATGGCTGCCTTTCGGCGGCCATTTAAGGCTATTTGTTCTGTTGGGCCTGGTCTTGCCCCTCCGGCAGGGGGATGGTAAATTCCTGCACTCCCATGTAGCCGGGGGCGATCTCGTACTTTTCAAACACCACCACCGGGCTGCCGCCGGCGTCCAGATAGAACAGCTGGTCGTCGGCAATGGAGGTAAAGCCCCCCTCGCCCTGGAGGAAATAGATATTGTCGGGGTTCTGGCTCCGGCGTTCGATCTCCGCTGCGATGGCGGTATTGGCGATCTGCTTATAGTCCGGCCCCAGCAGGTCCCGCAGGGTGATCTCCCGGCCGGCCTGCAAGTCGATGTTGTAGGTGTAATACTCGGTATAGGCGCTGGCCAGGGTCTCGGTCTTGGTAATCACGAAGGACAGATAATGCTCGTTCTGGCACTTGATCTCATAGTCCACGCTGATAACGATGGGCATAAAGTCGTCCGGGTCGCCGCCGGTCTCCACATAGGCCTCTTTGGTCTCCCGGGCCCGATCCTCCGCCTCCTGGAGCACCTGATTGATGCGGGTCTGGATCTCGGTATTGATGCGCTGCTCCAGATCGGTGGCTCCCTCCAGCTCCAGGGCGGGCAGGCGCACGTCAATCAGGTGGTCCCGGTCCTCCACGGTGTACTGCGTCACAGTAAACACCCGGGCCAGCTGCCCCAGCACCGGCACATCGGACACGGCCTGGGCAAAGGTGGGGCTGGCGTTCACCAGCAGCACAAAGCAGGCGCAGGCGGCCAGTCCGGCGGACAGGCTCCGCCGCAGGCCACGGCGCTGCCGCCGCTTCTTCTCCCCTGCCCGCAGCGCGGAGGCCACGGCAAAGTCCAGCTCTTCCGGCGGCTGTATGTCCCGGTACTGCTGCTTGGCCCGCTCCCATTGGTCGTTCATGTTGCAACCTCCTCCCCCGTCAGTTCCCGCAGCTTGCGCAGACTTTTGTACAGGCGGGACTTCACGGTGTTCAGATTGGTCCCGGTGACCCGGGAGATCTCTTCCAGCTTCATATCCTCAAAAAACCGCAAACGGATGATGACCTGTTCCTTGGGCCCCAGCCGGTCAATGGCGGCGTACAGGTCCAGCCGCTCCACCGGGTCGCCGCCGGGGGCGGGGGCGTCGGCGGCCGACTCCTCCAGGGATACCAGCCGCTTGCCCCGGCGGTAGTAGTTCATGCTCTCATTGAGCAGGATCCGGTAAAACCAGGTCTTCATATACTCCGGCTGGCGGAGAGAGTCCGACCGGGACAGGGCCCGGACGATGCTCTCCTGCACCACATCCAGGGCAGCGTCCCGATTTTTGACGCAACTGAACGCCAGGCGGTAAAAGTCCTCCTGGTGCGCCACGATATACTCGCTCAGCTGCTGCCGGATGTTGTTGTCCAAAGCCGGGATACGCTCCTTTACTGGGCCGCCTCCTGCGCCGCCTGATAGGCCTCCGGGGTAACGGTATGGCACATCAGGTATTCCAGCCACTTTTGATACCACGCCTTGGTGAAGTGGACGCCGTCTACGGTGGCATCGGCAGGCAGGATGCCGTTCTCATCGCTGAGGGCGGTCTTTACGTCCACCAGCGCCACCTGGCACTCCTGGGCCAGCTGGGGGAAGACGGCGTTGAAGTCGGCCACCCGCTGGTTGTTCACATAGGAGGGCTGGTTCTTCTGGGCACAGATGTCCGGGTTGACGGGCACCAGATTCTGCAAATAAATAATGGCGTTGGGCTGGGCCGCCTTTACCTCCTCCAAAAAGCTCTTGAAGCTCTTGTAAAAGCTGTCGGTGCCCGGATAGCCCAGCTCGTTGACCCCCAGGGAAATATAGATCTTCTGATACTGGGGTCCCTTCTTCAAGGCGTCGGTGACGGTATACTTGCCCCCGTTCATCTCCACCACCTGGCGCTTGCTCATATCAAAGATATTCAGGCCCTTGTAGCAGTAGAAGGTGGCCCCTTTGATGCCGCTGTAGATCCGCAGGCCGTCGGTGCGGGAGTCGCCGATGAACAGCGCATCGGCAAAGTAGTCCATCTCCACCGGCTCGGACTGGGGCACCGGCTGGTCAAAGGTAAAGGTCCCTTCCGCAGCAGAGGGCGTGGAGGTCTCCACAGCAGGAGGCTGGGAGTCCTCCGGCAGAGGGGTGGCGGACGGGGTGGGCTGGCTCTCCTCCTCCACAGGAGAGGCGGAAGGACTGGCAACGGGCAAAGCGGAGGGAGAGGCCGCCACAGCGGGGTCGTTCCCCTTGCCCTTGGAGGGGATGAGCAGCAGGCAAAGGCAAATCACCGCCGCGGCAGTGAGCAGCGGCAGGGTGATGCCGGGACCCTTGGGCTTTCTTTTCACGTGTTTGGGACGATAGTACTGGGGCAATGGAGACACCTCGATTTTTCAAAAGTGGCGGGTACGCCGATGACCGGTCATTGACTTTCATAGGTTAGACGGCATGGCGGAGAGAAAAGTTGAGGGTGGAAAAAATTTTTTTGCCAGGGCCGCAAAGCAACCCTGGCATAGTCTGTCCCAAAAGCCCCTTGGCCTTTTGGGGTAAAAGCTGCATGGCGGATGGGACTCGATTTCTTTCAAAATCGTCCTCCCATCCGCCACAAACCGGTCGTTTTTACTTTAAATTATCCAGCACGCTCTGCGCCGCGCCGGCATCGGCGGCCACCACCAGCAGGGCGCTGTTGCCCGTCTGCTTGACAATGGCGTGGTTGAGCTTATCCACCTCATCGGGCATATAGCTCTCCAGGGCGGCGATCTGGTCGCTCACCCGCTTGTCCAGGGCGGTCTTGGCAGTCTGGGCCGCCGCCTCGTCGGTGAGGGTGAGCACAGCGATCTCCTCCGCCCCCATGGACAGGGAGGTGTACACTGCGCAGTCGGTGATGGTGGCGGGGTCAATGCCGTACAGGGCGGCTGCGGTATCCTTGTCCAGGGAGTCCAGCGCATCGCTGAAGGCAGTGGAGTCCAGCAGGGCCTGGGCGGTAGCGGCGGGGTCGTAGCTCTGGGCGCTGTCTCCGCCGCAGGCGGCAAGACACAGACACAGGGCCAGCACCCCGGGCAGCAGACGGACCAACAGATGTTTCATATTTTTTATCTCCTTTCTAATTGGTCTGTCCCGCCTGATAGGCCACCGGGTCCACCGTATGGCTCATCAGATAGGCCAGCCATGTTTCATACTGAGGGCGCTGAAAATGGATTCCGTCCGACGTGGAGCCGTCGGCCAGGGTCCCGTTTTCGTCGGCCAGGGCGCTGTGGATATCCACCAGAGCCACCCGGCACTCCTGGGCCAGCTGGGCAAACAGCTGATTGAACACCGCCACCCGGTCGTTGTTGATGCAGGCGGCCTGCCCGTAGGAACGGCAGCGGGCCTCCTCCACCGGGGCCAGGTTTTGCAGATAGATTATCGCATTGGGCTGGTAGGTCTTGATCTGCGCCACAAAGCTCCGGAAGGCGGTGAGATACTGCTCGGTATTGTAATAGCCCAGCTCGTTGAGTCCAAAGGCTATGTAGATCTTGCCGAATTGGGGCCCCTGCTCCAAGGCTTCCATAATGGAGCAGGACTTGCCGTTCACCGTCACCACCCCTGGCTTGTTCACCCCAAAGACCCCCAGGCCGATGTAATCATAGAAGGTAGCGCCCTTGATGCCGCTGTACAGCCGCAGACCCTGGGTGCGGGAATCGCCGATGAAAAGCGCGTCGGAAAAATAGTCCATCTCCACCGGCGTGCGCTCCGGCACCGGCTGGGAAAAATCCAGCGCCAGGGTAGGAGTGGGGGTCGGGATGGGGGTAGGCGTAACCGTTGGGACGGAAACCAGGGTGGCGGCCGCGGCAACGGGCGGGTCGGCTCCCTCCGCCGGGGCCCGGCCCAGCACTGGGACGGTCACCAAAACCACCGCCACCGCCGCCGCTGCGCACATCAAGGGCAGACGCCGCCGCTTGGGGGGCGCCTGGTTCTCCTGTATGATCTTTTGGTACAGGGAGCGGGACAAAAATAATACACCTCGGTTAGACAGAATCCTGGGGGCTGTCCAGCACCAGGGGGATCAGCTCCTCCAGGCGGGTGATCTCCCAAGTAGGGACCACGTTGTGGTCGTTGTCTGTATGGGATTTAGGGCGGTACCAGGCGGTATCCAGCCCCAGGGCGGCGGCGCCGCCAATGTCGGTGGTCAGGTTGTCCCCCACCATCAAGGCCCGGCGGGGGTCGGTCACTCCCAGCTGCTGGAGCACCGGCCGGAAAAAGTCCGGGCTGGGCTTGGAGGCCCCCACCTCCTCTGAAATAAAGAGATGGGGAATGAGTGACGCCAGAGGGGAGCGCCCAAACCGGCCCCGCTGGGCCCGGGCCACGCCGTTGGTGAGGATGGCCAGGGTACAGCTGGTTCCCAGCGCCCTGCACACCTCCTCCGCCCCGGGCAGCAGGAAGGCCTGCTCCCCCAGCTTGTCCAGATAGGTCTGGTTGAGGGCGGCGGGGTCGGCCTCAACCCCCAGTTCTGCCATCAGGCGGGCAAAGCGCTCCACCACCAGCCACGCCCGGCTGGCCTCACCCCGGTCCAGCATGGCCCAAAGGGCGCTGTTGATGGACCGATAGAGGGCCTCGGTCTCAGGGGGACATGGAATGGACCAGGCCCCCAGCGCCAGCCGGAGGGCCTCATGCTCGGCCCGGTCAAAGTCAAAGAGGGTGTTGTCCGCGTCAAAGAGGACAAAATCATAGCGGTTCATGGGTGGTTTCCTCCCGCAAGGTGATGGCGGCGGTTTTGGTAGTTGGTGACCAGCCGGGCCAGGGAGGACACCATCAGCACGCCCACCGCCAGCGCCCCCGCCAGCCCCAGAGTGTGGAGGAGGGACCCCAGAAAGAGGGAGGTCTCCCCGCTCATGGCATGCTCCATGGTATAGTAGATACCGCCGCCGGGCACCAGGGGAAAGAGGGCCACCAGCAGATAGCTGGTCACCGGGCACTTACGCAGCCGGGCCATCAGCTCTGACCAGGCGGCAATGACCAGGGCAGCCAGAAAGGACTGGGTGATGTCGCTGTGGACCAGGGGGGCGGCCAGCAGATAGACCAGCCAGCCCAACCCGCCGCCGCCGGCACAGATGAGCATTCCCACCCCGTGGATGTTGAAAAGCATGGAAAAGCCGATGCAGGCAAAAAAAGCGTAAAAGCAGGGGGCATAATAAAGCAGCGTGTCCATGTCAGCCTCCCGTCAGCAGCTGGATCAGCCCCAGGGCCAGGGCCGTGCCCAAAGCAATGGCCGCCCCGATGAGCAATGCCTCGGCGGCCTTGCTGATGCCGGCCACCATATCCCCCGCCATGATATCCCGCATGGCGTTGGTAAAGGCGATGCCGGGCACCAGGGCCATCAGGGCCCCGATGATAATGCTGTCGGCGTTCTGCCCCACCCCAACGGCGGTAAAGGCCAGGGCCACAAAGGCGGACGCCGCTCCGGCGGCGATGGTTTTGAAAAACAGGTTGGCCCCCAGCCGGGAGGTCAGGGCCAGGCACAGGCAGATGACCATGCCGCACACCCCGCCGCACACCCCGTCCCGCACCGAGCCGCCATAGAACAGGGAAAACATGCCGCAGCCCAGAAAGTGGGCCAGCAGCTGCACCGGCAGGGAGTAAACCTTGTGGGTGCGCTCGATCTCCCGCATTTTGGCCAAGGCCTCCTCAAAAGGGGGCGTATCCCGGCACAGAGAGCGGCATAAATCGTTGTATCGCTCCAGCAGGTAGATGTCGGTGCCGTGGTTGGGCATCCGGCGGATCTGGGTCATGGGCTTGCCCATGGGAGAGGTCAGGCTGACAATGATGCAGTTGGGGATGGCAAAGACCTCCCCCCGCTCGGCCCCGTAGGCTTGGAGCAGGCGGCTGATGGACTCCTCCACCCGGTAGATCTCCGCTCCGCTGA
>NZ_CALWXV010000049.1 GCF_944385615.1 uncultured Flavonifractor sp. | reverse complement strand
CTGCGGCCCCGGCAGACGGGGGATGAGCTGGCCCTGCCGGGCCGGGACACCAAGACCCTGAAAAAATGGATGATCGAACAGAAAATTCCCCGGCGGGATCGGGAGCGTATCCCGGTACTGGCGGATGAACGGGGCGTGCTGGCGGTGGCCGGTCTGGGCCCCCATAGAACGCGTATGGCAGAGCCTGGCCAACCGGCCTGGGAAGTGAGATTTTGGAAGGAAGGGTAAAAAACATGGCACACATTCTGGACAACGACGTGGAGCGGGTCCTCTTTTCCGAGGAAGAGCTGAAAAACCGGGTGGCGGAGATCGCCGCTCAGATCGACAAGGACTACGCCGGCAAGGAGCCGGTGCTCATCAGCGTGCTGCGGGGCTCCTTTGTCTTTATGGCCGATTTGGTGCGGCAGATCCACGTGCCCTGCACCGTGGACTTTATGGCGGTGTCCTCCTACGGGGCCGGGACCTCCAGCTCCGGTCAGGTGAAGATCGTCAAGGACCTGTCCGAGCAGATCGAGGGCAAGGACCTGATCGTGGTGGAGGATATTCTGGACAGCGGCAACACCCTGAGCTACCTGCTCAAGCTGCTCCAGGCCAGAAAGCCCGCCTCCGTGCGGCTGTGTACCCTGCTGGATAAGCCCTCCCGCCGGGTGAAGGAGGTAGAGCTCACCTACTCCGGCTTCTCCATCCCCGATTACTTTGTGGTGGGCTATGGCCTGGACTACGCGGAAAAATACCGCAACCTGCCTTACATCGGCGTGCTGAAGCCCTCTGTCTACGGTGGAGAGTAAGGCAAATTTGCCCGGAAAGGACGTGTCTGTTTTTTGAAACGAAGCGGAAGCCTGCGGGACGTGGGCTTTTATGTCCTCATCGCCATTTTGCTCATTGTCTCCATCTTTGTGCTCCGGGGAGGCATGAACGCCGGGGAGCAGTATACCTATGGTCAGGTCCGACGGCTGCTGGAGGAGCAGCGGGTCTCCCAGGTGAAGGTGGAGGACAACACCGTTACCCTCTGGCTTAAGGAGGCGGTGGGCGGTAAAAATACCATTACCTATGAGGTAGCCGATCCCCAGTGGTTCTACAACGATTTCAACGACCTGATCGTGGAGCAGCTGCACCAGGGCATCATCACCGACTACGACTTCCCCGCCGGGTTTGAGCCCCCCTTCTGGATGAGCTATCTGCCCTGGATCGCGGTGCTGGTGGTCTTTGGTATCCTGTGGTACTTCATGTTCCTCCGGCAGACCGGAGGAGGGGGCGGAAGCGGCGGCGCCGACCGCACCGCCCGCTTTGGCCGGGCCCGGACCCGCACCGGGGCTGACGAACAGAAAAAGGTCACCTTTGAAGATGTGGCCGGGGCCGAAGAGGAAAAGGGCGAGCTGCGGGAGATTGTGGAATTTCTGCGGGACCCCCGCCGCTTTTTGGACCTGGGAGCCCGCATCCCCAAGGGCGTACTGCTGGTGGGCCCTCCGGGCACCGGTAAGACGTTGCTGGCCAAGGCGGTAGCCGGTGAGGCCGGGGTCCACTTCCTGTCCATTTCCGGCTCTGACTTTGTGGAGCTCTATGTGGGCGTGGGCGCCAGCCGGGTGCGGGACCTCTTTGACCAGGCCAAGAAAAACGCTCCCGCCATCGTGTTCATCGACGAGATCGACGCCGTGGGCCGCCAGAGAGGCGCCGGACTGGGCGGCGGTCATGACGAACGGGAGCAGACCCTCAACCAGCTGCTGGTGGAGATGGACGGCTTCGGCAACAATGAGGGCGTGGTGGTCATGGCGGCCACCAACCGGCAGGATATTCTGGACCCCGCCCTGCTGCGGCCCGGCCGGTTTGACCGGCAGGTGTATGTGGGCTATCCCGATATCAAGGGCCGGGAATCCATCCTGAAGGTCCACGCCCGCAACAAGCCTCTGGGGGACGATGTTTCCCTGGCGGAGCTGGCCAAGGGCACCGGCGGCTTTACCGGCGCTGACCTGGAGAACCTGATGAACGAGGCCGCCCTGCTGGCGGCCCGGAAAAACCGCCATTTCATCAGCATGGCCGACCTGAACGACGCGGTTATCAAGGTCATTGCCGGACCGGAGAAGAAGAGCCGGGTGGTCATCCAGCGGGAGCGGAAGCTCACCGCCTATCATGAGGCGGGCCACGCCATCGTGATCCACGACCTGGAGACCCAGGACCCGGTCCATCAGATCACCATTATCCCCCGGGGTATGGCGGGCGGCATGACCATCTCCCTGCCCCAGGAGGATGTGTCCTTCCAGTCCAAGCAGCAGCTCACCGAGCGCATTGCTGTGTGCCTGGGCGGCCGGGCTGCCGAACAGCTGGCCCTGGGTGATATCTCCACCGGGGCGGGCAACGATCTGCAAAAGGCCAGCGCCATTGCCCGCAACATGGTTACCCGCTATGGTATGAGCGACAAGGTGGGCAACGTGGTCTTTGACTCGGGCCACGACGAGGTGTTTATCGGCCGCTCCATGGCCCAGACCAAGAACTACTCGGAAGAGGTGGCCGCCCTCATCGACGAGGAGATCAAGGGCCTCATTGACGGGGCTTACAGCCGCTGTATGGAGATCCTCACCGCCCGCCGGCGGGAGTTGGACTTTGTGGCCCGCTACCTGCTGGAGTATGAGAACATGGACGCCGAAACCTTCCAGCTGGTGTTTACCAACCCCACCGCCATCCGGCCCCCCAAAGCCTATCAGGAGGTAGCCGCCCAGGCGGAGGAGGAGACAGATCACACCGAGGACGAATAAAGAGGCAAGCATAAAAACACTGGGTATTCCAGCAAAGCTGGAATACCCAGTGTTTTGTGTTCGCTTTGGGATAAAACCAATCTGGCAGGGCGGGCCCCGCCCAAGGTTACTTTACTTCATCTCCAACCCGGAGAGATACCGCCGGACCAGGTCAAAGCCGTGACTGGCGGCAATGTGGCGGATACGCTCCCTGCCCATGGAGAGATGGACCTGCCGCACCCAGGTACCCTCCGGTGTGGCCAGGCCGATGAATACCAGCCCCACCGGGTTGCCCCGTTCGTCCGGGTCTGGCCCCGCCACTCCGGTGGTGGAGATGGCCAGGTCGCAGCCCAGCACCCTCCGGGCCCCCTGGGCCATGGCCTGGGCCACCGGCTGGCTCACCGCGCCGTACCGGTCCAGCAGGTCCTGGTCCACACCCAGAACAGTGTGCTTTACTTCTGTAACGTAGCTCACCACGCCCCCCCGGAACACCAACGATACCCCCGCCAGATCGGTCATCCGCTTGGCCACCAGTCCGCCGGTACAGCTCTCGGCGGTGCCCAAAGTGAGGCCCTTCTCCTTCAGAAGGGCAAAGGCCACCGCCTCCAAAGAGGGCACATCCACCCCGTATACCAGAGGGCCGAAGTGGGCCCGCAGATCGGCCTCCACCGGGTCGATGAGGGCGTGGGCGGCCCCCTCGTCGGCCGCCTTGGCGGTAATACGCAGCTCGCACTCCCCCTCCTTGGCGTAGGGGGCCAGGGTGGGGTTGGTCATGGCGTTCATCTTCTCCCGCAGCTGGGCCTCCATGGCCGACTCCCCAATGCCGAAGAGCTTCAGGGTGCGGGAGACGATGACCCCGTCGGCCAGCTCCCTGAGGTAGGGGAGGACCCGGTGGGTGAACATGGCCTTGCACTCCCGGGGCGGGCCGGGGAGCATAATGACCCGGACCCCATCGGCTTCGAAGGCCACACCGGGGGCGGTGCCCCAGTCGTTGTCCAGCACGGTGCAGCCCTCGGGCAGCATGGCCTGCTGGTAATTATTGTCCGTCATGGGGCGGTCGGGGTGCAGATTCTGGAAATAGGCCTCAATCCGCTGGGCGGAGGGGGCGTGAAACACCAGCTTTTTGCCAAAGCACTGGGCCAGCACCGTTTTGGTCAGGTCGTCGCAGGTGGGCCCCAGCCCGCCGGTGGTGAGGATGATGTCGGCACGGGTGCGGGCCAGCTCCACGGCGGCGCGCAGCCGCTCCGGGTTATCGCCCACCACCGTGTGATAGTAGACGTTGATGCCCAGGGCGCTGAGCCCCTGAGACAGCATCTGGGCGTCGGTGTTGGCGATGTTGCCTAACAAAAGTTCGGTGCCCACTGCAATGAGTTCGGCTGTGTGGGACATAGAAAAAACCTCCTATCGCCAACACCGGCACCGGCGGCTGGTGCCGCCGTAAATGCGCAGCGCAGCGAAGCATTTCCGCAGGGCGGATTCACTCCGCCCGAGGATATCAAAGATACGGGGGCCCCACAGAATCAAAGATTCTGTGGGGAATTGGCGATGTTGCCTAACAAAAGTTCGGTGCCTACTGCAATGAGTTCGGCTGTATGGGACACAGAGGAAGCCTCCTTTGGCCAAAAATCGGCCCTTGCAATTTCATAGAAAAACAGTATAATTTAAAAATAAAAGCAGACAAATCATGGAAGGTGGACCGGATGATTAAGAAACTGGTACCCTGGTCCCAGGAGCTGGAGACCGGGATCGAGGTAGTGGACCAGCAGCACCTGGAATTTTTCAAAAACTTAAACAATTTTATTTTGCGGGTCAAGTGTGGCCGGGATGACAGCGTGCAGGCAGCCGCCGAGCAGCTGGAGTACCTGCGCTACTATATTATGATGCACTTTAACACAGAAGAGGGATATATGGTCAAATGTGACGACGCCAAGTACCGGGAGCACCAGGCCGAGCACAACCACCTGGTGTTTCAGGTGCGGGCTCTGTCGGCGCAGCTGAAGGGGGGCGCCACAGCGGAAACGGTGGAGTCCCTTTTTGCCCTGCTGAGCCAGTGGGTGTATGAGCATATCCTTACCTGGGATGTAGAGTTTGCCGCCCGGTACCGGGCCTGGGAGGCGGAGCAGAACGGAGAAACTCAGGGACCCACCTGAACCCGCTCGATCCCCTCCACAGCCGCCTTGACCAGAGCGTCCACATCCAGGGCGGCCTCGGCGCTCTCCAGCTCTCCCAGCACCGGCCGCAGCCGGGGATGGCGGGGGGTGAACACGGTGCAGCAGTCCTCATAGGGCAGGATGGAGGTCTCAAAGGTGTTGATCTTGCGGGCAATGCGGACGATCTCCTCCTTGTCCATGCCCACCACCGGGCGGAGAATGGGCAGGGAGCACACGGCGGTGGTGGCCCGCATGGCCTCCATGGTCTGGCTGGCCACCTGGCCCAGGCACTCGCCGGTGACGATGGCCCCGGCGCCGCACCGGGCGGCCACCGCCTCGGCAATGCGCATCATGAACCGGCGCATGAGAACGGTGAAGAGCTCTTCGGGGCATTTGCGCCGCAACTCCTCCTGGATAGCGGTGAAGGGCACCACATGGACGGTGAGCCGTCCGCACCAGGGGGTGAGCAGTTTGGCCAGGTCCAGTACCTTCTGCTTGGCCTCCTCAGAGGTGTAGGGATAGGAGAAGAAGTGGACCATCTCCAGGGCGATGCCCCGCTTGGCGATCATCCAGGAGGCCACCGGGGAGTCGATGCCGCCGGACAGCAGGCTGACCGCCCGGCCGCCTACCCCCACAGGCAGACCGCCGGCGCCCGGCTCCGGGTCGGCGTGGACGTAGGCGGCATAGTCCCGTACTTCCAGATAGACAGTGAGCTCCGGGTGGTGTACGTCCACCTTCAGGTTGGGATATTTCTCGTCCAGCTCGCCCCCCACATACTGGGACAGCTGAATGGAGGTCATGGGGAAGGACTTGTCCGCCCGCTTGGACTCCACCTTAAAGGTGTGGGCGGCGGCCAGCTTGTCTCCCAGATAGTCGATGGCGGTCTGGAGCATGGCGTCCTTGTCCTTCTCACAGGCCCGGGCCCGGCTCAAACCCACCACGCCGAACAGCTTGGTCATGGCCTCCCAGGCTCCGTCCAGGTCGCAGCCGTCATCCTTGGGCTCCACATACATGGTGGACTGCTTGGTGTATACCTTAAAATCACCGTGGGGCCGCAGGCGGCGCTTGGCGTTGGCAATGAGCCGGTCCTCAAAGGTGCGGCGGTTCAGGCCCTTCAGGACCAGCTCCCCCAGCTTCAGCAGAATGATCTCGTTCATTTTGATTCCTCTTTCAGCACAATTTCGTTCAATCGAAAGCCATTATAGCGAAATACGGGGGCAATGTCCAGGAAAACAGGCTGAAAATAAGACTCTTATCCAAAATCATGCCTGTTCCCACAGTTTGAGCCAAGTTGCTCAAACAGGCAAACGATACGTTCGATTTTTTCAAAGCATTCGGGATCGCTGAGCTGATTGTCACAAAGAATTTCCCTGATTTGGCATAACGCCTGATAACTGGAGGCCTCCAACAATTCTGGCGCGGTTAAATTTAAGTTTGGAAATGTCACATTGATTTGCTGGTTTTCCAAAAGCTTGGCCAATAGCTCGGTTGCTAACTGCATAAAATCAAGCTCCTTTTTATCAAGTGGACCAGTACTGGTCCTATTATATCACCTCAAATCCATAAAATAAAGGAAAAGGACTGAAACCAGTCCGGGGGTGATGGCTTGGAGGAGCAGAAAATCAAGCAAGATAAAATCCGCATTGGGGCCAATATCCGGCGAATCCGAAAGGAAGCGGGATTGGGACAGACCGAGCTGGCCAATCGCTTACAGCTGGATGGCATTGATATGACACGGGAAACGCTGGTCAAAATTGAGCGAGGGATTCAGCATATCTCGGCCAGCCAGTTAAGGGCTATCCGAGATATTTTACAGACAAGTTATGAAGAACTATTGAAAGAAACCCCCTGAACCGCCGATTTATTCGGCAGGTTCAGGGGGTCCTTTTGGTTTCATTTACCGACGGAGCAGGGCGCTTTCCCGATACTGAATGGCCTCGGCCAGGTGGTCCACGGCGATGGATTCCGCTCCGTCCAGGTCGGCAATGGTGCGGGCCACCCGCAGAATCCGGTCATAGCTTCGGGCGGTCAGGCCCATGCGGTCAAAGGCCCCCTTGATGAGGGCGGCGCCCGCCTGGTCCAGAGCGCAGAAGGTACTCAGCTCCCGCTGGCCCATGTGGGCGTTGCAGTCGGGACCCTCCGTCCCGAAGCGGGCGGTCTGGATGGCCCGGGCAGCGTTGACCCGGGCCTTAATCACAGCGGAGGACTCGGCCTCCGGCCGCCGGGACAGCTGGTCGAAGTCCAGAGGGGGCACCTCCACGTACAGGTCGATCCGGTCCAGCAGAGGGCCGGATAGCTTGCCCAGGTACTTCTCCACCGCCTGGGGGGTGCAGCGGCACCGGTCGGAAAAGCCGTACCAGCCGCACTTGCAGGGATTCATGGCGCACACCAGCATGAACCGGGCGGGAAAGACCGCCGTTCCCGCGACCCGGCTGATCTGGACCATACCGTCTTCCAAAGGCTGGCGAAGGGTCTCCAACACCTCTTTGGAGAATTCGGGCAGCTCGTCCAGAAAGAGCACGCCGTTGTGGGCCAGGGAAATCTCCCCCGGATGAGGATTGGAACCGCCTCCCGCCATGCCTGTGGCGGAGACGGTGTGGTGGGGGGAGCGGAAGGGACGCTGGGTGAGCAGAGGCTGTTCGGCGTTGGTGAGCCCCATTACCGAGTGGACCTCGGTACACTCCAGGGCCTCCCGCCGGGTCATGTCGGGCAGGATGGAGGGCAGGCGGCGGGCCAGCATGGACTTGCCAGACCCCGGCGGGCCCACCATAGCCAGGTTGTGGCCCCCGGCGGCGGCGATCTCCAGCGCCCGCTTGCCGTTTTCCTGGCCCTTGACGTCGGCAAAGTCCAGCCCGGCGTCCAAAGCGGAGCCGGGGGTCCAGGGGTCGGCGGGGTGGATGGGAGCCTCTCCCCGCAAATGGCCCACCAGCTGGGTGACGCTCTCCACCGGGTAGACGGTGATTCCCCCCGCCAGAGTGGCCTCG
The DNA here is from genome assembly GCF_944385615.1 of uncultured Flavonifractor sp. Taxonomy (GTDB): domain Bacteria; phylum Bacillota; class Clostridia; order Oscillospirales; family Oscillospiraceae; genus Flavonifractor. Next base: position 9,402 of record NZ_CALWXV010000049.1, on the reverse strand, counting down.
GCGGCGGAGGAGGCCGGGACATAGAGCTCCTGAAGCCCCGCCCGGCGGGCGGCCAGGGCCATGGGCAGCATCCCGGAGATGGGCCGCAGCTGGCCGGACAGGGACAGCTCCCCCACAAAGGCGCAGGGGCGGCGGGGCAGGCGGAGCTGCTCGCCCGCCGCCAAAATCCCCACCAGAATGGGCAGGTCGTACATGGTGCCCCCTTTTTTTCGGTCCGCCGGGGCCAGGTTTATGGTGATGCGGGAGACGGGGAAGGAGAAGCCGCAGTTTTTGATGGCCGCGCGTACCCGGTCCCGGGCCTCCTTCACCGCCGCATCGGGCAGGCCTACGATCTCAAAGGCGGGCAGCCCGCCGGACAGGTCGCACTCGGCCCGCACCTCATAGCCCGAGATGCCGGTGAGCCCCAGGGAGCGCACCTCACACAGCATACCACCACCGTCCTTTCTCTCTCCAATCCTTTTTATTATAGCACGGCAGAGCCGGGAGGAAAAGAAAAAGCGGAAAAGCCCGCTGCCGGATAGGCGGTTTCACCCTGTCGAAAGACGTCCTTTTTTCAGAATATACAGTCTAGTACAACAGGTTCAAAGGATGAAACAAGTTTGGACTTTTGGGGGCCAAATGAGGAAATTCTGAATAGAATCCTAGAGATTTCAAAATTTGAAGAAAATTTTCAGAGATAAGTAAGATTTGATTTACAAACCGTGCCGATGGTGTTAAAATGAAGGCGCTCCGGGAGTTTCCTTCCGGTAAGCGGGGAAAAAGCCGGGGTAATGGGAATCCGGCCCAGCCCCAAAGCAGGGGCGGGACCGATTCCCATTACCCTGGAACAACGAACAAGGAGGAATCGTTTCAATGGCGAGAAAGCTGAAATCCATGGACGGCAACACCGCGGCTGCCCACGTCTCTTACGCCTTTACCGAGGTTGCGGGTATTTACCCCATCACCCCGTCCAGCCCCATGGCCGACAATGTGGACCAGTGGGCGGCTCAGGGCCGGAAGAACATCTTCGGCACTACCGTCAATGTCGTCGAGATGCAGTCTGAGGCCGGCGCCGCCGGTACCGTCCACGGCTCCCTGGCCGCTGGCGCTCTGACCACTACTTATACCGCCTCTCAGGGCCTGCTGCTCATGATCCCCAACATGTACAAGCTGGCCGGTGAGCTGATGCCCACCGTGTTCCATGTATCCGCCCGTACCGTGGCCACCCACGCGCTGAACATCTTCGGCGATCACTCCGACGTCATGGCCTGCCGTCAGACCGGCTTTGCCATGCTGTGTGAGTCCAATCCCCAGGAGGTCATGGACCTGGGCGCCGTGGCCCACCTGGCTGCCATCAAGGGCCGCGTTCCCTTCCTGAACTTCTTCGATGGCTTCCGTACCTCCCACGAGATCCAGAAGATCGCCATCTGGGACAACGAGGATCTGGCCGATATGGTGGATATGGACGCTGTGGAAGCCTTCCGCAAGCGGGCCCTCAACCCCGAGCATCCCGTGATGCGCGGCTCCCACGAGAACGGCGACATCTTCTTCCAGCACCGTGAGGCCGCCAACAAGTACTACGACGCCGTTCCCGGCATTGTCGAGGAGTACATGGGCAAGGTCAACGCCAAGCTGGGCACCAACTATCAGCTGTTCAACTACTATGGTGCGCCCGACGCCGACCGCGTCATCATTGCCATGGGCTCCATCTGCGACGTGGCCGAGGAAGTCATCGACTACCTGAACGCTCACGGCGAGAAGGTGGGCCTGGTGAAGGTCCGCCTGTACCGGCCTTTCCGCGCCGACAAGCTGCTGGAGGCCATTCCCGCCACCGCCACCAAGATCGCCGTGCTGGACCGCACCAAGGAGCCCGGCGCTCAGGGCGATCCTCTGTACCTGGACGTGGTCACCGCCTTTGCCAACGCCGGCCGTCAGGCCACTATCATCGGCGGCCGCTACGGCCTGGGCTCCAAGGACACTCCCCCCAGCAACGTGTTCGCTGTGTATGAGGAGCTGACCAAGGACGCCCCCAAGCGTCAGTTCACCGTGGGCATCGTGGACGACGTGACCCACACCTCCCTGGAGGAGAAGCCCGCCCCCAACACCGCTGCTCCCGGCACCATCGAGTGCAAGTTCTGGGGCCTGGGCGGCGACGGCACCGTGGGCGCCAACAAGAACTCCATCAAGATCATCGGCGACCACACCGACAAGTATGTCCAGGCGTACTTCCAGTACGACTCCAAGAAGACCGGCGGCGTGACCATCAGCCATCTGCGCTTCGGCGATCAGCCCATCCGCGCCCCCTACTACATCAATAAGGCCGACTTCGTGGCCTGCCACGTGCCCGCCTACATTGTCAAGGGCTTCCCCATGGTCCGCGACGTGAAGGACGGCGGCGTGTTCCTCATCAACTGCCAGTGGAGCGACGAGGAGCTGGATCACCACATGCCCGCCGCCGCCAAGCGTTACATCGCCGAGCACAACATCCAGGTCTACACCATCAACGCCATTGACCTGGCCATCGAGATCGGCATGGGCAAGCGCACCAACACCATCCTGCAGTCCGCTTTCTTCAAGCTGGCTAAGGTGATGCCCGAGGCCGAGGCCATCCAGTACATGAAGGACGCCGCCACCCACTCCTACCTGAAGAAGGGCCAGGATGTGGTTGACATGAACCACAAGGCCATCGACGCCGGCGCCACCGCCTTCCACAAGTTCGAGGTGCCCGCCTCCTGGGCCACCGCCGAGGACAAGCCCGTGGAGGAGCACCTGGAGGGCAACGCCGACACCGTGAAGATGGTGAAGGAGATCATGGAGCCCGTGGGCCGCATGGATGGCGACAGCCTGCCTGTTTCCGCCTTTGTCAACGGCCACGAGGACGGCACCTTCTTCCAGGGCGCCGCTGCCTACGAGAAGCGCGGCGTGGCCGTGTCCGTGCCCGAGTGGGATTCCTCCAAGTGTATCCAGTGTAACCAGTGTTCCTATGTCTGCCCCCACGCCACCATCCGTCCCTTCGCCCTCACCGAGGAGGAGGCCAAGAACGCCCCCGCTCAGTCCAAGATCGTGGACATCAAGGCCGGCAAGGGCAAGGGCGTGTACAAGTTTGCTCTGGCCGTCAGCCCCCTGGACTGCATGGGCTGCACCGTGTGCGTGAGCACCTGCCCCGTGAAGGCTCTGTCCATGAAGCCCCAGGAGTCCCAGGCCGCCCAGCAGGAGGTCTTCGACTACATGGTGGCCAAGGTGGCTCCCAAGACCGACGTGGAGGACACCACCACCGTCAAGGGCAGCCAGTTCAAGCAGCCCCTGCTGGAGTTCTCCGGCTCCTGCGCCGGCTGTGCCGAGACCGCCTATGCCCGCCTGATCACTCAGGTCTGCGGCGACCGGATGTATGTCTCCAACGCCACCGGCTGTTCCTCCATCTGGGGCGGCCCCGCTGCCACCTCTCCCTACACCGTGGACAAGACCGGCCGTGGTCCCGCCTGGGCCAACTCCCTGTTTGAGGACAACGCCGAGCACGGTCTGGGCCTGTACCTGGGCCAGAAGGCCATCCGCGACCGCCTGGCCGACCAGACCCGCAAGCTGATCGCCATCGACTACACCGACGAGGGCATCGTGGCTGCCGGTCAGAAGTGGCTGGACACCATGGAGGACGGCGCTGCCAACGGCGAGGCTTCCAAGGCCTACATCGCCGCCATGGAGGCCGTCATCGGCCAGCGCGAGGGCTGCACCTGCGAGGCCTGCACTCTGGTGCGCGCCATCCTGCAGGAGAAGGAGTACCTGAACAAGAAGTCCGTGTGGATCTTCGGCGGCGACGGCTGGGCCTACGACATCGGTTACGGCGGCCTGGATCACGTCATCGCCTCCGGTGAGGATGTCAACATCTTCGTGTTCGACACCGAGGTGTACTCCAACACCGGCGGACAGGCCTCCAAGTCCTCCAACATCGGCCAGGTGGCTCAGTTCGCCGCCGCCGGTAAGACCCAGCCCAAGAAGAGCCTGGCTGAGATCGCCATGCAGTACGGCTACGTCTATGTGGCCCAGATCGCCATGGGCGCCAATCCCAACCAGACCCTGAAGGCCATCACCGAGGCCGAGGCCTATCATGGTCCCTCCCTGGTCATCGGCTACGCTCCCTGTGAGATGCACTCCATCAAGGGCGGCATGGCCAACTGCCAGGTGGAGATGAAGAAGGCCGTGGATTGCGGCTACTGGAACCTGTTCCGGTACAACCCCGCCCTCAAGGCCGAGGGCAAGAACCCCTTCACCCTGGACTCCAAGGCCCCCGCTGGCGGCTATCAGGAGTTCCTGATGAACGAGGCTCGTTACTCCTCCCTGACCCGTGCCTTCCCCGAGCGCGCCAAGGAGCTCTTCGCCCAGAACGAAGAGGCCGCCAAGGAGCGTTGGGAGCACCTGACCCGTCTGGTGGAGCTGTACAAGTAATCGCTAACTACAAGGACCCCGGATGCGTTGCATCCGGGGTCTGTTTTTGATTGGGCGGGCTCTTCTCCCCGCCGAAGACGGGGCGGCGCTGTGCGCCGTCCAAGCGTTTTGGGCCTGGGGCCCAAAACCTTGATGCCGGCGGAATTCACTTCCGCCGAGCAGATTTTATCCCGGGGTCCCCAACGGGGCTTATCCCCGTTGGGGCTGGCCGCCAAGGAGCGTTGGGAGCACCTGACCCGTCTGGTGGAGCTGTACAAGTAATCAGTAACCACGAGGACCCCGGATGCAACGCATCCGGGGTCCCTTTTTATAGCGGCCCACTAGGGGTCGTTGACAAGAACTGGACAGATGCGATATAATGACCACATTACCTAGAGATCCTCTGGGGCGGAAATCACACAGCAATAGGGAATCAGAGGACCGTCCGGCGGCAGCCGGGCGGTTTTTCCATTCCCCGCCTCTGGCGGAGGGCACACAGACAGGGAGGAACGGATATGCGCGTCTTGGTGGTGGAGGACGAGCGGGACATGAACCTGCTCATCCAGAAGGTGCTGAAAAAGTCGGGCTACAGCGTGGACGGCTGCTTTGACGGCCAGGAGGCCGAGGACTATCTGGCTGGGACCGAGTATGATGTGATCTTGTTGGACGTGATGCTGCCCAAGCGGGACGGCTATCAGCTGGTGGCCGACCTGCGGGACCGGGGGGTGGACACCCCTGTGCTTTTCCTGACCGCACGGGACAGCATTGCCGACCGGGTGAAGGGGCTGGATCTGGGGGCGGACGACTATCTGGTCAAGCCCTTTGACTTTGACGAGCTGCTGGCCCGTATCCGGGTGCTCTCCCGCAAGCGGGTGGGCCACAAGAGCAATCAGTTCACCGTAGCCGACCTGACCCTGGATGTGGAGCGGCGGCAGGTGTACCGGGCGGGCCGGGAGATCCGGCTGCTGCCCAAGGAATTTTCCATTTTGGAATGCCTCATGCGGGGGAAGGGAAATGTGCTCTCCCGGCGGCAGATCGAGGACAGCATCTGGAACTATGACGATACGCCCAGCTCCAACAATGTGGACGTGTACATCAGCAAGCTGCGCAAGAAGATCGACGGGGACAGCCCGGTGAAGCTGCTGCACACCATCCGGGGTGTGGGCTGGGTCCTGCGTGAGGACGGGGCGGCCGCTCTGTCGGGACAGAACGGGAAAGAGGTGTAGGGCTTATCTCCATTAAAATTAAAATCACCATCTGGTACCTGCTCTTCATGGCCGCGCTGGCCGGGCTGGTGCTGGTGTCCCTGCTGCTGGCCAGCGACTCGGTGGTGCGGGGCTCCGCCATGGATACCCTGTCCCAGACGGTGCGGAGCAATCTGCTGGCGGTAGATGTACAGGAGGACGGGTCCCTTCAGGTGGGGGAGGAGTTCCGTTACTATCAAAACGGGGTATACATGCTGATCTACAGCGGGGAGGAGGCCCTGCTGGCCGGACAGGTGCCGGTGTCCTTTACCGCCTCCGAGACCTTTGAAAACGGCGTTACCCGGCTGGTGGACAGCGAGCAGGACGATTATTATGTGCTGGACCTGTGGTATGCCAAGGGCTGGGAGGACGGCGTGTGGGTCCGGGGGCTGATGGAGGCCCCGGAGCCCGATCAGACCATCCAGAATCTGCTCTCCCTGGCGGGAGTGGTCATTCCCGCCTTTATGCTGCTCTCCGCCCTGGGAGGGTATTGGATCGCCAAGCGGGCCTTCCGGCCTTTGGAGGAGATCACCGCCACCGCCCAGGCCATCAGCGAGGGAGCCGACCTGTCCGCCCGCATCCAGCGGCGGCGGGGGAGCAATGAGTTTACCCGGCTCACCGACGCCTTTAATCAGATGTTTGAGCGGCTGGAATGTTCCTTTGAGGCGGAAAAACGGTTTACTGCCGACGCCTCTCACGAGCTGCGCACACCGGTGTCGGTCATCAAAGGGGCCTGTGAGTATGCCGAGAAGTTTGACGAGACCCCCGAGGAGCGGGCCGAGACCATCGCCATGATCCACCGGCAGGCTCTGCGGATGTCGGGGCTCATCACCCAGCTGCTGAGCATGACCCGGCTGGACCAGGGCACCGAGGGGGTCGCTCTGGAGGAAGTGGACCTGTCCGGCCTGGTACGCTCGGTGTGCGCCGAGCAGGCCTACCCCACCCACCGCCTCACCCTGGAGGTGGAGGAGGGGCTGACGGTACGGGGCAGCGCTCCGCTGCTCACCCGCCTGCTGCAAAACCTCATTGACAACGGCTTCAAGTACGGCCGGGAGGAGGGCCAGGTGTGGGTGAGTGCCCGGAGAGAGGGGGAGGAGATCCAGCTCTCCGTCCGGGACAACGGCATCGGCATTCCCAAGGAACAGCAGGATAAGATCTGGCAGCGGTTCTATCAGGTGGACCCCGCCCGCTCCCACGATACCGGGGCGGGGCTGGGGCTGTCCATGGTCCAGAAGATTGCCCAGGCCCATGGGGGGTATATGACGGTGGACAGCGTGCCCAATCTGGGCAGCCAGTTTACCCTCCACCTGCCGGTCAGCCAGGCTTGAAAAAATCTGAAAAATAAAATTGGAATTTCATGTTGCTTTCATAATCGGATGTTACACTAATGCCATCGAAAGGAAAGGAGAATGTCCGATGAAACGAATCCCTCTGATCTGCACCTCCGCTCTGCTGGCCCTGGCGCTGGCGGGCTGCGGCGGCACCCAGACCGCCGGTCAGGCCGAATACATCGGGCTGGACGCGGCCAAAGCGGTGGCCCTGGAGGACGCCGGGGTCCAGGAGACCTCCGCCCAGTTTTCCACCGCCGGCCTGGATAAGCGCAATGGCATCGACTACTATGATGTGGAGTTTACCGCCAACGGGCGGGAGTACGAGTACGACATCGACGCCGTCACCGGCGTGGTAATCGAGTACAGTGTGGACGGCCAGAGCGTGGCTGCCGCCAGCTCGTCCCCCGCGCCTGAGGCCAGCCCTGCCGCCACCCCCCAGACCAGTACCACACCGACCAGCAGCCCCACCCCCCAGAGCCAGACCACCGGACAGACCACCGGCCAAAGCGCCGCCATCACCGCCGAGCAGGCCAAGGAAAAGGCCCTGGAGCACGCTGGTCTGTCCAGCAGCCAGGTGACCTTTGTCAAGGCCAAGCTGGACTGGGACGATGGCCGTCAGGTTTACGAAGTGGAGTTTTACGACGGAGACTACAAAGAGTACGACTATGAGATCGACGCCGCCACCGGCACGGTGGTGAAGTACGATTACGACGCTGAGTACAGCATCCCTCAGCAGCCCTCCAGCGGCCAGAGCATCACCACCGAGCAGGCCAAGGAGAAGGCCCTCTCCCAGGTGCCCGGCGCCACCGCCAGCGATATCTACGAGTTTAAGGCCGACTATGACGACGGCCGTATCCAGTATGAGGGCAAGATCATCTACAACGGTATGGAGTACGAGTTTGAGATCGATGGCTACTCTGGGTCTATTCGGGAGTGGGATTCCGAGCCCGTTGGACGCTGATAATACGATACCATGGAATGAAAGGAAGGAATGAACATGACTGCCAACAAGAAGACCATGACCCAGCGCCTGGGCGTTCTGGCTCTGAGCGCCGCCCTCATCACCGGCCTGTTTACCCTGAGCGCTGGGGCCGCCGGCGCCACCCAGGTCACCGCCCAGCTCTCCCCCCAGCTCACCATCGTGGTGGACGGGGTGAGCCGTGACTTCTACACCGTGGCCGGTGTGGAGGCCCACCCCATCACCTACAACGGCACCACCTACCTGCCCATCCGGGCCATCGGGGAGCTGATGGGCAAGAACGTCAACTGGGATCAGAGCACCTATACCGTCACCATCGGCGGCACTCGCACCACCGCCACCACCACTGGCACCCCCAATACCACCGCTGTGGCTCAGAACATTGCCGCGGAGCTGCGCTCTGACTTCACCATCGTGGTGGACGGCGTTACCCGTACCTTCCAGGACGTTAACGGCAATGTGGTGTACCCCCTGCTCTACCAGGGTTCCACCTATCTGCCCATTCGGGCCATCGGGGAGCTGATGGGCAAGGCCGTCAGCTGGAACGGCACTACCAATACCGTTACCCTCTCCGGCGGCAGCCTGGTGACCGACGCCGACAGCTTTAATCCCGGCACCACCACCAATCCCGGTACCACTACCGGCACCTCCGTCACTGCCGAGCAGGCCAAGGCCAAGGCACTGGCCCACGCTGGACTGACCAGCAGCCAGGTCACCTTCATCCAGTGCAAGCTGGACTGGGACGACGGCCGTCAGGTGTATGATGTGGAGTTCTATACCGCCGACTATAAGGAATACGACTATGAGATCGACGCGGCCACCGGCGCAGTCATCAGCTTTGACTATGACGCCGACCACTACACGCCCCCTCAGACTGGCACCGGTACCTCCGTCACTGCCGAGCAGGCCAAGGCCAAGGCGCTGGCCCACGCTGGTCTGACCAGCAGCCAGGTCACCTTTGTCCAGTGCAAGCTGGACTGGGACGACGGCCGTCAGGTATATGACGTGGAGTTCTACACCACCGACTACAAGGAGTATGACTACGAAATTGATGCGGCCACCGGCGCAGTCATCAGCTTTGACTACGACGCCGACCACTACACGCCCCCCCAGACTGGCACCGGTACCCTGATCGGCGTGGAGAAGGCCAAGAGCATCGCTCTGGCCAAGGTGCCCGGCGCCACCGCCTCCAATATCCGCAAGGCCCGTCTGGACTATGACGACGGCCGGGCAGAGTATGAGGTGGAGATCGTCTACAACGCCATGGAGTACGACTTTGAGATCGACGGCTACACCGGAGCCATCCTCTCCTGGGACCGTGATTCCATTTACGACTGAGCAGAAAAAGCCCGCTGCAACATCGTTGCAGCGGGCTTCAGCCTGTCGAGAAACCCGGTTTATGCATCAAGCATAAGCCGGGTTTCTGGCGTATAGAGGCCAAAGAAGTACA
>NZ_CALWXV010000048.1 GCF_944385615.1 uncultured Flavonifractor sp. | reverse complement strand
CTGCTGGACACCGATACCATGTAAAAAGTATGCCATCCAAATTTAAACCTATGAGGTGACATCCCATGAAGATCCACGTTTTGCAGGTGGGGCCCATCGGCACCAACTGTTACCTGTTGGAGGACGAAAACACCCACGCCGCCGCCGTGGTGGACCCCGGCGATGAGGCCGGCCGCATCCTGGCCCAGGCCAAGGAGGACGGGGTGGAGATCAAGCTGATTCTGCTGACCCATGCCCACTATGACCACACCACCGGGGTGGCGGAGCTCCACAAGGCCCTGCCCGATGTGCCGGTGTACCTCCACCCTAATGACGCCGCCCGGCTGGGTACTCCCGTGTTCCCCCCTCTGGGGATGGAGCCCACCCCGTACAAGGACGGAGACGTGGTGCGGGTGGGGGACATCGACGTGCAGGTGCTCCACACCCCCGGCCACACCCCCGGCGGGGTGTGCCTGATGGCGGGGGATGTGCTCTTTACCGGGGACACCCTGTTCCAGGGCTCCATGGGCCGCACCGACCTGCCCGGCGGCAGCTATGAGCAGATCATGGCCTCTCTGGCCCGTCTGGCCCGCCTGCCTGGGGACTTCCAGGTCCTCCCCGGCCACATGGGTATGTCCACCCTGGAGGCCGAGCGGAAGAGCAACTATTATATGCAGGAGGCCATGGGGTAATCATTGGGGGCTTGCCCCCAACCTTTGCCTCTCCCCGCCTATTTCCCCGGAAAGGATTTTTCCACCATGAAGCTCTATTTTCACGGCCATGACTACAAATACGCCGCCGAGCAGATGCTTTTGACCCTGTTCCCCGATCAGCGGCCGGAATACCCCCAAGCGCCTCCCGCTCCGGGGGAGGACGCTCTGACCCTCTCCCTCAGCCGGGGGACGGTGTGGGCCACCGCCGCCGCCCGGCTGACCTACCGCGGGCAGACATACGGGGCAAGCCGCCGGTGTAAACTGGAAGAGCTGACCGACAGCCTCTCCACCGACCGGGCCCTCCAGCGGATTTTAAAGCTGGCCTTTTACGACGCCGGGGTGGCGGCCCGTGGGAACGAGCCCCCCTGGGGGGCCCTTACCGGGGTGCGGCCGGTGAAGATCCCCACCCGCGCCATGCTGGCCGGGGCCACCCCCGCCCAGGCGGAGAAGGTACTGAGAGACACCTACCGGGTGTCTCCTCTCCGGCGGAAGCTGGCCATGGACTGCGCCCAGGCCAGTCTGGCGGCCAAACGGAGCCTGAAGCCGGAGGAGGTGTCCCTCTATGTGGGCATCCCCTTTTGCCCTACCCGGTGCGCCTACTGCTCCTTTGTGTCCGCCGACGTGGGGAAGGCATTGAAGCTCATTGACCCCTTTCTGGAGGCCCTTTCCCAGGAAATCAAGGCCACCGGGGCCATGCTGGCCCAGGCGGGGTTAAAGGTGCGCACCATCTATTTTGGCGGCGGCACCCCCACCACCCTGTCCGCTCCCCAGCTGGACCGGCTGATGGGGGAGCTGGCGGAGCACATCGACCTGTCGGCCTGCACCGAGTACACGGTGGAGGCGGGGCGGCCCGACACCATCACCCGGGAAAAGCTAGATGTCCTGGCCCGCCGGGGGTGTATGCGGGTGTCGGTGAACCCCCAGACCATGCGGGACTCCGTGCTGGCCGCCATGGGGCGGGCCCACCGGGGGGAAGATATTCTGGGGGCCTATGCCCTGGCCCGGGACAGCGGTATCCCCTGCGTCAACATGGACCTGATTGCCGGCCTGCCCACCGACTCTCTGGAGGGCTTCCGCTCCTCCCTGGACCAAGTGCTGGCCCTGGCACCGGAGAATATCACGGTCCACACCCTGGCCCTGAAGAAGGGTTCCCGGCTGATGGAGGAAGGGGGAGCCATCCCCTCCGACGGGGAGGTGGCCGCCATGCTGGAATATGCCTGGTCCGCCCTGCGGGGAGCGGGACAGATCCCCTACTACCTCTACCGCCAGAAATATATGTCCGGCTCCTTTGAAAATGTGGGCTGGTGCCTGCCGGGGCATGAGAGCCTGTACAACATCTGCATGATGGAGGAGCTGCACACCATCGTCTCGCTGGGGGGCGGCGGGGTGACCAAGCTGGTCAACCCGACCACCGGCTATATCGAGCGGGTGGCCAACCCCAAGTACCCCAAGGAGTATATCGAGAAGATCGACGCCGTCTGCGCCGGAAAGGAGCGGGTAGCCTGCTTCCACGACGCGCTGTAAGGAGGATAGTATGGCCTATCAGCTCAAGGAGATCAACCACAGCATCCGTACCGATCCCAAGGGGTTTCTGGCCCAATGCGACGCCCGGTATCAGGACCGCATTTCCGCCGCGGTGGACCAGATCCTGGCCCGGATAAAGCAAAGCCCCATCGTGCTCCTGTCCGGCCCATCCGGCTCAGGTAAGACCACCACCGCCATGAAGCTGGAGCAGGAGCTGGAGCGGCGGGGGGTGAATACCCACACCATTTCCATGGACAACTACTTCAAAACCCTCAACCGTAAGACTGCCCCCCGCACCCCGGAGGGGGATATCGACTATGAGTCCCCCCTCCTGCTGGACATGGATCTGCTGGACGATACCTTTTCCAAGCTGTCCCGGGGGGAGTGGGTGGTGGTGCCCAAGTTTGAGTTTGCCCGCCAGATGCGCAACGACAGCCGGGGCACCTTTTTGAAGCTGGACAAAAATGAGATCGCCATTTTTGAGGGCATCCACGCCCTCAATGACGACATTGCCGGCCGCCACCCGGAGGCCACCGGCCTGTACATCTCCGCCCGCTCCAACGTGCTGGAGGGGGACGAACTGCGGTTCAAGGGCACCTGGATGCGGATTTCCCGCCGGGCGGTACGGGATTATAATTTCCGGGGCACAGACCTTTTAGAAACGCTCCTGATGTGGTATAATGTGCGCCGGGGCGAGAAGAAGTACATCTCCCCCTTCAAAAACCGGGCCAACGTGATCATCGACTCCTCCCTGCCCTACGAGGTATCGGTGTTCGCCAACTACGCCCATGCCCTGAAAGAGGCGGCGGCCCAGATCCCCGCCGACAATCCCCGGCGCCAGGAGTTTCACGATCTGGTGGACGCCTTCCAATATTTTGAGCCGGTGGACCCGGCGCTGGTGCCCCCCGAGTCCCTGATCCGGGAATTCATTGGCGGAGGGACCTACAGCTATTAAAGTCCAGGGGGGACTTTGTCCCCCCGAGACATTGTTCCGCGGCGCGATTCACTCGCCTGCGGACCGATTGATACCAAAAACTCTGGTTACAACATAGGAAAGAAGGAAATCAACCATGTCAGAATGTACCCACAACTGCTCCTCCTGCGGTGAGAGCTGCGGGGAGCGTACTGCGCCCCAGGACCTCCACGTCCCCGCCAACGGCCTGTCCCACATCGGCAAGGTCATCGCCGTGCTCAGCGGCAAGGGCGGCGTGGGCAAGAGCCTGGTGACCTCCTCCCTGGCGGTGGCCATGCGCCGCATGGGCAAGAAGGTGGCCGTGCTGGACGCCGACATCACCGGCCCCTCCATCCCCGCCGCTTTCGGCATCCACACCCGGGCCGAGGGCAGTGAGCTGGGCATCTACCCCGCCGAGACCAAGACCGGCATCGGCATCATGAGCCTCAACCTGCTCACCGAGCATGAGACCGACCCGGTGATCTGGCGGGGCCCCGTCATTGCCGGTACCGTCAAGCAGTTCTGGAGCGACGTGATCTGGGGGGATGTGGACTATATGTTTGTGGATATGCCCCCCGGAACCGGCGATGTGCCCCTCACCGTGTTCCAGTCCCTCCCCATTGACGGCATTGTGGTAGTCACCTCTCCCCAGGACCTGGTGAGCATGATCGTCACCAAGGCGGTAAAGATGGCCGAGATGATGCACATCCCCGTGCTGGGCCTGGTGGAAAACTACTCCTATTTCCAGTGCCCCGACTGCGGCAAGCGCCACGCCATCTTTGGTGAGAGCCACATTGACCAGGTGGCCGCCGGTCTGGGCCTGAAGGTGCTGGCCCGTCTGCCCATCGACCCCGCCGTGGCCGCCGCCTGCGACGCCGGCAAGATTGAGGACCTGGAAACCAATTACCTGGATGAGGTTGCCAAAATCCTGGCGGAATAAGGCGACAGCCTTTACAAAACGTTCACATACGGTTCAAAACGGGTTCATAGGAAACGGGTAGGATAACACCGTGGTCAGCAAGACCACTCCTCTCTTTCCTCTCTTTTTCAGATCTTGGAAACACAGGCCCGCAACAGGCGGCGGGCCTGTGTTTCTGCGTTTTGGACCAAAGGAGGGACTGGCCTATGTCTGCCAGAGTGAAAAAACGCCCCCTGAATCCTGTCCTGCTCCTGCTGGCGGCCTCCGTGGCGGTGCTGGTGGTGGTCCTGCTGGTGTGGTGGATACTGGCCTCCAGAACCCCCCAGCCCTCGGGCCAGGTCCCCGACTGGATCACCCAGGAGCTGCTCCCCATCAATCCCTATTCCCGGCCGGGAGAGGCTCTGGAGGAGGTCAACGGGGTGGTGGTCCACTATGTGGGCAATCCGGGCACCACGGCGGAGCAGAACCGCAGCTATTTTGAAAACCTGGCCCAGACCGGGGAGACCTACGCCTCCAGCCACTTTCTCATCGGCCTGGACGGGGAGATCATCCAGAATGTGCCCCTGGACGAGATCGCCTACTGCACCGGCCCCCGGAATGTGGACACCATCTCCATCGAGTGCTGCCACCCCGACGACACCGGGGCCTTTACCCAGGCTACCTATGACTCCCTGGTGAAGCTCACCCGCTGGCTGATGGAGGAATACCGCCTGGACACCGACCAGGTGATCCGCCACTATGACGTTACCGGCAAGGAATGCCCCCGGTATTACGTCCAGCACCCGGAGGCCTGGGAGGCTTTTTTGGAGGATTTGAAAGAATAGTCCGGTTTATAGGACAGTGACTCTGATATCCTGTGTACAACCACACAGGAAAGGAGCGCTGACCCATGGAATTTGAGTTTCGCTATGTACACGGACATGTTGAGGTATACGACGCCGCCGGACGCTTTCGCTTTTCCGCCGATTCCGAGGGGGAGGCGCTGGCCGAGCTGAACGAACAGGCAGCATAACCGCTTTTTGCGGGGGCGCTTTGATAGCGCCCCCGCCTTTCTTGACACTTTGGGCGGGATTGGGGTAATATAATACTGTATGCGCACATTTGGCGCCGGTCTGGGAACCGGCAGTTTTAAGATATGAGGAGAGGCCCATGGCAAAAAGTTCTTCCCCAAAAAGTTACGGCAACGACTCCATTTCCTCCCTGAAGGGGGCGGACCGGGTGCGCAAGCGCCCGGCGGTTATTTTTGGCTCCGATGGGCTGGAGGGCTGTGAGCACGCGGTCTTTGAGATCCTGTCCAACGCCATCGACGAGGCCCGGGAGGGCCACGGCAATCTTATCACCCTCACCCGGTATGAGGACAAGTCCATCGAGGTGGAGGACTTTGGCCGGGGCTGCCCGGTGGACTGGAACGAGAAGGAGCAGAAGTACAACTGGGAGCTGGTGTTCTGCGAGCTGTACGCCGGCGGCAAGTATAACAACAACTCCGGCGACAACTACGAGTATTCCCTGGGCCTCAACGGCCTGGGCTCCTGCGCCACCCAGTACGCCAGCCGGTATTTTGACGCGGTGATCCACCGGGACGGGTTTGAGTACACCCTCCACTTTGAACAGGGCGAGAATATCGGGGGGCTGAAAAAGGAGCCCTACGCCGGCAAAAAGACCGGCTCCAAGTTCCGCTGGCTGCCCGACCTGGACGTGTTCACCGATATCGACATTCCGGTGGAATACTACCTGGACGTGCTCAAGCGCCAGGCAGTGGTCAACGCCGGGATCACCTTCCGCTTCCGCAACCAGGTGGGGGGCAAGTTTGAGACCACCGACTTCAAGTATGAAAAAGGCATCGAGGACTATGTAAAGGAGCTGGCGGGGGACAATCCCCTGACCCAGCCGGTGTTCTGGCAGACTGAGCGGAAGGGCCGGGACCGGGCGGACAAGGACGAGTACAAGGTGAAGCTGAGCGTGTCCTTCTGCTTCTCCAACACCGTGCAGATCATTGAGCACTATCACAACTCCTCCTGGCTGGAGCACGGCGGCTCCCCGGAGAAGGCGGTGAAGTCGGCCTTTGTCAACGGCATTGACGCCTGGCTGAAATCTCAGGGCAAGTACCAGAAGAACGAGAGCAAGCTGACCTGGGCCGATGTGGAGGACTGCCTGGTGCTGGTGAGCAACAACTTCTCCACCCAGACCTCCTACGAGAACCAGACCAAGAAGGCTATCACCAACAAATTCGTCCAGGAGGCCATGACCGAGTTTTTGCGGGCCCAGCTGGAGGTCTACTTCATCGAAAACCCCTTTGACGCCGCCAAGATCGGGGAGCAGGTACTCATCAACAAGCGTTCCCGGGAGAACGCTGAGCGCACCCGGCTGAACATCAAAAAGAAGCTGTCGGGCAATGTGGATATCTCCAACCGGGTGCAGAAGTTTGTGGACTGCCGCACCAAGGACACCACCCGCCGGGAGCTCTACATCGTGGAGGGCGACTCCGCTCTGGGCAGCGTCAAGCTCAGCCGGGACGCGGAGTTCCAGGGCATCATGCCGGTGCGGGGTAAGATCCTCAACTGCCTGAAGGCGGACTACGCCAAGATCTTCAAAAGCGAGATCATCACCGACCTTTTGAAGGTGCTGGGCTGCGGGGTGGAGGTCCACGACAAGCACGCCAAGGACCTGGCGGAGTTTGATCTGATGAACCTGCGGTGGAATAAAATCGTCATCTGTACCGATGCCGACGTGGACGGTTTCCAGATCCGCACCCTGATTCTGACCATGCTCTACCGTCTGACCCCCACCCTCATTCAGCGGGGGTATGTGTATATCGCCGAGTCCCCCCTGTACGAGATCAACTACAAGGAAAAGACCTGGTTTGCCTATTCCGACGCCGAGAAAAACGAGATCGTGAACGGGACTCTGGCGGGGAAGAAGTGCTCCATCAACCGCTCCAAGGGCCTGGGCGAGAACGAACCGGACATGATGTGGCTCACCACCATGAACCCGGAGACCCGGCGGCTTATCAAGGTCATGCCGGAGGACGTGGAGAATACCGCACGGGTGTTCGACCTGCTGCTGGGGGACAACCTCCAGGGCCGTAAGGACCATATTGCGGAAAATGGGTATAAATATCTGGAGCTGGCGGATATTTCGTAACAACAGCAGCGAACAATCCCCTGAGAAGGAAGGAAGGAAATGGCTAAGAAAAAGGCCCCCCAGGAGGGGGCGAAAAAGGTCAACAACCCCAACGTCATGGGCCTGCGGCCCGAGGTGCTGGAGCAGCCCATCACTGAGACGCTGGAGCTCAACTATATGCCCTACGCCATGAGCGTCATCGTCTCCCGGGCCATCCCCGAGATCGACGGCTTCAAGCCCTCCCACCGCAAGCTGCTGTACACCATGTACCAGATGCGCCTGCTGGGCGGCAGCCGCACCAAGAGCGCCAACGTGGTGGGCCAGACCATGAAACTCAATCCCCACGGCGACGCCGCCATCTACGACACCATGGTGCGCCTCTCCCGTGGGTACGGCGCCCTGCTCCACCCCCTGGTGGATTCCAAGGGCAACTTCGGCAAGGTGTACTCCCGGGACATGGCCTGGGCGGCCAGCCGGTACACTGAGGTGCGCTTAGACCCCATCTGTGCCGAGCTCTTCCGGGATATCGACCAGGACACGGTGGACTTTGTGGACAACTACGACGGCTCCATGCAGGAGCCCACCCTCCTGCCCACCACCTTCCCCAACGTGCTGGTGTCCGCCAACCAGGGCATCGCCGTGGGCATGGCCTCCAACCTGTGCGGCTTCAACCTGGGGGAGGTGTGCGACGCGGCGGTGGCCTTCCTCAAAAACCCCAAGGTCAATCTGCTGGAATACCTGAAGGCCCCCGACTTCCCCACCGGTGGGGAGCTGCTGTATGACGAAGCGGCCCTGTCCCAGATCTATGCCACCGGCCGGGGCTCTTTCCAGGTGCGGGCCCGGTGGCGGTATCTGAAAAGCGAAAACCTCATCGAGGTGTACGAGATCCCCTACACCACCACCGTGGAGGCCATTATGGACAAGGTGGCCGAGCTCATCAAGGCGGGCAAGATCAAGGAGATCGCCGACATGCGGGATGAGACCGACCTGAACGGCCTGAAAATCACCATCGACCTGAAGCGGGGAACCGACCCGGACAAGCTGATGGCCAAGCTCTTCAAGTCCACCACCCTCCAGGACGCCTGCTCCTGCAACTTCAATATCCTCATCGCCGGGATGCCCAAGGTCATGGGCGTGGGGGAGATTTTGGAGGAGTGGACCGGCTGGCGGATGGAGGGAGTCCGCCGCCGGACCTACTACGTGATGAAGAAGAAGCAGGAAAAGCTCCACCTGCTCAAGGGACTGAAGAAGATTTTGCTGGATATCGACCGGGCCATCAAGATCATCCGGGAGACTGAGGAGGACGCCGAGGTGGTGCCCAACCTGATGATCGGCTTCGGCATCGACAACATCCAGGCGGAGTATGTGGCCGACATCAAGCTGCGCAACATCAACAAGGAGTATATCCTCAAGCGCATCGAAGAGGTGGCCGGGCTGGAGGAGGAGATCGCCGACCTTCAGGATATCGTCAACAATCCGGGCCGCATCAAAAAGATCATCGCCAAGGAGCTGGCGGCGGTGAAGAAAAAGTATGCCCTTCCCCGGCGCACCGAGATCGTCTACGACTACCAGACCGCCGGGGCGGTGGAGGAGGAGGACGAGACCCCCGACTATCCGGTCCATGTGTTCTGCTCCAAAGAGGGCTACTTCAAGAAGATCACCCCCCAGTCCCTGCGGATGAGCAGCGAGCAGAAGTATAAAGAGGGGGACGGCCCCTTCCTGTACTGGGAGGCCACCAACCGGGCCGAGCTGCTGGTGTTCACCGACAAGCAGCAGTGCTACAAGGCCCGGCTCAGCGACTTTGACGACGCCAAGGCCAGCGTGCTGGGGGACTTTCTGCCCACCAAGCTGGGCATGGACCCCGGCGAGAGCTTTGTGTGGGCCTGCCTCACCGCCGACTACAGCGGCCAGCTGATTTTCTTCTTTGAAAACGGCAAGGCCGCCCGGGTGGAGCTGTCCGCCTACCAGACCCAGACCCGGCGGAAGAAGCTCACCGGGGCCTATTCCGACAAATCCCCCCTGGCCGCCGTCCTCCACATCAAGGAGGACCTGGAGGCGGCGGTGATCTCCACCGAGGGCCGCTGTCTGGTGTTCCAGACCGCCGCGCTGGCCCCCAAGAGCACCCGCACCACCCAGGGCGTGGGGGTGATGACCCTCAAGCCCAAGTGGAAGGTGGAGCGGGTCCTTCCCCTGACCGATACCACCATCGTTAACCCCGCCCGGTACCGGGCCCGGTCCCTGCCGGGGACGGGGGCCCTGCTGAAGGAGGAAGACCGGGGGGAGGAACAGATGACCCTGCTGTAAGAAGCCGCCCACTCCCGACCAGACATGGAGCGTGTTATGAAACAAAGCCTGAAAAAATATATCCTGCCCTATCTGTGGATCACCATTGCCTCCCTGGTTTACGCCGTGGGATTCAACTGGTGTTATGAGCCCAACCTGATCGGCTTCGGCGGCATCACCGGCGTGGGCCAGATCATCAACCACTTCCTGCCCTGGGCCCCCATCGGCACGGTGGTCATCATCCTCAACGTGCCCCTGTTTTTGCTGGGGTGGAAGCTTCTGGGGGGACATATTCTGGTGTCCTCCCTGTACGCCATGTTTATCTCCTCGGCGTTTATCGACCTGCTCCACCTGCTCTACACCTTCCAGCCCATGGACCCCATGCTGGCCTGCGTCTTTGGCGGGGTGCTGATGGGCGGATCTTTGGGGATCGTCTTTATCCAGGGGGCCACCACCGGCGGCACCGACCTCATCGCCCGGCTGCTCAAGCTGCGCTTTAGCTGGCTGCCCATGGGTAAGATCCTGCTGGCGGTGGACCTGGCGGTGATTTTGGCGGTGGCGGTGGTGTTTGGCAACCTGAACAGCGCCCTCTACGGCATCATTGCCCTGTATCTGTCCTCTTTTGTGATGGACAAGGTGCTCTACGGCATGGACATGGCCAAGGTGGCCTATATCATCAGCGACTCCTACGAGGCCATTACCCAGTCCCTGATCCACGACATCGACCGGGGAGTTACCATCCTCCACGGCCAGGGGGCCTACTCCGGGGCGGACAAAAAGGTACTGATGGTGGCCTTCAAGCAAAAGCAGATCGTGGAGATCAAGCGCATGGTCAACGAGATCGACCCCAACGCCTTCCTGGTGGTGTGCGACGCCCATGAGGTGCTGGGGGACGGATTCCGGGCATTTAAGGAAAATGATCTTTAAGAGGGGCGGCCGTTCCGGCCGCCCGCCGTACATAGTTTGATTGGGAAAGGAAGGATTGTCATGGCGGATTTTGCCAAGGTAAAGGAAAATCTGGAGCGGCGGGGCTTTGATGTGACCTGCTTTGCCACGGCGGCGGAGGCCGCAGACTATCTGGCCCAAAAGCTGACGGGCAAGACGGTGGGCTACGGCGGCTCGGTGACCTTACAGGAGATGGGGCTGCCCGACCGGCTGGCGGCGGTGTGTACCGGCGTGTACAGCCACGCCAGCGGGGGCACCTTTGCCCAGGCCGCCGCCGCGCCGGTGTATCTGACCTCGGTCAACGGCCTGGCCGAGACGGGGGAGATCATTAATATCGACGGCACCGGCAACCGGGTGGCCTCCACCATCTTCGGCCATGAGGAGGTCTATTTCATTGTGGGCCGCAATAAGCTGGCCCCTGACTATGACAAGGCTCTGTGGCGGGCCCGGAACATCGCCTCCCCCAAGAACGCCCAGCGGCTGCACAAAGAGACCCCCTGCGCCGCCAAGGGGGACAAGTGCTATGACTGCAACAGCCCCCAGCGGATCTGCCGGGCCCTGACCGTGCTGTGGGAGAAGCCCACCGGCATCGGCCGGGGGGAAGTGGTGCTCATCGACCAGGATCTGGGCTATTAAACCGGAAAGGAGGCGCGGCCTGTGAACAAGCGGATACCGGCTCTGGCGCTGAGCCTGACCCTGCTGCTGTCGGGCTGCGTCTCCCTGTCCGACTCGTCCTATACGGTGGTGGAGCCCCACACCGAGCAGCCGGTGCTGGGGGAAGATCCCTCCACCGTCAAGGCCAGCACCTATTCCGAGCTGGTCAACGGGGTACTCTTCTTTGTCACCCAGGGCATGGAAGAGGGGGTCATCCAGCTCACCGACTACCACGGCGACGTGGAGGAAGATCTGAACCGGGCCTGCCTGGAGGTGGACCAGGACGACCCTCTGGGGGCCTACGCGGTGGAATTTATCAAAAACGACTATACCACCATCCTCACCACCTATGAGGCCACCATCACCATCTCCTACCGCCGCAGTCTGGAGCAGATCAGCAGTCTGGTGAACATCACCGGCACCAGCGCCATTCGGGAGGAAGCGGCCCAGGCTCTGGGCGCCTTCGATACCGAACTGGCCCTGCGGGTGGGCGTCTTCAACGGCGATGTGGACACGGTGAAGGAACAGGTGCGGCAGGCCTACTACGATACCCCCGCCGCCGCCCTGGGGATGCCGGAGTGCTCCGTCACCCTCTACCCCGATACCGGGGTCCAGCGCATTGTGGAGATTTTGCTGGACTATCCTCAGGAGCCCACGGTGCTCAAGCGCAAGAGCGAGCAGCTCCAGGAGCAGGCCGCCGTTATTCTGGCCCCCATCCAGTACCAGATCGAAAGCCGTCGGCTGGACCTGCTGCTGGAGACCCTGCCCGGCGTGGTGAAGGCCGACCCTCAGGGGGGCTCCACCGCCTGGGACGCCTTGCTGGGGGAGGGGGCCGACGACGAGGGACTGGCCCTGGCCTTCCAGCTGCTGTGCAGCGATATGGGCCTGGACAGCGAGATCGTGGAGGGCACGCTGGAGGGGAGCCCCCACTTTTTCAACTCCGTGACCCGCAACGGTACCACGGTGTGGGTGGACCTGAGCCGCAGCCTCAGCCAGACTTGGACTGCCAAGCAGATGGTGGAGTTGGGCTATCAGTGGGAGGGCCAGGAGGCCTGACCCAAGAAAAAATAAAAATTTGAAATTTTCCCTTGACAGCGGCGGGACAGGCTGTTATAATAACCACCGTCGCTTGCAGGTGTAGCTCATCTGGTAGAGCGCCACCTTGCCAAGGTGGAGGTAGCGAGTTCGAGCCTCGTCACCTGCTCCAGAAAAAAGAAGGACATCCTTTTGGATGTCCTTCTTTTTTGCGTTTACGGCGGTTTTGTGCCATTGCCGGGGAAATAGGGCGGGCCAATGCCCTGCCCTTACCCCAGGAAAAACCGCGCGGCCACCGCGGCCAGCACCGCCAGCACCCCCACCGACGCGGTAATATCAGCGGCCAGGGCCAGATCCCACCGGCGGCGGGGCGGGACAGGCTCCCGCTCCGGTTCCGGCTCCGCCGGGGTGGGCGGCGCTTCCGGTTCCCGGGCCTTCTCCGCCAGCGCCTGGCGGCAGGCCTCAAAGTCCAGCACCTTGCCCGCCTGGGCGGAGGATGTCCGCCGGGGCGGGGCAGACTGGCACACCGTCTCCTGCCCCACACAGATCTTCTGGCGGCTCTGGGCCCCCCGGGCCGTGATCTGTCTGGCATCCAGCGTAACAAAAATCGTCTCCATATCCTTGCCCTCCTGTTATGCCGGTTTCTGTCCGGTGTGTCAGTCCAAACCGGGGCAGCGCCCCCGCTGTTATCCTTCTGACGGCGCAGACCGGGAAAAAGTTCCGACAGAACTTTTGTTCGATTGCAGTATACAACGTACGTTCGATAAAAGCAAGGGAAAATTTTTCTGGCGGAGGGGAAACATTTTTGCCGGTCCATCGTCTAAAGGCATAGAACAAGATTTGGAAAAGGAGGATGGACCCATGAAAAGAACCGCACGTATCTTTTTGGCGGTGGTGCTGGCGGTGGCGCTGGCCCTGCCGGCGGCGGCCGCCGCACCCACAGACCAGCGTCTGACGCAGGTGACCCAAGCGGTAAAGGAGCGGTTGAACATCGGCGACTCCTACACCACATTTTACGGGGAGCTCACCGAGGAGGGCATGCGTACCTGCTGGACCCTGCACTGGGAGAAGGAGGGGGAGACCCTTCGGGTGGTGGCCGGTGAGGACGGCACCATCTACCGCTATGACCGGAGCCGGGAGGACGATACCGGCCGGGGGGACAGCCAGTCCGCCTTCCCCGCCCTGAGCCGGGCGGAGGCCCTGCCCTATGCCCAGGCCTTTGTGGACCAGGTGCTCTCCGCCCCCGCCAGCGCCCGGCTGACGGCGGAAGGGGAGAGCGACCGGGTGGGCCAGGAGCGCTATAGCTTCCAGACCCAGCTGCTGTACTACGGCCTTACCAGCCCGGTGGGACTCTGGCTGGAGGTGGACGCCCGGGACGGCGCGGTGCTCTCCTACCAGCGGGACGATCTGTATCAGACCTATCTGAACCAGCCCGCCGACCCCGCCCCCTATGCCGGGGCGGAGGCACAGGCCGCCGCTCTCCTCAAGGGCACACTGGAGCTGAAGCTGGAGTATGTGCTGGACGAGAACGACCCGGACAAGGCGGTGCTGCGCTATGTGCCGGTGCAGGGAGACGACTATTATGTGGACGCAGCCACCGGGGCGCTGGTCAACCTGAGCCAGCTGTACCGGGAGCTGGAGGAAGACAAAGGGACCAACGGGACCCCCGGCGCCGGTCAAGAGAGCGGCAGCGCCAGTGACAGCCTCACCGACGCCGAGCAGGAGGGCATCGCCCAGATGGCGGGGGTGTGGTCCAAGGAGGACCTGGACCGGCAGGCCCATACCTTTGGGGCGTTGAAGCTGGAGGGCTGGACCCTCTCGTCCTGCGACTACCGGCTGGACCGGGAGAGCGGCGACGTGACCGCCACCCTGCGCTATACCCGGGATCAGGAGGGGAGCACCAGCCGCACCGTGACCCTGGACGGCAAGACCGGGGCCCTGGTGGGGGCGGGCGGCTACGCCTGGACGGAGGAGGACTACCAGCCCGCCGTCAGCCAGCAGGACGCCCAAAAAACGGCGGAGGACTTTGCGGCCGGGCTGTGGGGAGAACAGTGGAACACCTGCGCCCTCTATGACAGCACCCTGGCCGAAGGGGGCAACCGGGTGTATACCTTCACCTTTGCCCAACAGGTCAACGGCTATTTCTTCCCCGACAATGCCATTACCGTGGGGGTGGACAGCGCCGACGGCGCGATCCTGCGCCTGTACCGCAGCTTTGACCATGCTCCTGCGTTTGACGACCCCGCCGGGGTAATTTCTATGGAAGCGGCCCTGGACGCCTGGTTTAACACCTATACGGTGCAGCTGGGCTATGTGGCGGTCCCCCGGCAGCTGGACCGGTACGCGGACCAGTATCAGGACCTGATCGCCCGGGGCTACAGCTACTGGATGGCCCTGGAGCTGGGCTGTGCCCTGGAGCGGGAGCGTTCTCTGCTGGGCATCGACGCCAAGACCGGCCAGCCGGTGGAGCCCCTGCCCGGTGTCCCGGACCGCCCCACCTATTCCGATCTGGAGGGCAGCTGGGGCAAGACCCAGGCGGAGGCCCTGGCAGCCTACGGCGTGGGCTGGCTGGGAGGTAAGCTGGAGGGGGACAAGGCCCTGACCCAGCTGGACCTGATGGCCCTGATGGTGAGCGCCGACGGCTATCTGGCTGACCTGTCCCAGGAGGGGGCGGCCGACCAGGTGTATGACCGGGCGGTGTCCATGGGGCTGCTGAAGCGGAGCCAGCGGCAGGACGACCAGCCGGTCACCCGGGCCGAGCTGGTGAAGGTGCTGCTGGATTGGGGAGGCTACGGCAATGCCGCCGTCATCCCCGGCATTTTCCAGTGCAGCTTTACCGACCAGAGCGACATTCCGGCCGGCTATTACGGCTATGCCGCCATCGCCCAGGGGCTGAACGTGGTCCAGGGGGACGGCGAAGGCCGTTTCTGGCCCAACCGCACCGCCACCCGGCTGGAGGCGGTGGTCATGCTCTACCAGCTGATGGCCCGATAACTGGGGAAAACGGCCTGTCCCTGCGCCTTTTTGGCGCGGGGACAGGTTTTTCTTGCGGGGTGGAACGGGTTCTGGTATACTGAACCAAACGTTTGGAGAGGAGACCTGCCGCTGTGGAAGGGGAAAATATCACATTGATCGGAATGCCCGGTTCGGGCAAGAGCACCGTGGGGGTGCTGCTGGCCAAGACTCTGGGCTATCGCTTTCTGGACGCCGATCTGCTCATCCAGCAGCGGGAAGGGGCCCTGCTCCAGGACATTCTGGACCAGCGGGGGGTAGAGGGCTTTCTGGACGTGGAGGAGGATGTGATCCGCAGCCTGGACTGCACCGGTACCGTCATCGCTCCCGGCGGCAGCGCCGTCTGCCGGGAGGGGGCCGCCCGGCGGCTGAAAGAGCTGGGGCTGGTGGTGTACCTCCATGTGCCTCTGGCCGAGCTGGAGCGGCGGATCTCCAACATCACCACCCGGGGCATTGCCATGGCTCCCGGTCAGACCCTGGCCGATGTGTACGCCGTCCGGGAGCCGCTGTACCGGAAGTATGCCGATCTGACGGTGGATGTAACGGGGCAGAATACCCTGGAGGAGACGGTGGCGGCGGTGCTGGAGCAGCTGGGCTGAGCCCGGACCGCCCGGCGGGGGTAGTTCCCGCCCCCCTTGTATTTTCGGAAAATGGTGATATACTATACCATAGGAAAGTATCAGGTACGAAATGCCCGCCGGGTTTTGTTTTTTGGAAGATTTCCCTGGTAACGGGGCCTCGCAGAGTTCCGCCGCCCGGAAGCGGCGGAATAAAATTAGAATCCGTCCTTTCCAAGGACATGTGCCTTGGAAAGGACACTTCTCATGACGAATGGGGTGACCATTTCGCAAGAAATCGAACCCCATCCGTCATGTAACCTTTTGTCGGAAAAGATCGCAGATCTTTTTCGACAGTCTCTGCCCGCCGGGTGGCCGGCGGGCTTCGTTGTGTTTATTCCTGCCACCGCGCGGCAGTTATTTTTTTACGCCCCCGGCGCGGAAGGGGCGAAACAGGAAAGGAACGAACTGCATGACATTTCAGGAACTGGGCCTGAAAGCGCCTATTCTGAAGGCCCTGACCGAACAGGGGTATGAGCGCCCCTCTCCCATCCAGGAAAAGGCCATCCCCCCCGCTCTGGCGGGCCGGGACGTGCTGGGCTGCGCCCAGACCGGTACCGGCAAGACCTGCGCCTTTGCCGCCCCCATCCTCCAGCGGCTGTCCGCCCGCCGGGCCAAGGGCATCCGGGCTCTCATCCTCACCCCCACCCGGGAGCTGGCCCTCCAGATCCAGGAGAATATCCTGGCCTACAGCCGCCACCTGCACCTGCGCTCCGCCGTCATTTTCGGCGGCGTGGGCCAGAATCCCCAGGTGGAACAGCTGAAAAAGGGCGTGGATATCCTGGTGGCCACTCCCGGCCGGCTGGGCGATCTGTACAACCAGAAATTTGTGGACCTGTCCAGGCTGGAGGTTTTTGTGCTGGACGAGGCCGACCGGATGCTGGACATGGGCTTTATCCACGATGTCCGCCGGATTCTGGGCTGGCTGCCTGAGAAGAAGCAGACCCTCTTTTTCTCCGCCACCATGCCCCCGGAGGTCCAGGGGCTGGTGGACTCCCTGCTGGTGAACCCGGTGAAGGTGGCGGTGGACCCGGTATCCTCCCCGGTGGAGGTTATCGACCAGCGGCTGTACTATGTGGACCGGGGCAACAAGACCAAGCTGCTGGCCACCCTCATTCTCTCCCCCGAGGTGAGAAACGCCCTGGTGTTCACCCGCACCAAGCACGGAGCCAACAAGGTGGCGGGAGATCTGGTAAAGGCGGGCATCGCCGCCGCCGCCATCCACGGCAACAAGAGCCAGACCGCCCGGCAGCAGGCTCTGGCCGACTTCAAAAGCGGCAAGGTGAAGGTCCTGGTGGCCACCGATATTGCCGCCCGGGGGCTGGACATCGAAGAGCTGTCCCACGTATTCAACTACAACCTGCCTGACGTACCCGAGACCTACGTCCACCGCATCGGCCGCACCGGCCGGGCGGGCCACGGAGGCACCGCCGTCTCCTTCTGTGATATCAACGAGAAGGAGGAGCTGAAGGAGATCCAGAAGCTGCTGGGAAAGCCCATTCCGGTGGTGGAGGAGCATCCCTGGCCCATGGAGGTCTTTGAGCCTCTGCCCAAGGACAAAAAGGGCCGGACGGTGAACCCGGAGGACGCGGAGGCCCGGGCGGCGGCCAAGGAGAAGCGCCGCCAGCGGGATGCGGCCAACAAGGCCGCCGCTGCCGAGCGGAAGGCCAAGACGGCCCAGAAGGCGGCCCCGGTGGAATCCCCCGCCCCTGTGCCGGAGAAGCCGGAGAAAAAGCGGCCCAAGCGCGGGGTACGCAACAGCGCAACTTTGGAGGAGGCCCTGGTGGCCACCGCCCCCGCCCGTCCTGCCCCGCCGGAGCCGCACTTTGGAGAGTTCCACCGGCCTGACCCCCTGGCCAGCGAGGTTATTATGGACGCCACCGCCCGGCTGCTGGCCCCCCGGAAGCTGGCCCGGCCCCAGACGGAGGGCCGCCGGGCCAAGGAGCTGCCCGGCCAGCAGGCCCCCCAGCAGGAGAAGACCAACCGGAAGGAGCGCCGGGGACAGGGGAAAAAGCAGACCCCTCCGCCTCCCGCCCCCGCCCCCATGCCCAAGAATGGGCGGAAGAAGCGGGGCGGCCGGGGCCACAGCGGACGGCCCCCCGAGGTGGTGCTGCGCACCAACGGCCAGAAGGACTCCACCGAGCAGCCCAGCCTGATGAAGCCCTATTACCTCAGCGACGATTGATGTTTGCCCAAAGAGGGGCGGACGGCCATAGGCCGTCCGCCCTCAGCCTGTCGAGAAACCCGGTTTATGCATCAAGTATAAGCCGGGTTTCTGGCGTATAGAGGCCAAAGAAG
>NZ_CALWXV010000047.1 GCF_944385615.1 uncultured Flavonifractor sp. | reverse complement strand
TCCCCGGCTACCGCCCTGAATAAATTTTGCTCTATTTGCACCCCAAATGGAGTTTACACAGAATTTGGGATTGACCCGGAAAAGCCCCGATAAAGCCACTTCTCTGCATCCCGGATGGAGTCCTCCAAAAATCGCTGGACCTGCCGTCCCTTTTCCGTGCTGAACAACAGCCTGCGCCGGTCGTCCTCCCGACAGGACTCCACCCGCACATACCCTTTTTCCCGCAGCCGTTTGATGATGTTGGAAATGGTGGCTTTGGAATAACCGCTGGCTTGGTGCAGGGCAGTTACAGAGGTGCCCATCTCAGAGTGGCGCAGGATATACAGCAGGGCATGGGCCTGGACTCCGGTCACATCCGCCTCAGCCAATGATTGATTGGCCAACTGGTCCATCTGAATACAGATCTGCCGGCTGTCCAGCGTCAGCCTGCTCCGATCCATCGTCATCGTCCCTTGCCTCCTTTGTGCCGACGCCGCTTAATTGTTAGGTACCTTACTTTTTATAGCACAACATCTCTTGTATGTGAAATTCAAATCTGTTATGATCTATTAAAAGATTTTATCGTTTTCTCACATTGTACAATGGCAATGGAATGGAAGGGAGGAAGGTTGGTTGAATACCACACAACTAGAATGTTTTATGGCGGTAGCGGATTTCCTGAATTTTTCCCGGGCGGCTGAGCACCTGCGGATTACCCAGCCCGCCGTCAGTCATCAGATCAAAACGTTAGAGGATGAGCTGGGGGTCCATCTGTTCAGCCGCACCAGCAAAAACGTCCGGCTGACCCAGGAGGGGCACATGTTCCTGCAATATGCCGGAGAGATTCTCAAGCTGACCGGGATCTCCAAAGCCAGGGTCAAGCAGTGTCACGCGGGACAGTCCGTACGGCTGGAGCTGGGCTGTCGCAGCGCAGCCGAGCTGCGGCTGATCCGTCCGGCGCTGGACCGTCTGCGGCAGGAGGCGCCGGAGGTACTGCCGCTGCTGCGGCTGTTTCCCTTCAGCGCTCTGGACAATCTGCTGGCAGAGGGCGAGATTCAAATGATGTTTACCTTTCAAGAGGCCGCACCCCGGAACAGCGTATACCGGGAGCTGCTGCGCTGCCCGGTGGTGTGCGTTTGCCGGGCAGACCATCCACTGGCGGCTGCGGAACACCTGACGTTGGAGAAGCTGAAGGGAGCAGGCCGGATCGCCGCCTGTCGCCCTCCCGCCTGCCCTGCCTCCCTCTTTGCCATCCAGGGCCAAATTGTCACCGCCAACAGCCCGGATCAGGTCATTTTCTGTGAGACTCAGGATGTTTTGTTCACGCTGGTAGAAGCAGGCTATGCCTTTGCGGTCATAGCGGATTTTCCACAGCTCCGGCGGCCAGAATTTCGGTACCTGCCTCTGGATGGATACGCCCCCCTCTCCTTTGGCGGCGCCTGGCGCAAAGGGAGCCGCAGTCCCGCCCTACGCACCTTTTTTACGCTGTTGGAAGAAAGCTTACAAAAATCCACATAGGCCGTACGCCTTGTTGGCGTATGCACTTGACAAGGCCCATTGAGCCGTATTATTTTAATCAGGGCTATCTATGCCCCCACCAAAAAGCAACGTCAGGAGAGTTACGGTATGAAAGTTACCCTCATTGGAAGTCACCTCTGCCCCGATACCTTGTATGCCATCAACGAGCTGGCGGCCAGAAAGATAAAGATTCAATTCAAAAATCTGTCTGCCAGCCTTGCCGACCTCAAAACCTATCTGGCTCTGCGGGAGAGCAACCCTCTGTACGACGCAGTCAAGGAGGAGGGCATCATCGGGATCCCCTGTTTTATTCTGGAGGATGGCTTTACCACTCTGGACCTGGAGGAAGTTCTGGCACGGATCTGACCATATTTTGCGCACAAAAGGGGCGTACCGCAATCAATGCGGTACGCCCTTTTTGATTAGCCACTTGGGTGATTCACTTCATTTACCTTGTCTTGCAGCGATGCGATCACCTTTTTCAGCCACCCCGGCACCGGCGCACCCAGCGCCCCGGCATTTTCAATGATGCTCCCGGCCTCGGTGAGGATATACCAGATCACCACCAGCGGGCACAGCAGCACGGTGTAGACAAAGGGCAGCTCCACCCCCGGCAGGTTGGCCAGCAGGTGGCCGATAACCGTATCCAGAATAGCCGCCACGATGACGGCCATCACGCTGCCCAGCTTGTGCCAGATGCCGTCCCGGGCGGACTTGCTGGACCACTCCCCCGCCCGCAGGGCGGCAGCGGAGCCGGTGGCGTAGTCGATGAGCATACACCCGATCCATGCCACCACTACCCAGCCGAACCAGCCCCACAGGGCAGTCAGGGCGGCGCACAGGGCGGCAATGGCCGCCTTGAACGCGTTGACATGCTCCATATCAGCCACCTCCCTGTTCCGGCAGCAGCCCCAGCCGGTCCAGCACCAGGGCGGCCTGTTCCCGGGTCAGATTGCCCTGGGGGTTGGTGCCGTCAAAAATCCCGTTGGCGGCAGCCTGCTCCCAGGCTTTAGCCGCCCATTCAGAGGTCTCCCTGTCCCGCTGCTGGATGAGATAGGTTTCCATCATCTGATTGAACTGTTCCTGTGTCACAACCTCTTCTCCTTTCATCCGGTTGGCCACATCCTGCCGGAAGGTATCCATGCTTTTGCCGTGTTTGGGAAACCACTGCATGACGTCGGAATGGTTGGAGGCGATCCCTCTCTGGTGGCCCTCGCTGTGGCAGATCACCACGCCGTCAGCCAGTGGGTCCAGCCCGTAGGCAGCGCACAGCATGGCCGTCAGCTCCACGGCGCTGCGGTATACCGTGTCAAAATAGGGCGCGTTTTTCCCGGCATCGTATCCCACCATCGTTCCGCCCTGATAGGTATGTCCAGCAGGCTCACAGATCTCAAAGCCGATGTGGGTGTTGTTGGCCGCCCCTCCGGCGTGCCACCCCCGGCAGTCCCAGGGCAGACACTGATATACGCCCTTTTGAGAGACGATGGCGTGGACGGCCACCTCCACGCCGGGCTTGTTCCAGGCACGGACAAACACATTCAGATCAGGCTGGGCCACCCCTGTGGAGTGTACCATCACGCCGCGCGGGACAATTTTTCTCCCAGCCTTGTAGCAGTCGTTTTTGGTCAGGTAATGCTTACTCAGCACCATTGATCTCACCGTCGCCATTGGCGGCCTCCTGCTCCTTCTCCCACTCCTCCCGGGCGGGAGCAGATACGGGGCCGGGGTCGGCGGTGGCCTCCATCAGGTCGATCATGCCCTGGTAGTCGCCCTCGTTCCACAGGGGCTTGAGCTGCTTCATCAGGTACTGACGCTTGCGGATATAGGCGTTGTAGTCGTCATTGATAGCGGCCAGGTCGGGAGTGTCAGCGTGCAGCGCGGCCCAGTCGGGGCGGAAAGCCTTGGGAAGCACCATAGCGCCCTTGTGCTCGTCCCGGCCCAGCCGGATGTTGTTCTGGAGCATGGAGTCGCCCACGCCAAGATCCACATCGTTGGCGTTGGCAATGGCGTAGCAGGCGGGGGTCAGCTGATTGTAGTTGATAGACATGGTTTTTTCTCCTTTCACATCGTGGGCTTTTACTTCCTTGGGGGGTTACTGGGCGCTGTCAGCAGTGCCGCCGAACTCACCGGGCACCAGCTCGGGCATCCCGAAGTCCTTGACCAGGATATCGGCCACATCCTGCTTCAGAAGCCGGGGTACCTGGTCGAACTGGGTACGCTCCTCCACAATACGAACCGCGAACAACATAGCCATCATTTCTTTGTCTCCTTTCGCAAATAAAAAATATATCCCCAGGGCCAACCGGCCCAAAAGGTCACGCATAGACCACCGCCGCCATCTCCACCAGGCAGTCCTCCAGAATCTGGTTGGAGGTGGTCAGGGCGGCAATTTTGGCCTGCAACTCCTCCACCGTGGGAGTGGGCTCAGGTTCCGGGGGCGTGGGGACCTCCCCCGGCATCAGCCCCACCAGCACTCCCTCCTGAATATCCAGGGTACAATATCCCTGGCAGGCCCAGGCCGCTTCTTCCAGCTCTTGGGGCACCGCGATCCACCCATCCAGCCAGCACTCCGTCCGGTGACTCTGGCTCTGTATTCCGTGGCCTCCATCCTCCCTGGCCTCAATCTCAATGATGGTCATCATCCAAATCCCTCCTGATCCAAGAAAATAAATAGTACAACAGCCGCCGGAACAGAGCCCCTTTTCCCTTCCTGCCCCCGCCATGGGCCTCCAGCCAGGCAATAAGCCTTCCGCTGCCCCAGGCCCCTTTCACCATGGTATCTGCTCCATGCCCCAGAACCACAGTCCGCACCCCGTTCTCCCGTATAAATCGCAGTAGTCTGGGCAGCAAAGCCACCGGCTCCGGTGTTTTGGCAAGCTGGTTTCGCTTCCGGTAAGTTCGCTTCTCTCGGGGTTCATCCTCCGGGGGCAGGTGATTAAAGTGGGCCATAAGCCGCTCCTCCAGGCTGTCCAGTCCCCGTACTTCTACCTGTTCCCCCAGGGCCAGGCGCTCCATCCGCTTGAGCCCGCACCGAATAGAGCGCAGCACGGAGGCATGGTCCACCCCCAATAGAGAACCAATCTCTCGCAGGGAGAGCCATTCTCCATAATAGAGGTACAGATAGGTCTGCTGGCGGAGGGTGAGCCGGTCCAGCACCATCTTCAGTACCGCTGAATCTTCCAGATCCACCACCAGAGTTTTCCCCTCCTGACAGCCCAATAGCTGATACAGAGCCTTGGCATCCTCTTCGATCTGCTTTTTTCCCCTCTGAAGGGCGCGGCAAATGGTGGAGCGGTGCTTTCCTATCTCCCGAGCCACCTGAGCAGGGCGCTTGCCTTGGTCGGCTTGTGTCAAATAGTCCGCCTGGGTTGGACTGATCCCCGCTCGGGCCACCTGCACCGCCAGGCGCATCTTGTCCCGTTCTGTGGGACCCTCCGGGTTCTCCGTCCCCTCCAGCTCCGCCCAGGTCTTGTATTGCATCTTGTCCCACTGCCAACCGTCAATTCCGGCCCAGGTGGTTCCCCGGCTGATGCTGTGTTTGGGCAGCAGCTCCCGCAAACGCCGGGCACAGTCCACCAGATCCTCCTCCACGGCGGCCAACTCCCGCCGGATGGCTCTGGCCTCTCGCCCCCGGGCCGCAGCCAATTTGTCCTGAAGAGCCGCCCGTTCTTCCCGGAGCGCACGGGCCCGCTCCCTGACTTCCACCGCTTTCACGCTTTGGTCATGTCCACCCGAGGAGCATACAGATCGGCGGTGGTGTATTTCCCATTTCTTGGGCGGGTATAGTAGCCCTCCACCAGCTGCCGCAGGTCCCGCATCTCTCCCAGCATCTGCCGTAGCAATGCCACCTCACCCGCAGCCCGTCGATCTCCCTCTGCAGCCAGTGCCTTTCGCTCCTGGATAGCTACCCGCAGCCGGATAGCCGCCTCCCGATACTGACCGGATAGCTCTGACAGTTTGGCCATGCGCTTCACCCCCTTTCTTTGCTGGTAGACTTGCCGCCCCCGTTGCTGCCTGCCCGCTGTTGGAAGAGTCATCACTCCTCTTCACCTATAGGATTCCCACCCACAAAAGTGGGACGTTTGCGTACACCCAACGGAAAAAATATTTTTTATTCTGCTTTTTTCAAAAAGGGCATAAAAAAAGCAGGCCTTTTGCCTGCACTTTCTTGCTGACTTTTTTCATTTCTCCTGGATTGTCAATTCCCCCGGAAATAGCACAACCCCCCGGCCATCCAACGTGACCGGGGGGCTACTTTTCGACCTGGGGTTCCATCAATAGACTTACCTCTACTTTCTACAGACTTGCCACGCAGTTGGAACAGTCAGGCCTTGAGGTTTTGTTTGCTCACTGTCTCCTGCAACGCACGACCCTGATTTCCGTCTTCAGCAAACTTCGCATCGGAGGTTTCGGGGCTTCCTCACTTCAATGAGCGGTTGGGAACACGTGTTGCCTAAACTACTCTTCCGAATCGTTCAAATCATCTGATTTTTAGAGCCTTCCAATTCCTCTCCCTCATCCGATTCTTCCCGATCATACAGTCTCTCTGAATCTTCCAATCTTCCCGAATCGTTTGATTCTTTCAAATCCCTGACCCTCTGAAACCTCCTGACTGGACAAAATCATTTGATTCCATCTGGACCTATCGACTTTTCTGAATCATTCCATTCTTTTCAATCTTCTGATTCTTCCGACACTCTCGATCTTTCCGAATTTCCTAATCCATTCAAATCGTTCCATTCCTCAAAATCAACTTGATCCATTCCAATCATTTGATTTTCCTGATCCATCTGATTCTTTGGAATCACCCAATCCGTTTGAATCGTTCCTTCTTCAAAACCGTCTGATCGTTCCGAACGCTTGCGATTGACTGGAACTTTCCATCTCGCTCAAATCTTCTGATTCTCTGGATTCTTCCGAACCTCTGACCTTCTTTGATCCTCCTGCGGTAAGGCGCTTGGTTGATTGAGCTTTGATCAGCCCATTGGGCTCACCTCTTTCTCTTTCTGACTTTAGTATACTCTGTGCTCCATCATTTGTCAAGTGTTTTTTGTTTGTTTTCCACTATTTTTTCAAAGGCAGACTTTCATGGTTGTGGCAGATTAGCCATAGCCCAGAAACACCAGTACCACCCCGTAGACCACCGACGCGCTGATACCGTAGACCAGCACCGGCCCGGCGATGGCAAACAGCCGGGCCCCTACGCCCAGCACCAGCCCTTCGCTTTTGAACTCCAGCGCTGGCGAGGCTACCGCATTGGCAAATCCGGTAATGGGGACCAGGGTACCCGCCCCGGCGTGCTGGGCCAGCTTGTCAAACCAGCCCAGGGCGGTGGAGAGGGCGGAGAGGAAAATCAGAGTGACGGAGGTAGCGGTCCCCGCGTCGGTCTTGTCCATCCCCCAGCTCTGGTACAGATCCCCCAGCCCCTGTCCAATGGCGCAGATGAGGCCGCCCACCAAAAAGGCCCAAATCAGGTCCTTCCACAGGGGAGAGGGTTTGGCCATCCCCGCCACATAGCGCCCATATTCCTCATTGGTCATATCCATATCCACGCCTCCTTTTATTATTAGTATCCCTTGGCAGGTGGACAATATGTACCGGCATATATTTTTTTCTTGACTTTCCACTGGGCAGAGGGTATATCTTGTTTGCGGCGGAAGTCACCGCCTACGGCACCACAGTCAAAATTCTGGAGGACAAGCCATGCTGAACATTGAGCACTTTTCCAAGACCTATCCCGGCGGAAAGCGGGCGGTGGACGACCTCTCCCTCCACGTTGCGCCTGGTGAAATCTTTGGATTTATTGGCCATAACGGAGCCGGTAAGACCACCACCCTGCGGGCGGTGGCCGGTGTGATGGACTTTTCAGAAGGGAACATCACCATTGATGGCCATAACGTGCGCACCGACGCCCTGGCCGCCAAGCAGGTCACCGCTTTCCTGCCCGACAATCCGGATCTGTACGACTTTCTCTCCGGTATTCAGTTTCTCAATTTCATTGCCGACCTATACCAGATTCCGGGAGACTCCCGGCAGAATCTCATCGCCAAATATGGCGGCGCCTTCCAGCTCACCGGCAATTTGGGCAGCCCCATCGGCAGCTATTCCCATGGCATGAAGCAAAAGCTGGCCCTCATCTCCGCCCTCATCCGCCAGCCCAAGCTGCTTCTTCTGGACGAGCCCTTTGTGGGGCTGGACCCGTCGGCTGCCCACCTGCTCAAGCAGTTCTGGGCCGAGCTGTGCGCCGCCGGCAGCGCGGTATTTTTCTCCACCCATGTGCTGGAGGTGGCGGAAAAGCTGTGCCACCGGATCGCCATCATCAAACAGGGCAAGCTGATCCGCATGGGGCGCACCGCCGAGCTGGTGGGAGACTCCACCCTGGAGGATGTATTCCTGGAGCTGGAGGGAGACGGGCATGGTTAAATTTCTCGCCCTGCTGAAACTGAATTTCCGGGCCGCCCTGGCCGCTCTGCGGATGGGGGGACGGAAACGCTCCGTCTCCGGCGTGGGCGCTCTGGTTCTGCTGGCCGGTCTCTCCCTCTATATTTCCGGGTTATACAGCTTTCTCTTTGCCAGCCAGCTGGCCCCCGCCGGGGCGCTGCCCCTGCTCATCGTGTTTATGTCTCTGGGGGCTGTTCTCCTGGGCTTTCTCTTCTCCCTTTTTGCCGCCCAAGGCATGGTGTTCGGCACCAAGGACAACGATCTGATGCTTGCCCTTCCCGTCACCCCCTTCGCCCTGATGCTCTCCCGCACCCTGGCCCTCTATCTGGAAAATCTGATCTCTACCCTGTTTGTCCTGCTTCCCGCCGGGGTCATCTATCTGTGGTACGGCGGGCCGGGGGGAATTTGGGTACTCCCCACACTGCTGGTGTGTGCCCTCTTCCTCAACTTTCTGCCCACGCTGCTCTCCCTGGTAGCCGGTTTTGTGCTGGCCTTTCTCTCCAGCCGGGCCACCCATAAGGCACTGATGGGCAACCTGTTCAACCTGATCTTTCTGGCGCTGCTTCTGGTGGGCTCCTTCTCCCTGAGCAGCAACATGGGAGAGCTGGGCGACGCCGCCAGCGGCATCCATGACGCCTTCCAAGGCTGGGGCCTGCCCTTTTTGCTGACCGAAGGGGCGGTATGCCGGGGCAGCGTTCCCGATCTGCTGCTGCTGTGCGCGCTGTGTCTGCTCCCCTTCCTAGCGGTGGTGTGGCTCTTTGCCCGGCGGTACAAGTCCATTGTCACCGGCCTCACCGCCCGTTCCGCCCGCTCGGACTACAAGCTGGGCAGGCTCTCCGCCGCCGGACAGCGCCGGGCCCTGCTGGTTAAGGAGGCCCGCCGCTGGTTCGGCACCCCCATGTACCTGTTTAATACTTGCCTTGGTCTGATTATGCTGCCGGGAGCCGGTGTGGCCGCCTTGATCTATCGTTCCTCCATTCAGGATTTTCTATCGCAAATTGGCTGGGAGTTTTTCTTCCCTCTGCTCATCGTGGGGGTCTGCTTCTGCCTCTCTACCGTGGCCATTACCGGCTCCTCCATCAGTCTGGAAGGGAAAAACCTATGGCTTCTGAAGAGCGCTCCCATCTCCCCTGCCACTCTGTTTGGCGCCAAGGTGGGCTTTCAGCTGCTGGCCTGTCTGCCCTCCTTGGTGGTGGGAACCATTCTGCTGACCATTGCCTTTGAACTGCCCCTCTGGGCGGGCGTTCTGATGCTGCTGGACGGGCTTCTCTTCGCCCTTGTGTGCGCTCCCTTCGGGCTGTGGATCAACCTCCACTTTCCCAAGCTGGACGCGGTCAATGACACCGCCGTGGTCAAACAATCGGTCTCCGCCTTTCTCTCCACCCTCCTGCCCATGGTCCTGGTGCTGGTCTTTTTCCTGCTCTGGCTGCCACTCATGGAACCGCTTGGCGCCCTGGGACTGACCTTGCTGTATACCGGGGTATTGGCCGCCGCCGTCTTTCTGTCCTTTTGGGTCCTGATCCGACAGGGACCCGCCCTTTTTCGACAGCTTTCTGATTGATGACAAATTGCTACAAAATGGGGACGGGCCTTGCGCCCGTCCCCGCTTTGCATTACAATAGGGTAACATAATTCTTTCTGGAGGATAGCCATGAAACTGCGCTTCCGACTGCCGACCGCCGCGCTGGCTTTGACGCTTTTGCTCACTCCCGCCGCTCAGGCTCTGACCCCCGGTCAGACCCTTGTGCTGCTGAAATCTTTTTATGTAGACCCTATCCCTCCGCAGGTACTGGAGCAGAGGACCGTATCCGGCATCATCGAGGCGCTGGGCGACCCCTATACCCAGTATTTTACCGCCGAGGAATATGCCGCTTTCAATGCCTCCCTCTCCGATACCCAGCAGGTAGGGGCCGGCCTCTCCCTCACCCTGACCGATGGCGGGCTGCTGGTGAGCCGGGTAATCCCCGACTCCGCGGCGGAGGCGGGCGGTCTCCAGGCCGGTGATGTCATCACCGCTGTGGACGGCACCTCTCTGGCAGGGATGGACTTGAATGAGGCCAGCACCCTGCTGGCCGGTCAGGAGGGCACCACCTTTCATCTGACCTATCTGCGGGAGGAGCAGTCCTATACTGTAACCCTCACCCGCCGGGCTTTTGTGGTACCCACCGCCTACGGCCAACTGCTGGACGGCCACATCGGGCTTTTGACCTGCGAGGCCTTTGGGGAGGAAACCACCGGCCATGTGATGGATGCGCTGGGGACCTATGCCAGCCAGGCGGATCACTGGATCATGGATCTGCGCAGCAACGGCGGCGGCAGTATGACCGCCGCACTGGACACCATCAGCTGTTTTACCGGTCCCATCACCCCGCTTGTCTATCTGATGGAGCAGAACCACAGCCTTTCTGCCCAGGGCAGCCAGACCGCCCAGCAGACCGACGCCCCCTTGATTACGCTTACCAACGCCGACACTGCCAGCGCCTCAGAGCTCTTTTCCGTTGCCATTCGGGATACCGGTTCCGGCCTCTTGGTAGGTGAGCGCACCTACGGCAAGGGAGTGGCCCAGATCCTGCTGGACGGCAGCAATCTGCCCGATTATTTCCCGGACGGCGACGCTCTGAAGGTCACCACCTACCGGTTCTTCGGCCCGGCAGGCACCAGCAATGATACGATAGGGGTCATGCCTCATCTGCTGCTGGACCAATCTCTGGCGGATGAGGTCGCCCTGCTGCTCTCCTCCAATGCGCCTCAGGGGAATACCTCCGGTATGGCCCGTATTGACCTGAACGGCGCTTGGTACATCGACCTGGAGCAGGCCTGCTCCCCGTCCTATCAGGAGGCCTTTACCGCTCTGCTGGAGGCTCTGCCTGACGGAATACGGCTGCAGAAGGGAACCGGAAGCGATTGGGAGCCTGTCTCCGCCGCAGAGCTGGCGTCGGCCTGCGATCTTACCGGCTATACCCACCGTGGCTTTTCCGATACCGCACAATCCCCCTATGCCGATGAGATCGGCCTGCTGGCCACCTACGGCGTTTTACAGGGCGACGGGAGCGGTGCTTACCATCCGGGCCAGGCTCTGACCCGGGGGCAGCTGTGTACCTTGCTGGCCCAGGCCCTCAACTGTAGAGTCCCCACCGGTGAGAGCGCCTTCTCCGACGTATCCATGGACGACTGGTATGGCCCTGCGGTCAATGCCCTGGCCAATATGGGCCTGGTCACGGGGGTGGGCGGGGACCGCTTTGACCCAGACGCACCGGTGAGCCACGAGCAGTTTATCACCATTCTGGCCCGGCTGGGCCTGCGGATGGACCTGGACCTGCTCCAGACCTGGCAGAACTGCCCGGATACAGCAACCTCTGGTTACGAGGAGTACGCCTCCTGGGCCTGGTCGTCTGTGTGGCTGCTGGACCAGCCGGAGGAGAGTCTGCTGTGGGCTCAGCCAGAGGAGATTGATCCCACCGCTACCACTACCCGGGAGGAAGCCGCTGCTCTTACCTGTTCTCTGCTGTGTAAGCTGAACCTGCTCCCCGATCTGGTCTAGCCCCATTTCCCTATTGATTAGTTAAAATGGCCGCCGCAAGGCGGCCATTTTTGCGTTTCTATCCGTTCTCCGCTGTCGTGCGGCAGTTCCCAATCTGACAGACTTGTGAAACCATCCGGCCGTCAGCAGGTATTTTTCCGGCTTTCTTCACAGAATCTTTATCATTTCCTCCCTTCTTTCTCCCTGTTTCCGCATAGACTTTTTGTCCGGGCTATGGTAGAATGATGTGAAATTATGGACTTGATCCAATCGGAGGCAATTTGTTTTGAGGACAGATGTTTTGGGCGTCGGCTTTGACAACCTGACGCTGGAGGAGGCCGTGGAGGCAGGTGCCTCTCTGGTGGAGGCGGAGGGCTTTCACTACACGGTGACCCCCAACCCGGAGTTTCTCCTGGCCGCCCGAAAGAATCCCCCCTTCCGTCAGGCACTGCTGGGGGCCGACCTGGTGCTGGCTGACGGCATTGGCGTCATCTATTCCGCCAAGATCCTGGGCCGCCCGCTGAAGGGCAAGGTACCCGGCATCGACTTTGCCCAGCGGCTGCTGGCCTGGATGGCCAACCATGGCAAGCGGCTTTTCCTGCTGGGGGCCAAGCCCGGTGTAGCGGAGCTGGCCGCCGCCAATCTGAAAAGTACCTATCCCGGCCTGATTGTCTGCGGCACCCATGACGGTTATTTTAAGGAAGACGGCCCCGTGGTGGAGGAAATCCGCGCTGCCGCCGCCGACGTGGTCTTTGTGTGTCTGGGCGCTCCCAAACAGGAGTTCTGGATGGTGGAGCACGGCCCCGCTACCGGCGCCCACCTGATGATCGGCCTGGGCGGCTCTCTGGATGTATTCGCCGGGGTGGTGGAGCGTGCCCCCCAGGCCTTTCAGAAGCTGGGTCTGGAGTGGCTCCACCGATTGATAAAGGAACCCAAGCGCATCGGCCGCATGGCCAAGCTCCCTTTGGTGCTGTGGTATGCTCTGGGCGCTCGGATGGGAAGGAACTGACATGGCCGGTAAACTGATTGTATTTGAAGGTACCGACGGCTCAGGAAAATCCACCCAGTTCCGGCTGCTGTGTCAGCGGCTGGAGCAGGAGGGCGTCTCCTTCCGCCGTCTGGTGTTCCCCCAGTATCAGGAGCCCTCTTCCGCGCTGATCCGTATGTATCTGGGGGGAGAATTCGGCTCCCATCCCTCCGACGTCAACCCCTACGCCGCCTCCACCTTCTACGCAGTGGACCGGTACGCATCCTGGAAAAAAGTGTGGGGAGACTACTATCAGGCCGGTGGGCTTGTCCTCTCCGACCGCTATACCACCTCCAACGCCGTCCACCAGGCCAGCAAGCTGCCGGAGGACCAGTGGGAGGGCTTCTTCCAGTGGCTTTTTGACTTTGAGTGCTCCAAGCTGGGTCTGCCTTTTCCCGATCAGGTGGTCTACCTGGACATGCCCACCGAAAAAGCGGTGGAGCTGCTGCGCAGCCGGGAGGCGGCCACCCATACCAAGGGCGATATCCACGAGGTGGACACCGATTACCTGGCTCTGTGCCGCCGTACCGCGCTGAAGGCGGCCCAGTGTCTGAACTGGAAAAAAGTTCCCTGTCTGGATGAGGCGGGCCGGCTGCGCTCCCCTGAGGAAATTCATCGTGATATCTGGGCGATTCTGGCCCAAATCATAAAATGAGGTGCTGTAATTATGGTAGCGATTCTACTGGGTAAGGGTTTCGAAGAGAGTGAAGCGCTGGTCCCCGCCGATCTGCTCCGTCGGGCCGGCGCGCAGGTCGCTCTGGTGGGTGTGGATGGCCTTCAGGTCACCGGTAGCCACGGCATTGTGGTCACGGCAGATACCACACTGGATCAGCTGGACGCCGACCAGGTGGAGCTGCTGATGCTCCCCGGCGGACTGGGTGGGGTGGAGACCATTCTGGCCAGTACCCGGGCTCTGGCCCTCATCCAGCGGTGCAGTGATCACGGCTGTTGGCTGGCCGCCATCTGTGCCGCTCCCACCATTCTGGCCCATCTGGGCATTCTGGACCGCCGTAAGGCTGTCTGCTATCCCGGTATGGAGGACCAGATGGGCTCAGCGGTGGTGCAAAAAGGTACGCCTGTGGTGGTGGACGGCCATATCGTCACCGGCGAGGCCGCCGGTTCCTCCTTCCCCTTTGGCCTGAAGCTAGTGGAGGTCCTCAAGGGCGCCGCCGTGGCCGCCCAGGTGAAAGAGAGCGTCCACTATCACGGCTGAGAAAGAGCGGCTGCGCCGCCAGGCCCTGGACTGGCTGGCCTCCCTGTCCCCTCAGGACCGCCGGGCGGGGGATGACGCACTGTTTCGCCGTTTTCTCTCCCTGCCCCAGACACAGGCCGCCCAGGTGCTTCTGCTCTACTGCGGCATGGGCACCGAGCCGGACACCCTGCGGCTGCTCCCGCCCCTCTTCTCCGCAGGCAAGGCGGTCTGTCTGCCCCGGTGTCTGCCCGGAAATCAAATGGAAGCCCGCCTCGTCCAAAAGGACAGCCAGCTGGTCCGTCATCCCTACGGAATGCTGGAGCCCGGTCTGGACTGCCCGGTGATCCCGGCGGAGCAGATCGACCTGGCTCTGATCCCTGGACTGGCCTTTGACCGCTCCGGCGGACGGCTGGGCCGGGGCGGCGGCTACTATGACCGGTGGCTGACCGGCTTTTCCGGGATCACCATTGCCCTGTGCCGGGACGGCTTGCTGCTGGACACAATTCCCCGCCTGCCCCATGATGTGGGCGTAAAACTGGTCATCACCGAGACAAGCCTGTACGGCCCGTCCGCCTTGGAACAAGGAAAAAGCGGGGCATGATGCCCCGCTCTTCCCGCGGTACGTACGGCTCAGCAGCAGCCGTCGTTGCAACCGCAGTTGTTGTTACAGCCGCAGTTGTTGCTGTAGCTGTTCCCACCGCCGCAGCAGCAGCACAGCAGGATGATGATCAGGATGATCCACAGGCAGCTGTTGCCGCCAAAACCGTTATTGCCGAAACACATTGTCGTCTCACCTCACTTGCTTTAACTGGCCTATCCTATGCGGGTGGGGCGGCATGGGTTCCGGCAAGCTATTGTTTTTTTGATTCTGTTAGGAGTTGAACCTATGTCTCAGGAAGAATATCGCAACGAGGGCCGTCGTGAGACCCATACCAATCCCAATCACGGCGGAAAGCGTCTGGCGCCCTCCAGCCGGTCCAGCGGCCGGTCCTCCTCCGGTTCGGGGGAAGGCGCCCGCCCGTCCCGGCCCCGGAAAAAGCGCAAGCGCCTGGGGGCGTGGGGCGTGCTCCTCTATGTCGTGTGCGTGCTGGGCGCCTCTGGTGTGCTGGCCGGGCTGAGCTGGATGTGGGCCAACGACGTTCTCGCCCTGAATAAAGCCCCTCTGACCGCCGTGGTGGAGGTCAAGGAAGGCGACACGGTGGACCAGGTAGCCGATAAGCTGAAAGAGCAAGGTCTGATTGAGTATAAGCTCATCTTCAAACTCTTCTGCAGCTTTACCCATGTTTCAGGTAAGGCGGGCGACGACGACGCCAAAATTACCCCGGGCAGCTATGAGCTGAACACCGATATGGACTACCGGGCGCTCATCAGCAGCATGGGCTCCAGCTCTGCCAGCCGGCTCACCACCACAGTGACCATTCCCGAGGGCACCACCGAGGCCCAGATCTTTGAGATGCTGGAGAAGGCCGGTGTGGCCACGGTGGAGGATCTGGAGGAGACCGCCGCCAACTATGACTTCAAGTTCTCCTTCCTGCAAGGCGTGCTGCCTCTGGGCGACCCCAAGCGGCTGGAGGGCTACCTCTTCCCCGATACCTATGAGTTCTATATGGGTGAGGACCCGGTCAACGTACTCAACAAGATGATCCTTCGCTTTGACGAGATCTTCACGGATGAGATGCGCAAGACCATGACGGATAAGGGCATGACGGTCAATGACGCGGTAATTATCGCCTCCATGATCGAAAAGGAGACCG
Organism: uncultured Flavonifractor sp.; assembly: GCF_944385615.1. Classification (GTDB taxonomy): domain Bacteria; phylum Bacillota; class Clostridia; order Oscillospirales; family Oscillospiraceae; genus Flavonifractor. Next base: position 4,673 of record NZ_CALWXV010000047.1, on the reverse strand, counting down.
ATGGCACCGACCAGGGCAAGATCTCCTCGGTTATCTATAACCGCCTGAACAATCCCACCAGCGAAACGGCGGGCTATCTGAACATCGACGCCACTATCCTGTACGCCACTGGCGGCACTGTGGTAAATACCCAGGCGGATACGCCGTATAACACCTACACCCATACCGGACTGCCTCCCACGGCCATCTGCTGTCCCGGTGTGGACGCGCTGAAGGCGGCGGTCTCTCCCGAGTCTACCAAATATTATTACTATGCTTTGGGCGATGACGGCGTCCACCATTTCTTCCGCACCAAGAGCCAACACTCTTCCTTTATCAGCAGTCAGGAGCTGTACCAGAATGGATAAAAAAATTGAACTGCTCTCCCCCGCCGGAGATATGGAGCGTCTGAAAATGTCCCTGGCCTATGGGGCGGACGCGGTCTATCTGGCGGGCAGCGACTTTGGTATGCGGGCCTTTGCGGGCAACTTCACCCCGGATGAAATGAAGCAGGCGGTGGAGCTGTGCCACAGCAAGGGGGTATCCATCCACGTCACCTGCAACACCATGCCCCGCAATGATGAGGTGGCCCGCCTGCCGGAGTGGCTGGAATACCTTCAGGACCTGGGGGTGGACGCCGCCATCGTGGCAGATGTGGGGGTACTTTCCCTGCTGAAAAAGCACGCCTCCAGGGTAAAGGCCCACATCTCTACCCAGGCCAGCATCTCCAATTATCAGGCCGCCCGGGCCTGGTACGAGCTGGGGGCCAGCCGGGTAATTCTGGCCCGGGAGCTCTCCCTGGACGAGATTCGGGAGATCCGGGCCAAAGCCCCCAAGGAACTGGAGATCGAGGCCTTTGTCCACGGAGCCATGTGCGTCAGCTACTCCGGCCGGTGCCTGCTGTCCAACTATATGACCGGCCGGGATGCCAACCGGGGGGCCTGCGCCCAGCCCTGCCGCTACAAGTACGCCCTGGTGGAGGAAAAGCGCCCTGGGGAGTATTTCCCCATCGGCGAGGACGAGGGGGGCGCCTTCATCATGAACTCCCGGGACATGTGCATGATTGACCATATCCCGAAGCTGATGGAGGCCGGGCTGGACTCTCTGAAGATCGAGGGCCGGGCCAAAAGCGCCTACTATGCCGCCGTCGTTACCGCCGCTTACCGCCACGCCATTGACGCGGCGGCAGCGGGACAGCCGCTGGACCCGGTTTGGCGGGCTGAGATCGACAAGGTAAGCCACCGGCCCTACTCCACCGGCTTCTACTTCGGCCAGCCCGGCCAGTATACCGGCGATGCCCGGTACATCCGAGAGTGGCAGGTGGTTGCCATCGTCACCGCCTGCGACAGCAGCGGCATGGCCACCCTCTCCCTGCGGAACAAATTTGCTGTGGGAGACCCCTTGGAGCTGGTAGGCCCCGACGTGGCCGCTACGCCGTTTACCGCCCCCACCATGGAGGACGAAAATGGCTGGCCTCTCACCGAACCCCGTACCCCTCAGATGGTTTTTCGGATGCAGCTGCCCCGGCCGGTGCCCCCTCTGTCCATTATCCGGGCCTGCCGGGAAAATTCCTGATATTAAAAAAGTCCAGGCGAAAATTCGCCTGGACTTTTTTGTGACCTGTTGGCCTGTCCGCTCGTTATACGGGTGAAAGGAGGCGGTAAGATGAAGGACAACGACGTACTGATCCCCAGGTTTGAAACAGCCTATTCCGCCTACGGCGCCACAGTCTACCGATTGGCTATGGTATATCTGGGCCGGCCGGCAGACGCAGAGGACGTGACCCAGGAGGTCTTTCTCAAACTGCTGTATAAGGCCCCCGCCTTTGCTGACGGAGAGCACGAAAAGCGCTGGCTGCTGCGGGTAACCGCCAACCTGTGCAGGGATCAGCTGAAAGGCTTTTGGCGGCGGCGGACGGTGGCGCTGGACCAGGACCACCCTCTGCCGGAGGGGCCAGACCGGACCCTGCTGGAGGCCATTCTGGCCCTGCCCGAGACCTACAAGGGCCCCATTCATCTCCATTATTATGAGGGCTATTCGGTAGCAGAGGTGGCGGAAATTCTGAAGCTGAGCCAGTCAGCGGTGAAGATGCGGCTGAAGCGGGGCCGGGACCTGCTGAAACTGGAGCTGGACGCCGGATGGGAGGGGAGTATATGAACATCCAGGATTATCGCAACGTAATGGATCAGCTGAAGCCTGCCCCCAGCCTGGAGGCGCGGATCAAGGAGCAGCTGGGACAGTCCTCCCGGCGGTCTCACCCCCGGCGGCTGGCCGGAAAAATCGCGGTGGCGGTTTTGGCGGCGGCCTGTACCTTTATGGCAGCTATGGCGGTAAGTCCCCAGCTGCGGGCTGCGGTGCTCACCTTCTTCCAGTTGGAGGAGACCGAGCAGGTACCGCCCCCCGCCAGTGCTCCCGTCAGCTCCGATCCCTCCGTGACCCAGGACCTGATTGCCCAGCAGGTAGAGGCCCAATATATCCGTTTGCCCGGTCTGTCGGGATACGATTACGGCAACGGCGTGCTCTTCCAGGCCCAGCGGGACGACTACGGCGCCATCCTTGACTTCCGCTACTGGGCGGCAGAGGGGGACACGCTGGTGCCACTGGAGACCCACACCACCGACTTTACTACTACCTGGGATGGGATAACCTATACGGATACGGTCTACTGGTGTGTATACGACGGGGCCATCTCCTGTTACTGCAACGGCAGAGCCGGCATGGCGGCAGATGCAGACTGCGTCATCTCCTCCCTCCCCGGCTCCACCGACAGCGTTATCCTCCGGCTCAGCCAGGGCAGCCAGATGGACTACCGGCAATACCCGGTGCTGTTGGATCTGACGACCGGAGAGGTCACCGACCTGCTGGGCGGTACCGGATGGGAAAAAGCCGCGCCGGTGCGGGAAGTGCAGTGGGCGGACGACCTATCTGCCGCCATCCTGTCCAACGACCGGATGGGCTGGTTCTACTGTGACCGGACCGCCAAAACCACCACCCACCTGGACGAGCTCACCGGCCTGGAGGTGTTCAGCGCCTACTTTGCCAATAACACCCTGATCCTGTTAACCCAATCCGGCCCGGAGGGGGACTGTTACGACATCTGGACCTGGCAGCCGGACAGCGGTGTCCTCACGCAGACCTTTTCCCAACTCCACATCTATCGGGAGCGGGATGACAATCCCTACGGTTTCCAGTTTCTATTTGGCAGCGCTTTGGGGCTCTACATCACCCCAGAAGGCAAGCTGTCGGTGCTGGACCTGTGCACCGGTCAGGAGACCCCGGTGGAGGGCTTTTCCCTGACCCAGTGGGACAGCACCTTCCTCCCCAATCCTTCGGGCAGTAAGATCCTGTTCGCCGACTATGACTATGCCGCCGACAGTCTGGGAATCGCCCGTCTGGGCGTGATTGACCTAACCCGAGGGACCTTTACCGTGCTGGACCGGGAGGGCTATGACGCACTGGACGAGGGTAACCTGAGCTGGTTTGACGAAGACCGGGTTGCCATCCGGTCTTCTCAAAAAGATGATTACACAGAATGCTATCTCTACCTCTACCAGTTCTGACTCATTTAATTATTGTTTTTCAATAAAATCATATTGACTTTCAGTTTTACCCGTGGTAGCATAGCCCCGAAAGGAGCGATGTGCCATGACTCTCTCCCCCGCCTCCCGCTTTGGCGGCTTTGCCTCCGGACATTTTGTAATTACTGCACTCTGCGCCCCTCTTCTGTTCTTTTCTCCCCTGCTGGTGGAATCACTCCCCATTCTCCCGCTGGTACTGCTGTTGATGGCGCTCTATCTCCCCGCTGGATGGATTGTAGCCGCTCTTCGATACTGGGGACGGCCTACCTTGAAGGAGGGCATGAAGGCTGTCCTGTACCCCGCTCTGTTTGCCTGGGGCTGGGCCTTTGGCAGTTGGATTTTGTTCTGTATTCCATCCCTGAGCAGTCTGGGCATGTGGCTGCTTTTGTCCACCTATTTTCTGGCCTGTCCTTCGTTTATGTTTATGCTGGCGGTCCTGGCACAGCTTATCGATGTTACGGTCTGGAGCGCTTACAGCCTCACCTGGTATCTCTTTATGATCCTGGCCGGGCTGCTGCCGCCGCTGCTGTTCTTTCTGGGGTCCATCCTGCCGAAAAAGCGGTTGACAACAGCGCAAAATATGATAGAATAAGGCAGTTGAAACGCTATGAGGAAGCCAAGCAGGCCACGCCGCGTTCAGCGAGAGGGGATGGTGCAAGCCCTCCGCGATACGGGTCTGTACGCCACTTCTGAGCCGCCCGGGAGGACCGGGACGCCCCATCCCCGTTACCGGATGCAATGAGATGCGCCTTTGGGCGCAGATCAGGGTGGTACCGTGGAGTAAACTCGCTCCGCCCCTGACAATGTCAGGGGCGGAGCTTTTATTTTTTTGCAGAGGAGATTGAATCAAATGCCCAAAAAATTTGGCCTGAACGAGCTGCGCGAGATGTTCCTGTCTTTCTTCGAGAGCAAGGGCCATCTGCGCCTGCCCAGCTTTTCCCTCATCCCCCAGAATGACGCCTCCCTGCTGCTCATCAACAGCGGCATGGCCCCCATGAAGCCCTTCTTCACCGGGGAGCAGGAGCCCCCCCGCCACCGGGTGACCACCTGCCAGAAGTGCATCCGTACCGGCGACATTGAGAACATCGGCCACACCGCCCGCCACGGCACCTATTT
>NZ_CALWXV010000046.1 GCF_944385615.1 uncultured Flavonifractor sp. | reverse complement strand
ATGCCCTTCCTGCCCGACGGCACCCCCCTGGACATCGTGCTGAACCCCCTGGGCGTGCCTTCCCGTATGAACATCGGTCAGGTGCTGGAGGTCCATCTGGGCTATGCCGCCAGGACCCTGGGCTGGAAGGTGGCCACCCCCGTCTTCAACGGCGCCGACGAGAAGGATATCGCCGAGACCCTGAAGATGGCCGGCCTGCGCCCCGACGGCAAGAGCTGGCTGTACGACGGCCGCACCGGCGAGCGGTTTGATAACCCCGTCACCGTGGGCTACGTCTACTTCCTCAAGCTGCACCATCTGGTGGATGATAAGATCCACGCCCGTTCCACCGGCCCTTACTCCCTGGTCACCCAGCAGCCTCTGGGCGGCAAGGCCCAGTTCGGCGGCCAGCGCTTCGGCGAGATGGAGGTGTGGGCTTTGGAGGCCTACGGCGCCGCCTACACCCTGCAGGAGATCCTCACCGTCAAGTCCGACGACGTGACCGGCCGTGTGCGCACCTACGAGTCCATCGTCAAGGGCCACAACGTGCCCAAGCCCGGCGTGCCTGAGTCCTTCAAGGTTCTGGTCAAGGAGCTACAATCCCTGTGTCTGGATATGAAGGTACTGGACGATCAGGGCAACGAGATCGAGCTGAAGGACGACGACGAGGACACCTACCAGCCCGGCAAGTTCCGCGACGATGACGACGACTTCTACGGCTACAACGCCGGTGGGGAGTCCGACTTTGCCGCCGCCGGCTACACCCTCAAGGAGGGCAGCGACGACGACGATCTGGCCGCCGCAGACGACGACAGCGATGATTTTTCCGATTCGGAGGATGATTACTCCGACGGCGATGATATGGAATAAATAAGGGAGGTCGCGCAGAAATATGAGTTACGCTGAATTTGACGCCATTAAGATCGGCATCGCCTCCCCGGAGCAGATCCGTGAGTGGTCCTACGGCGAGGTCAAGAAGCCGGAGACCATCAACTACCGCACCCTGAAGCCGGAGCGGGACGGTCTGTTCTGCGAGCGCATCTTCGGGCCCACCAAGGACTGGGAGTGTCACTGCGGCAAGTACAAGAAGATCCGCTATAAGGGCAAGATCTGCGACCGCTGCGGCGTAGAGGTCACCCGGGCCAAGGTGCGCCGTGAGCGCATGGGTCACATTGAGCTGGCCGCCCCCGTGTCTCACATTTGGTATTTTAAGGGTATCCCCTCCCGGATGGGCCTGCTGCTGGATATTTCTCCCCGTATTTTGGAGAAAGTATTATACTTTGCGTCTTATATTGTGACCGATCCCGGCTTCTCTCCCCTGGCCAAAAACCAGATTCTCTCCGAGAAAGAGTACCGGGACATGCGGGAGAAGTACGAGGACGACTTCGAAGCCGGCATGGGCGCTGAGGCTGTGAAGAAGCTGCTCCAGGACATCAACCTGGAGGAACTGTCTGTCCAGCTCCGCGCCGAACTGAAGGACGCTTCCGGCCAGAAGAAGGCCCGCATCGTCAAGCGTCTGGAAGTGGTGGACGCCTTCCGTATCTCCGGCAACAAGCCTGAGTGGATGATTATTGACGTGCTGCCCGTCATTCCTCCCGAGCTGCGCCCCATGGTGCAGCTGGACGGCGGCCGGTTCGCCACCTCCGACCTGAACGATCTGTACCGCCGGGTCATCAACCGCAACAACCGCCTCAAGCGCCTGATCCAGCTCAACGCCCCCGATATCATCGTCCGCAACGAGAAGCGGATGCTTCAGGAGGCGGTGGACGCCCTCATCGACAACGGCCGCCGCGGCCGTGCCGTCACCGGCGCCAATAACCGCGCCCTGAAGAGCCTGTCCGACATGCTGAAGGGTAAGCAGGGCCGGTTCCGTCAGAACCTTCTGGGTAAGCGCGTGGACTACTCCGGCCGTTCCGTTATCGTGGTGGGCCCCGAGCTGAAGATCTACCAGTGCGGCCTGCCCAAGGAGATGGCCATTGAGCTCTTCCGCCCCTTCGTCATGAAGAAGCTGGTGGAGGACGGTCTGGCCAACAACATCAAGTCCGCCAAGAAGATGGTGGACAAGGGCAAGGCCGAGGTGTGGGACGCCCTGGAGTTCGTCATCAAGGACCACCCCGTTATGCTCAACCGCGCCCCTACCCTGCACCGTCTGGGCATCCAGGCCTTCGAGCCGGTGCTGGTAGAGGGCCGGGCCATCAAGCTCCACCCCCTGGTGTGTACCGCCTTTAACGCCGACTTCGACGGCGACCAGATGGCCGTCCACGTGCCTCTGTCCGCCGAGGCCCAGACCGAGGCCCGGGTGCTGATGCTCTCCGCCAACAACCTGCTGCGGCCCCAGGACGGCGGCCCCGTCACCGTGCCCACCCAGGACATGGTGCTGGGCTCCTACTACCTGACCTATGAGAAGTACGCCGAGCACACCGCTGAGGAGACCTATGACGACGTGGCCGCCGTCAAAGCCGATCTGGATGCTGGTGTTCTCAACCCCGGCGATCTGATCTGGGTCAAAAACCCCGGCAAACTAGATGACATTCCCACCTACGCCGGGATCTGCGCCGAGACCGAGGACGGCCAGCTGCCCCGCGAGGTACTCCATGTCTTTGGCAGCGACATCGAGGCCCGTCTGGCCTATGACGAGGGCGAGCTGGAGCTCCATGTGCCCATCCTGGTCCGCCGCTCCGCCGAGGTGGACGGCGAGACCCGCTATAAGCTGGTGCGCACCACTGTGGGCCGCCTGATATTCAACGAGGGCATCCCCCAGGATCTGGGCTTTGTGGACCGTACCGATCCCGAGCAGATGTTTGAGCCTGAGATCAACTTCGTCACCGGCAAGAAGCAGCTGGGCAAGATCATTGATAAGTGTATCGTCAAACACGGCTTCACCGTGTCCGCCGGGGTGCTGGACACCATCAAGGCCAAGGGCTACAAGTTCTCCACCCGTGGCTCCCTCACCGTCTCCATCTACGACATGACCATCCCCGAGCGCAAGTACGGCCTCATTGCCGACACCGAGAAGGAGATCGTCAAGATCGAGCGGCAGTACAAGCGCGGCTTCCTGACCAATGACGAGCGTTACCGTCTGGTGGTTGAGGCCTGGGAAAAGACCACCAAGGATGTAACCGACGCCCTGATGGCCGGTCTGGACCGGTACAACCCCATCTGGATGATGGCTGACTCGGGCGCCCGTGGTAGCTCCGCTCAGATCCGTCAGCTGGCCGGTATGCGCGGCCTGATGGCCGACACCTCCGGCCGTACCATCGAGATCCCCATCAAGTCCAACTTCCGTGAAGGTCTGTCTGTGCTGGAGTACTTCATCTCCTCCCGAGGCGCCCGAAAGGGCATGGCCGATACCGCTCTGCGTACCGCCGACTCCGGTTACCTGACCCGCCGTCTGGTGGACGTGTCCCAGGAGGTCATCATCCGTGAGGACGACTGCGGCACCGATGACGGTATCCTGGTCAGCGAGATCGTGGAGAACGGCCAGATCATCGAGACCTTCGGCGAGCGGCTCAAGGGCCGCTATCCGGTGGAGGATATCTGTGATCCTGAGACCGGCGAGGTCCTGTTCGACCATCACACCATGCTGAAGGCCGACGACGCCGCCGTGCTGGAGGCCCACGGCATCCACCAGGTAAAGATCCGCTCCGTGCTCACCTGCCGGGCCCGCAGCGGCGTATGCTCCAAGTGTTACGGCATCAACCTGGCCATCGGCGAGCCTGTGGGCGCCGGCGAGGCGGTGGGTATCATCGCTGCCCAGTCCATCGGTGAGCCTGGTACCCAGCTGACCATGCGTACCTTCCACACCGGCGGCGTGGCCGGCGGCGATATCACCCAGGGTCTTCCCCGTGTTGAGGAGCTGTTCGAGTCCCGCAAGCCCAAGAAAATGGCCCAGCTGGCCGAGGTGGGCGGCAAGGTGGTTCTGGAGGAAGCCAAGCGCAACTCTATGTGCAACCTGACCATCACCGCCGACGACGGCGAGACTGTGACCTATATGCTGCCCTATGCCGGCCTGCGGGTCAAGAACGGCGAGACGGTGGAGAAGGGCTTTGCCCTCACCGAAGGCGCCCTCTATCCCCAGGACGTGCTCCGGGTCCGGGGCATCCATGCTGTGTACGACTACCTGATTCAGGAAGTGCAGAAGCCCTACCGTCAGCAGGGCGTGGATATCAACGACAAGCACATCGAGGTCATCTGCCGCCAGATGATGCGCAAGGTCCGTGTGGAGGACGCTGGCGACTCCGACCTGCTCAGCGGCTCCACCATTGAGCTCATTGAGTTTGAGGATGCCAAGGCCGCCGTTCAGGCCCGCATTGACGCCGGTGAGACCAACAACGGCATCGAGCTGCGGCTGCCCACCTGCACCCGCCTGCTGATGGGTATCACCAAGGCCTCTCTGGCTACCGACTCCTTCCTGTCCGCCGCCTCCTTCCAGGAGACCACCAAGGTCCTCACTGAGGCGGCCATCAAGGGCAAGGTGGACCACCTGCTGGGCCTGAAGGAGAACGTCATCATCGGTAAGCTGATCCCCGCCGGCTCCGGCCTGTCCATGTACCGCAAGTACGACCAGATGGACGACGAGGGCACCGCCCAGAGTGGCGAGGCATCTGAAGAGATCGCCGAAGTGGTGGATGACGCTCCTGTTGTTGTAGAAGAGCCCATTGTAACCGACAGCGCGGATTTTTGATCCCAACTGTTTTGGGGGGCGTTGCAGTAATGCAGCGCCCCCTTTTCCTGTCATCTTCCTGTTCCATCCGTTCTGCTGTGTGAGGTACCGCTATGAAATACCCTTCTCCCATGGCACTGGCTGCCGGAGCCGGCGGCCTGGCTCTGCTGCTGTGTGGTATGCTGCCCATATCCGCTCTTTCCCAGGGAGACATGGGCGCCAAAGCCGCCGTATTTCTTCTGATGGCCGCATTGGCGGCGCTGGCCGTCTGGCTGCTCCACCGGTCGGGCATCCGTTCAAACCGACTGTGTCTGGCCCTGCTGCCCATCGGGCTGGCCTTCTTCCTCCGGGCCATCCTGCTGGACTATGTGGCCAACGACTACGAGGTCTTTTTGTCCCAGTGGGTGGCCACCTTTCGGAACAACGGCGGCTTTGCCGCCATCAAGCAGTCCATCGGCAACTATAATGTGCCCTACCTTTACTTTCTGGCCGCCATCTCCTATCTGCCCATCCCCGACCTGTATCTGATCAAGCTCTTTTCCATTCTGTTTGACGTACTGCTGGCCTGGGGCGGACTGCGGCTGGTACGCCACTTTACTGGGCCGGACAATCTCCGTCCGCTGGTGTGTTTCTGCGCGCTTCTTCTGCTGCCCACCGTTTTGCTCAACGGCTCCCTGTGGGGCCAGTGCGATGCGGTATACGGTGCGCTGACCATCCACGCGCTGACAAATGCCCTGGAAGGCAAACCCAAAACTTCCGCCGCTCTGTTGGGGATTGCCTTTTCCTTCAAGCTCCAGACTGTGTTCCTCCTGCCGCTGTGGGCTGTCTTCTGGATCGCCGGGCGGGTCCGGTTTCGGGATCTGCTCTGCTTCCCGGCGGCCTACGCCGTGACCTGCGTCCCGGCAGTGCTGCTGGGCAAGCCCCTGCTGGAGGTCCTGGGCGTATACGTCGCACAGGCGCAGGGCGGAACGGTCTCGCTGAATTATAACTGTGCCTCTGTTTTCTCCATGATACCCCATGGCGCCCAGCTGAACGAAGGGCTGTGGGCCCGGGTGGGCATCCTGGCCGCCTTTGTTCTGGTGTTTGCCCTGCTGGCCGCCGCCTTTTTCTTCCGGGACCGGCTGGACGACCACACCCTGCTGCTGTGCGGCCTGGTCCTGGCCCTGGGCGTTCCCTTCCTGCTGCCCTATATGCACGACCGCTATTACTTCCTGGCCGATGTGCTTACCCTGGCCTGGGCCTGTATCCTTCCCCGCCGGTTCCCGGTGGCGGCGCTGGTACAGCTGTGCTCTCTCAGTGCCTATTTCACCTATTTGCGGGCAAAATACACCCTAATTCTCACGTTTGGCACACATATGTTTACCATGCTAGGGGAAAGTCTTTTGATGTTGGCTGCGCTGACCGCCGTAATTGTGTTGTTGATCCGACAGCTGGCCACAGTTCCCCACTCTTCCAGCGGAAAAATCAAGAAATCCAGGAAAAGCGGTTGACGACCTGGAAACAATGTGTTACAGTTTGGTTACAGTATTTAAAAAGCAGTAACAACTTTCGGAAGGAGGCCAAAATGGCTAATCAAACCATTCCCTTGACTTATAAAGGCCATCCTCTGCGCCGCAAGGACAGTCTGATTTACTTCGGCAGCATGGCCGAGAAATATATCATCATGCTTCAGATCCTGGATCAGAAGAAGGAGCAGGATCTGGACATGGCCACCCGCATTTCGGTTCAGCTTCAGCTCACCGATCCCGATCTCAAGAGCCGGGACCGGGTGGTCAAGAAGACCGAGAAAGACAGCCTGTACGCCGCCATGGATGTGGCTTCCGTGTGGCTGGACCGGGCTCTGTCCGGAAAGTAAGCCACAACTGATTTAAAAATTTTCAAACGGAGGAATTCTACCAATGATAATGCCTGCCAAGTTCCTGCGCACCGCGGTTCTGACCGTCGCCGTCTCCGCCGTCTGCATGATCGGCGCTTCCGCCGCCAGCGGCGTGGGCACCGTCGACACCGACGCCCTTCGCCTCCGCAATGAGGCCAACACCACCTCCACCATCCTGGCCACCGCCTCCAAGGGCGACACCGTGGTGATTCTGGAGGATGCCGGCAACGGCTGGTACAAGGTGGACTACAACACCGTGGAGGGCTACATGTCCAGCGAGTACCTGACGGTATCCACTCAGGCTGATGTGACCATCGGCTACGGTTTGGTTCAGGCCGATGGTTCCACCCTGAACGTGCGCAGCGGACCTGGCACCGGTTATGACAAGGTGGCCACCCTCAGCGACAACGCAGTTGTCACCATCGTGGGCATCAACAACGGCTGGTACAAGATCAAGACCTCTTCCGGTACTGTGGGCTATGTCAGCAGCGAGTACATGGTGACCTGCAAGGATTCCGCTGGTTCTCGCGGCGATGGTACCACCGCTGTGGCTACCACCTCCAACAGCAGCATGGGCCAGCAGGTAGTGGCTTACGCCAAGCAGTTTATGGGTGTGCCCTATGTGTACGGTGGTAACGGCCCCAACAGCTTTGACTGCTCCGGTTTCACCAGCTACATATACCGCCACTTCGGCTACACGCTGAACCGCACCGCCTCCACCCAGCTGTCCAACGGTACAGCAGTTTCCAAGAGCGAGCTTCAGCCCGGCGATTTGGTGTTCTTCCGTTACAACACCTCCTATCCCGCCTCTCATGTGGGCATCTACATTGGTAATGGCCAGTTTATCCACGCCTCTACCAACAAGTACCAGGTGCAGATCGACCAGCTGAACACCGGTCACTACGCCAATGTGTACATCACTGCTCGCCGCATCCTCTGATTTTTACTTGGCAGGTTAAAAATCATCTGATCGGAATCAAATAACGCCCTGTATATTGGCTTTGGCCTGTATACAGGGCGTTTTCCATATCGACAGAAAGAAGCGGCGCAGCAAAAAGCTGCGCCGCTTCCTATTCTTGTCTCGCTCACACCCGGGTCCAGGTGGTGCCTTCCTTGCTGTCCTTGATCTCTACGCCCATGGCCTTGAGCTGATCCCGGATCGCGTCTGCGGCAGCCCAATCCTTGGCCTTTTTGGCCTCCAGACGCTTGGCAATGAGGGCTTCGATCTCCTCAGCGCCCTCCACCGGAGCGGCGGCTTTCTCCTGCAGGGCCGCCGCCTTGGCCAGCAGATCCAGCCCCAGCACCTGGTCAAAGCTATCGATCAGGGCCCGCTTGGTGGCGTCGTTTACGTCGGCCTTGAGCACGTCGTACAGAGCGGTGATCCCCAGAGAGGTATTCAGGTCGTTGCCCACCGACTCAATAAAGGCGGCCTTATACCGTTCAAATGCCGCCTGATCCACTTCTCCACCGTCGGACAGACCAGCCACCCGGGCCACCAGCTTGTCATAGGCGGCCTTGGCGTTGTCCAGGTTCTCCCAAGAGAATACCAGACTCTTGCGGTAGTGGGACTGGAGGCAGAAGAAGCGGTACACCAGCGGATCATATCCCTTTTCTTCCAGCAGGGAGACGGTGAGAAACTCCCCCTTGGACTTGGACATCTTGCCGGAGTTGGTGTTCAGGTGGTGGATGTGCATCCAGTATTTACACCAAGGATGCCCCAGATAGGCCTCCGACTGGGCGATTTCGTTGGTGTGATGGGGGAAGGCATTGTCGATGCCGCCGCAGTGAATGTCCAGGTACTCCCCGTTGTACTTCATGGAGATACAGGAGCACTCAATATGCCAGCCGGGATAGCCCACGCCCCAGGGAGAGTCCCACTTCAGGGCCTGATCCTCAAACTTGGATTTGGTGAACCACAGCACAAAATCGTTCTTATTGCGCTTGTTGGTGTCCTCCTCCACGCCCTCCCGGACGCCCACCGCCAGGTCCTCCTCGTCGTGGTCGTTGAACACGTAGTACTTCTCCAGCTTGGAGGTGTCAAAGTACACATTGCCTCCGGCCACATAGGCATAGCCGGTATCCAACAGCTTAGTGATGACCTTGATATAGTCGTCTATCATACCGGTGGCGGGCTGCACCACGTCGGGGTACTTGATGTTCAGCTTCTTACAGTCGGCAAAGAAGGCGTCGGTGTAAAACTGGGCGATCTCCATGACGCTTTTGTGCTCCCGCTTGGCGCCCTTCACCATCTTATCCTCGCCGGTATCGGCGTCGGAGGCCAGATGGCCCACGTCGGTGATGTTCATCACCCGCTTGACGTCGTAGCCATCGTAGCGGAGAAATTTCTCCAGCACATCCTCCATCAGATAGCTGCGCAGGTTGCCAATGTGAGCAAAATGGTACACCGTGGGGCCGCAGGTATACATGGAGACCTTGCCGGGCTCATGGGGGATAAAATCTTCCTTTTTATGGGTCGCGGAGTTATACAGCTTCATGTTCGTTCGCTCCTTATTGATTTTGGCTTCTGGCCTGTTCATCCATCAGCTTCTCCAGCCACTCCAACCGGGAATTGATGGCCTGCAATTCTTTCTGGACCGGGTCGGTGACGTGGATCTGGTCTACCGAGGAGGCATAGTCCACCTTCTCCCCGGCAATGCGCACCACCCGGGCGGGCACGCCCACAGCGGTGGCGTCAGGGGGGATCTCGGTGAGTACCACCGCGTTGGCGGCGATGCGGGCGTTATCCCCCACCTTGAAGGGTCCCAGCACCTTGGCCCCGGTGGACACCATTACATTGTTTCCCAACGTGGGGTGGCGCTTTCCGTGGTCCTTACCGGTACCGCCCAAAGTAACACCGTGATAGATGAGGCAGTCGTCGCCGATCTCGGCAGTCTCACCGATGACAATACCCATACCGTGGTCGATGACAAACCGGCGGCCGATCTTGGCTCCGGGATGGATCTCGATGCCCGTCCAGAACCGGCTCCACTGGCTGACAAACCGGGCCAGGAATTTCAGCTTATGCCGGTAGAGAAAGTGGGCCAGGCGGTGGTAGATGATGGCGTGTACGCCGGGATAGAGCAAAAAAATCTCCAGGCGGCTTCTGGCCGCCGGATCGCGGGCCTGATAGGCTCGCAGGGTCTCGCCAAGTCGGGTCAGGGAAAACACCTCCAAAGAAAAACGCCTCTTATGCGCTTGGCATAAGAGGCGATAAGATCGCGGTTCCACTCTCATTTCTCACTCAAGGGCCGATGACGGGGCCAGCCGGGGGGCGTCCACATCCCCCGCGCTCCCGGACGCACTTTCCTCAGTTACTCCCTGGGACCGCTCTCAGCCGGTGGCGCTCCCTCTCTGGCGGGTACTCGCTGAGTACTCTTTCCGTTCCTCGCGCTATTCAATTACCACAGTATACTACCACGTTTCCTATTTGGTGTCAAGTCACCGGGGACCGGGATCGTATCGGGCGCAGAAGGAGGCCACGTCGTCAAAGTCCCGCAGCCGCGCCTTCAACTCCTCATGGCTCCAGTCCCACCATCGAATACGCATAAGCGCGGCAATGGTGTCCTCGTCGTACCGCCATCCGATATGCCGGGCAGGTACGCCCCCCACGATCTCATAGGGGGCCACATCGTGGGTCACCACGGCCCCCGCTCCAACCACCGCGCCGTCCCCCAAAGTGACGCCGCCCATGATTACCGCGTTGTGGCCGATCCATACATCATTTCCGGTGGTCACATGGTAATTGTCCCGCCGCCATTGGATCAGCCCCTCATCGTCGGGGCCAAAGCCATAGTGGGAACAGCGGTAGGTGAAATGGTGGGCTGCGGCCCGTGTCTTGGCCGGGTGCTGCACCGGATTGACGCGCACACCGGTGGCAATGGAATTAAATGCTCCGATGTGGGCATAGATCACATCATTTGATCCAAAAAAGTAGGTATAATCTCCCACACAGGTCTCTTCCAGAACACAGTGGTCCCCCACCTCCACATAGCGGCCAAAGGTACAATTTTTTGCCCGGCTGGTGGGATGGATGAGAGGCCGGTCCGCCTCCAAGGTTTGGGTAAAGTCCAGCATTACAGCTTGCTCCAGTCAATAACGTCCTTGTTTTTGATAAAATATTCCATGCCCGAGTAGATGGTGGTGAACAAAATAACGGCTACACATACCACATCCAAAGTCAGGTGGTGGAACACCAGCATCAGGCAGATGCACACCATGGTGGAGGCGGTTTTGATCTTACCCGACCAGGCGGCGGCGATGACTCTCCCCCGCTCCACGGCGATCAGCCGCAGGCCGGTGACGGCAAATTCCCGCACCACTACAATGAGCAGCGCCCAGGCGGGGAACCGGTTCATCTCCACAAACCACAGCAGGGCGGCCATCACCAGCATTTTGTCCGCCAGCGGGTCCATAAATTTACCGAAATCGGTGATCTGATTGTAGTGCCGGGCAATGTAGCCGTCCACAAAGTCGGTAACACTGGCCAGGATAAACACGGCCAGGGCATAGTACATATGGAATGGGAACTGGAGGTAGAGCACCACCAGAAATACGGGAATCAGCAGCACCCGGAGCATCGTCAGCTTATTGGCGGTATTCAAGGCAAGTCACTCCTCTATTTCCCCGGTCAGATCACCGTCACTGGTGCCGGTGACACGCACATTCACAAAGGTACCCGCGGGTACCAGCCCCGCCGCAGTGAAGAATACCTTACCATCCACATCGGGGGAATCGGCATAGGACCGGCCGGCATAGCAGCCCATATCCGGGTCAAAACCCTCGCACAGCACCTCCAGGGTCTCCCCCAGCCGTCTCTCGTTCCAGTCGTCCATCACCCGGCTCTGAAGCTCCACCAGCAACTCCACCCGCCGCTTGGCGATATCCGGGTCCACCTGGTCTGGCATGGCGGCGGCAGGGGTGCCCTCCTCCGGGGAGAACTGGAAAATGCCCGCCCGCTCGATGCCGCTCTCCCGCAGGAAATCGCACAGCTCCTCAAACTCCTCCTCGGTCTCGCCGGGCAGGCCACAGATCAAAGAGGTCCGCAGCACCAGGCCGGGCAGACGATCCCGCAGCTTTTGGAGCAGGGCAATGATCTCCGCCTTGGTGGACCGGCGGTTCATGGCCTTCAGGATACGGTCATTGATATGCTGAAGGGGTATGTCGATATACTTGAGGATTTTGTGCTCTTGGGCAATCACGTCGATCAACTCATCGTCCAGCTCGTCGGGATACAGGTAGTGGAGCCGTACCCAGTGGAAGGGCAGCTTGCACAGCTGCTTCAGCAGCTCAGGCAGCATCCGTTTGTGGTACAGATCGGTGCCATACCGGGTGATATCCTGGGCGATGACAATAAGCTCCTTCACTCCATCGTCAGCCAGCTTTTGGGCCTCGGCCAGCAGGGACTCCATGGTACGGCTGCGGTACCGGCCCCGGAGAGATGGAATGACGCAGTAGGCGCACCGGTTGTCACACCCCTCGGCGATCTTCAAAAAGGCAGTATAGGAGGGCGTGGTGACGACCCGGGCCCCGTCCTCAATGGTGTGGTCGATATCCCCGAAGTAGGTAGGGGTGTCCCCCTCCTCTACGGCCTCAATGGCGGGCACAATGTCGGTATAGCTGCCGGTACCCAGAATGCCGTCGATCTCGGGCAGTTCCTCCAGGATCTCATCCTGATAGCGCTGGGTCAGGCAACCGGCTACCAGCAGCTTGCCCAGCTTGCCCTGCTCCTTCAGGGCAGCCAGCTCCAGGATGTTCTGGATGGCCTCGCTTTTGGCCGACTCGATAAAGCCGCAGGTGTTGAGCACCGCCACGTCGGCCCCCTCCGGGTCTCCGGTGACGGTGTGACCGGCGGCCTGTACCAGGGCCATCATCTGCTCAGTATTCACCAAATTCTTGGCACAGCCAAGGGAAATAAATGCAACCTTCAAAAGACTGTCTCCTTACACAATGGTATATCTGCCTTCCCGGCGGGGAGGCATCTTGGGCTGCTGGTCGGGATAGCCCAAGGTGATGGCCGCCACAAACTCTCCCTTGTCGGGGGCAAACCGCTGCTGGAAGGCAGGTCCAAATCCCATGCGCTGGGGCGCGGACAGCCAGCAGGAACCCACCCCTTTGTCCCAGGCGGCCAGCAGGATATTCTCAATGGCGGCAGACACGCTCTGCATGGCGCCGTCCCGGTCGGGATAATCTGGCTTTAGCAGAAAGACCAGCACACACACCGGCGCACCCCCCAAGGTGGACAAAAACTTGTTGGTGATCCCCACCTGTTCCGGGTTGCGGGCAAAGCGCTGTTCCAGCACTGGGGTGAACTTTTCCACCACGCCCCCCATGATCTGCCGCACTTCTTCCAGGGCGTCCGGGTCCTGCACGGCCACAAAATACCAGTGCTGCAGGTTGATGGCAGAGGGTGCGGCCAGTCCCGCCTCCAGGATTTCTTTCAGCACATCCTCCGGAATTGGATCTGCCTTATAGCGGCGGATACTGCGGCGGGTCAGCAGGGCTTCACAGGTATCCATCAGAATTCATCCTCCATGGCCCCACCGTACCGGCGCAGGCCCTCCTTGATGTCCTCCCACCGGAAGCCCCGGCGGGCCAGCGCATTGGCAACGCGCTGGTAGGTTTTGGGGTCGGTCAGATCGGCCCCCCGGAGTTTCTTCTGCAAAAAGGCATCGATGGCGTCGTCGGGGGCGTCCAGCTCTTCCAGGGCACTGTCCCAATACTCCCGGGGCACCCCCCGGCGGTACAGCTCATCCTTGATGCGGCTGGGTCCCCAGCCCTTGGCGGCATAGTGATCCGCCACGGTATGGGCGTAAGCTTCGTCATTGAGATAGCCCAGCTCCTCCAGCCGGTCGGCGGCAGCCTGGGCGGTCTCCCGGTCGGCAATGGGCTCCTTGTCCTTGTTTCTGGGACGGGCGGTGAGCTTGTCCACCAGTTCCTTTCGGGACAGGGGCCGGGCGGCCAGCAGGTCCATGGCCTTGTCCCGCACGGCGGCGGCCCGGGCAGCCTGTTCCAGCTCTCCCAGCCGCTCCGGCGGCAGCTCCAGCCCGGAGCACAGGCCAAAGGCCACGATCTCATTTTCGGTGATACGCAGGATGCTCCCATCCTCCAAATGGCACAGCCATCGGCCCTGGATGTGGTTGGATGGGGCCAGCTTACTGATCCGCATCCTCAAAATCCTCGGCGGACACGTCAATGGCCCGACCGGCGGCCCGGGCGGCAGCCCGCGCCTGACTGCTCATCAGCTTGTAGGCGTTTTTGCGGATATCGGCCTCCAGCTGATCGCACACCTCCGGGTTATCCTTCAGGTACTGCTTGGCGGCGTCCCGGCCCTGGCCCAGGCGGGTCTCCCCCATGGCAAACCAGGAGCCCGACTTCTGCACCAGGTCCAGCTTGGCGGCCAGGTCCAGAATCTCGCCTATCTTGGAGATGCCCTCGCCGTACATGATGTCAAATTCCGCCTCTTTAAAGGGCGGGGAAACCTTATTCTTGACCACCTTGGCCCGGGTGCGGTTACCGATGATCTCGGTGCCGTTCTTCAGAGACTCGATACGCCGCACATCGATGCGCACCGAGGCGTAAAACTTCAGGGCCCGGCCGCCGGTGGTGACCTCCGGGTTGCCGTACATGACCCCCACCTTTTCCCGCAGCTGGTTGATAAAGATGACCACACAGTTGGTCTTGGCAATGGAACCGGCCAGCTTGCGCAGGGCCTGGCTCATGAGCCGGGCCAACAGGCCCACGTGGGAATCCCCCATGTCTCCCTCGATCTCGGCCCGGGGGGTCAGAGCGGCCACCGAGTCCACCACCACCACGTCAATGGCGCCGGAGCGGACCAGAGCCTCGCAGATCTCCAGCCCCTGCTCGCCGGTGTCAGGCTGGGAAATGAGCATGGAGTCAATGTCCACCCCCAAAGCACGGGCATAGTAGGGGTCCAGGGCGTGCTCGGCGTCGATGAAGGCCACCTCACCGCCCCGCTTCTGGGCCTCCGCCACAATGTGGAGGGCCAGGGTGGTCTTACCGGAGGATTCAGGGCCATAGATCTCAATGATCCGCCCCTTTGGCACGCCGCCGATTCCCAGAGCCAGATCCAGCGACAGGGACCCGGTGGGGATGGCCTCCACCACAATGTCTGCGTTATCGCCCAGACGCATAATAGAGCCCTTGCCGTAGGCCTTTTCGATCTGGGCCATTGCGGTCTCCAGAGCCTTCTTCTTGTCGGAAGCAGGCGCGGCGCTCTCCACCACAGACTTTTTCTTTTCTGCCATTGTGTATCCTCTTCCTTTCACGGCGGGCCTATGGGCCTCGCCCTTACCGATTCAAAACGCCTTCCACCACCCGCCAGATTCCCTGGGTATCCTGGCTGGATTGAATGTCGGTAAATCCATGTTCCGTCATCAGGTTTTCCACATCGGGGGCCTGACCGATTCCCACCTCAAACAGCAGGGAGCCGCCCAGCCGAAGGGCCGGTCCCCACTGGCTGGCCACCGCCCGGTAAAAGTCCAGGCCGTCCGGGCCGCCGTCCAGTGCGGAGCGGGGCTCAAAGTCCCGGACCGAGGGGTCCAGGCCGGCGAGGTCCCCGGTGGGAATATAGGGGGGATTGCAGGCGATCACGTCAAAATCCCACAGAGCCCCATCAGGAGGCTGCAAAGCGTCGGCCTGCACGCAGGTCACCCGGGCATTCAAATCGCACCGGCGGATATTTTGCTTGCAGATCTTAAGGGCCGCCTCGCTGATGTCTGCCAGCACCACCCGGCACTGTGGTACATTGGTTGCCACCGCCAGACCCACACAGCCGCTGCCCGCGCACAGGTCCAGCACCCGGGCACCCTCTCCCGCCGCCCGGGCCAGCAGGATGGCCCGCTCGGCCAGCACCTCGGTATCCATTCGGGGGATGAGCACATCTTGATTCACTGTCAGGGTCAGGCCATAAAATTCCCATTCTCCAATGATATAGGCCACCGGCTCTCCCGCGATCCGCCGCTGCACCAACTGGTCCAGTTTCTCCTCCATGGCGTCGGAAGCGTAAAGAGCCATGTCCCGGTAATACTGCTCCCGGCTCTTGCCGGACGCGGCGCACACCAGCTCCCGGGCCTCCAGCTGGGCGTTTTCCACGCCTGCCTCCAGCAGGCGCTGGCGCACGTCCAGGTAGAGGTTGTTGTAGGTGGTCGCCATCTTGAAACCACTCCTCCATGTTCTCTCTTTTCCCGTCAGATCGGTGGCGGTTTCCTTGGGAACCGCCACCGTATCCAGGGGGGAACTATTCCCCCCTGGACTTCCTACCAGCGGTCTTTTCCCTCTTCCTGAGGCAGCACCAGGGTAAAGGCCCGGATACCCACCTCGATCATGGAATCGTCCGGCTCAAAGGTAGTCCAGTTTTGCAGCCACATGCCGGGGGCGGACACCAGGCGGGTGAACCAGTTGTCATACCGGCCCACCAGACGGTTAAACTCATAGGTCAGGCTGACGATCACCGGCAGCATCAGCAGGTGCAGTCCCATCCGCAGGAAGGTATTGGTGACCTCCACAAAGGAAAAGACCACACTGGAGAGCAAAATACTCACCACGATGACCACAAACAGAAAGCTGGTACCGCAGCGGGGATGGTGCCGGGGCTGGGCGCGTACGTTTTCCACCGTCAGGGGCAAACCGTGCTCATAGCAGAAAATGGTCTTATGCTCAGCGCCATGGTACTGAAAAACCCGGTGAATATCCTTCATGTGGGAACAAAGCATCAGGTATCCCATAAAAATGACGATACGCACCACGCCCTCCAGCAGGTTGCGCAGCCACATGGCCAGGGGCACAAACTGTCCCAGCAGACCCACCAAAGCGGTGGGCAGCAGAATAAAAAGGCCCACCGAGAAAAAGATACCCAGCACCACCGCCACCGTGACCAACACGGAGGCCGCTTTCTCGCTGCCCAGATGCTTGTCCAGCCACTGTTCAAACTTGGAGGGCTCCTCCGGCGTCTCCTCTTCCTCCGGCATAAAGGAGGCGGAGTACATCAGCGCCTTGACGCCGTTGGCCATGGAGGAACAAAAATTAAATACGCCCCGGAGAAAGGGCAGCCCCAAAACCGGGTGCTTGTCTTTGATGAGCACCCGCTCCTCCACCTGTTCGGCCAATGTCCCGTCGGGCTTGCGGACCACCACGGCCTTTTTCTCCGGTCCCAGCATCATGATCCCCTCAATGAGGGCCTGGCCGCCGATCATGGTCTTATATGGCGTTGCACAGCAACGCTTTTTCTGATTCGACATGGAATCTAAGTTCTCCTTGCTGTTGATTTGTGATTTGATATCTTAGCATATTGTAACAGACCCGCACCCCGATTGCAAGGGGCGCGGGTCTCTTTTTTAGAACTTTTGTTCGATTTCTATCACACGCCATTACTGGGGCTGAATGGGCAGGCGGACAGTGACAATACAGCCGCCCCCCTCGGCATTACCGATCTCCAGCGTACCCTCGTGGCGGCTGACGATCTCATCGCACACCGCCAGACCAATGCCGGAACCTCTGGCCTTGGAGGAACCCTTGTAGAACTTATACTTGACGTGGGGCAGCTCCTCCTCCGGGATACCGGGGCCATAGTCCCGGATGGTGATGACCACCTGGTCCTCCTCCCGGCGGATGGCGGTGTCGATCCGCTTGCCCGAGCCGCCGTGCTTGGCGGCGTTGTCCAGCAGATTACAAAATACCTGCCGCAGCCGCTCCGGGTCTCCGGCGATGGGCGGAAATTCCTCCTCACAGTCAAAGTGGTTGAGCTCAATACCCTCCCGGCGGAAAAACTCCCGATAGGTGTACACCGCGTCCTCCAGCTCCGCCTTGATGTCCATGGGCTCCACCGACAAGGTAAAGCGGCCGTCCTGGATGCGGGAAAATTCCAGCAGCTCTTCCACCATGTTGGTCAGCCGCCGTGCCTCAGAGACAATGATGCCCATTCCCTTCTTCACATCGGAGCTGTCCCGCACCTCTCCGTTCATGATGGTTTCCGCCCAGCCGTTGATGGCGGTCAGAGGGGTACGCAGCTCATGGGATACGGAGGAGATAAACTCGTTTTTCATTTTCTCGCTCTGGTTGATCTTAAGGGACATGTCATTGATGGCGTCGGTCAAATCGCCGATCTCGTCGTCAAAGCGCTTTTCGATCTGTACCCCGTAGGAACCAGCGGCGATGCGCTTGGCAGTGTCGGTGATGCTGGATACCGGCTCCACAATGGAGCGGACGAAATACAGGTTGGAAAAATAGACGAAGGCCAGAATGACCAGTCCCACCCCCATGGAGATGGCCACCACAATGACGATCTGCCAGTCCACATTGCGCAGGGAGGTGACATAGCGCATGATCCCCACCACCTGGCCGTTGATGATGAGGGGACTGGAGGCCGCCATAATGTGTTCGCCGGTGCTGGGGTCAGAGCCGCTCCATACTTCGGTCCGGCCCAGGCTGAGGGCCCGGGAGATATCCGGCGTGCCCGGGGAGCGGAAGGCGGTCAGGTCGGAGCTGGAATAGCGGATCTTGCCGCTGGCGTCCAGAAATTCCACCTCCAGCTGGTCGCTGGACTGATCTCCCCCCACCAGAGTGCGGGCATATTCATAGTAGGAGTCCCCAGTGGTCCGGTAGTAATTGAAGCTGCGTACCGCACTCTCCGCCTTTTGGGACAGGGACTCGCTGAGTGTGGAGTAGTAATAGCTGCCCATAGCGGCGGAAAAGGCCGTCACCGCCAGCAGCACGATAAAGAGCACCACACTGATGGAGTTCACCATCCACCGTTTTCGGATGCCGCGGATACCTTTGATTTTTTTCATAGGTTTCTAGTTCACCACCTGGCGGAGAGAGTAGAAAAGGGTCAGAAGCCCCACTTGTAGCCGTAGCCCCAGACCGTGGTTATAAAGGTGGGATTTGTCGGATCGTCCTCGATTTTGATCCGCAGGCGGCGGATGTTTACATCCACGATCTTCAGCTCGCCAAAATAGTCCCGGCCCCACACCGAGTCCAGGATCTCCTCCCGGGACAGGGCCTTGCCCGGGTTGTCCATAAACAGTTTGATGATGGAATACTCCACCTGGGTCAGCTTGACCCGCTGGCCGTTTTTCTCCAGCGTCCGGTTGCGGGTATTGAGAAGGAAGGGCGGCTGGCTGATTTCTCCGGTGTCCACCGCCTCCGACCCGCCGGTGCGCCGGTACAAAGCGTCAATGCGGGCGGTGAGCTCAGCGGGCGAAAAGGGCTTGGTCACATAGTCGTCCGCGCCGGTCATCAGGCCGGTGACTTTATCCATCTCCTGGGTACGGGCGGTAAGCATAATAATACCAATGTTATTATCTCCGGCACGAATTCTCCGGCAAACCTCAAATCCGTCCATATCGGGCAGCATAATGTCCAGCAGAGCCACTTTGATATCGGGGTTGCGCTTGAGCTGAGCCAGCGCCTCCTCCCCAGTCTCCGCTTCAATGGCCTCATAGCCGGCCCGCTTCAGGTTAATCACCACAAAGCTGCGGATGTTGGACTCGTCCTCCAGCACGAGCACCTTTTTCATCCCATTCCCTCCTTTATTCCGGTCCGTCAGGACCAATCATTGGTAATCAGAGCAAAATGCGCCTTGACGCCGCTCTCATCCAGTCCGCAGTCCCAATCTGTCTGGATAAAGCGGGCGGCATAGATGGTATCGCTGTCATCGTTTCCCTCCAGCAGCCGGAAGCGGCCCGACATATTGGCCCGCATGAACCGGTTGTCCCCGCTTAGGGTATAGATAACCAGGAAGGGCGCGGGGTCCACGTCGGCGCTCCCCGTCCAGTAGGAGAAAATGACCGCCCGCTCCCCTCCGCCGGCCACATCACTGCGGGTGATGGTGATCTTACCGTCCCAGTCGTCCGGCAGGATGAAGTACCAGCCATCCCGGTCATTGTAATATGTGGTGAACACCAGATGGGGCTTGCCGTCAATATCGTACTGCCGCCAGCGGATGGCCCAGAAATTGACTGCCACGCTGGTGCTGTTGGGGTCGGGCAGCGCGTAGGGGTCCGGCAGCTCCAAAATACCGTCGTTGTTGATATCCTTGGCGGTGACCGCGGTATACCACCGGATGGTATTGTCGCTCTCACCGGTGTCAGGGTCCAGCGTGATATTTTGGATTCTCCCGCCCTTCCAGGCAAAAATATCGGTGATCTGCCCCGACTCGCTGTAGGAAATATCGGTGTAGTTTTGAGCGGTTCCGCTGCGTCCATAGGTAGAGCTGACAAAGACCGCCGGAATGTTATCCTGAAGATAGCCGGTCTTGACGCCGCCGTCCGGCAGCCCCGTCACATTGCGGGACAAGGGCGCGGAGGAATTCAGCTCCATCATCCCATCTTGGTAGTTGTAGAGCTCCACCCGGTTGCTCTCTTCTGTGACGCCGGTCTGAACCACCACAATTTCACCCTGGCTGTCCTGGTCTATGTCGCAGATCTGGAAATTGGTGTAGCTGGTACGCATCAGCTCCAGAACATGGTCGTTGTTGATGGAGTAGGCCGCCAGAGAGTGGTTCTGATCGCTCATCATCTGCCAGCTGACAATGATTTCCTTGCTGGGGCTGTTGTCCAGATTTTCATAGGCCACATAGTTGATGGCAGACCCCTCGCCCTCGATGATGGCGGCCACCTCATAGTTGTCCCCGGTCTGCCGGTAGACGTAGATCTTCAGCGGACGCTCCGAAGAGCTGACCCGGAAAAAGGCGATGGCCTCCTGCACCCCATCTCCGTCCAGGTCCTGAAGCTGCACCTTTTGGGTGTACTCCCCTGTGAGTGGGGCGGCGTATTCTCCGCCCTCGTTGAGCACTTCGTTGATCTTATTGTCTAGCTTCAGATAGTCGTCCGGCGCTCTGGGCGGGGCGTACAGCTCCTCCACGGACTGAGAAAAGCAGCCTGTCAGCAGCAAAAGCAGACCTGCCGCCAGGAGCAGTCTGAATTTTTTCATGGTATCTTCGCCCTCCATGGGAGTTTTCGATGGGATGACCTGGGGACGCTTGCCGTAACGCCCCGCCTCGCCTGCCGCCAGAGCATGGCGGCTCAGATAAAACTCTGCTTTAGCAAGGGCCGGTCCCACAAAATAGCTGAAATTAGCCGTTTTTACAGAATTGTGGGGCATAGGCCGCACAATAAACCGCACGCGGCTGATCCAGTCGACATTATCATAACACATCTTCCTTCGAAATGGTATGGCGTTTTCTGAATTTATTACAAGTTTGGGGCTTGTCAAGCACCCGCAAGTCGTGTATAATACTTGGCAGGCCATAAGGACACCTGCCGGTGTGATGGAATGGTAGACGTAGCGGATTCAAAATCCGCCGGGGGCAACTCCGTGTGGGTTCGAGTCCCACCACCGGCACCAACTAAGGTTGCTGAAAAAGATGCAACCCCTGAAACCCTTGCTGCGGCAAGGGTTTCAGCCGTTTCAGAGGACAAAATCGAGCACCAGACGAGATGGAGATGCAAAAGGCCATTTTCGTGATGTGGGGTGATTCGAACCTCTGAGCAAAGAGAAAACAGCGAGAGAAGCCCCCGCTGGTAGTTCAAATCGAACTGCCAACGGGGGCTTCTCTCTTTTTATTACATAGCTGTTTCAGTTGGTGGTATTGCTTGCTTTGTCCTTGGTTCCTTGGTGGTCTTGGTAATTGTATGGCTACCAGATCATACACGGCGATCTGGTTATCCAGGAGGAGGAACGACTCACTGTTCAAAATATATTTACCACCTATCTGGCCGGGTTATCCTATCAGGCACTGGC
>NZ_CALWXV010000045.1 GCF_944385615.1 uncultured Flavonifractor sp. | reverse complement strand
CCATCATCGTCTATCCCTCCTTGCTGGTATTATAGCATGGAAACGAGGTTTATAGATGACTTTGTCAACAGGTCCAGGATTTAAGAGTACCTGGCCGCCGGAAGCAGAAAGTCCTCCAAAAACCGCTGGGCGGAAATGGGTTTGCTGTAGTAATAGCCCTGTCCGCAGTCACAGGACAGCTCGATCATCATCTGTTCATTTTCCTTTGTCTCCACACCTTCCACCACCGTGTGGATGTTCAGCTCCTTGGCCAGGGAAACAATGGAGGCCAGCACCTTACGCTGCTTGCCATCCGGGTCCTTGGCCACATCCAGCAGGAAGAGCCGGTCCAGCTTCAGCTCATCAATTTTGATCTTCCCCAGGGTGTTCAGGGAGGAATAGCCGCTTCCGAAATCGTCCATGGAGATACGGAAGCCCTCCGCGTTGAGCTGCTCAATGCTGTGGTTAAACTTATCCACATTTTCCAGAGCCAGGCCTTCCAGGATCTCCAGCGTCACATACTTGGGCTCGATATCGTACTTGCGGGTAATGGCCAGCAGCTTATCCACATACCCTTCGCTGTAGAAAAGGGGTTTGGTCTGATTGACGGAGATGGGGATGAGAGGCAAACCCTCGTCCTTCCATAGGCGCTGCTGCCTGCACGCCTGAGCCACCATGTAGAGGTCCAGCTGGGCGCAGAAGCCATTCTCTTCAAACAGGGGGATAAACTGGTCGGGATAGAGCATTCCCCTGTCCTGGGTCTGCCAGCGCACCAGCGCCTCTGCCCCTTCCAGGCGGCCGGTATGGAGGTTCATCTTGGGCTGCAGGTAGAGCTGGAACTCCTCCTGCTCCAGAGCGGCCTGCATGTGGCTTTCAATGTAGTGGCGCAGCTGCTCGGAGGCATGGAGGGACTGGTCATAAAAGCAGACTTCCTGACATTGCAGCTTTCTGGCCTGGGCCAGGGCGGCCATCATATAGCTCAGATTGCTCATGGAATAGGGCTCGGGAGACTCCGCCGTCAGCACACCGCCGCTGTAGATCAGGATGGGGTATTCCTCCAGTATTTCCCCGGATTCGCGCTGGATGTCTGCGCTGATCTTGCTGACCCGCTGGGATATGTGGGCCGGCGTATCATTTTCAAAAGCCAGATAGAAGACATCCGCCCCCTGCCGGCAGAAAAATTCCTCCTCTTTGAGCGCACCGTCCAGGATCTCCTTTACCTGGCACAGAAAGGCGTCGGCGGCCACCACGCCATAGGTCTCGTTGATATACCGGAAATTGCGGATGTTAAGGGCTACCAGAGCCAAAGGCACCTTTTCCCGGCACAGCTCCTCCAGCCGCTTGCGGAAGTAAACTCCGTTATACGCCCCCGTCAGCTGGTCATAACGGGACAGATGCCAGATTCTGCGCTCGTTGGCCTTCATCTGCTGGCGGTCCCGCTTGCTCCTGTGCCGCAGCACGAACACACACAGCAGCAGCGCCGCCAAAGCCACCCCCCATGCAATGGTGGAGCGATAAATATAGAGTAACTCTGGCAGAGAATACTCCACCTGATCGGCAAAGCTGCTGTACAGCATATTTTGACTGGTGGCGTCCCCCAGCGTACTGGAGTAAAGGTTCAAAATATCCAGCAGCTCCTGGGGCATCTGGTCGGTTGCCGCTACCGCATAGGAAAAGCTGTGTACATCGGTCCAGTCCACACGGAGGTTATCGTAAAGGACCTTTTTCCGCAGATAGTAATTGATGGAGTAGGAATCAATGCGGGCACATATTTCTTCTCCCGCCCTTAACTTGTCCAGGGTTTGTTCCGCGTCAAAACTAACCTCCATATTGTGATTATCGCCCTGCCAGCCATAGGACTTATCACTGACCAGCACATTGTTGCTGGTAAAATAGGGCTCAGTCAGCTGCAGCTCCACATCGGAAATAAGGTCGGAGCTGGTTGGAATACAGGCCACGATATCCACCTGACCGTTTTTCATCAGCGTCAGGCCTTCCTCATAGCTTTTAGCCACCACAGGCTCATACATAAAGCCGGTCAGCTGGGAAAAACGTTTGAAATAGGTGTAGGCAAAGCCGTCCAACTCTCCGTTTCTGACATACTGAAAGGGGGCGTTTCCCTCAAAAAACAGCACCCTTACCGTTCCCAGATTCTGAATGGTCTTTTTGCTCTCCTCCGAAATATAAAACCGGTCGGTGGGGAAGAAATATCGCTCATAAAGCTCATCCTGCAAGTGGGGATAGGCCCGGCTCATACGTTCAATGGCGTGATTGAGCTGCTCCAACAATACACGGTTTTCTTTATAAAGGGCAAAATAATAAGGATTGGGGGAAAAGCGGGCAATGCTGCGCAGCGCGGCAGACATGGAGATATCCACCTGTACAATGGCGTCGGCTTTCCCGGTCAGCACAGCATTATATGCCTCGCTGTAGGTCTCATACTGTACCTCGTGAAAGGTAAAGCCATTGACCGCAGCATACTGCTCCAACAGCTCCATCCGGTTTTCAAGGGCAGGATAGGTGGCCACGGTAATGCCGTCCCAGTTTGCAAAATCATCCTCGATCCATTTCTGAGAATCTATGGCCACCGCCAATGTGGTATAGGAGGTACCGTAGCTCTCTTCGGGATACAGAAAGAGCTGCTCCAGCTCTTCGGTGCGGTTCATGGTGCCCATCATGTCGATCTCACCGCGCTCCAGCATGTCCAGCAGTGTGGACAGCTGGGTATTGAGATCACCCTCCACCCGGACGTACTCATATTTCCAGCCGGTGTACACCCTCAGGCGTTCCAGGTAGTCCACCATGTATCCCTTATAGTTGCCGTTTTCGTCCACTTCGGAGATTCCGTTCTGAATGGGAAAACCCACCCGGACCACGGTTCTGTAACGTCCGGACGCATAGGCGGGAACGACAATGGACAGTGCAAGACACGCCGTCAGAAAAACAGATAACACCCATTTGATACATCTCATACTGATGCGTTTCCTCTCTGTAAAGTCGTCAGCGATAGGCAGTCAGAGATCGTTGCTGTGGGCGCGGACAACTGGCGGACGGCTTCAACGGGGGATTGGACCGCCGCCGCGGTGCGGGTTCTCTTCAGGCAGACTGTCTTTTCCCACCTAAATTTAAACCAGGTGGTACTTCAGGTCTGACACATTTAAAATTTATCTCTATTGACATTTTATTATATCTTGAATCGAAGGAATAGTCAATCCAACCGGGCAAATTGAAATACCCTGGATACCCCCTATGACAGCCCATAAATACTACAGGCGGCAGCCGGTAAAACAGCTGCCGCCTGTGGCTATTAAAAAGGTGTTTTAACAGATGGTATTCCACTGTTTGGGAAACCTCTATTCTACAATATGCTTCTCCTGGCAGGGGCTGACGGTACACTGGAAGGGGGCAAGGGTCTGGCCGTGATACACGGTTTCTTGGGAATTGTGATTGATTACCACGCAGATTTGGTCTTCTCCAGCGCCCCGATACACCACTTCCACGCCGGGGGCGGACCGCTCCATCGGAATCTTCTGCTCTGCGGCAATCTGTTCCAAAAGCCGCTCCAAGACCGGCTCCTCCAGGCCGCAGCCCAGATAGTATACCCACCCGGCGCTCTGCTGTTTCCGGGTCACGGCGGCAAACTCCTGGTAAAACTGGTCGCCATACCGCAGCAGCACTTCCGCGCCCTGGGCCACCAACATATCCCGGAAAATACCGCCCCGGCCCTGGACGCCGCTCCATTCCCCTGCTCCGATCAGGGGGAATTCCTGGCCTTCCTGCAGGCTTTCGGTTTCCGCCACACACACGCCCGCAAAGGAATCAAAGTCCACCGGGAGCGGTTTGCCCAGCACCAGATTGTTATGGCAATCCTTGACGAAATCCCGATAGGTCAGGACCACAGTGCCGCCCTGCTGGGCAAACGCCGCCAATTTCTTCTGAACCTCCGGTTTGGTCACAATCATCTGGGGCAGGATCAGCACTTTGTAGCCTGTCAGGTCACTTTCCGCCGGGATGATATCCACCGGTACATTCCGGTCATAAAAGACCTTGTGATATTTTTTCATTTCCCCTTCGCAGTCCAGCAAAACGCTTTGTCGCTGGATGCGGAAGGCCGCCAGGGAATCATAGTCGTACACAATCGCCACCTGGCTGCGGATGGGGGTCTCCAGCGGATGGGCGTAGTTTTTGATCTCCCGGAAAAAGCTCTGGACCTCATAGAACTTTCTCCGCTTTACATTGTCCGCGTCCAGCACGCCATAACAAAACTGCTCGGCGCCCTTGGTGGCCCCCCGGTAACGGAAAAAGAAGATGGATGTACAGCCCCGGGCCATACTCTGATAGGCCCACATCTTCGCCTGGTTGGGCCGGGGAGAAAAGCCGGTGATATCATGCCCCTGGGCGCCCATAATGGCCTCAGTGATCCAGAAGTTTTGCTGTTTCAGCCCCCGGATATAGTCCAGGCCAAAGGCGATCTCGTTGGGAGAAAGGGGCTCCCGCTGTCCGCCCCACACCGGATAATTGTTGTAGGCTGCAAAATCAAGGTGTCTGGACAGGGCGGAATAATCCACATGCTTGCCCAGTCCCCCGCCGGGGAAGTCGTGCATGACCACCGCGTCCGGGATGATTTCCTTTAACAGTGTGGCCTGGAAGGCGGCAAACCGCACGATACTCTCGCTGCGGAAACGCTCCCAGTCCAGCCGCAGGGCGGGATTGTGGGTGGTAATGGTCCGGGTGGGCAGGGGGATCTCATCAAAATCGTTGTATGACTGGGACCAGAAGGTGGTTCCATAGGTATCGTTCAGGGCCTGGATATCTCCCCCGAATTTTTCCCGCAGATAGGCGCGGAAGGCCTCCCGGCACTGGGCACAGTAACAGATATCGCTGTCCTCATGGCCCAGCTCATTGTCGATCTGCCAGGCAATGATGGCCGGTTCATCCTTGTAATGCTCCGCCATGGCCCGGACGATACGCCCAGCGTATGTGTACATCTCCTTGCTGTTGAAGCAATACACATGCCGGCCGCCAAAGGTACGCTTGGTCCCGTCTTCAAACTCGGAGAGGATATCGGGGTGCTTTTTGGCCAGCCAGGCGGGAATGGTAGCCGTGGGGGTACCCATCACAATGCCCAGGCCCCTGGCCTTCGCCCGCCGGATCACATGGTCAAAGAAGGAGAAGTCAAACCGCCCCTCTGCCGGTTCCATGATGTGCCAGCCAAACTCCGCGATTCGGATGGCATTGCATCCCAGCTCTTGGATATTGTCCAGGTCCTCCTCCAGCATGGAGGGAGCCCACTGTTCAGGATAATAATCAACGCCAAGCCACATGACGATTCCACCTTTTTGCTTTCAGCCGTTTTGTAAAAATTCCGACCCATATCGGGATTATTATAATCATTTTACTGGATCTGTTCCTGAGAGACAAGTACAATTTAAACCGCCGGGCAAACTACCCGCTGTCTCTTGCGCCCCAAGGTCTTGAAGCTGTTTGGGAATCATCCACATCCCACTGGATGGGCTCCATGCCAATGGAGCGGATGGCGGCGATCACATGGTCGTCATACTCCCCATAGGGGCAGCGGATCAAAGTGGGCCGCACGCCGGTAATGGCCTCGATCTTGTCGTTGCAGGCGTTTACATCTGCAATGATCTCATCGGTGGACAGGCTGTTGTAGTGGGCATGGGTGTTGGAGTGGTTCATGATCTCATGGCCCGCGTCGTGGAGTGCCTTCACCGACTCGGGGTATTTGTCCACCCACTCTCCTACTACAAAAAAGGTAGCCTTGATCTGATACTGGCCCAAAATGTCGATGAGCTGCTGGGTATCCTCGTTGCCCCACGCCGCATCAAACGAGATGGAAACCATCTTCTGATCCCGCTGAACGCAGTAGATGGGCAGCTGGCGCTTGGACGCCGCCGCGCTCACCGCCTCTGGATAGTTCACCACATAAAACATGGCGGCCGCCGCCAGGGCGCAGGCCAGTACCGCCAGCAGCTTCCGCCGCAGCAGTATGATTTTCATAGCCGTACCTCCTACCAGTTGATTTGGTACAGACTATGACAGAAATGAACGGTTCAGAAGCCCTCCAGAGGCCGCTCCAGCTTCCTGCCGACCGTTTACTTATTTATCCTGCGAAAATAATCAGGTGATCTCTTAGTTTATTACTGTATTGTGACGAAATAATAGTTAGATAGCGGTCGTATCTGCTGTCTCTCACCACCCAAAAATTGGGTGTTTTTATCACAACACCATTCGGAGGGATCGGTATGAAAGAGAGAAAAGGAAACCACAAAGCCCAAAACGGACGCATCCAATTTGGCGTGCTCCAAAAGCTGCTCATCGGCATTTTAGTACCGCTTTTTGCGGTATTGATCGTGATGGGCGTATTTCTGGGTCTGCAGGGCGCTTCAACTGTAGATGAAGTCATGGGTGCCGATTTGGATGCGGAGACCCGTGCCGCCGCCAACCAGGTGGAGTCCTTCTTTAACAAATACTACGGCATCGCCGAGTGTCTCTCGGCCACCCAGATCATTCGGGACACCACCACAGAGGTAACGGAAGGCGGGATTGCCGCCCACCGGCTGTACGGCAGCCTGTTGGAGACCCTGCGCCTGATCCAGCAGAACAACGAGGAAGATATTGACTATATTTGGGTAGCCAACCTGAAAACCGGTCAGATCCTGCAAAATGACGGGACGATCTATGAAAAGT
Organism: uncultured Flavonifractor sp.; assembly: GCF_944385615.1. Lineage (GTDB taxonomy): Bacteria > Bacillota > Clostridia > Oscillospirales > Oscillospiraceae > Flavonifractor. The sequence goes on along the minus strand of NZ_CALWXV010000045.1, from coordinate 14,666 downwards.
CCCAGGTGGACTATACCACCCGCTCCTGGTACAGCCTGGTTATGGACGCCCAGGATACCATTACCACCGAGGCCTATGTCAGCGCAAACAATGATAGTCTGATGCTTACTGTAGCCAGCCCTGTGTTTGTCGACGGCTCCATTGAGGGCATTATCGGCATCGACCTCAATATGGACCACCTGAACCAGATCCTGTCCACGATCAAGGTGGGCGATACCGGATACATTACGCTGTACGATCTGCAAAATGAGATCGTCTATCATCCTGACAGCTCTGTTATGGGCACCAATGCAGAGGACGCCAACTACTCCTCCAATATGCTCAACGCCATTTTGAACAAGCAGAATATCAGCTCCACCCTCTATACCCGCGGCGGGACTGAATATTATGGCAGCACCACCGCCATCGACGCGGTTGGTTACACGGTGTTGGGCGTGATGCCTGTGGCGGAATATACCGCCCACATCAACACTACGATCCGTATTCTGATCATCGGCGTGCTGGGCTGCGGTATCCTTCTGGCTTTGATCTGCGTCTTGATCGCTCTGTCCATCACAAGACCTCTGAAGCACCTCAATACCGCCGTAGGCAAGCTGGCCGACGGGGAGCTGGATGTGGATGTGAAGATCCAAAGCCATGACGAGGTCAGCCAGGTAGGCGCCAATGTGGCCCGAATCGTCACCCGGCTGAAGGAATACATCCTCTACATCGACGAGATCTCCCGGGTCCTGAGCCAGATCGGCCAGGGCGACCTGGTATTTACCTTACAGCAGGAATATGTGGGCGAGTTTGCCAAGGTCAAGCTGGCCCTTCTGGATATCCGGCGCACCCTGACCGAAACCATGAGCTCCATCACCCAGTCCGCCGACCAGGTCAACGCGGGGGCCGAGCAGATCGCCAGCGGCGCCCAGGCTCTGGCCCAGGGTGCTACCGAGCAGGCCTCCTCGGTACAGGAGCTGGCCGCCTCTGTCCAGGAGCTGTCCAACCAGGTAGGCGATGAGGCCGGAAAGGCTGTGGAGGCCGGACAAGCCCTGCAGCGGATCAAGGAAGAGGCGGAGAAGTGCGATACTCAGATGGACCTGATGCGCAAGGCCATGCAGGATATCAGCATCCAGTCCACCTCCATCCGCAGCATCATCAAGACCATCAACGACATCGCCTTCCAGACCAATATCCTGGCCCTCAACGCCGCGGTGGAGGCCGCCCGGGCCGGCACCGCCGGCAAGGGCTTCTCGGTGGTGGCCGACGAGGTCCGCAGCCTGGCCGGCAAGAGTGCCGAGGCGGCGGCAAAGACCAACGAGCTGATCGAAAACTCCGTCCGGGCGGTGAAGCACGGCGAGGAGCTGACCCAGAAGACGGCGGACTCCCTGGCCATCGTGGCGGAGGGCACCAAGCAGGTGGTGGACACCGTCAACGGCGTGTCCCAGGCCTACCACGATCAGGCGGACCGTCTGTCTGAAATCGCCAAGGGCGTGGACCAGATCTCCGAGGTGGTACAGACCAACTCCGCCACCGCCGAGGAGAGCGCCGCCGCCAGCGAGGAGCTGTCCGGTCAGGCCACCATGCTCAAGGATCTTATCGGCAAATTCCACCTCTCCGACGTGGACAGCGCATATTTTGACTGACGGCTGTCCGCTCTGAATGGTCCGTCTCTTGACACCTCCCTTCCCTTCCGTGTATCATGAAGCCACAGACCCACCGATACGCACAGAAAGGAGCGCGGTTATGGAAGAGAACAAACCCTACTGGGAAGGCAAACACTTTGCCTTCTACAGCAACAAGGCGTGCGAGTACTATCCCTGCCACAAGGTCCCCGAGGGCCAGGACTTCAACTGTCTGTTCTGCTACTGCCCGCTGTATATGCTGGGCCGGGCGTGCGGCGGCAACTTCAAGTATCTGGACAGCGGGATCAAGGATTGCAGCGCCTGCACTCTCCCCCACAAGCGGGAAAACTACGGGTATATTGCGGAAAAGTTCCAGGCCATTGCCAAAGCCATGGCGGACCGGGAGCAGGAAGACGGGAAAATGTAAACCTTTGATTGGGCGGCTGCTGACGCAGCCGCCCAATTCCTTTTTCTCAGGGGAAGCAGTGGGCTTTTCTTCCCGTTTATGGTATAATGGTTCGTATTCCCGCGGCAGAGCCTCTGCCCATTTCCCAAGCGAAGGAGATCATGTTATGAAGATTATTGACCTGCTGACCCAGGACAGGCCCACCCTATCCTTTGAGGTCTTTCCTCCCAAAACCAGCGATACTTATGACTCAGTGGCCAAGGCCACCCAGGAGATCGCCGCCCTCCGCCCCGATTTTATGAGCGTCACCTATGGCGCCGGCGGCGGCACCAGCGACTATACCGTGAACATCGCCGCCGGCATCTCCCAGACCTACGGCGTGGACGTGCTGGCCCATTTAACGTGCGTCTCTTCCACCCGGGAGCATGTGGCAAAGGTACTGGACCAGCTGAAGGAAAAGGGCATCCAGAACGTGCTGGCCCTCCGGGGCGACATCCCCGAGGGAGGCGCCCCCGCCCACGATTACCAGTACGCCGCCCAGCTGGTAAAGGACATCCAGGCCCACGGCGATTTCTGCATCGGCGGGGCCTGCTACCCGGAGGGACACCCGGAATCCCCCACCAAGAACGCCGATATTGACCACCTGAAGGCCAAGGTGGAGGCGGGCTGTCAGTTCCTCACCACCCAGATGTTCTTTGACAACAACATCCTCTATAATTTCCTTTACCGCATCCGGGAGAAGGGCATCACCGTCCCTGTGGTGGCAGGCATCATGCCGGTGACCAACGGCAAGCAGATCGCCCGGATCTGCAAGCTGTCCGGCACCTATCTGCCCGAGCGGTTCAAGGCCATCGTGGACAAGTTCGGGGACAACCCCGCCGCCATGCGCCAGGCCGGCGTGGCCTACGCCGCCGAGCAGATCATTGACCTCATCGCCAACGGGGTGGAGCACATCCACATCTACTCCATGAACAAGCCGTCCATCGCCGCCTCCATCCAGTCCAGCCTGTCGGAGGTCCTGAAATGATCCACGCTCCCCAGGGCGAGGTCCTGCGCTACCTAGGCTACGGCAAGCACCAGCCTGAGGGGGAGAGCGCCGCTCTCATTGACGGGCGGGTGGCGGCGGTGGAACAGGCCGCCGATCCCCGTTGGACCGTCGTGGAGCTCCCCCTCACCCTCTCCCCTGACGGCGTGGCACTGGGGGACTGGACCATCCAGAGCCAAAAGCTGCGGGCCCATCTGGAGGGCTGCACCTCCGCTTTGCTCTTCGGGGCCACCCTGGGGATAGGGGTGGACCGGCTCATTGCCCGCTCGGCGGCGGGGAAGGTGGCCCAGGCCGCCGTGGACCAGGCCGCCGCCGCCGCCCTCATCGAGGCGGTGTGTGACGACGCCTGCGACCAGCTGGCCAAACAGTATCCCGGCAAGTACCTTCGCCCCCGGTTCAGTCCGGGGTACGGGGACTTTCCTCTGTCCGCTCAGCCTGAACTGCTGCGGCGGCTGGACGCGCCCCGGAAAATCGGCCTTACCGCCACCGACAGCTGCCTGCTGGCTCCTGTCAAATCGGTGACAGCGGTGATCGGGGTGGCTGATACCCCGGGCAAGTGCCACGCCGGGGGCTGCGCCACCTGTTCCAAGAGAAATTGTACCTTCAGGAGAGATACCACATGAAATTTTTAGACGCGCTGCACAGCCAGCGCCTGTTCTTTGACGGCGGCACCGGCACCCTGCTTCAGGCCCAGGGCCTGAAGGGCGGCGAGCTGCCCGAGACCTGGAACCTGCTCCACCCGGAGCGCATCTCCGCCCTGCACCAGGCCTATCTGGCGGCGGGGAGCAACATTCTGTGTACCAACACCTTTGGGGCCAACGCTCTGAAATTCCCCGCCAGCGGTGAATTTGACCTGGAGGCGCTGGTGGCCGCCGGAGTGCGCCTGGCCTGTGAGGCCAGAGACGCCGACCCCCGGCCCGATGTGTTTGTGGCCCTGGACCTGGGCCCCACCGGCAAACTCTTAAAACCCATGGGGGACCTGGATTTTGAGGACGCAGTGGCCCTGTACGCCCAGGTGGTGCGCATCGGTGCGGCGGCGGGGGCCGACTTGGTCCTCATTGAAACCATGAGCGACTCCTACGAGGCCAAGGCCGCCGTGCTGGCCGCCAAGGAGAACTGTGACCTGCCGGTGGTGGTCACCACGGTCTACGGGGAAAACGGCAAGCTGCTCACCGGCGGCACCCCCGCCTCCACCGTGGCCCTGCTGGAGGGCCTTGGGGTGGACGCCCTGGGCGTCAACTGCGGCCTGGGTCCCGCCCAGATGCTGCCCATTGTCAAGCAGCTGCTGGAGTACGCCTCGGTGCCCCTGGTGGTCAATCCCAACGCCGGTCTGCCTCACAGTCAGGGCGGCTGTACCGTCTTTGACGTAGGCCCGGCGGAGTTTGCCGTCCACATGGGGGCCATTGCCGACCTGGGGGTCCAGATCCTGGGCGGGTGCTGCGGCACCACCCCCGACCACATCAAGGCGGCCATCGACGTGTGCCGGGACAAGCCCTTCACCCCCGCCGCCGACAAGGGCCGCACCCTGGTGTCCTCCTACGCCCAGGCGGTGGAGATCGGCCGGGCTCCAGTGGTCATCGGGGAGCGTATCAACCCCACCGGGAAAAAGAAGTTCCAGCAGGCCCTGCGGGAGCATAACATTGAATACCTGCTGAACGAAGCCTTTGCCCAGGAAGAGGCGGGGGCCCAGGTGCTGGACGTCAACGTGGGCCTGCCTGAGATCGACGAGCCCGTCCTGCTGGTGGAGGTGATGGAGGCCCTTCAGGCGGTGCTCCCTCTCCCCCTTCAGCTGGACACCTCCGACCCGGCGGCTATGGAGCGGGCCATGCGCCGCTATAACGGCAAGCCCATGCTCAACTCGGTGTCGGGCAAGGCAGAGAGCATGGCCGCCCTCTTCCCCCTGGTGAAGAAATACGGCGGCGTGGTAGTGGGTCTGGCCCTGGACGAAAACGGCATCCCCCCCACGGCGGAGGGCCGGGTGGCCATCGCCAGGAAAATCCGCGACACCGCCGCCCGGTACGGCATCCCCCAAAAGGAGATCGTCATCGACCCCCTGACGCTTACCATCTCCTCCGAGCCTGACGCCGCTCAGGTCACCCTGGAGGCGGTGCGCCGCGTCAAGGAGGAGCTGGGCCTATCCACCATTCTGGGTGTGTCCAACGTGTCCTTCGGCCTGCCCAAGCGGGAGCTGGTGAATACCGCCTTCTTTACCCTGGCGCTGCAGAACGGGCTGGACTGCGCCATCCTCAACCCCAACAATTCTCCCATGATGGGAGCCTGGCGGAGCTGGCAGGCCCTGATGGGCCTGGACGGCCAGTGTGGGCGCTACATCGCCGCCTATGGCGGACAGGAGGCCCCCGCCGCCCCCATCGCTGCCGGGGACGGCCCCTCTCTGTCCGAGTGCGTTCTCCGGGGCAGCAAGGAGGGGGCGGCCCAAGCCGCCAAGGCCGCTCTGGCGGCTGGCAAGGCCCCGCTGGAACTGGTAGACACAGTGCTCATCCCCGCGCTGGACCATGTGGGCCAGGGCTTTGAGAAGGGCACCCTCTTCCTGCCCCAGCTGCTCATGAGCGCCGAGGCCGCCAAGGCTGCCTTTGAGATCGTCCAGAACGCCATGTCCGGGGAGGACCGGCCCAAGCAGGGCGCCGTGGTGCTGGCTACCGTCAAGGGAGACATCCACGACATTGGCAAGAACATCGTCAAGGTCCTATTGGAAAACTACAGCTTTGAGGTGGCCGACCTGGGCCGGGACGTGGCTCCCGAGGCCATTGTGGAGGCGGCCAGCCGCCCCGGCGTCAAACTGGTGGGCCTCAGCGCCCTGATGACCACAACCGTGGTCAGCATGGAGGAGACCATCCGCCAGCTGCGCTCCGCCTGCCCCCAGGTCAAGATCGTGGTGGGGGGCGCGGTGCTCACCCCCGCCTATGCCGACCAGATCGGGGCGGACTGCTACGCCAAGGACGCCATGGCCACTGTCCGGTACGCCAAAGAGGTGTACGGGCTGTGAGCCACCCCTGACATTTTCACCAGATAAAAAGTTTCTCATTTGTGCAAAGAGGAAAATCTTTTTCATCCTATTGCTTTTTGGCCAGATTTGCTGATAATAGAACCTGAGTATCCGTTTGTCGATGTGGGAAAATCGCCCGGCGCTTGCAGGCTCTGGGTCCCGGAAAGAAAGGTGAGCTGGTTTGAAGCTTGGTATTGGTAGAAAGCTGGGCATTGTCCAAAAGCTGCTGTTGGGTATTTTGCTGCCCCTGATCCTGATTCTGAGCCTCCTTGGCGTGATTCTGGGCGTACAGGTTTCCCATACCGTCCGGACCCTGATGATCGCCGACCTGAACGCTCAGACATCCGCCGGCGCCGAGCAGGTGGAGGCCTTCTTCAACCGGTACTTCGGCGCAGTGGACTCCATGGCCCAATCCCAGGCGGCCATGGGCGTGGCCACTGAACGGGACAAGACCACCATTTTCCGGGCGGAATCCTACACCGATCTGCTTCAGGAGCTGCGGGGCGTACAGAATAACTACGGCAGCAGCGTGCTGAACGTGTGGTATGCGGACATGGAAACTAGAGAATTGGTGGGCAGCAACGGCATCCTCTATTCCCCGGATAAGCTGGATATCACCGCCCAGGAGTGGTATGCCCTGGCCATGGACAGCACAGGCGCCATCGCCACCAGCGCCTATCTGGACGTGACCACACAGCAGAATGTGGTCACCGTGGCCCGCCCCATCCTGTCCGGCAGTACAGTGGTGGCCATCACCGGCATCGACGTGGCCCTGCGGGACCTGAGCACCTCCCTCAGCGCCATTGCTGTGGGCGATACCGGCTATATCACCCTGTTTGACTCAGCCAATACCATTCTCCACCACCCCGACGCGTCCTTGCAGAATACCACCGTGGCCGACGTGGACTACTCCGACAACATGCGCTCTGCGCTGCTGGAGAACCAGACGGTAGAGGGGATGTCCTATACCCGGGGCGGCCAGCGCTATTACGGCAGCACTTTTTATCTGCCTGAGCTGAATTACGAGCTGCTGGGCGTCATTCCCGCGGCGGAATTTGAGGCCGGCATTTCCAACACCGTCCGGCTGGTAATCATGGGCTTTGCAGCCTGCGCTGTTCTGCTGGCGGTGGTGGTGTCCCTGCTGGCGGTCTCCATCACCCGGCCGCTGAAGCGGCTGAACAAGGTGTCCGAGCAGTTGGCCGACGGCCAGCTGGATGTGGACTACCGGGCTACTGGTACAGATGAGGTGGCCCAGCTGGGCCAGTCCACCCTGCGCATTGTGGCCCGGCTGAAAACCTACATCCAGTACATTAACGAGCTGGCCTCCGTGCTGGCCCAGATCGGCCAGGGCAATCTGGTGTTCCATCTGGAGTGCAACTATCAGGGGGAATTCGCCCGACTGAAGGATGCGCTGTTGCAGATCCAGCAGAACCTTTCAGTCACACTATCCAATATTTCTCAATCCGCCTTCCAGGTCAATCTGGGGGCGGAGCAGATCGCCAACGGCTCTCAGGCCCTGGCCCAGGGGGCTACCGAGCAGGCCTCCTCGGTGGAGGAGCTGTCCAGCACGGTGCAGGAGCTGGAGCAGAGTGTCACAGAGGGCGCCAAGCAGGCGGGGGCCATGCTGGAGCAGCTCCAGCAGATGAAGGAGCAGGTCACCACCAGCAACGGACAGATGCGGCACATGCTGGCCGCCATGGGAGACATCAGCCGACACTCCAAGGACATCAGCAAAATCATCAAAACCATTGACGACATCGCCTTCCAGACCAACATTCTGGCCCTGAACGCAGCCATCGAGGCCGCCCGGGCCGGGGACGCAGGCCGGGGGTTTGCGGTGGTGGCCGATGAGGTACGCAATTTGGCGGGCAAGAGCGCCGCCGCCGCCCAGGAGACCAACGAGCTGATTGCCCGCTCGGTCCAGGCGGTTGCCCAGGGCGAGGGCCTGGCCCAGTCCACCGCCAACGCTCTGGCCGCCGCCGCCGCCACCGCCGACGGCGCTGTCCACACAGTGGAGCAGGTGACCCGGGACTATCAGAGCCAAGCTGCCCATCTGCGGGACATTTCCACCGGAGTGGATCAGATCTCCAATGTGGTCCAAACTAACTCTGCCACCGCCGAGGAGAGCGCCGCCGCCAGTCAGGAGCTGGCCGGTCAGGCGGAGTCCATGCAGCACCAGATCGCCCTGTTCCACCTTCAGGAGGACCTACGGGCAGAGCAGGCGTCTTTCGCACACCCTGTCAGCCCGGAGCCTCAGCCTGCCCCCGACCCTGTCCCGGCATCTGAGTTAGGCTGGGATGATCTTTGGGCGTGCGCGCCAGAGCCGGAGCCCCCGTTCCAGCCGGAACAGGTGACTGAACCGGAGTTTGACCCCATACCTGCACCTTCCTCCAGCTCCGCCCCGGAGGATATGCAGAAATATTGATTCAAAAAAGCAGCCTGTGAAACGCTCCGAAGATGCGTTTCGCAGGCTGTTTGTCATGTTTGGAACTCTTACAGCTCCGGGAAGGGCTCCAGGGTACGCTCCAGGATACCGTTCAGGGAGGCGATCAGAATTCCATAGTTGGTGATGGGGATGCCCTGATCGACGGCGGTACGCTGGCGGTACTTCATCTCCCGCTCCCCCAGGGTACAGCCCCCGCAGTGGATCACCAGCTTGTAGGGCGTTAAGTCCTCCGGGTACTCCCGACCGGAACAGAAGGTATAGTCCGGTTCCACGCCGGTGGCCTCTTTGATCCACCGGGGCAGCTTCACGGTGCCGATGTCCTCGCACTGCCGGTGGTGGGTGCAGCCCTCGGCAATGAGCACTTTGTCTCCGGTTCTCAGCTCTTTCACCGCCCGGGCTCCCGCCACGGTGAGGGACAGATCCCCCTTGTACCGGGCCATGAGGATGGAGAAGGAGGTGAGAGGCACCGAAGGGGGCACGATCTTTGCCACCTTGCCAAAGACCTGGCTGTCAGTGACCACCAGCCGGGGGAGCTTGGGCAGCCCCGCCAGGGTGAGGGCCAGCTCGCTGTCCCGGCACACCAGGGCAGCCGCCCCCGCCTCCAGCACATCCCGGATGGTCTGCTGCTGGGGCAGAATGAGTCGTCCCTTGGGCGCCGCCTTGTCGATGGGCACCACCAGCACCACCGTGTCCCCGGGCTGCAAGAGGTCGGCGATGAGGGGCCGCTTGGGGCCCTCCTGAACGGCCAGCTTGGCGGCCTTCTCCTTCAATGCGTGGATATGCAGGCCGGTGAGGGCGCTGACCCACAGGGTATTCTCCCCCTCCTCCGGAACAGTGTCCAGCAGATCGGCCTTGTTCCAGGCCAGCAGATAGGGAATACCCTTGTTCTGAATGAGGGCCAGCAGCTCTTCCTCCGCTCTGCCCAAGGGAGCGGTGGCGTCGGCCACCAGAATGGCCAGGTCGGTCTTGTTCAGGACCTGCCGGGTTTTTTTCACTCTCAGCTCCCCCAGCTCTCCCTCGTCGTCGATGCCGGGGGTGTCGATGATCTGCACCGGCCCAAGGGGCAGCAGCTCCATGGCTTTGTATACCGGGTCGGTGGTGGTGCCCTTCACATCGGACACGATGGCCAGATCCTGACCGGTGAAGGCATTGACCAGGCTGGACTTGCCGGCGTTGCGCCGGCCGAAAAAGGCGATGTGTACCCGCTCGCCGGCGGGGGTATCGTTCAGGCTCATGGATATCCCTCCTCAGAAGCGGAAATCCCGCTCCCCCTGGGCAATCTTTACCAGGCGGTCGGCCACGATCTCCTTCACCTTGGGGTTGGTGATGTATTCCTGCTGCTGGGCGATGACCTTCTCACCCACGGCGCGGGTCTCGGGGGCGGCGTAGTCCTCCAGATACTCTTGCAGGGTCATAAGGGCGTTGGGCAGGCAGCAGTTCTGGATCTGCCCCGCCTTGCACAGGGACATAAACCGGTCGCCGGTCCGCCCCTCCCGGTAACAGGCGGTGCAGAAGGAGGGCACATAGCCCAGTTCCATCAGCCAGCGGACCACCTGGTCCAGGGTGCGGCTGTCGGACACGTCGAACTGGGCGGAGGACTCCTCCTCCGGCTCCTTTTCCACATAGCCGCCCACGCTGGTACGGGACCCGCCGGAGATCTGGGAGATGCCCAGACCCAGCACCCGCTCCCGCACCTTCTGGCTCTCCCGGGTGGAGATAATCATGCCGGTGTAGGGTACCGCCACCCGGATACAGGCCACGATCTTGGCAAAAATGTCGTCGGAGATACCGTTGTCAAAGGAATTGGGGTCGATGTCGTCGGCAGGACACACCCGGGGCACGCTGATGGTGTGGGGCCCCACCCCGAACACCGCCTCCAGATGCTCGGCGTGCATCAGCAGACCGGCAAACTCGTAACGGTAGAGCTCCAGGCCGAAGAGCACCCCCAAGCCCACGTCGTCAATGCCCCCCTCCATGGCCCGGTCGTGGGCCTCGGTGTGATAGGCATAGTTGCTCTTGGGGCCGGTGGGGTGGAGCTTTTCATAGCTCTCCTTATGGTAGGTCTCCTGGAAGAGAATATAGGTACCGATGCCCGCCTCTTTCAGCTTACGGTAGTCCTCCACCGTGGTGGCGGCGATGTTCACATTCACCCGGCGGATGGCCCCGTTCTTGTGCTTGATGGAGTAGATGGTCTTGATGGACTCCAGAATATACTCCAGGGGATTGTTCACCGGGTCCTCCCCTGCCTCCAGGGCCAGCCGCTTGTGGCCCATGTCCTGGAGGGCAATGACCTCGGCTTTAATCTCCTCCTGGGTCAGCTTCTTGCGGGGAATGTGCTTGTTTTTGGCGTGGTAGGGGCAGTAGAGACAGCCGTTGACGCAGTAGTTGGACAGGTACAGGGGGGCAAACATGACGATGCGGTCCCCGTAAAAATCCTTCTTGATCTGCTTGGCCAGGTCAAAAAGTTCCTGGTTTTTGTCCTCCAGCTCACAGGCCAGCAGCACCGAGGCCTCCCGGTGGGTCAACCCCTTGCGGAGCCTGGCTTTCTCCAGGATAGCGTCAATGACGACCGCGTCGTTCTTGTGGGCGTCGGCGTAGGCAAGGGAGTCCAAAATTTCCTGGTGGTCGATAAAGTCCTCTGCTTTTCTGGATTTGGGATCGTACATAAGTGTTTCTCTTCCTTTCTTTTGGGTCAGGAGTTGCCCCCTTCCCCGTCAGTTTTTATCTTTTGTTTGGAGAGTCTCCACGGTGGACAGCCACAGTGCAGCCAATGGCAGCCAGGCGTTTCCGCAGGCCCGCCAGGTGCTCGGCGGCCTCGTCTCCCGTGCAGAGCTTGTTATCATATAACGTGTATTTCTCCCGGGTATCCGGGGGGGACAGGTTGGGCATGACCACGTTGGCCCCCGCCAGAATGCCCAGCTCCCGGCCCTGTGGGTGGATGGTGCCCAGAGCGGTGGTGGCAGGCAGCAGCACCTTGGGCAGAGTGAGCCGCACCAAGGCCAGCAGAATCAGGGTATCCTCCAGAGTGCCCGCCGGTTCCCTGGCAAAAGGGGTGTCCTTTTGGGGAATGAAGGGCCCCAGCCCCACCATATGGGGCTGAAAGTCCTGAAGAAAGCAGAAGTCCTCGGTCAGGGTGTCCATGCTCTGTCCCGGAGAGCCCACCATAAACCCGGCCCCCACCTGGTAGCCGATGTCCTTCAGGGTGTACAGACAGTCCATCCGGTGGGCCAGGGTAAGCTCCGGGGGGTGGAGCTTGGCATAGTGGGCCGGGTGGGCGGTCTCATGCCGGAGCAGGTACCGGTCCGCCCCGGCGTTAAACCACAGCTGATAGATCTCCCGATCAAACTCCCCCAGGGAGAGGGTGACGGCACAGTCCGGCCAGCGGGCCTTGATGGCCTCCACCGTCTCCGCCACCCAGTCGGGGGTCAGCCCCGGGTCCTCACCCCCCTGGAGCACAAAGGTGCGAAAGCCCCAGCCGTAGCCCTTTTCACAGCAGGCCAGGATGGTGTCCCGATCCAGCCGATAGCGGGCTACCTGGCGGTTGTCCCGCCGAATGCCGCAGTACAGACAGTTATTTTTGCAGATGTTGCCGCACTCGATGAGTCCCCGGACGTAGATCTCCTCCCCGTACCACCGGCGGCGCTCCGCCGCCGCCCGGTGAAAGAGGCCGGTCTGGTCCAGGGTATGGCGGGAGGCCAGCAGCTTCCGCCACTCGGCCCGGTCCAGCCGCCGGTTTTGGCACAGCTTGTCCAGCAGCTCACTCATTGGGCAGCTTGGAGTACACCGCCTTGCAGCTGACGCCGGACAACATCCCCGCCTTGCCGGACAGGGCGCTGATGGCGTCGCCGGGGGCGTCCAGCACGATGGAGATGATGTTTACCCCCCGCTGGTGGTAGGGAATGCCCATGCGGCCAATGATATAGTCCTTGTACTGGTGGAGCAGGGCGTTGAGCTCCTCCACGGAATTGGGGTCCTCCACCACCACGCCCAGCAGGGCCACACGATTTTCTTCCATAGTTTTGCTACTCCTTTCCAAAATGACAAATGGCGCGCCCGGAGCGGGTGCGCCACAGTGTTTTTCTCATCTGTTTGGCGGCCCTTCCCCGTCAGGCTGTTACCCCTTCCGCGTCAGTGTCGGTTGTTAAATTATACTGCATATTTTAGTTTTTGTAAAGTGGTGTTTCGCTCCGGTTGCTTTTTTTGTCGAAGAGGCCTACAATAGTGTCTATTGAGGTACCCCAAACAGAAAGAGAGAGAGGCGTTGTACATGAATCGGAACCATTTCCCCCGGGTGGGAGCCCTGCTGCTGGTTGGCACCCTGTCCCTGTCCACTCTGCCCGCTCAGGCGGCCGGTTATACCGACCTGAGCCCCAGCCACTGGGCTTATACCCAGATGACCCGTGCGGTTGACCTGGGGATTATCAACGGGGTGGGCGGCAACCAGATCGCCCCCGCTCGCACCTTGAGCTGGGGTGAGTTTCTCACCATGGCTGCCCGCACCTTCGCCCCCGACGCCTACCAGCAGGCTCTGGAGGAAGGCGCCGCCTGGGATCTGGCGGGCTACTCCGCCGCGGCGGAGGCCGGTCTTCTGCGGGCGGAGGACGGCCTGCGGGTCACGCCCGGCAGTCTGGGGGGCGGCATCACCCGGGAGGACGCGGCGGTGCTGCTCTACCGGGCGCTGTCCCAGGAGACCCAGGAGCAATACGCTGCCCAAGCCCAGCGGCTGAGCGGCAGCGATCTTTTCACCGACTTTGACCAGATGGACCAGGTCCACCAGGCGGCGGTATGCGCGCTGTCCGACCTGGGCATCTCCAACGGCAAGCCGGACGGCTCCTTTGGCCGGGCCGACCAGATCCAGCGGTGCGACGGCACGGTGCTGCTGATGCGTACCCTGGAAGTGGTGGACCGCCAGCGGGAGGGTGAACCCATGACCATTGTACTCCAGGCGGTGGACAGTGAGAGCGGCCAGGCGCTCTTCAGCCGTCGGCATGTGGTGGAGGTGGGCTCCAGCCTGTACGGCTTGCAGGAGGATGCCCCCCAGTACTATGTCTTTGAGGGGTTTGGGGCGGTTAACACCGTGACCTCTGCCTGCACCACCTACTATGTGGAATACCGCCCCATGACCCAGGCCGAGCGGGAGGAAGATGCGTTCTGGGACCAGGTAGAGGACGGAACGGCCAGCTTTGACGACTACTGGACCCAGCCCTTCTGGCTCACCGAGCTGGGGGAGAATCCGGCCAAATGCCAGCTGCTCTTCGGCACCACCGACAAGCGCCGCTTTGACAGCCAGGCAGAGGCGGAGGCCGCCATAACCACCGTCACCGTACCGGTTTGGACGCTGTCCGGCGGGGTGAAAAAGCCCTCCACCACCACCCTTCAGGTCCACACTGCCATTGCCGAGGATGTGAAAGAGATCTTTACCGAGATCTACAACGACCCGGAGCAATTCCCCATCAACGCCACCAGCACCTTCCGCTATGTGGAGGGCACCACCGGCGAGCACAACTGCGGCACCGCCATCGACATCAATGCCGACGAAAACTATCAGATCCGGGATGGGCAGATCCTGGTGGGCACCTGCTGGGAGCCGGGGGTGAACCCCTACTCCATCGCCCCGGGCAGCTCGGTGGTGCGTATCTTCGCCGAGCACGGCTGGAGCTGGGGCGGCGACGCCTGGGCTGCCGACAGCGACGACGCCACCGGTTACCACGACTATATGCACTTTTCTTATATGGGGGGCTGAGGTTTCGCTCTCCCCGGCCATTCCCCGCCCCCTGGGGCCCCACTTGTAATTTTCAGCCGGATAAGATATAATACTGGGGCTAATACGCCGAAAGAGGGTAACTGACCGATGAAATTAGGTATCGGCGTTCACACGCTGGATTCTATATCTCCATACCTCTCCATAAACGCCGCTAAAGCCTGATATAGCGCGGTTTTACGCAAAACCAACCAAATTATAACTTCATATTTCTCTATGCAGTCCCACGCGGAAATGGCGTAAAAATGGCGTAGAGGAATCGGCTAATTTGCAGATGGAAAAGAGCACTACTACTTTGAGAAAGCACAAGATGAGCACGGCCTATACAAACGGGCCGTGCTCATCTTTTTTATACGATCAAACGGTTTCGTGCTTACTTGTCATCGCTATTGGCGGGATT
>NZ_CALWXV010000044.1 GCF_944385615.1 uncultured Flavonifractor sp. | reverse complement strand
CCTTTGTACTTTTCATCCGCCACCCGGTACAGCTCCTGGAAGCATTGGGTGTAGAGCATACCTACGAGGTAGTTCATACTACCGTCCGCCACGGGAATGACACAAAAAATAGCCCGCTTGCGTTCTCCAAGAGAGCCGAAGTCCATGTCGTCCCGGAAGGTCATGGCGGCAAACTGCGGCATGGCCAACGCCGCCAGACGGACAGCTGCCGACACCAGGATGGTCTTTGCCGTCTTGCCGGCGGCCTGCTTAAAAATCTTGTACTGGTGGACTGCAATGTGGTCTGGTTTCTCATATTCCAGCTCCAGGAACAGTTGATCCAGAGGGCTTTGGAACTGGTCATCCTCCTCTCGTACCTGCGCACAGGTCAGCAGGTAGGTAATCATTTCAAGGTTTTGCTCATAAGGCGGAGCCTCATGGAGCAGATAGAGCATCAGGGCAGAATCCAGCGCAATTTCCGCTTTCTCCCAGAATGGGTCAGAGTTATTTGCGTTCTTGGGGGTGGTGTTGCGGATTAGATTGTCCATCAGCTTCAGCACGTCGGCCTCGTTGCGGATATAGGCAAAGGGGTTATAGCCATCCGATTGGCTGGGGTCAATCAGGTTGAATACCACGATCTCATATCCCATCTCTTTGAGCAGGTTCCCGGAAGCCCGCAGCAGCTCCCCCTTGGGGTCTGTGACGATATAGGAGCAGTTTGCGCTGTAAAGCCACGGCTTGGCCACAAAACGGGTTTTACCGGAGCCAGAGCCGCCCACCACGACGATGTTGAGGTTCCGCCGGTGCTTGTAGCTGTTGAAGCTGATAGACACGTTCCTGGTCAGGATCACGTTGGACAGTGGATTTTTGGTATCCATGTACTTCTTGCAGAGGGCCTTGGGGTCGCCCCATTTGGCTGAGCCATACTCCTCTCCGGGCCTGCGATTCTCCCTGGAGGTGTAATACAAGCCGATTCCGCAGCAGTAACACACCAGACAGATCAGCACAACTTTTATGGAGTGTGGCTTCCACTGGATGGAGAATGGACGGGCAAATTGCCCGGAAATGCGCTCCATCAGGGTAAATAGATTCATACCGTCCTCATAGGCGGTAGCGATCAGCAGGGCTGCCCAAATCACCAAAATGGACAGTGCCGCCCACAAAGGGGCGGCACTGCGGAAATTCTGACTGCGCTTCACGGCTTAATACCCAGTCTTGGGCAGGGTCGTGATGGTCTTGGCGTAAACCTTGGTCACCCAGCGGCTCACGGCCTGAATCCACTGACCATTGTAGACGCCGCCCACATCGGCCACATTGACAATGCTGGAGCCATTGGCAAGGCCATTCACCACATTGCCGTGGATATAGGCGGTTTCCACCTGACCAAAGCCGCCCTTGACGGTGCCGAACACGAACATGATCTCAGTGACACGCTCGTTGGAGGCAAGGCCCAGGGCCGCAGGGCTGGCTTCCAGCACATAGTTCTTGGTGGTGGAGAGGCTGTCCGCCAGGGTCTGATAGCTGTCCTTCAGATTGGTCTTATAGACGATCTTGTAGGAGAGCTGCTGGTTGTAGGTGCCGGTAACTACCTTGGAGAGCGACACCTGACCGGGCAGCGTGTCTCTCCAGTAGAACGAGGAGAGCGGCACGGTGGAGGTGTTGCCAATGCCGGTGATGGTGTACCGGATAGGCTGGTTGGGCATGACCTCGGCATAGCCGGTCTTTTTAATGGATACGCCGGTGGACACGCTGTTGTCCTCCACCTCGAAGGTCACAATCTGGCCCTCATAATCCAGGTATGCGGTCAGGACGGTGGGATTGATGGAGTAATAGTCGGGCGCCTGTACCTCACGGATGGTATAGCGGCCCAGAGGCAGGAGTTTGGATACCGCTCTGCCGTTGTAGTCGGATACGATGGTATCCACCACATTGCCGGCCTTGTCGTAGACCTCGAATACAGCGCCCTCCAGCAGCGTCCCGGCGGGCAGGGCGTTGATGGGGTTATCGTCCGCCGACTTCTTGATGATCTGGATTTGCCCCATGATGGGGGTGTTCTCCCACTCCACCAGAGTTGTCTCGCCGGACTTCACATAGACCGTCTTGCGCTGGGTGTCCAGGATGTATCCCTCGTTCTCCAGCTCACGGAGATAGTAGCGCCCAGTTTCGATATTCTCGATGTAGACGTAGCCCTGGTTGTCGCTGGTGTACTGGCCCACGGGGTTGTTGCCAGCGTCATACAGCAGGAAGGTCACGCCGTAGATGCCCTTTCCGGTGCTGCTGTCAGTCTTGTGAATGAGGATGCCGGAGAAGGCTTTGTTGGTCACGGTCAGCTTACTGGTCTTGCCATCCTTTACCTCGAAGTAGTGGGGGGTATCGTCCAGCTTATAGCCCTCCGGGGCCTCGATCTCCACCGCATAATAGGCCCCGTCCTCCAGAGCCAGGAACACCCGGCCATACTTGTCGGTGGTCACAGTATCCACCAGGGCGTCATCCATCTTGCGGATTTCAAAAGTGGCGTTGGCCAGTCGCTCCGTTTTATCCGCCTCGTCCACCTTGATGATCTCCACGCCGCCCACAGGGTCGTTGTAGAAGGTCAGCTCCTGGGTGTCGTTGGGATTGATCACCACCGTCTGGGTGCGGGTTTCCTCGTGGATGGTGTAGCCCTCAATGGTCTTGGTTTCCGTCACTACAATGGTGCCGGTCAGCCCGGACAGGATGATCTGGCCGTTTTCATCGGTGGTATAAAGGCCCTTGCTGGAGAGGGTGCCGCCTTCTGCGTCCACATAGGAGCCGTCGGAGTAGGTCAGCTCAAACTCCACGCCCTCCAGGGGAGCCTTGGTAACGGAATCCAGCTTGTTGATGATAAGATTGCCCTTGGGCTGGTTGAAGAACTCCAGGGTATAGGTCTGATGATCCTTGATCTCGATGGTCTTGGGGGTATTGTCCAGCAGGTAGCCCTCCTTGGCCTTGACCTCCTGCACCACATAGCCACCCGGCTCCAAGTCAGGGATGGTGATATAACCGTTTTCATCGGTACGGAACTCACCATTGGACGTGCCGACTACGGCCCCGTCCGTGGTGGTCACTTTGAAGATTACCTCACTGAGGGGTTCCTTGGTTGCGCTGTCCATCTTCTTGATGACCAGCCCGCCCAGCGGCTCATTGGCGATGGTGACTTCCTTGCAGCTGCCGCTTTCCACCTTGACGGTCTGGGCGGTGCCGTTGAGCAGATAGCCCTCTGCGGCCTTGGTTTCCGTAATGGAGTAGCAGCCGGAGGGGATGTGGCTCAGCTTGATCTGGCCGTTGGCGTCGGTGGTATAGGTGCCTGCGGGGTACTCACAGCCGTTGCACCCGGCAATCTTAAACTGGACGCCGGACAGGGGCTTGTGGGTCACGCTGTCTACCTTGGTAATGAGGAGACAGCCCTGGGGCGCATTGCGGAACTCCAGGGTAACGGTCTGTCCCGCCTTGATGGTAGCGGCCTGGGGAGTATCGTCCAGCTCATAGCCGGTCTTGGCTCTGGTTTCCTTGACCACCAGGGTAGTGCCGGGGTCGATCCCCTCGATCAGAATCGTACCGGCGCTATCGGTGACAAATTTGCCGTTGGCGTCGCCTACCACAGTTCCGTCGGCGGTAGTGACCATGAACTCCACATCGCTGAGCGGCTCACGGGTTTCGCTGTCGATCTTCTTAATCAGCAGGCTTCCCTTGGGGGAGTTTCCGAAGTACAGCTGCACCACATCCTGCTCCTTGCCGGAGATAAAGACGGTCTGGGGTGCGGTGTCGATGACATGGCCATTGGGACTGGCCAGCTCCTCCACGACATAAGTGCCCGCCTCCAGGCCGGTGACGGTAAAGCTGCCGTTGGCGCTGGTCTTATAGGTGCCGATCACGGTGCCGCCGGTGCCGGAGGTGCCGCCCAGGTAGCGCACCTGGAACACAGCGCCCTCCAGGGCCTCGCCGGTGACGGAATCGAACTTCCAGACCACCAGGGCACTGAGGGGCGTGTTCTCAAAAATCAGCTCCACAGCCTTGTCGTTGTCCACATAGATGGTCTGCTCGGAGGGGTCACGGAGGGCATAGCCGGTGGGCGGATCAACCTCCACCACCTTGTACCAGCCGGTGTCCAGCTTATCCAGGTAGATTTCGCCGTTTTCATCGGTATAGTAGAAGTTCTGATCCAGCTTCTGATAGGTGCCGTCCTCGGTGTTGTCCTTGGCTACCCAAAGCTCAAACTTTGCCCCTTTCAGGGGATTGCCAGTGACAGAATCAATCTTCTTGATGGTCAGGCCCGGTTTCTTTTCGTTCTCAATGGAGATCTCGGTGGTTTTACCGGGCCGCAGATAGACCTCGTGAGGGGTGGAGTCCAGAATGTAGCCGTCCGGGGCCTGAATCTCGGTGACGATGTGGCATCCAGCTTTCCCGCCTCACTCAGTTCCTTGAGCCGTTTGGCCTGTCCCAGGCTGGGAGAAACCTCATCCCGTTCCATGATGACCAACAGGGCAGTTTGCTCTTTTTCGCTTAGATGGGAAATGTAGTCCGCTGCGGGTGTGACTTTCAAAACACCATTGTCCACCTGTTCCAGTAGGGGCGGGATCAGCTTTGTTAGGCGGATATACCGCTGAATGTTTGTCACATTTTCGCCAACTTGCTCACTTAAAATTTGAACAGAAAACTTCCCACGAAAATTCTCTCCAACTTGGAGAGAATTTTTTGATGGCCGTCCGGCCTGTCGCTTCATAGCCTCAAGTTTCAAGCTATATGCCCTTGCTTTCTCACTGGGCAGCAAATCCTCACGGGTGATATTGTAGTCTACCACCAGAATGTCGG
Source organism: uncultured Flavonifractor sp. (assembly GCF_944385615.1). Taxonomy (GTDB): domain Bacteria; phylum Bacillota; class Clostridia; order Oscillospirales; family Oscillospiraceae; genus Flavonifractor. The sequence goes on along the minus strand of NZ_CALWXV010000044.1, from coordinate 16,963 downwards.
CCTCGTCATCCGTGTACTCCCGGACGATAACCGGGAGGCTTTCCAGGCCAACCGTCCTGGCACAGTAGAGCAGCTTGGCATCTGTCGATATGCCAGCAAACCGATTGTCTGTAAAGAGTAGCTTGGGGATGCGGTAAAATGAGAACTGTTCTGCTTCATAACCGTAATAATAGGAAAGTTCCACAGAAGCCATAACGATCACCCCCTATCAAAAAAGGAGAGCGTATTCAAAACGCTCTCCTTCAACAAATGATATGATACTGATATATTTGATTTGAAGTTCATCGCTCAAGCAGACGTGCTGCCGTGATTGATGTAGTGAGCGATGTATGCCACAATGGATTCCAGTGCTTGTCCACATATCATGTACCGAGGCATCTCCGGCTTTGGATCATGCAGACAACAAGATTCTGGCCTCATAGAGGATGTCCAAATGCCGGTTATACCCATCCACCCGTACAGAGCCTGACAGCAGTTTTGTCCCGCTGTTCTGCCCGGATTGGTCCTTTGCTTTAACCGTTATTAACAATATGGGCTACCAGGCGCAGGTTGTGCTCGATCAGCTTGTTGCGGGCCTCCAAATCGCCCTGGGCAGACAGCTCCAGATAGCGGCGCTCCTCCTCCGCCTTCAAAGGGCGTGGGAAGGAACCGCTCCCCCCGCCCGACAGGCGCAACGTGAAGAAAAACTGGTTGAGCAGCAGCAGGATCCATGCAGGAATCATTGTTCACACCTCCATGGTCCCACTGTATTCCGACAACCTTTGTCCCTATACGGTCGGGGTGACCTTCACCTGTAGCTCGGTGACATATTCCGCCTCCAGATTGGTGTCGTGGGCGTCAATACGGTAGAGTTCCAGGGGTGCCCCCACCGGACAGCGGCCCGCCGCCTCCACTCCGGCCAGCAGCCGCTTCAGATGGTCCTGCAGCCGCTCATAGGGGCCCCGGTAATAGAGCCGTGCATATTCACCCGCCGGCAGGGTATCATCAAAGGGCAAGCCGGGCTTGGTCAGGAAAAATACCCGGGAAAAGTGGTTATACACCCCCGCCTTCAAACTCTCCTCATCCATGGCAGCCCCCATGCACTGACTGCCGATGACCTGGATGTAATCCTGGTGACGCTGCTCCAGCCGTTTGAGCTGGAAGTCAATTTCCTTCTCCAGAATAAAATCTTTTTCCAGAAAGACATAAGGCCGGGACGGCTCCTCCACCAGCTCCACCAAGCCGTCCTTCACGGCCTGGTAGCGCTCCAGACGCAGACGACGGTCTGCTGCCTCCTGCCGGGCAGCCTCCAGCTCAGCCATCCGCCGCTCCAGCAGCGCCTCCTCCCGCTCCAGCAGGGTCAGGGTCTCTCCCACCGACCGCCGTTCCAGATAGGTCCCGATCTCCCGGGTGGGTAGGTCCAGTTCCCGCAGGGCCCGGATGATATTTAAGGTACACACATCCTGAATCCCGTACAGCCGGTACCGGTTCTCCCCCCGTACTGGATGGAGCAGCCCCTTTTCCTCATAATAGCGCAGCGTATCGGGGCACAGATCAAATAATTTGGCCAATTCGTGGATCTGATAAAACTCTTTCAACTTTTTTGCCTCCCGCTCTTGACTCTCGGATAGTACGAGGGTTTATGATGTTCTTACAAAGAGGAGGTTTTACCCGTGAATCTGGTCGCTAAATTTTTCAAATTCACCATTCCGTCCATCGTCTCCATGTGGATCTTCTCCCTGTACACCATTGTGGACGGTATCTTTGTGGCCCACGGCGTGGGCAGCCACGCTCTGGGAGCAGTCAATCTGTCCATGCCCTTCGTATCCCTGATCTTCACCATCGGCATCCTGTTGGCCACCGGCACCTCCACAGTTCTCTCCCTGGCTCTGGGCCAGGGGGACGAGGAAAAAGCCCGCAACTATTTTAACCAGAACCTGGCGGTAGTCATCGTTCTGTCTCTGGCCCTGACAGCGGTGGTGCTGCTCAACCTGGAGCGGGTAGCCCTGTTCCTGGGGGCCAGCGGGGACCTGCTCCCTTTAGTAAAGGAGTATGTGGCTATCATCGCCTGCTTTGCCGTGTTCTTCACCGTATCCTATAACCTGGAGGTCCAGGTAAAGGCGGACGGCGCCCCCCACGTCAGCACCATCGGGGTGCTGTCCTGTGCCATTATGAATGTGGTGCTGGACTACGTCTTCGTCATGCACTTCCACTGGGGCGTGTGGGGAGCCGCCCTGGCCACCGGCCTGGCCCAGGTCACTTCTACGGTGATATTTGTGGTCTATTTTGTGCGACACCCCGCTCCCCTCCGCTTTGGACGGTTCAAACCCGATTTTGGGGCCTACCGGCGCATCCTCCCTCTGGGTACCTCCGACGGCCTCAGCGAGTTCTCTAACGGCCTGGTCATTTTCCTGTTCAACCAGACCATTCTCCAGGTAGTGGGAGATGCCGCCCTTACCTCTTATACCATCATCAGTTACGTCAATACCCTGGTCCTCATGACCATGATCGGTACCGCCCATGGGGTCCAGCCCCTGTCCAGCTTCTATTTGGGGGCGGGTCAGCGGCCCCTGTGTCACAAATTTTTATCCTATGGCGTCAAGCTGGTGGCTGTAGCGGGACTGCTCTTCTTTGGCATCTGCCAGCTGCTGGCCGGGCCTATTGTGGGTCTCTTCCTGGAAGGGGGCGATCCCCTCTTCGGCTACACCGTTACCGCCCTGCGGCTCTACGCTTCCTGCTTCCTGCTGATGGGCTTCAACGTGGTAATTTCCGGCTTCTTCACCGCCATGGAGCACCCCTTCCCCGCCCTCACCATCTCCTTCGGACGAGGCCTGGTGCTCATCTCCGGCTGTCTGGTGGTGCTGTCCACTCTGTTCGGGGATGTAGGCATCTGGCTGGCTCCCCTGGCCTCTGAAGGGATCTGCCTGGTCATTACCCTCTTCTTCCTGCTGCGCTATTTCCATCAGGTACGGCAGAAAGAGTCGGCAGGTGGACTGGAGGCTCCTTCCTCTGCCCGATAAGCGATCCCCATAACAGAGAACCCCCCGGTATAACCGGGGGGTTTGTTTATGTGTTTAACAGGTAGCGCTCTACAGCCATGCCCACGCCGCCCTCCCGGTTAGTACCGGTGGTGTAGCGGGCGGCCGCCTTGGCCTCATCACTGCCATTGTCCATGGCGAAGGACCACCCCGCCCAGCGCAGCAGCTCCAGGTCGTTGCCCGCGTCGCCAAAGGCCATGACCTGCTCAGGACCCAGGCCCAGCTTGGCGCACAGGGCCTGCACCGCCGAGCCTTTATTAGCCCCAGAAGCAACGATTTCCATATTTTCTTGAAACGAGTTGGTCACGTCCAGACAGCCGCAAGCCGCCACCGCGTCCAGCAATTCCTGCCGCTTCTGGGGAGGCACATGGAAGATATGGATCTTCTCCACTGCCTTGCCGTCCAAAGCGGCGTTCAGGTCATCTGGAAACTGGGAGACTGTCCGCAGCACCTGGGCAAACTCCGGGGACAGAGCCCAGGATACCACCTGCTCTACCCGGTCACTCTGGATATAGTTCTCCCCCTCGCAGTAGACCTCAAAGGGCAGGCCCCAGTCCAGCAACAGGGTGATAATGGTACGCCGGGCAGCCTGGTCCATAGGCCGCCGGTAAATCCACTCTCCTGCCGCCACATCCAGCACCGCCGCCCCGTTGGAGAGGACGGCGTACCGGGTGACCCCGATCTGGGCATCCACCGCCCGCAATAGGGACCAGGCCCGCCCGCTGGCGATGGCTACAGCCGCCCCCAGCTCAGATGCGACCCGGAGGGCCGCCACATTGCGGGGAGGCACAGTGGCGTGGTCATCGTCCAGCAGAGTGCCGTCCATGTCCAGACAAATCAGTCGGATATCGTTCATTTCTTCAGCTTCAGAGCCTGGCGTACCTTCTCAATGATACCCTGGGGGGTGAGTCCATAGGCCTCCAGCACCGCCTTGGCAGCGCCAGAACGGCCGAACTCATCGTTGACGCCGTGGCGTACCACGGGCACCGGGCAGTGCTCGGACACAAACTCGGCCACGGCAGAGCCCAGACCGTTGAGGATGGTATGCTCCTCGGAGGTGACGATACACCGGGTCTCCAAAGCGGCCTTCAGCACGATCTCCCCGTCCAGAGGCTTGATGGTGTGCATGTCAATGACCCGCACGGAGATACCCTCCTCCGCCAGGGTCTGGGCAGCGGCGTAGGCCATCTGCACCATCATACCGGTGGCGATGACGGTGACATCGGTGCCGTCCCGCAGCAGAGAGCCCTTGCCCAGCTGGAAGGTGTAGCCGGGGATCTCGTCGGTGATGCTGTCCACCGCCAGCCGGCCCAGGCGCAGGTAGGCGGGACCGTCATAGTCCAGCAGAGCTTTTACCGCCAGGCGCATCTCGGGGCCGTCGCAGGGGGAAACCACCATCATGTTAGGGATGGTGCGCATGAGGGCGTAGTCCTCAATGCACTGGTGGGTGGCGCCGTCCTCGCCCACAGACAGGCCGCCGTGGGAGCCCACGATCTTCACGTTGAGCCGGGGATAGGCCACCGAGTTGCGCACCTGCTCATAGGCCCGTCCGGTGGCGAACATGGCGAAGGTGTTGGTAAAGGCCTGCTTGCCGCAGGTGGCCAGACCGGCGGCCACACCGGTCATATTGGCCTCGGCAATGCCCATGTTGTAAAAACGCTCAGGGAACGCCTTGGCGAAAAATTGGCTCTGGGTGGAGCCGGACAGATCGGCGTCCAGAACCACCAGATTGGGGTACTGCTCGCCCAGCTCGGCCAGGGTCTTTCCGTATGCCACCCGGGTGGCGATCTTCTCACTCATGGCTTACTTTCCCTCCAGTTCCGCCAGCGCGGCCACCAACTCCGCGTGGGCCTTCTCATACTGCTCGTCGTTGGGGGCCTTGCCGTGCCAGCCATAGTCCCCCTCCATGAAGGAGACCCCCTTGCCCTTAATGGTCTTGGCCAGGAGCACAGTGGGCTTGTCCTTGCAGGCGGCAGCGGCGGCAAAAGCCTCCTCCAGGGCATTGAAGTCGTGGCCGTCCACATGGATCACATTCCAGTTGAAGGCCTCAAACTTCTTGTCCAGAGGCTCGGAGGGCATGACGTCGGCGGTGGCGCCGTCGATCTGCAGCCCGTTCACATCCACAATGGCGCACAGGTTATCCAGGTGATACTTGGCCGCGGACATGGCGGCCTCCCACACTTGGCCCTCTTCGATCTCGCCGTCGCCCAGCAGGGTGTAAACCCGGTAGTCCTTTTTGTCGGCCTTGCCTGCCAGCGCCATACCCACAGCGGCGGAAATACCCTGGCCCAGAGAGCCGGTGGACATATCCACGCCCTTGACACAGTTCATCTCCGCATGGCCGGACAGATCGCCCTTGATAGAGCGGAAGAGCTTCAAATTCTCCACAGGGAAGTAGCCCTTCAGCGCCAGGATGGGATAGAGGGCGGGGGTGCAGTGGCCCTTGGACAGCACGAAGCGGTCCCGGTCGGGGTCACGGGGGGCGGCGGGATTCACCCGCATCACACCATTGTACAGAAGAGTCACGATTTCCATTGCTGACAGAGAGCCGCCAATGTGGCCGGAGGCCGCATCATGCACCATATCCATCGCCAGCACACGGGCGTGGGCGGCTGTGACAGCCAGTGCGTGGAGCTTTGACTGTTCCATTTGATTCACCTTTCCATTCTGTCGGCCTCAAGGGCCAATATTCTCTGACTTTAGTATACCTTAGAAAACTCCTTGTTTCAACCATCGGTTCACAAAAAAACGCGGGCATTCCGCCCGCGTTTTTGGACTTACTGAACATGACGGGGCATTTTCCACCGGTTAGAACGGTAGAACCACCAGCCCACCGGAACCGAGCTGGACACGGCGATGCCGCAGGCCAGATACACGCCATAGATACCCATAAAGTGTTCCAGCACCACCGCCAGCACCAGGCGGACCACGATACAGTTAAGGAAGGAGTTCCACATGATGAATACCGTATGCCCTGAGCCGGTGGCCAGGGTGTTGTAGGTAAACATACCGGCATAGAAGAGCTGACAGATGATCTCGATGCGCAGGTTGATGACCGCCCAGTGCTGGACCTCTGGATCGGGGGTGAAGATCATCACCAGCCAGGGGGCCAGCAGCTCAGCCAGCAGAATGATAATGGCCGCCATACCCAGAGACAGCTTCATGCAGGTCTTCATGACCTGCTCGGCCCGGTCGTACAGCTTGGCCCCCAGGCACTGGGCGCACATGGTGCCAGCGCCGGTGGTGAGGGCGGACAGGAAGAGCTGGCAGAAGTCCCGGATCTTGTTGGACGCGCCGTTGCCGGCGGACACCGCCACGCCGTACTTGTTCACCAGGGTGAGCACCACCAGCCAGGAAATACTGGCGATGGTCCACTGAAGGGCCACCGGCAGGCCCAGCTTCAGGGTCATGCGCACCACCCGGCCCTCGGGGCGCAGATACCTGAGTGTCAGACCCAGGCTCTCCCGGTGGAGCAGGCTGAACACCAGGGCGGTGACAAAGGACACCGCCTGACCGATGACGGTGGCCAGGGCAGCCCCCGTTACTCCCATCCGGTACACCGCCACAAAGAGGATGTCCAGAATCACGTTGAGGCTTACTGAGGCAATGATGCAATAGAGCGGAATGCGGGAGTTTCCCACGCCCCGTAAGATGGCCGACAGGGCGTTATACCCGAAGATGAACAGCAGGCCCACGCCGCAGATACCCAGATAGGCCGCCGACTCCGCCATGGCTGGGGCTTTCAGCAGCACCAGGAAGGGCCTGCCCAGCAGCAAAATCAACACGGTAAACAGGATTCCGGCGATGATACCCACGGTGAGGGTATTGCCCGCCGCCTTTTTCCGGTCCTCCTCCGCCCCGCTGCCGAAGTAGCGGCCCACCAGAATGTTGCCGCCCACCGTCAGGCCAATGGCCAGCTGGGTGAGCATATTCATGATGACGCTGGCGGTATTGATGGCTGAGATGCCGGTGTCACCGATGAAGTGTCCGGCGATGATGATATCCGTGATGGAATAGATGGCCTGCAACAGGCTGGAGGCCACCAGGGGCATGGCGTAGCGGATCAGCTTCCGGCTGACGCTGCCCTGGGTCAGGTCATTTTGAAGGGCGGGCATTCCCATCCTCTCCTTTTCCTCTGTCTCATACGGAGTATAGTGTAATCCGCCCCCGGGTTTCCCGCAATCCCCACCTTTTACACAGCAGCTTTCCTTTTGGTAAGCGAAAAGAGGCTGTTGCCCATTCCAGTTGTACATTTCCCGGGCAATTTTGAATTCCATAGAGTATAAAAAATGGACGCGCTGTTTTCAGCGCGTCCATTTCATAGCTCTTTTACTTGCTGTGCTTCTTCATCAGATACTCATGCATGGAGGCGGCGGCCTTCTTGCCGGCGCCCATAGCCAGAATAACAGTGGCAGCGCCGGTAACGGCGTCGCCGCCGGCGTACACGCCCTCCCGGCTGGTAGCCATGGTCTCCTCGTCCACCTGGAGACAGCCCTTCTTGTTGGTCTCCAGGCCGGGGGTGGTGGACCGGATCAGGGGGTTGGGGCTGGTGCCCAGGCTCATGACCACGGTATCCACGTCCAGCTTGAAGTTGGAACCCTCCACCACCTTGGGGGCACGGCGGCCGCTCTCGTCGGGAGCGGTGAGGCGCATCTTCACACACTCCAGAGCGCCCACCTTGCCGGTACCGTCGTCCAGCACCCGCACGGGGTTGGTGAGCAGCATAAACTCAATGCCCTCTTCCTTGGCGTGGTGGACCTCCTCTTTCCGGGCGGGCATCTCCTCCTCGTCCCGGCGGTAGAGTACGTACACGTGCTCAGCGCCCATGCGCTTGGCACAGCGGGCGGCGTCCATAGCCACGTTGCCGCCGCCGATGATAGCAGCCGAGCCGGAGATCTTCAGGGGGGTATCGTACCCCTCCCGGTAGGCCTTCATCAGGTTGATGCGGGTCAGGTACTCGTTGGCGGAGTACACACCCGCCAGGGTCTCGCCCTCAATGCCCATAAACATGGGCAGACCGGCGCCGGAGCCGATGAACACGGCCTCGTATCCCTCCTCAAACATCTCGTCGATGTCGAAGGTCTTGCCGATGACCATATCGGTCTCCAGATCCACGCCCAGAGCAGACAGCTTGTTGACCTCGTTCTGCACGATGGCCTTGGGCAGACGGAACTCAGGGATGCCGTACACCAGCACGCCGCCGGCGGTATGGAAGGCCTCGAATATGGTGACCTCATAGCCGTGCTTAGCCAGGTCGCTGGCGCAGGTCAGGCTGGCGGGGCCGGAGCCCACCACCGCCACCTTGATGCCGTTGGTCTGGGGCTTTTCGGGCATAGCGTTGATGTTCTCCCGGTACCAGTCGGCCACAAAACGCTCCAGACGGCCGATAGCCACCGGCTCGCCCTTGATGGCCCGGACGCAGCGGGCCTCACACTGGCTCTCCTGGGGACACACACGGCCGCTGACGCTGGGCAGGGCGTTGGTGTCGGAGATGATCTCATAGGCGGCCTTGAAGTCGCCCTCGGCCACCTTGGCAATAAACTCAGGGATACGGATATTCACCGGGCAGCCGCCCACACAGGGCTTATGCTTGCAGTTGAGGCAGCGAGTAGCCTCCTCCATCGCCATCTCGGCGGTATAACCCAGGGAAACCTCCTGGAAATTGTGGTTGCGCACATTGGGGTCCTGCTCCGGCATGGGGACCTTCTTCAAACTCATATTCGGCATGGTATCAGTCCTCCTTACTGGATCATTTCCTTGGCAAGCTGGTCCATCCGGCAGGCGTGGCGCTCCTTCTCCTCCGCCTCCTGGGCACGATACACCGCGTTGCGGTTCATCAGCTCGTCAAAATCCACCTCATGACCGTCAAAGTCGGGGCCGTCCACACAGGCAAACTTCATCTTGCCGCCCACGGTGACCCGGCAGCCGCCGCACATACCGGTGCCGTCGATCATGATGGGGTTCAGGCTCACGATAGTCTTGATGTGGTAGGGCTCGGTGGTCTTGGACACAAACTTCATCATGGGGATGGGGCCGATGGCGATGACGGCGTCGTAGTGGACGCCGGAGTCGATGAGCTCCTTGAGCTTGACGGTAACAAAGCCCTGCTCGCCATAGGAGCCGTCGTCGGTCATGATATAGCAGTGGTCGCTCACCGCCTTGAACTCGTCCTCCAGGATCACGATGTCCTTGGAGCGGAAGCCGGCGATCACGTCCACCTCAATGCCCTCGGCATGGCAGGTCTTGGCCTGGGGATAGGCGATGGCGCAGCCTACGCCGCCGCCCACCACGCACACCCGCTTGGCGCCCTCGGGCAGCTCGGTGGGCAGGCCCAAGGGGCCCACAAAGTCCTGAATATGGTCGCCCTCGTTCAGGTCGGCCAGCAGCTGGGTGGTCAGACCCACCTTCTGGAAAATAATCGTGATCGTGCCCTTCTCCCGGTCATAGTCGGCAATGGTCAGGGGGATACGCTCGCCCTGCTCATCCAGGCGCAGGATAATGAACTGACCCGCCCGGGCCTTCTTGGCAATCAGAGGGGCCTCTACCTCCAGCAGGGTAACGCTGGGGTTGAGAACCTGTTTCCGTACGATCTTTACCATGTTGATTCAACCTCTTCTTCTCTGCGGTCTGTAGTGCGGCCCCTCCGGCGGATGCCGCTTCCAGCCATCTCGATTATGACTGACCAGTTTAAAATCCTACAGCCCCAACGGTTTGCGGCTTTCCAGTCATACGGATAAACGATATCAGTTTTCCCTTACTTTGTCAAGCGGCAATCACCGCCTTTGGCGGTTCCGACAAATAAACCGGTGGTTACAGCGGCCAAACGACCCGAATCACGAACATCCCGTCCTCCAGCGCCGCCTCTACCCGGCAGCCCATCTGGGCGGTGAGGGTTTTGACGATGGCCAGCCCCAGGCCGGTATTGCGGCCGGTGCGCATTTTATCCGAGGTAAAGAACCGGTCAAACACCCGGGGCAGGTCCTCTTCTGTCAACTCATGGGTCTCGTTGGCGAAGAGGCTCACCACCCCCTCCTCCGTCTGAAAAAGGCGGACGGTCATTTTTCCCTGGCCGTGGTCCAGAGCGTTGCGGATCAGGTTGGTGAACACCCGCAGCACCCCGCCGCTGTCGGCCTGCACCGGCGGCAGATTTTCCTCCAGCTCCACTGTCATGTCAAAGCCCCGGTCGGTAAAGTCGTTGTAGAAGGCGGCCAGCAGGCCGGACAGGCTGGAGTACAGATTCACCGGCTCCCGAGTCAGGGGGTACTCCCCGCCCTCCAGCCGGGACAGGTCATAAAAGCCGGTGATGAGGCTTTGAAGGGCCTTGGCCCGGCTCTCCACCACCGCCAGATATTCCCGCCGCTCCTCCTCTGTGAGCCCACCCCCCTCCAGCAGCTGGAGATAGCCCAGAATAGAGGTCAACGGGGTGCGCAAATCGTGGGACACGTTGGCGATCTGCTGGCGGAGAGAACGCTCCCGCTCCAGCCACACCGCCTGATCCTGCCGCCGCAGCTCCAACAGACGGTTGACCTGCTCCAGCAGGTCCTCCGCCGCCCGGTTGGGCACCGCCAGCCGCAGCCGGGCGGTGCTGTCGGTCCGCTCCAGTTCTTCCAGCTGCCGGGCGGCGCTTCTCAGGGACTTGCGCTGGGTCCACACCCACACCCCCAGAACAGCGCACACCGCCGCCAGCACCATACACAGGATAACCGCCATCAGAAACCCTCCTTTCCAACCTGCAACCTGAAAGGGCGTGCCGTGACTGCGGCACGCCCGTCGGCTCTTTCTTATTTGATCTCCTTTTTGTCCAGGCAGAACAGACCCAGCATGGTAGTCACCGCCATCCAGCCCAAGCCAATGGTCCAGCACCACACCTGGTACTCCCATGTAATCCAACCCGACAAATAGTTGGGCATGAGCAAGGAAAAGGGCATCAGAACAGCCTGGATCAGGCTGCTCATCCAGCCTTGGGTGAAGGTGACGATGAGGGCCACCAGAACCGGCTGGCCAAAAAAAGTGAGCACATAGTAGATGGAAAGCCACCCCGCCGTGCTGGGGATGAGCATGGCCATCATATGGCACAGGCCATACACCCCGCACCAGATGGGAAGCGCACCCAATAGGGCAAAGCCCACCACAGCCATAGTCGTCAGGTCCTCCTCCGGGCTGTGAGGCAGTACGAGCCACCCTGTCAGCAGATAGCCTCCCAGCAGCAACAGGCACAGCCCAAGCCCCAGCAGCAGGCCGGCAATCAGCTTGCCTAGATAAATCCGCCTCCGGCCCACACCGAAAGAGACCTCGTTTTTCAGGGTGCTCAAGGAGCCGCCGTCCACAATATTGGTGAGCAGCGGAGCCACCAACAGCCCCAGCAGCATGGTGGTCGTAGCGGCGGAGGCCATTTGATAAAAGACCTCCGCCGACAGCATCAGCGCGGTGAACAGGGCGGTGAGGGCCACCAGAATCAGGACCAATACATAGATCCCCTTGTGCCGGGAGGCTCTCCACAGCTCGGCTTTGATGTAATTGAGCATGCCCGTCCCTCCCGGCGGCGTCCGTCAACGAATCTCTCTTTTCTGGAACGTAACGATACCCACCAAAGTGGCCGCCACGGTGAGCACCAGGCCCACGATCCAGCACAGGCCCAGATAGTCTGTCTGGAAGGCGCGCTGGTACAGCTGCTCCAGCAGGACGGCGGGCATGAGCTGACGGATGTGCTCAAAGCCCGGGTGGATCAGAAGGCCGCACAGCTGGAGGATGGGGGGCAGCACGCCCAGCAGAGCCACCACCACAAAGGCGGCCAGGGTGTTGTTGGGGATGATGAAGTAGCAGGCCATGGTCAGCGCCTGGGCTCCCAGCCACAGGGGCAGGGCCCCGGCCAGAACATACCCCAGAGTAGCCAGGGCAGAACTGTCCGCCTCGTTGTGGGGGAGCAGAATCCAGCAGAACCCCAGATACACACCCACCATCACCACGGCGGCCATGAGGGCCACCAGCGTGGCCACCAGCAGCTTGCCCAGGTAGATACGCGGGCGGGGAGTCCCGTAGGCCACCTCATTTTTCAGGGTGTTATACTTGTATTGCTCAGAAAAGATCATGTCGCCGGTGAGGATGGCGGCGTACAGTCCGATGCTCACCATCATGAACAGGGTCACCAGGCTGCCGCTGAAGTCCACGCCGGTGTTGCCGTGGGTCCAGGTGAACCAATACCCCCAGATCAGCAGCCCCTCCAGGGCCAGCACCGTCAGCAGGGCACTATAAAAATACTTTCTCCGAAAAACCTTATAGCATTCGGCGGCCAGATAGTTACGCATGGCGGACACCTCCGATCATGGACAGGAAGTAGTCCTCCAGGTTGGCCCCCCGGCTCTCCATGGAGCACAGGGCCACGCCCCCCTCCACCAGCACCCGGGCCACGGTCTGGGGCTGGTCCAGAAAGCTGTACAGCCGCAGGGTGCCGCCGGGCAGCACCTCATAGTCCCGGGTGCCCAGCTGCTGCTCCAACAGCAGGGCGGCGGCGTTGGGGTCATCCACCTGGACCTCGATGCAGGCCCGGCACTTCTCCTCCAGGGCCTTGGCACTGATCTGCTCCAGCATGACCCCGTTGTCGATGAATCCATAGCAGGTGGCCAGGTTGGCCAGCTCCGGCAGAATGTGGCTGGAAATGAGGATGGTGGTCTGGCGCTGCTGGTTGAGCTTGAGCAGCAGGTTGCGAAACTCCACGATGCCCTCCGGGTCCAGGCCGTTGATGGGCTCATCCAGCAGCAGGAAGTCGGGCCGGTTCATCAGGGCCAGAGCCAGCCCCAGCCGCTGCTTCATGCCCAGGGAGAAGTTTTTGAAGGTCTTTTTTCCGGTGTCGGCCAGGTCGGTCTCCTCCAGTACCTGGTCCACCGTCCCCTTGCCGGGAATGCCCCGCTGGAGGCGGTAGTACTCCAGGTTCTGCCGGGCGGTAAGATAGGGGTAGAAGCTGGGGGTCTCCACCATCACCCCGGTACGGGCGCGCAGCTTCAGCAGGTCACGCCCTGCGGTGCCGAAGAGGGTGACCTCCCCCGCCGTGGGTACGGTCTGTCCGGTAATCATGCGGATGATGGTGGTCTTGCCGGCGCCGTTGCGGCCTACCAGGCCGTAGATCTGGCCCTTTTCCACCGTCAGCTCCGCCCGGTCCACCGCCAGATGGGACCCGTAGCGCTTGGTCAGGCCCTTGGTCGCCAATATGGTATCTGTCATTGGGCATCAGCCTTTCTTTTGGTTTGTGATGCCAGTATACAGGCAAGGCCATAACCGGTCTTTAAGCAAAGGTGAAGAATGTTTAAAGTTGGGTGGGATGGCGGCGGGGGCTTGCCCCCGCCTTTACAGATCGCTCAGCTTAAAGCCGATGCCCCAAACGGTGCGGATGTACTCGGCAGGACTGGCCTTGGCCAGCTTGGAGCGCAGGTTGGAGATGTGGACGTTCACTGTGTTGTCGTCCCCCATGTACTCCCCACCCCACACCTGCTGATAGAGTTCTTCCCGGGTAAAGACCTTCTTGGGGTGCTCCATCAGCAAAGCCAGGATACGAAACTCCCGGGCGGTAACCGCCACCGGCTTGCCCGCCGCGGTGACGGTGACCCCCTCCTTATCCAGGGTCAGATCTCCGTGGGTGAGCACCGTATTGCCGCTGCCCCGGTCAAACTGCTTGTACCGCCGCAGCTGAGCCTCCACCCGGGCCAACACCTCGGCGTTGTCAAAGGGCTTGGGGATGAAGTCGTCTGCGCCCAGCCGGAGCACGTTTACCCGGTCCTCCAGCCCCGCCTTGGCAGAGAGAACGATGACCGGCATGGTCTTGTTCCGGCGCAGCTGGGCAATAAACTCCTCCCCCGTCAGCCCCGGCAGCATCAGGTCCAGCAGCACCAGGTCATAGTCGTACTGCTGGGCCCACAGGGAGGCCTCGCTGCCCGAGTAGGCCGGGCGGCAGTCATACCCCGCCCCGGTGAGGATCTTGCACAGCAGATTGTTGATGTCCTGGTCGTCCTCCACCACTAAAATATGACAGGTCTCCATTTCCCATTCCTCCCGGTCCGTTGTTCCTTATTTGATCCGCAAACGCTTGGCCAGTTCCTGGTCTGGGTCCACCACCGCCGTCTGATAGGTGGTGTATACCACCATCCCCGGCCGGGCTCCGGCGGGCTTTTTCACATACTTCACCGGGGTGTAGTCCACCGGCACCCGGGTACTGTCCCCCGCCTGGGAGAAGGTAGCCGCCAGGATGGCCGCCTCGGTGAGGCTCTGAGCGTCGGCCTCGCCCCCCTCCAGCCACAAAATCACATGGGAGCCGTGGATCTTCTGGGTGTGGAGCCAGATATCGCTCTTGTAGGCCAGCTTGGTGGTGAGCTGGTCGTTCTGGCTGTTGTTCTTGCCCACGCTGATGCGCAAGCCGGCGGTGGAGCGGAACTCCATGGGCTTGCCCGCCACCTTTTTCTCCCGCTTGGCGGCGGTCTTGGGCCGGCGGAGATAGCCTGTCTCGGTGAGCTCCTGCCGGATCTCCCCCAAATCCCGCTCCCCCTCCGCCAGGTGGATGTTCTCCAGCACGCTGTTGAGATACTCCAGCTCCTTCTCACCCTTTTCGATCTGGATGGTGAGCATCTCCTCCGCCTTCTTGGCCTTGTTGTAGTCCTTATAATATTTGGCGGCGTTCTGCTGGGGAGTGAGCAGGGGGTCCAGCTTAATCTCGATCTCCTGATACTCCGGGTCGTAGAAGTTGGCCGCCCGCAGAACGGACATACCCTTCTCCATCCGGTGGAGGTTGGAGGTGATGATATCCCCCTGCTGCCGCAGCCCCTCCCGGTCCAGGGTGGCGACCAGCTCCTTCTCCTGGTTGGCCAGCTTGCGGGCGGTGCGGTCCCGGGCGTTGGTCACCGCCTTCACCAGATCCTGGCCCCGCTGTTTGACCCGCTCGGCCGCCTCCCGGCGCTCATAAAACCGGTCCAGCAGGGCGGAAAAACTCTCCTGACGGATGCTCTCGGTCTCCGGTCCGTACTGCAAAATGGGCAGGAAGGAGAAGTCTGCCGCCTTGCCCTCCCGCACCAGCAGATATGGGGCAAAGTCTTTTTCATTTACAGTCTTTTGGAGCTTGTCCAGCTCCCGGACCAGCCCTTCCTCTCCCCCGGCCCGGAATACCAGCTCTCGGGCGATCAGGGGGGACAGGCCGGTAAACGCATCCATCAGCAGCTTTTCCGGCTCCTTACCCATGGGGTTATCCAGCGCGGCGGCCAGCTCCGCCTCATCCAGAAGAAAGGGGTTTTGCTTGGCGGGCGGGGCCGGAGGACGATAGAACAGGCCGGGCAGCACCTGCCGCTGGCCCTTGGACAGGTCGCCGTCAATGCGGCGGATGCAGTCCAGGATGCGCCCCTCCCCGTCCAATAGGATCAGATTGGCGGAGCGGCCCATAGCCTCCAGCACCAGGCGGCGCTCCACCCGGTCCCCCAGCTCGTCAATGGTCTCCAGCTTGAAGTCCAGGATACGCTCTAAGGGGGGCTGGTTCAGCTCCAGAATACGGCCCCCCAGCAGGTACTTGCGCAGCAGCATACAGAACATGGGGGGCTTGTCCGGGTTCTCCCGGTTGAGGGTGGTCAGGTGGGCTCTGGGGTGGCCGGGGTTGGCCGAAAGCAGCAGCTTCAAATTCTCCCCCTGTCCCCGGAGAAAGAGCACAATCTCATCCCGGGTGGGCTGGTAAATTTTATCAATCTTGCCTCCCACCACAGCCCGGCGGAGCTCCTCCGCCACGGCGGTGAGACACAGGGCGTCTAACGGCATGTCTCTTCCTCCATCATCACGGCAAACAGTTCATTAAGCCGGTCGGTACGGCCCTGGAGCCACAGCCAGCCGAAGAGGGCCTCCAATCCGGTGGCAGCCTGATAATCCGCCCGGCTGGCGTTCTGGGGGACGCTGTGGGGGCTGGTGTTGCGGCCCCGGCGGAACACGTCGTGCTCCCCCTCGTCCAGCAGGGGGAGGATCTTCTCCACCGCCCTGGCCTGGGCTGGGGCGGCCACATAGCGGACGGTGGCCCGGTGGAGACCCTTGGAGGTGGCCTTGCCGTGGAGGCACAGCCAGGAGCGCACCATCAGCTCAAAGACGCCGTCCCCCAGGTGGGCCAGCCCCAAAGAGCTGATGCTCTGGAGCACGCTGGGGTCGGCATTCAGGTGAAAATAGTCGGTCATATGTGATTCCTCATTTGCAGTCTGGGATTTCATTGTGCCAGTATACCGCAAATAGGAGCAAATTACAACTCTTCCAACGCCTCCAGCCGGGGACAGCCGCCGGGCCGGAAGGGAAAGCACAGATAGGGCCGTCCATCCAGCTCTTCCAGCCGGGCAAAGCAAAATACAGGGGTCAAGGGAAAAGGCTTGTCAGGTCCGTAGGGGTAGGCCAGGGAGAATCCATTCCGCTCCTGCCGCACCAGGGCGGGGCCGGGGGCAGCGGCGGCCAGCAGGGGCTCCCCCATCAGCCGTCCAGGGGCATTTTCCCGCTGCCAGCCCTTGGGGGGTCCCTTCTGCCCGCCAAAGGAGAAGGTCAGCACCGCTTCGCCCCCCTGGGGGGGCCAGGCCCCCTGCCGCTTCAGCTCGGCCACCGACAGAGTACGCTCCAGCTTCAGCTGGCCTCCCTGGGGTACGAAGGTGCCCAGCAGAGCCTTTCCGCCGGGGCCGGACAGCCAGCATTTATACAGCCCCTTGTTATCGTCAGGGAAATGAGCTTTACACACCGCCCGGCCGTTTTCCTCCCATACCGTCAGCCGTCCCTTGCCCCCCGCCAGGGAAAACCGCTCCTCCATCCGCCTGACCCCCTTTGTGTCAGTGTATGCGCCGCGGGGGATTGGCAGAAGAAAAGGGCGGCGCGAACGCGCCGCCCTCAGCCTGTCGAGAAACCCGGTTTATGCATCAAGTATAAGCCGGGTTTCTGGCGTATAGAGGCCAAAGAAG
>NZ_CALWXV010000043.1 GCF_944385615.1 uncultured Flavonifractor sp. | reverse complement strand
TTCTCACCACCTCCTCTATTTTATCTCATCTAAATGAAAAAGCCCAGCTTTCGCTGGACTTTTTCGACAGGCTGAGGTGTGCCGCAGTGCGGCACACCTTTTTTTGCGTCAATCTGCTTTTTTAGGCTCCACCCGACAGACATAGAGGGTATCTCCGTCCACAGTGAACCCTACTTCCAGCCCGGCAAAGGCCATACCGTACACCCGGCTGGGGTCGTGCTGGTAGGAGGGCCGGGGGTCCCGGGAGAGCACCCCCAGCAGAGCCTGCCGCTTGTCCTGGGGCACCGCCTCCAGCAGCTCCGGGGGGCACTCCACCCGGAGGGTCGTTCCCCCCACATTGCCGGTAAAGCCCCCGGTGGCCTCCGGGTGGGCATCGGCATAGGGCAGATAGGGTTTCAGATCCAAAATAGGGGTGCCGTCCATGAGATCGGCCCCCGACACCACCAACACAGGACCCAGGACCGGGTCCTTTTTGATCTCCTCCAGCTTCACGCAGGACAGGCCGATGGGGTTGGGCCGGAAGGGGGACCGGGTGGCAAACACCCCCATACGGGTATTGCCCCCCAGCCGGGGGGGCCGTACCGTGGGAGACCAGGTCTCCCGCACCGCCTGGGAAAACTGCCAGATGAGCCACAGGTGGGAGAAGTCCTCCAGCCCCCGCAGGGCGTCCGGGTTGCGGTACTCCGGTTCAAAGACCACGGTGGCTTTCAGCTCCTCCACCAGCCCGCTCTGCCGGGGTATGCCGAACTTGGTGGGAAAATCGCTGCGGATGGTGGCGATGACATGCATCGGGATCATGCTTTTCCCTCCTTGGCCCGGTTCAGGGCAGCCTCCACCGGCCGGGATTTGACCGGCTTGTTGTTGCGGGCCAGAATGGCGGCGATCTGGCCGCTCACCTGTTCCACCTCCGCCTTGAAGGTGGTGGCGGACAGACGCAGGGCCCCATGGCCCAGGATGATGAGCTGTTCCGCCCCGTCGGAGGTGGCCACCCGCACATGGTGGTGCCTGCCGATCTCGTAGGTGGCCCGCTCGATATAGGCGTCGGCGGTCTCCGCCTCTTTGGTATACACCACGTAGATGTTGTGATATTTGAATACATCCTGTACATTCCGGGGCACCTTATAGGCGTCAAACACCAGGATGACCACGCACTTCTTAAACCCCTGGTAGTTGCTGAGCAGGTCCATCAGCAGCTGCCGGGCGGCGTCCAAATTGGTCTGGGCCACCCGTTTCAGCTCCTCCCAGGCAAAGATGATGTTGTAGCCGTCCACCAGCAGGTACTCCGGTCCTTTGTTCTGGGTCTGGACATTGTACTTTTTATCGTCCAGGCTGGTGCGGGCGGGCTTGGTCTGGGGCCGGAAGGAGTTGCGCTCCACCTTGCCGTAGGTCCGCTCATAGATGGCCATCAACTCCTTGTCCTGCTCCAGGGACAGGCCGGGGCTGGAGGGGGTCCGCCGGGCGGGCGCGGCGGGGGGTTCCGGTTCCGGGGGCTTGTCCAACGACAGGCCGCTGTCCACGTGGGCCATCTTCTTGACCTGGTCCCACGCCACGTTATACCCCGCTCCGTGGGCACAGAACACCGAGCCGGTGGGGTTGTCCACATCCCGCTCCGGGTCATAGCCCAGCGCCTCCACCACGGCCTGCTGGTCGTGGCAGGGGTAGTAGCCCTTCAGAGTACAGCTCAGCCGCCCCATGCCTCTGGTGTAGGAGGCCACCTCCCCGCCGTAGTCCCGCAGCCCCGCCACCGGGGCGGAGCCGGTAAGCACCGTGGTCTCTCCCACTGTCTCCGGCGGGTCACATTCTCCCCCCATCCGCTGTACATCAGACAGGGCACGGCCCACCTGGGGGCTGGGCACCTCCAGCCGGAAGGTATACCAGGGCTCCAGCAGAAGGCTCTCCGCCTCCATCAATCCCTGCCGCACCGCCCGGTAGGTGGCCTGCCGGAAGTCGCCCCCCTCGGTGTGCTTCAGGTGGGCACGGCCTGCCAGCAGAGTAATTTTTACGTCGGTGAGGGGGGAGCCGGTGAGCACCCCCGGGTGGGCCCGCTCGGCCAGATGGGTGAGGATCAGCCGCTGCCAGTTCCCCTCCAGCACATCCTCGGGGCAGGCGGTGGCCAGGGTGATACCGCTCCCCCGCTCCCCCGGCTCCATCAGCAGATGGACCTCGGCGTAATGGCGGAGCGGCTCATAGTGGCCCACCCCGATGACCGGAGCGGCAATGGTCTCCCGGTACACGATGCCCCCCTGACCGAAGGACACCTCCATGCCAAACCGCTCCAAAATCAGCCGCCGCAAAATCTCCAGCTGAACCTGCCCCATAAGCTGGATATGAATTTCCCGCAGCCGTTCGCTCCACACCAGATGCAGCTGTGGGTCCTCCTCCTCCAGCTGGCGTAGCTTTTGCAGGGCGGTCACCGGGTCCTGGCCCTGGGGCAAAATCACCTGATAGGTGAGCACCGGCTCCAGGGCGGGGGGCGTCCCCTCCGCCTCAAAGCCCAGCCCCTGACCGGCGGCGGCGGACGGCAGGCCGGTCACCGCCACCACAGACCCCGCCGGGGCCTGATCCACTGGCTGAAATTTAGCGCCGGAGTAGACCCGCAGCTGGTCGGCCTTGTCGCTCCAGCCGGGGCCCTCCAGCACCGTTTTCACCTTCAGGCTACCGCCGGTGACCTTCATCCAGGTCAGCCGGGCCCCCTGCCCATCCCGGGAGATTTTAAAAATCCGGGCGCCGAAACCGGCGGGGTATCCCGGCCGGGGGGCGTACCGCTCCAGCCCATGGAGAAATTCCTCCACCCCCTCCAGCTTGAGGGCTGAGCCAAACCAGCAGGGGAACAGCTTCCGCCGGGCCATGAGGGCGGTAAGGGCGGTGTCCGGCACCGCCCCTGTCTCCAGATAATCCTCCAGCAGGCCCTCGTCGCACAAAGCGGCCTGTTCAAAAAGGGCCTCTTGGTCGTTCATATCCACACAGCCCTCGTCCAGCCTGCCCTTCAGCTCCCCCAGCAGGGCGGCCCGGTCGGCCCCCGCCAAGTCCATTTTATTGACAAAGAGGAAGGTGGGCACCTGATAGCGTTCCAGCAGCTTCCACAGGGTATGGGTGTGGCCCTGGACCCCGTCGGCCCCGCTGACCACCAGAATGGCGCAGTCCAGCACCGACAGGGTACGCTCCATCTCGGCGGAAAAGTCCACATGGCCGGGGGTGTCCAGCAGGGTAATCTCCACAGTGTCCAGGGGCAGGATGGCCTGCTTGGAGAAGATGGTGATCCCCCGCTCCTTCTCCATGGGGTCGGTGTCCAGAAAGGCGTCCCCGTGGTCCACCCGTCCCAATTTTTTCAGTTTTCCGCAGGTGTAGAGCATCCCCTCGCTAAGGGTGGTTTTGCCCGCGTCCACGTGGGCCAGGATGCCCACAACCAGTTTTTCCATAGCTGCCGTCCTTTACGGTATGATAGTATAGTATAGCATGTCCCGGGGAACAGGGCAAATAAAAAGGGCCCCGAAGGGCCCTTGAGGCTGTCGAAAAAGTGGCAAAGCCACTTTTTCGACAAAGGTTAAAATCAGCCCTTGGCCCCCGCGCTCATATAGGAGGCGTACAGGGGGGTGGGCAGACCAAAGCCGCCGGCCACAGGCAGGATCTCGCCGGTGATGAAGGCGGCCCGGTCGCTGGCCAGGAAGGCAACGGCGTCGGCAATGTCCTCCGGGCGGCCGGGGCGGTTGAGGGGGACATTTTTCAGGAAGAGGTCCAGGAAGGCCTGGGACATATTGTTCATGGCGGCGTCGGTGGCGGTAAAGCCGGGGAGCACCGCGTTGCACCGCACCCCCTGCCGGGCATACTGCACCGCGATGTCCTTGGTGAGGAAGTGGATGGCGGCCTTGCTGACGCCGTAGGCGGTGCGGCTCAGGTCTGGATAGATCCCGCCTACCGAGCCGATGTTGATGATGGAGCCGCCGCCGTTTTTCGCCATGAGGGGTACTGCCGCCTTGCTGGGCAGATACACGCTTTTGAGGTTGGTGTTGACGATGCGGAAAAAGTCCTCCGTGTCGCCGCTCACCACATCCAGATCGGTCTTTACGTCGGTGCTGCCAAAGTTATTCACCAGAATATCCAGCCGCCCCTCCTTGGCCGCCACCTCGTCCACCATACCGGTAAAGCTCTCCTCGTTGGAGGCGTCAAAGTAGACCACACCGGCCCGGCCGCCGGCGGCAATCAGCTCATCGGCGATTTTCTGTCCGGCATCCAGCCGGCGGACCCCCAGATAGACCGCCGCGCCCTGAGCGGCCAGCGCCTTGGCGCAGGCCAGACCAATTCCACGGGTGGAGGAGGTGACCAGCGCCACCTTTTGTTCCAGTTCTTTCATGTTAATTCTCCTTTTTAAACCAGTTGGTATAATTAAGATACTATGATAATAGCATCACAACCCTGGATTGGCAAGTGTTATTTTTTGATCCTTCGCTCAGCGCTCCACCTCACTCTGGAATAAATAGGAAAACCGAAGGGCCGCAAACGCGGCCCTTCGGTTTTCCTGTGTCTTTTGGTTCAGTTGGACCGGCTGGGGGTGAGCAGCCACCCCGTCATGGGGGGCAGCGCCACCGGTCCGGCGGGCAGCTTCAGCCCGCTCATCCAGTCCTCCGCGGGCCAGGGCAAGGTGATGGGCTCCGGGGCCTTGCCCACGTTGACGGCGGCCAGCACCGGCTCCCCCTCTCCCTCCCGCAGGAAGGAGAGCATCTTGCCCTCGGTGCGGCCCCAGCGCAGGCTCCCCCGCCGCAGAGAAACCAGCTTCTTCCGGGCCTGCCCCAGCTTGGTATACCAGGCGTGGAGCACTCCGTCGGTCATTTCCCAGCGGTAGGTCCGGCGGTTAAAGGGGTCCTCAAAGCCCTCCATGCCCGCCTCGTCTCCGTAGTAGATCATAGGAGAGCCGGGGAAGGCAAAGAGCACCAGGGCCCCCAGCATCAGCTTGGTGCGGCCCAGCAGGTACTGCTCAGGGGTGAGAAAATAGGCCGCCCGCCAGTCCTTGTCGTGGTCCTGTCCGTCCCCGCCGTAGCCCAGCAGGGTGAGGATACGGGGGGTGTCGTGGGTACCCAGGAAGTTCATAGCCGAATGGAAGGCGAAGGGGGGATAGTTCTCCCGCAGGGTCTCCATGGCGTTTTTGAAGTGGACGGCGTCTCCCCCCATCAAGTAGCCCAGCAGACCATTGCGGAAGGGGTAGTTCATCAGTCCGTCGCAGTGTCCCCCCAGGATATGCTTGCGGCGCACGCCATAGGCCATTTTGGTGGACCCGTCCTCCCACACCTCGCCGATGACGATGGCGTTGGGGTCGGTCTCCCGGACGGCCTGGTGGATGCCGTGGACAAAGTCGTCGGGCAGCTCGTCGGCCACATCCAGCCGCCAGGCGTCCGCCCCCGCCCGCAGCCAGCGGCGGACAATGCTGTTTTCATCTTCAAAGATATAATCCCGGTAAGAGGGCTCGGCTTCGTTGACGGCGGGCAGAGAGTAGATGCCCCACCAGGAGTCGTACTGATCGGGCCAGTGAGAGAAATGATACCATTTATAGTAGGGGCTGTCCTGAGACTGGCAGGCCCCGTTCTCCGGGTAGAAGCCGTCCCCGTTGAAGTAGCGGCTCACATACCCCTGATGATTGAACACCCCATCCAGCATGATCTTGATCCCCAGCTGGTGGGCGGCGTCGCAGAGGGCTTTAAAATCCTCCTCGGTGCCCAGCATGGGGTCGATCTTCTCATAGTCGCCGGTGCCGTAACGGTGGTTCTCGGGGGCTTCAAAGATGGGGCAGAAATAGATGGTCTCCACCCCCAGGTCCCGGAGGTAGGGCAGCTTTTCCAGCACCCCCCGCAGATCGCCGCCGAAGAAGTCCCGGTTGCGCACCTCGCCGTGCTCGTCGGGGCGGTATTCCGGCTCCTCCCGCCAGCTGGCGTGGACGGTGCGTCCCCCCACCATGCCCTCGGGATTGGGCACCCTGGTACGGCGGAAGCGGTCTGGAAAGATCTGATAGGTGACTCCCTCTCCAAACCAGCCCGGCACCTGGTCCGTGCCGTCGTATACCGTCAGCTGGTAGGGGCCCAACTCCTCCTGCCGGCCGTCCAGCCGGTCCAGGCGGAAGGAATACCACACCAGGCCCACATGGTTCCCGGTGTCCAGGGTGACCCGGAGCACGTCCCGGTCCCCGTCGATGCCGTCCCAGACCATGGGCAGCTCCAGCCGCCGCTCCTGGTGGGACTCAAAATAGGCGATGAGCACCGCCTGGGAAAATCCCTCCGTTCGGAGGGGGCGCAGGGCCAGAGACACTTTCGTCCCCGAAGGCACTGCGCCATAGGGCTGTTTATACCGGCTATCCCGGCTGTCAAAGGTCATTGCGTCCAGCAAGAAAAAGACTCCCTTCAGCGGATCAGCGTATTTTCGGTCCCTACCGTTTCCATGGTATGCTCGCTGCCAAAGTAATAGTTGACGATCTCCCCAGCGGCGCTGGCCAGATTACCGCCCGAGGCACCGCCCTCCACCACCATGGAGATAACGATCTCCGGGTCGTCGTAGGGAGCGAAGAGCACAAACACGGCGTCGGCGCTCTTGTCGGCGGACACCTGGGCCGAGCCGGTCTTGGCGCCCACTTCCACCGCCAGATTGCTCAGATATTGGTCTACGGTGCTCTCCGAGTCATTGGCCACCTCCCACATGCCCTGCTTGACCGCCTCCACATTGGCCGGGTCCAGATCCAGCACCTCCACGGGCTGGGCGTCATACTGGTACACCGTCTGGGTGAAATCGTTGGACTTGACGGTCTTGAGCAGATGGGTCTCGTAGTGATAGCCCCCGTTGACCAGGGTGGCAATGTAGTTGGATAGTTGCAGCATGGTGATCTTGGTATTGTCCTGGCCTACGGCGGCTGAGAGCAAATTGCCGCCATACCACTCCTGGTTCAGCATTTTGCTGGTCTCCGGTCCGGCCACATAGCCCTCTTTCTCTCCCAGCTCCAGGCCGGTCTTTTGACCCAGGCCAAATTTGGCGGCATATTCGTCAATCTTTTCAATGCCAAGCCGGTGTCCCATGGTATAGAAATAGATGTTGCAGGAGTCCCGCAGAGCGTCGGCCAGGTTTTCCCAGCCATGGGTGCCCCGGTACTGACGGTAGATCCAGCACTGAGGGTGATAGTCGCCGTAGGGATAGTGTTCCTCCTCAGGAAGCTGGAGGGCGCCGGTATCCTTAATCTGCTCTGTGGGGGTGGTAAGCCCCTCCTCCAAAGCGGCGATGGCCACCAGGGGCTTGAAGGTGGAACCGGGGGAGTAGATCTCACTGGTGGCCCGGTTGGTAAAGGGTTTCAGGGGGTTGTTGGCCACAGCGCTGTAAGCCTCCCCGTTGCTGTATACCGTGGTCAGGTCGTAGGTGGGATAGGAGGCCATGGCCAGAATACCGCCGTCGTTGACGCTCTGCACGACGACAGCGCCCTTGTTGCGGGACTCCGCCAGCCCCTCGATGGTGCTGGCCAGCACCTGCTCCACCTTCTCCTGGAGCCGCAGGTCCAGGGTAGTCATGACGTGGTTGCCCGGCTCGGGCTCCTGGACCTCGCCGGTGGTGCTGTTCACTTTCCAGGTCTCGCTGACCACCTTGCCGCTGGTGGACATCTCCTGCAGCAGGGTACCCGATTTCCCCCGCAGATAGTCCTCAAAGGCATATTCCATGCCGTCGATGCCCACCGAGTCGTTCATATTGTAGTCCTTATCCTTGTAGGCATCCCAGTTTTGGATGGAGCCTACCCGGCCCAGCAGATGGGCGGCGCTGGTGGTATTGTACTGCCGGACGGTGGTGGCGGCGATGTTGATCCCCACCAGGCTCTGCTCCTTAATGGCCGAAATGGCGTCAATATTCACGTCCTGAGCAAAAATGTATTCGGTCTGTTTCACATCACGGCTGCGAAGGTTGAGCTCATAAAGCACGCCGATAAGGGCCCGGGCGTCGGTGTCGCTGACCGACGGGTCAATGAGAAAATACTCCCGCAGCCCAGCGATGACCTCCTCCGCCGTGGGGCCTTCGCCCAGGTCCTCCAGGTGGCGGACAAAGGTCAGATCCTCTTTGTGCCAGCGGTTGGGCAGGATATCATCCCCCAAAGGGAGCACGTCCAGCAGAGCCCCCAGATAGGTGAATTTGGCGGCGCCGCTGTCATTGATATAGACCAGCGGGGTGTCGCTGGTGTAGGTAAAGGGGGCCTGGGAGGAGATGGGCAGCGTGTCGGTCCAGGTCAGATTGTTGTCCCGGCAGATCTGGAGCAGGGCCAGCAGATTGGCGTTGCGCTCGGCCTCCGCCCCCATGAGGGAGGAATTGAGGGTGATCTGATAGGTGGCCCGGTTGCTCACCAGAGAGCGGCCATACCGGTCCATCAGCTCTCCCCGGGCGGCCTCCACCGTCACCTCATTGGAGATCTTCACGACAGAGGCGGCCCGATATTCCGGACCCTTTACGATTTGCAGGTTGTAGAGGAGCAGCAGAAATCCGCCCAACAACAGGAACAGCAGCAGGGCAACGACGATGGTACGAATGTGAAATTGTTTCCCTTCCACGATTCAGGTCTCCTTCCAGGGTCAGTGGGTGGTAACTACGCTGTTTTTGTGATAGAAGTTGGCCAGGGCCTGATTGACCCAGACGGCGGGGTCAGGGCTGGCGTCTCCGTTGTAGAGCAGCAGTTTCAGCTGATGGGGCACATCCAGGGGCTCCAGCCGCACGTCGGAGACGGATGGGTCCTGGAGCACTGTCAGCCGGTCCACCTGCTGCTGCCAGTAGTACTCCGCCGAGCCGTCGGCCAGAGCGGCGGCGGTCCGCCCGCTGGTGCTTTCATCCCAGTAGTGAAATCTCACCGTCGTGGCCGCCAGCAGGACCAGCACCACAGGCACCGCCAGCCAGAGCCGTCCCGCCAGGGCCTCCCCCTCCGCCAGCCTGGGCAGAACCGCCCGTCTCACCCAGCCCAGCCAGTACCACAGATTGACGGCCACCAGCCAGAAAAAGGAGTAAAACACGATGGAGCGCAGCCGCTCGGGACCGCTGACCCCCAGGGCGTAAAAGTGAGGGGCATTCTGGGCGGCAAAGAGCAGAAAACTGAACGCCAAAAAGGCCAGGGGCAGAGGAAAACGGAAGGAGATCCGCTCTGTCAGGCTCCACAGCAGAGGGATCATCAGCAGGAATACCAGCAAAATCGGCCAGTTCATCCAGTCCAGGCAGTCCTCCCACGCCTTCAGGATGGATTCCATCACCGCGTCCACCGGGCTGATGGGGGGCGCCACCGAGGCCTGCCGCACCCCGTTGCCGGGGGCGACCACGCTGATGAGGAACCCGGCCCACAGCACCACCGCAGGCAGCAGGGCGGGCAGGACCTTTGTCCGGTCCTTCCACAGAAACCACAGCAGGAACAGGCCGCACAGCAGGGTACTCAGCAGCGCGGAGACATAATTGCTCCCCCCCACCATCAGGGCGGCAAGCGTACCGGGAACCACAGCCCACAACACCTGACGGCGGGTAGCGGCCAGCTTGAGGGCTACCATCCGCTCCACCAGCAGCAGGCTGATGCCATAGGTGAAGGTGTAATAGACCGCCCCGTTCCACCAATAAAAGGTGTCCTTGGGAGAGGCCACAAACTGGATGGACAACAGCAGGATGGGGACAGCCAGAAAAACCGTCTGCCGCCAGGTCCCCCCCAAAGCCCGGCGGGCCAGGGTGTCGGACAGCTTGAAGGTGCCCAGGCACAGGGAGGCCAGCATCACCACCGGCGTCAGCCAATAGAGAAAGGGCGAGGCGGCCAGCGGGGTAAAGGTCATGAGCAGAATGGCGGAAAAGGTCCCCTGCCAGCCCTTATAATATTCAGCGATATGCTTCAGGCTGGCCGTCAGAGGGCACTGGCCCTGTACAATGGCCTCATGGGTACGCAGGGCATAGCTGTAATCGTCGGCAGAGGGCCAGTCGTACCGCCCCAACAGCAAAATGGGAATCAGGCTGGCCGCCAGCAGGGCCAGCAGCAGCCAAGGGCCCCACGTTTTCCAGAGGGAACGAAAACGGTGCATCTTTTTCTCTCTTTTCCTACAAAACTGTCTTTTTGGGTACCCGTCGGAACACCCACAGAAACAGGGCGTACACCGGCAGTACAAATACCATGGACCAGGCGATCTCCCGCCCGGCCAAGGAGAGCAGGACGGGCAGGGCGGCGGCGCCGGTGAGCAAATTGGCCAGGATGCGCACTCCGTCAATGCACGCCAGGGCCAGCAGGGAGCACAGCAGGCAGCCCACCAGATTCTGGCGCACCACATACTGGGACAGGGCCCCAGCCCCCACGCCCAGCAGGCACAGGCCCACCGTCATGGCTCCGTCGGGGTTGAAGTAGACCGCGTCGCACAGGATACCCACGCCCAGGCCGAAGCCCGCTCCGGCCACGGTACCCTCCAGCACCGCCACAGCGATGGCAGCCAGAGGGAGCAGCATGGGGGCCACCCCAAACAGGGGGAAGCGGTTGAGCAGAAAGACCTCGCAGAACCACACCGGCAGCAGCGCCAGGGCGTAAACCCCCCATTTGATCAAAAAATCCTGCCTTGTCACAGGGCGTGTTCCTCCTTCGGCAGCGGGGCCGGTTGGTCCGGCCCCGATTCTACTCTACGATATTGAAGTCCTTGATAACAAGGACCTGCTGCAAATTGTCCAGGTCGGTTTCAGGCACAATGACGGCGTACTCCGTCATACCGGAGGCGTCGGTGCGCACCTCCTCCACATGACCGGCCACCAGCCCGGAGGGATAGACGCCGCCCCGGCCGGAGGTAATCACCAGATCGCCGGACATGAGCTGGCTGTTTTCCGGCAGATAGCTCAGCTTCAGCTTGCCCTCCCCCATCAGGGCCAGATCGCCCTCCAGAATGGCCGCGCCGCCGGTGCGCACCAGCTGGCCGCCCATCTCGATATTGGCGTCGATGAGGGTACGCACAGTACACCAGTTCTCCCCCACCTCGGCCACCACGCCCACCAGGTTCCAGTACTCGTCCACCACGCAGTCGTCCACCTCAATGCCCATGGAGGAGCCCTTGCTCAGGGTGATGCTGGACTCCCAGTTGGAGGTGGACCGGGCGGTGACCATGGCCGACTCCAGCTGGTCAAAGCTGCGCTCCTTGGGCCGCAGGTCCAGGGCGTTGCGCAGCCGCTCATTTTCCTGAAGGGCGGCGTCATATTCCCGCTCCTTGGCCTTCAGTTCGGCGTTCTCCTGCTTCAGGGCCTCCAGCTCATCCTTGAGCTGTTCCTGCTCAAAGGCATCGCTGTAGCGCTCCTCCACCCAGTTGGTCACGGCGCTGATGCCGTTGCGCACCGGGGTACTGATGATTCCGGCCAGATTGGCAAAGGGATTGGCGATCCCCCCCAGCAGCATGGAGACCACTGCCGTAATCAGCGCTACCAGGATGGCGGCTATCAAAATCAAGATTCCATTGTGCCGAAAAAAATCCTTCACGCCTGTGCCCAGCCTCTCTTTCTCACACGCCCGCAGCCAGGGCCATGCAGTTGATCCCCAGCTCGCCCAGGATCTGCCCCAGGCGGCACACCGGCAAACCCATCACATTGTAGTAGTCCCCCGAAATGCCCTCAATGAGCAAAGCGCCGTAGCCCTGGATGCCGTAGGCTCCGGCCTTGTCCATAGGCTCCCCGGTGGCGATATACGCCTCGATCTCCTCCCCGGTCAGAGAGCGGAAGGTGACCGCCGTCTCCTCCCACACGCTGTATACCTGCTCGCCCCGCAGGACGGTGAGGCCGGTGTACACCTGATGGCGGCAGCCCGACAGGATGGAGAGCATCCGAAAGGCCTCCTCCTGGTCGGCGGGCTTGCCCAGCACCGCCCCGTCCAGGGCCACCACCGTATCGGCGGCGATGACGATGGCGTCCGGTCCCACCTGGGCGGCCACCGCCCGGGCCTTTTCCTCTGAAATCTGCCGCACCAGCTCCGCCGGCGGCAGGTCCCGGTCCATGTGCTCGTCAATGTCAGGGGTGACCACCCGGAAGGAGCGCACCCCCATCTGCTCCAGCAGCGCCCGTCTCCGGGGGCTTTTGGAAGCCAAAATAAGTTCCATTTGCTTTGTTCCTTTCCAAATAACCGGTTTGACCGCTCGCTCCGGTCCTACAGTCCAGTGGAGCCGAACCCGCCGGTCCCCCGCCCGGTGTCCTCCAGCTCCTCCACGATCTCCACCTGGGGCAGGACCACCGGGGTCACCACCAGCTGGGCGATACGGTCTCCGGGGCGGATAGTATAGGGGGTGTCGGACAGGTTGGTCAGCCCCACCTGAAGCTCCCCCCGGTAGTCGCTGTCAATGACCCCCACCCCGTTGGACAGGGCGATACCGTGCTTGATGCCCAGCCCCGACCGGGCGAACACCAGGGCCACATACTCCGGCCCCGGCAGGGCGATAGCCACTCCGGTGGGGATGCAGACCAGCTGCCGGGGGGCGATGGTCACGTCCCGGTCGATGCAGGCGGCCAGGTCCAGCCCGGCGGAGCCCTCCGTGGCCCGGCTGGGCCAGGGCAGCTCCTTCCCCAGCTTGGGGGACACCGCCTTGAGTTTCAATGTCATCTCAGTTTACTCCACATCTCGGTAATATAGCCCACGGGTGTACTCCTTGGGGCTCCACTTCTCCTGGTCCAGATACCGCCGGGTCACCTGGACGCAGGTCTGGGGGTCCTCCACAGTGAGCATCAGCCGCTGGGCCCACAGCCCCAGCCGCTGGTAGTCGGCGGCCTTGTCCGCTAGGAAGAGGGTCTGGGAGTTGAGCAGCTCATTGCGGCAGCCCGGCGCATTGACCACCGGGAACCTGGCCCCCTTCCGGTCGGTGAGGGTATTGGTGTTCTGACAGTTACAGGAGCCGGTGCGGTTTTTGATGATACAGTTCTCCATAATCATCAGGGGCAGCCGGCCATAGGTGATGAGTTCCACGTCCAGAGCCTTGGACAAATCCCGGATCTGGGGGAACTTCAGCTCAAAGGACAGGGTGAGGGAGGAAAAGCCCAGCTTCTTATATTCTTTCACAGCCTGGGCATTATAGACCTCCAGGCCGAAATCTCCCCGCAGGGTGAAGCCCAGCTCTTTGGCGGCGGCCACCATACCCAGGTTGCCCACCAGCACGTCGGTCACCCCCAGATCCCGCACTTTTTTCAGGTTGTCCAGCATCTGAGGAAACTCCCGGTCCCAGGCGATCCGGGGCAGAATAGCCCCAATGGCGGTACCGGCCGGGGCCTTGGCCTTCTCCGGGTGGGCGGCCAGCTCCTCCAGGGGCACATAGACCAGGGCGGGTCCCAGCTCCAGCAGCTGTTCAGTGATCTGCTGGGCCGAGCGCACCGACAGGGTGAGGACGGGGGGTTCCTTCCGGTTTTCATACCGGGCCCCCACATGGTAGCTGCCCATGTGCCGGCTGGGCAGAGCCTCCCGCTGGCGGGTCAGGCCGTCCAGGGCCTCCCGCCGCAGGGCGTTGAGGGCGGACAGAGGCATGGACAGACCATCCTCCACCAGCACACGCATCCGCTCCGCCCGGTAGGGGGTGCCGCCGGTGCGGGCCAGCTGATTTTCCACCGCCTCGGTGGTCAGCGGCCGGGTACGGGCGGGCTCGGGCACCGCACCCTCCGCCGTGGATACCCGGCCCTCCGGGTCCTTCACCCCCACCTGGGCGGGCTCGCCGGGGCGGAGCATGGCGTAAAAGGTGACGGGCACCCGCTGGGCCTCTCCGCTCTGGTAGGTGCTGCGGGCCAGGGCAAAGAGCTCCTTGGGTTCTTTGGTCTCCTCCCGTACGCCGAACATGTGGGGACCCTGCTGGTCCAGGTAGTAGCCCTGGGTAAAGCCCTGGCGGGAAAAGGCCGCCTGGAGCTGGTTGATCTCCTCGGCGGTGGGCTCCCGGTCCTCGTGGATGGCCCGGGAGAAAATGCCGGTGACCACCGCCACATACTCCGGCCGCTTCATCCGGCCCTCCAGCTTGACGCAGGTCACCCCCATCTTCCGCAGCTGGCGCAGATAGCCCGCCAGGGACAGGTCCTTCAGGGACAGGGGATAGCTGTCCGCCTTGCCCTCCCAGCCGTATTTCAGGCGGCAGGGCTGGGCGCACAGGCCCCGGTTGCCGCTGCGCCCACCGATGACGGAGGACAAAAAGCACTGGCCGGAGTAGCACATGCACAGCGCCCCGTGGGCGAATACCTCGATCTCAATGGGAGAGCGCTGGCAGATGTATTCGATCTGGTCCCGGGACAGCTCCCGGGAGAGCACCGCCCGGGTCATGCCCAGGTCGGCCGCCATCTTCACCCCGTCCAGATTGTGAATGGTCATCTGGGTGGAGGCGTGGACGGGCAGGTCGGGGGCCACCTGCCGCACCATCCGCAGCACCCCCAAATCCTGCACCAGCACCGCGTCAGCCCCCAGGCTGCTGGCCTCGGCGGCAAACTCCGCCGCCTGGGGCAGCTCCCGGTCGGTGAGCAGGGTGTTGAGGGTCAGGTATACCTTGGCCCCCCGCACATGGCAATAAGAAACCGCCGCCGCAAATTCCTCCCGGGAGAAATTTTTCGCGTTGCGGCGGGCATTGAAGTCTCCATATCCCAAATAAACGGCGTCCGCGCCGTTTTGTACAGCTGCCGCCACGGCCTCCATGGACCCGGCGGGGGCGAGCAGTTCCAACATACGATCCCTCCCGGAGCGGGGGCCGCTGCCCCCCGCTCCTTACTTCTTGTTCTGTAGCTTGAAGATCTCCCGTTTTGCCTCGGAGAGCTCCATCTTCACCTTGGTGGCCTCCTCCAGATATTCCTTGAGCTGGCGGCGCAGGTTCTCTGCCGCCTCCACCTCTTTAAAATATTCATCGGCGATGTTCACCGCCGCCAATACAGCACCATCTACCAGGGAGACGTGGGCGCCGTCCATGACCTCCCGCACCTTCTCGTCCACATGGGCTGCCACCTTCTCGGTATAGCCGGCGTCTTCGGTGCCAACCAGGGTGTATTCCTGCCCGGCGATGGTAACGGCGACGCGGTTTTTCATGCAAACCCCTCCTGACCATAATCTGATAGGTTATTATATCACATCCCGTCCGAGAAGAAAAACAAATTCTTCGTTAATTTTCGCGGGGAGACAAAAGACCCGGAAACAGAGGGACTCCCTCCGTTTCCGGGCCGGAATGGATTTGAAAGACAATGCAGACGCTTTTCTATGTATCCTGCCCCTTAGACGGTCCGGTTTCCACTGCCAGGACCAGCAGCAGCATACTTACGCATACTCCAAGCAAAAAGCCTGGATGAGAAAAGCCGTTTCGCAGAATGGCCAGGCGGAAAAAAAGATTGCCAAAGGTCTGGTACAGAACTGGTATGCACCACTGTCCAAGCGCGCCCAAGGCGTAAATCAGAACCGGGAGCAGCCCCAGGATTCCGGCCGCCGCGCGGACCCAGCGATAACGGATGCGGATTTTCATCAGATGGGCGGCCATGGCAAAGAGCACGTATGCCAGCAGGCACATCCCAAGGGGGTAGAGCACACTATCCGCCGCATATTTGAATTTGATCAGCTCTGTGCTGACCTGAGAAGGGGATTCGTTCCCAATCTGGGCGCAGGTCCATACGGCCAGGGACAGCCAGCCCAACGCCTGAATCGATAAAAGCCTGATTTTTCCTGCTGCTCGGTCCATATCTCTATCTCCCTTCTCTTGGCAGAATAAAATCATCCGGATGCGGAAATTGATTGGTTATGTGTGTATTTCATGGCTTATTGTACAGGAAACAGTGCCAATTTTATCATAGATTAGACTGTAAGAATAGGAGGCGTATCCATCAAACATATCAGAATATTTATCACTGATGACCGGTACCCAGCTGGAAGGAGTGCTTATTCCTGTCTCGGACCAATTCATTGTAACGTTATATACCTCTTGATCAAAGGTGCCCGGAATGAAATCATCTGTCGGCCTGGCACCTGTACAGATAATTTTAGTCGCAACTGGATTTGAAATACCTAACAAATATCCACCATGAACAATAGATTCCGGATCCTTATCTTTTGTCAACGCAACATTAGTGATCAAGATATACAGATCACTTGCCGATTGTCCGTCGATAGTTCCTTCACTGATCACATAAGTTATATGAGAGGTAGCTATCATATAACCCTGTGGATCAAACTCAGGTTTAGTTTGGGTCAACTCACCAGAATTGCGAACCAATTCCTCATTATACGCTTGGGCTTCTTCGGTAACAGGTAAATAGTAAGTCACACTGTCTTTATAACAAGTTAAGGAACCGCTTCTTGTGGCAATGGGTTTCTTTACGGAACGAGTTATAGTAGGTACGGTGATTGTCTCATTGTCAATTATTACGGTGTCAAATGCAAACTTTTCTTGAGTTTTCTGATCATTTTCCAGTGCAAAAGCAGGGGGCACACAAGAGATATTTATTATCACTACTGCGATTAGAGTACACATAATTTTTTTCATATATGGCCCACCTTTCTAGATTGTTATTTTAAGAACCGTAGAATAAGACCAGATTGCATACCAATCTATGTAAAGCTTCTTTTATGGCTTAGTACCATATTTTAAAAGACTTGACTAAAGTTATGCGTTTGGTTGCTTTTTGTATTGTTAATCGGTTAGCCCATCGGCTCCACATCCTTTCTATCCGCCCAGTAGGCGGGTATATCCGGTTTCTTTATGCTTTTTAGTAGTTTACAGAACCGGAAACAGTGACCTTATAAGATGCGTTATTTCGGATAGCCAGCGCATAGGTACCGGCCTCCGTCATTTCAATCGTTTTGCTGATTCGTCCGCCGGTGGTGGTGAAATAGTGGAAAGAACCGTCTGCATAGATCAGCCCCACGTCCAGTTCTGCGGTAGAGGGGGAGTAGATGGCATCAATGGTTATGGTTTCACCTGCGGACATAGAAAAGCTGCTGGATGCCTTCGACAGTGTATTTCCTGAGATTTTAATATTATAGGTTTCGGTCGCTCTGGATTCAATAAGGCTGTCTATTTGATGCTCCAGAAGAGAATTTGTACCCACACCGTTCCAGGGCGTGGCAGTCATATCACATTGAACTGCAAAAGCCGGGCTTTGAGTACTAAGACATCCCAGCAGGGCAACACAAGCCGCCGCTGCTTTTAACCTATTTTTACAATTCATTCCCATGGCATTAAATCAAACTCCTCTCCGGCATTTACATTTTTTTCTACCACTAGATCGTCTGAAAAAATTTTAGTCTCCTCTCTTGTTCCGGCGATCCCAAAACCGATCCAAGTTCCCAGCCCCAGGATACCCGCAGCCACAAGCGCCAGAGCTGTCCCCAACAGAACAGGCCGCCTCCGTTTAGGCTCCCTTGTCATTTCCGGCTCCTGCATCTGGGCCTCCGTTTCTGGGACCGTGTGTGGTTCTTCGGTCTCTGCCGGTCCGGCGCCGTACACCAGCCCATCCAGCGACACCTGGTACAGCGTGCCCAGCTGCATGAGATTATCCAGCGTGGGAATCCCCGCCCCCGTCTCCCATCGGGAGATGGCCTGTCGGGATACACCCAGCCGTTCCGCCGCCTCAGCCTGGGACAGCCCCCGGGCCTTCCGCGCCTCCGCCAGTCTTTGTGCCAGTTCCATCCTTTTCCTCACCTCAATAGCGTAGTCTATGGGCCGTGGTTTGTAAACCACATTCCCGTTGCACAGGGGCAACGGAGCATTTCCTCCCCGTCATTTTATCCTTTTCTTCCCATTCCCGCAACCCCGCGCCCCCACTTCGCCGGAAATGTTTGCTGTGGGATTGTACCACCCCTTTGGAATGTGGTATGATAGGTAAACTGAGATTCCCACGGAACGGAGGCCCCCTTTATGCCAGAACTGCTGCTGCCGGGCAATATCATATCCATGGACGCCCGGGCGGCCGACCGGCTCACTGCCTGCGGCAACGGGGACGCCGCCCTGCTCTATCTGTGGCTGCTCCGCCACGGCGGCCAGCTGGACTCCGCCAAGGCCCGGAAAGGTCTGAAGTGGGACGGCCAGCGGCTGGAGGATGCCTCCGCCGCCCTGGTCAATCTGGGGCTGTCCGACGGCAAGGCCGAAGAAGCCGCCCCCATCCCCGCCCCCGAGGGGCCGCCGGACTACACCGCCGCAGACATCACCCGGGAGATCGAGGATGCCACCTCCACCTTCCCCGGCCTGGTGAACGAGGTCCAGCGGCGGCTGGGCAAGGTGCTGTCCACCGCCGACTTGAAAAGCCTGTATACCCTGTACGACTACCTGGCCCTCCCCGCCGAGGTGATCTGCCTGCTGGTGAGCTGGTGTGTGGAGGAATTTGAGCGCAAATACGGCGCGGGCCAGAAGCCCCGCATGTCCCAGGTGCTGAAGGAAGGCTTTGTCTGGAAGCGGCTGGGGGTGGACACCGCCCAGGCCGCCGACGCCCACCTCAAGCGCAAGAGCCTCTACCGCACCCGGGAGGGGGAGATCCTCCAGCTGCTAGGCCAGAAGCCCCGGCCTCTGGTGGAGAAGGAGAAAAAGAAGGTGGCGGCCTGGACCGACATGGGCTTCCCCGACGAGGTGCTGCGGCTGGCTTACGAAAAGACGGTGTACAAAAAGCAGCAGATGGATTGGGACTATATGAACGGTATTCTCACCGGCTGGCACAAGAAGAACCTACATACCCTGGCGGAGATCGAGGCGGGGGACCGGCCGGCCCGGACCACCCAGCAGGCCGCCCCCGCCGGCAGCAAACCCGCCATGCAGGACCACCCCGCCGCCCCCAGCGACGTGGACCGCCGGGTGCGGGAGGACCTGGAGCGGATGCGGGCCTTCCTGCGCCAGGAAAAGGAACGGGACAAGGAGGAGTAAGCGATGGGATACGAGGCCAGCGTGCTTTCCCGGGCCACCCGGCGGCTGGAGGAGCAGCGCCGCCGGCGGACCGAGGAACAGGCCCGCCGTCAGGCGGAGATCTACGACCAGCTGCCCCGGGCAGCGGAGATCGACAAAGAGCTGAAGGGGACGGTGTACCAGATCATTGCCGCCGCTTTGCGGGATGGCCAGGACCCGGCCCCCTCCATCCAGATCATCAAGGACCACAACTTGTCCCTTCAGGCCGAGCGCACCCGTCTGCTGCTGGAGCATGGCTTTCCGGCCGATGCTCTGGACCAGCGGCCCGCCTGCCCCAGATGCAACGACACCGGCTGGGTAGGCACCCAGATGTGTTCCTGTCTGAAGGGGCTATGTACCGAAGAGCAGATCAAGGAGCTGTCCAAGCTGCTGGATCTGGGAGGGCAGTCCTTCGACACCTTCTCCATGGACTACTACTCCCCCCTGCCCTGGCCGGGAGAACCCCTCTCCCCCCGGGAAAATATGGAGTTTATCTTTGATTTGTGCTCCAACTACGCCCGGAAATTCGGGCGCTTCAAGCTGCGCAACCTGTTCCTCTCCGGTCCGCCGGGGCTGGGCAAGACCTTTTTGTCGGCCTGTATCGCCCGCACCGTGTCGGAAAACGGCTTTTCTGTGGTATATGACACGGCGGTCAATATCTTTGCACAGTTTGAAGAGCAGAAGTTTGCCCGGGACAGGCTGGACGCCGAGGAGGCCAGGGACGAGACCAAACGGTACCTGGGCTGTGATCTGCTGATTTTGGACGATCTGGGCAGCGAGCTCACCACCCCCTTTGTTCAGTCCGCCCTCTATACTCTGGTCAACGCCCGGCTGATGGCGGGCAGGCAGACGGTGATCTCCTCCAACCTGAACATGACCCAGGTCCGCCAGCGCTACACCCCCCAGATCTCCTCCCGGCTGGAAGGAGAATACCGGGTCCTTCCCTTCTACGGAGAGGATATCCGCTTGCAGCGAAAAGAACAGCTGTAACATATAAAATACTGTTGCAGCATACGGTTTTCAGGCCAAAACAGAAAATTGACGCAGAAAAAGGGTGTGCCGCATATCCCATGCGGCACACCCGTTTACTTATTCATTTAAAATACAAGGCTTATTTATTGCCCTTCAGAGCCTTCATGCGGTCGGCGTGGCTGAGGATACGCTTGCGCAGGCGGAGGGACTCGGGGGTGACCTCCAGCAGCTCGTCATCAGCCAAAAACTCCAGGCACTGCTCCAGAGACATCTGGCGGGGGGGCGTGAGGCGCAGGGCCTCGTCGGAGCCGGAGGCACGCATGTTGGTCAGCTGCTTCTTCTTGCAGATGTTGACCGAGATATCCTCCTGCTTGGGCGTCTCGCCCACCACCATACCGGCGTAGACGGGCACGCCCGCGCCGATAAAGAGCACGCCCCGCTCCTGGGCGTTGTACAGGCCGTAGGTCACGGACTCGCCAGTCTCGAAGGACACCAGGGAGCCGGAATTGCGCCGCTGGATCTCGCCCTTCATGGGGGCGTAGCACTCAAAGACGGAGGCCATGATACCCTCGCCCTTGGTGTCGGTCAAGAACTCATTGCGGTAGCCGAACAGACCACGGGAGGGCACCAGGAACTCGATCTTCATCCGGTCACCCACAGGAGTCATCTCCAGCAGGTCGCCCTTACGGGAGCCGATCTTCTCGATGACGGCGCCCACCGCATCGGAGGGCACGTCCACCACCAGGCGCTCGATGGGCTCGCACTTCTTGCCGTCGATCTCCTGATAGAGCACGCGGGGCGGAGACACCTGGAACTCATAGCCCTCCCGGCGCATGGTCTCAATGAGGATAGACAGGCTCATCTCACCCCGGCCGGCCACGTTGAAGGCGTCGGTGGAATCGGTCTCGGTGACCCGCAGGGACACGTCCTTCATGGTCTCCCGGAACAGCCGCTCCCGCAGCTGGCGGGAGGTGACGAACTTACCCTCTTTTCCGGCAAAGGGAGAGTCGTTGACCGAGAAGGTCATCTCAATGGTGGGGGCGGAGATTTTGACAAACTCGATGGGCTCCACCGCGTCAGGGGCACAGATGGTATCGCCGATGGTGATCTCGCCGATGCCGCTCATGGCAATGATGTTACCGGCGTCGGCCTCGGTGACAGGCACCTTGCCCAGACCGTCAAACTGATACAGCGCGGTGGCCTTGGCCTTCTTGGGAGCCTCGTCGGGGTTGTGGTAGTTGCACACCACGATCTCCTGGTTCTGCTTCACGGTACCCCGCTCGATGCGGCCGATGGCGATACGGCCCACGAACTCGTTGTAGTCAATGGAGGACACCAGCATCTGGAAGGGGGCGTTCACATCGGCCTCGGGGGCAGGGATATAATTGAGAATGGTCTCAAAGAGGGGCACCAGGTCTGTGCCGGGCACATCGGGGGAATAGGAGGCGGTGCCCTGCCGGCCGGAGCAGAACAGGGTGGGAGACTCAAACTGCTCATCGGTGGCGTTCAGGTCCAGCAGCAGCTCCAGCACCTCGTCCATGACCTCGTGGATGCGCTGGTCGGGGCGGTCGATCTTGTTGACCACCACGATGACCCGGTGGCCCAGCTCCAGGGCCTTGGACAGCACGAAGCGGGTCTGGGGCATGGGGCCCTCGGCGGCGTCCACCAGCAGGATGACGCCGTTGACCATCTTCAGGATGCGCTCCACCTCGCCGCCGAAGTCGGCGTGGCCCGGGGTGTCCACGATGTTGATCTTCACGTCCTTGTAGTGAACGGCGGTGTTCTTGGCCAGGATGGTGATACCCCGCTCCCGCTCCAGATCGTTGGAGTCCATGACCCGCTCCACGGTGGCCTGGTTCTCCCGGTAGATGCCGCCCTGTTTGAGCATTTCGTCCACCAGGGTGGTCTTGCCATGGTCGACGTGGGCGATGATGGCTACGTTGCGTAATTTCTCGTTCTGCATGTAAACTTTCCTCCCGATATACTGGCAAGACCGCCGGGGGCCGTCGGTTTCCCGGCAAATATCCCGCAAAAGGCATACACTTCTGGATATGCAATAGTCTGATAAGCTCGACTTTTAATTATACTGCATGTCCCACACTCGATGCAACCGCTTTTCGCAAAAAATCCAACAAAAACCCGTATCTTAACGTCCCTCAGCATTGACACTGAAAGAAAATTGGGTTACAATGATTCGGTATTGGCGGGGTTCACCTGTCTGTTTTCAGCAGGCCGGATTTCTGTCCGGGAACTGTTTTTGCATAAGTTCATATGCGCCAGTAGCTCAATAGGATAGAGCGCACCCCTCCTAAAAATCGAATCGTTCGAATCCTGGAGCCTTGTAAAATTGAATAATTTCTGTATATGCCCCCGTACCTCACCAGGATAGAGGGTCCGCCTCCTAAAAATCGAATCGTTCGAATCCTGGAGCCCTTCAAAATTGAATAATTTCTGTATAAGCCCCCGTAGCTCAGTTGGATAGAGCGGTCGCCTCCTAAGCGACAGGCCACTGGTTCGAACCCAGCCGGGGGTGCCAAAAATGACCGCTGTAAGCCGTTTTTTGATGGTTTACAGCGGTTTTTTGTTATCGTTTCATCGGAGCGTTTTTGCCGCTCCGCCGGAACGATTTTATACATTTTCCGCTGTATGCCTGCTAATTGGCTTCGAACTATTTTTCCGGCCTTGCTAATAAAAAACGCCGATTTGCTAATACGATTTTCCCGCCCTATTTTTTGGATGGGGCCGACGCCAGCAATGCAGCCAGTGTGTTGGCCAGTTCCGGCGACTTGCGAAGCTGTTCCACCAGGGACT
>NZ_CALWXV010000042.1 GCF_944385615.1 uncultured Flavonifractor sp. | reverse complement strand
TTCCCCGGCTACCGCCCTGAATAAATTTTGCTCTATTTGCACCCCAAATGGAGTTTACACAGAATTTGGGATTGACCAGTTCATGGTGCCCATCATGTCGATCTCGCCGTCCATCAGCATTTGCATCAGGGTATTGATTTGCGTATTGGTATCTCCCTCAACAGTTACAAACTCATAGTCCCAATTTGTATATAGACTGAGGTACTCCAAATAATCGACCATGTACCCGGAATAATCTCCATTTTCATCCAGGTAGGAGATGCCGTGCTGGATGGGAAATCCCACGCGAACGACGGTGTTCCCGTTGGAGGCAGCCTGTGCCGCTGGAGCCATAGATACCATCATACATATCGTTACGATTAGCCATGCTAACTGTCGCGCTCGTTTCACTGTAACACAGATCCTCTCTTTAACAGCCATATAGCCATGGTGTATCCACTTATGACAAAGCGGATCGGTTTTTCGGATTTGCATACTTATCTTCTGGTTACATGGATTCGGAGTGGTGTTGGCAGCTGTGTTTCTTGTCTTGGTAAAGAGCAACATCCGCTGCTTCCAGGACAGCTTCCAACTTGTCGGGGGCAAATGCCCTTGCCTTTCCAACCGAAACGCTCGTCCAGGCCCGCTCATCTTTTCCGGCGTCAGTCAAGGCGCTTTTGATTCTCTGTGCAAAAGCGTTTGCCTGGGTTTCTGTTTCAAAGCCGCCACAGAGAAGAATAAACTCGTCGCCCCCCATCCGACATACTACGTCAGATGCCCGAACAATATTTTTTAAGGTCGTGGCCATTTTTTTGAGAACATGATTTCCAGAAATGTGGCCAAATGTATCATTGATTTGTTTAAACTTGTCCACATCAATGAGAAAGAGCCAATAGGAAGAATTTGCATTCACATAGTACGGATACTGATCCTGAAAAGTGCGGTAATTGATTAAGCTCGTGAGTCCATCTCGCTCGGCCAGTGTTTGCAGATGCTCCATCTTTTCGCTGAACTGGCTTAGAAGGGTTTTGGGATAATATTCCCCATCAGCCTGTTCGGCATTGGGCAGTGAGTGATGAATATGAATGATTTTCCATCCGTCTTCTCTGCGCCGGTACACCATAGAGAAGCGGCTGTCCATATCAATGGTGACATCCTGCTCCTTATCTTCCCAGTAGATATAGATCTCTCCATACACCAAGCAGAGATCTTCCGACAACATAACCGGTTCACACCAGAAATCACGGAACTGAAAGGGAATGTGGTTACGCTCCGCAATTTCCTGATACATAGCGGCTTGAAAGTCTTGCGCCGTTTGATAGATTTCGTGCTTGCCCGTTCCAATAATGGTGCAGGTTGGATCAATCCAATTTTGGATGGGATGACGGCCATCCTTGTCCACATCCTCAAAATAAGTTTCCCACATCCGCTGGGTCAGCTGATAAAAGTCCGTCATATTGATTGATTGCTCCCTTCAGCCCGATGATTACAAAGCGTTTGCTTCCACTATTACCGGATTGTGCTTACTGACTCACTTGCCGGTATTGTGAATATTGATTTTTCCCCCTGCGCTTTGCATCGTACAGCGCAATATCCGCACAGTGGTAGAGTTCAGCAAACGACGTTCCGTCCTGTGGACAGCGTGCAATACCGATAGAGGCCGTTACCTCAACCGAGGCGCCGGATTCATGGTATTCTTTTCGCACCCGCGCAAGGATCCGGGAAACCAGAGAGTCAATATCCTTTTCTTGCACCGACCGCAGAAAAATAATAAATTCGTCCCCGCCAAGCCTGCCCACTTTATCGGTATTACGGCAAAGATGCTCTAATTTCTCCGCGGTGTCAATCAGCAGATTATCCCCTTCAATATGGCCAAATCGATCGTTGATCTGCTTGAAATTGTCTAAATCCAGCAGTAGAAGAAGGCTGTTCTCATCAGGCTGCGCAGAAATATGCTCATTGATTTTTTTCTCAATGGCAATCCGGTTAAACACCTTGGTAAGCCCATCTATTTCAGATATATGCCTCAGTTTTTTGACCGTGTGCTTACTTTGCTCCAGTTCAGAAATATCACGCACCGCAATAATCATGTCGTCCTTGCTGACATTGGGGTCCAAACTGATCTGGATATTATACCAGGCATCTTTTTTTAACGCGTCACTTTTAAAATCCCATGAATATCTGGTAACGCAGTTCCCGTTTTTATCAATTACTTTGCGCTCTGCAATGCATTTTTTAATTATTTTACAGTCTTCCGGCGGAAGAAAGCGCGGTAAAAGTTGAAGATAACGTGTAATGTCCAGTTCATATTCATTCCAAAACAACGGCAATACCGAGCGAACCGACATAATGGTTCCTTTGTCGAACTGAATCACATGCACGGCCTCAAAGGTATCCGCCAAAATTTGCAGCAGAAAATCCGATTTCAGGTATGAATTTCTGCTCATTCGCTCGCTGAACAGGGCGCCGGTTACATCCTGAAAGGTTCCCAGCAGCCGGATTCCTTTTTGATAGGCCATATCCCGCACACCAATGCTGCGCAAATACTTGGTACTGCCCGCAGGACTCTTCCAAGGGTATGTAATATCACCCCGTTCTCCCGCGATCATGGATCTGACATGCCGCTGCATCTCTGCAATATGCGAAGAGAAAATATTTTCTTGCCAGATACTATAGCAGTCTTCCGGAGATTCCTCCGGTGAAACGCCAAGGGCCTGCATGGAAACATCATCGCAGTACATACGCGGCGGCTTTCCTGCGTCTGTTTCTATGATCCAATGGCCAAAGACAATACATTCATCAGTTTGTTTCCAGTATGTCCAATCCTCATTGTCTTGTCCAAAGCGTGTATATTTTTGAGATTTCATGGGTGCACCTCTCCAAATAAGCAATCCACAGCGGAGCATTCAGGCAATTGACACGCGAATTTATTGCATATCTTTCCCTTGGATCTCATCCTGCCGGGGTTCTGTTATAGATCGGCCGACTGAGCATTTGGGAGCAGAAAGGTCTTTGTAAAGCGCTCTGCCGGAATTGGTTTGCTGTAATAATATCCCTGTCCATAATCACAGTGCATCTCCCGCATCAGCTGCACATGCTCAGCGGTCTCAATTCCCTCGGCTACGGTGGAGATGTGCAGCCACTTTGCCACCTCAATGACAACTTCCAGAATTTTGCGCCGGTTATATTCCTTGCTCCGATGGGCCTGAAGCAGGAAAGAACGATCCAGCTTCAGTTCATCAATGGGGATCTGGCTTAATGTATTCAGGGAAGAATAGCCGGTTCCAAAGTCATCCATGGAAATACGGAAGCCATGGGCGTGCAGCTGACCAATGCGCTCGGATACCTGCTCCGGGTTTTCCAGAGCCAGCCCCTCCAGGATTTCCAGAACAATATAGTGGCCGGGAATCTCATAGCGCTGGGCGATGGCACAGATACGCTGCACATAATCTTCTTCATAAAGCAGCAATTTGGTCTGATTTACTGAAATTGGAACGGGAGACAGCCCGGCGTCTATCCAGGCTCGGATTTGTTTGCAGGCTTGTTCCACCATATAGTAATCCAGCTGCACGCAGAACCCATTGCGCTCAAAAATAGGAATAAACTGATCCGGGAAAATGGTTTGGTTTTCGT
The DNA here is from genome assembly GCF_944385615.1 of uncultured Flavonifractor sp. Classification (GTDB taxonomy): domain Bacteria; phylum Bacillota; class Clostridia; order Oscillospirales; family Oscillospiraceae; genus Flavonifractor. The sequence continues at coordinate 19,624 of NZ_CALWXV010000042.1, read as the reverse complement.
CCACCACCCACCGTACCAAGGCCTCCGCTCCACTGAGCGTCCCCCGGTTCAGGTCCATTTTGGGCTGGAGGAACATCTGAAATTCGCCGCTTTCGAGGGCATACTCCATCCGGTTCTCAATAAAGGCTTGCAGCTTCTCTTTCTTATGGATTTCCGCGTCATAGAAAGAAATATTGGCTTGCTGGGTCTGCTTTGCGTTGCTCAGGGCCATCATTACATGGCTCATCAGTTCTTCATTGCGGCTTTTGCTGGAGCAGTCGGAGGTATAGGCGCAGCCACAGTAAAAGGAGATCGGGTAGTTGGCCGGAATACTGGTGCAACTCGCTTTTATCTCTGCGAATATGCCCTCTAACCGCTCCCGGACGGTATCCCTGTCCAGCGTTTTCAGGGCAATCACAAATGTATCTGCGGTATCCCGGCAGAAAAACTCGCCCGGTTCTATATGCCGCTTCAGGACTGTGCAGATATCCTTGAGCAGCTGGTTCGACCGTACCGGACTAAACAGCTCGTTGATATATTTGAATTTGCGAATATTGACGGACGCCACCACATATACCATGTTTTCTTTCCAGTTCTGGTCCAGAAGCTGAAAAAATTTATCTCGGTTATATGCGCCGGTCAGTCTGTCATGGTATGCAACCTGGAGCAGTTGCCTGCCATGGCGGCGGTTAATATAGAGGACCGCCATCACAAACACAATGGATGTAACGCCAAACATCACACCGATCAAGTGCGCATAATCCACCACACCTGAAACGGCATCGCTGATCCCCTTATCGGTGTCCACAATGACGATTTTATCTGAGCAAATACCCATGGGCATGACGCAGGCGTATAGGAGCAGATCGCCCGACTCAAATTCAAAAAATTTTGTTTCTTCTCCGGCCAGCGCCTGAGAGAACTCCTCACACGCCCCAACGCTCAGATAGGCCGAACCGTGCAGATCGTAAAATCCCTGGGTCTGATGTGTTCTTGTGGAGGCCACTACCGCCCCGTCAGAACTAAGCACGGCGGCTGCCCCGATATCGCTGACAGCGCCGATGGAGGACAAAATATCCGCATAGGCCTCCGTACTCACAGAACAGGCCAACACGCCGCTGATTTTGCCAAAGGTATAAACCGGGGTGGCATAGCCCACAGTGTTGTATCCCAGCATAGGGTCATAGAATGCCCGGGAGCAAAGGGAGTTCCCTTGCAGAGCCTGCTGAATGGCGGACTGCATTTCAGCAGTTTCATCGGATATCTCAATTGCAACGGGCTGTCCTTGGGCGGTCAGCTGCATACCTGTTCCATCCTGAGAAAAATAGCATAGACGGACAAACCCTACCGTACTCCCGGCATCCCATAGATTGGACAGAAGCCTTCCTGTCTCCTCGGGGGTGGTGTTTTCGGTGGTGGTATCTTCCAGTATGCAGGCCATGGCCCGAAGGGTTTGCAGGTCTGAGTTCATTTTGAAGAGAAATGACTTCTTATACTGCAGCGCTCGTTCTTCCAGACGTCCTTGCACGGACTCGGCATATAGTTCTGTAACAGACCCAAGCAAACATCGTGAAACGCCTACAATAATGGAACAAACAATCAGAAAAACAATTACCAGTTTTTTTAGTTTTGAGCGAATCTTTTGCTCACCCATTATATGGTACCTTCTTTTAGAGAATATGGATTGTTTTGAGGAGGATGCTTTTTACCAAGGCTGTCAAAAAAGACTGTATGGAATGAAAATATTTACAACCACTATTTTACCGGTCTTTTCAAAAAAAGCAAGCCAGTTCTCCATCACCAAGCGGTCAATCTGTTGCGCATCGATACTTTACAAATAGTATAAATACAGATTATATATCCAGAGAGATATTTTTGGGGGCTTTAGATACCGGGGAAGAGGACTGGGTAGAGCCCTTTTGGCAAGCCGCTTGGCCGGATTGAACAGGTTTCTCTGGCTAGAGATGGAAAGATAGGGTTAAAGGATGAAATATTATTATTTTAGCGGAATCTAAGCCGATATAATAGATATAGGGATGGGATTTGAGAAAAATGACGTGTGTACATTGACTTGTGATCGAAGTATCGAGGCACTCCCAGGTTTGATTCTCCCGCGTTCACGCTGGAAGGTGAAAAAATAAGTTCAGTGGAAGTGTCCCAATTCTTATATCTTCTTTCGTAATTATATATAGGGGAGAAACTCTTCTGCTTCAAAGTGAGGAGGATAGGAATATGAGTATGCAAGTTTCGTGGAATAACAGAGCCGCTTCGGTGGGGTATGCAAAACAGGCGGAAACAGATGGAAAGCAGCCCACAACATGGTCTATGACAGCCGGACAGGATCAGATTACGATTTCCCCGGAGGCAAGAGCCGCTTATGAAAACAGCGTTAATGAAGCGGCGGAGTCCAACACAGGGACTCTGGAAAAGATGACTTTTCCGAATCCGTTTGAAGAACTTGACAAAATGTTTGATGAATACGATGAAATCATCAACGACTATTATCAGGCTCAGGTTGAGGAAAACAATAAGTTTGCCGATCCAATGCAACACATGAATGATAAGTACAAAAATCCAAATTCACCATACTTTCGATGGGATATGACCGCAGAGGAGCGTGAAACTGCTTGGGCCTCTGAATGGGAGATCTATCAGTATGGTCATGTAGTTACTGGCAACTATGCTGATAATTACGCCTTGAGACAAGCAAATGTTACTGAGGGTGATTTGTACTTCCCGAAAACGTTGGGTGAGGCAGTCCAGAACGCCCGAAATGGGATTGGCGAATCGATTCGTGCAGAATTGGAACGCCAAGGGATTATCCTTCCAGAAGGCACATCCCTTTGCTTGACTATCGATCCATATGACTATCTGATTCATGTGGAAGGACTTGAGGATGATGCCTTGGCTCAGAAGATTGAAGATGCTCTCAATGACGGAAAGAATGGCTATAACCTGTATTATTCGTTGCGGCTGTCTGACCCCGAAAAGGCAACAGCTAATGCAGCCACCTATAAGACAGGATTGTACCATCTTACCAAGCAACTGACCGGGTATGATATGCGGGAACTGCAAAGCGGTGACGGTCATTTTTATCTGCCGGACGGCCGAGAGTTGTGGTCCGTTCTGGAAGAGCTGGTGAATGGAATGGGAGCGCAGAAAGCTGGAGATATTGGCCTGGAGCAATACCACCACACGTATACTTACCTGGGTCTGCGTGGTTGGGATGGTGCTCCCGACGCTGATCTCAGCATTGATTATGTGAATGGGCAGTTGAAAGAGGTTTCGGACGAGCCAGTGCAATCTGAAAATACCGATACGGAGGAACCGGCGCCGCCTGAAGAACCCAATCCAGAAGAAGAATTTGCTTTCACCGATCCAAACTATGGACTGTGGATGTTGGAGGACGGAAAGTTCCATCACTATCAGGTGCCGATTACAAAAGCAGATCTTCAGCAGATGGCTGATGAGATCCGCAATGGAAAGGCGCCAATGGAGCCGGTCTGGACGAACAGCAAAGCAGACTGAATTGCCTTTTATTGCGAATGAAGAGGAAAAGGAGAGAACAACAAATGAATGGAATCAACACATCCAATTACACGTACATAAAAACAGATCATGGAACCTTTCTGGATGCCTCAAAGGACATTCAGAAGGTTTCAAAAGACACCGTTGATGTGGATTCTTTTGTCCGGGTCGAACACTCCTATACCGGCAGTATCGATCCAGCCATCTGCAAGTATTTGGATGGTGCTGCTCCCTCCGAGCATAGCAGCCGCATAGAGGCGTGTATCAACCAGTTCTTTGATGGAACGATGTCAGAGTCAGAGTTACAGGCCGAGTATAGAGAAATGCTGAAAAAAGAGCTGTTTGGCTCCATGGAAAATCCGCCCTCTCCCCTAACTGAGTCCCAAAAGGAAACAGCAATGGATTTCTACAATGCGTTCCGGCAAAAGATTCTTTCCGTCGCCGTAGAGCGAAACAATGCCGAAGGGGAACAGTATATCACTGGGGACATGAATGTGCAGCGCAGTTGGAGTTATTACAATTCCGACTACTATTACACCAGCGAGTCAGCGATTTCCGCCATCACCAATGCTACCCAAACGATCTCTCAGGAGTATGACACCACATTTGAAGTTCCTGACTATCTGGAGCAAGGTAAAACCAACCTGTATAATTTTAATACAGCATTAAAAGGCGATCCCTTTATTGTGTCGAACTACAACTATATCGTTGACCCTGATGTGGCACCGCCCAAGAATTTTAAGTGGTTTTATCAAACCGGCGGAGATCCGGACAACTGCGCCAGAATGACCTCTTTTAGGGCGACAGACAAAAACGGAAATATAATCTATGAGGAGGATTACACCACCGACGAATTTGATCCCACAGATCCCCTCAAAGCCCAAATATGGGTTTCCTACACAGACGAGGATGGCGTAGAGCATCGTCTCAGCACAGACATTGTTTTTAATAATTCCAAGGATGACCTTCAAAATATGTTAGACTTGTTGTCTTTCTCCGATAAAGATGCGGACAAGGACAGCTTACTGAATAAATTTTTGTCTAACTTGCAGATCTATCCAAAGGGATATTTTGACCATTTCCCGATTTCAACTCGCAGTATGGATTTCAAAATTTAAAACTTGTTTGAAAAAGAGCGGCATACCCCAACAGCGGGGTCTTAGTCCATTGGACTGCACGATTTTTTGCTGGTATATCCAGTCAAAACCATAAAATTGCCCCGGTGTCGGCCATAGTCATGGCTAACACCGGGGCAATTGTCCTATATCCTTTAGCGTCCCGATTTCCAATTCATTGGGGGGAGAGCAGCATATCAAATGATACTGTGTTTGTTGAAAACAGGGATGGGATCAATAGGCACAGTGGAAACGCCGCTCAAACTCGGCTTTCAGAGCGTCCCGGAAGTCGGGATGGGCGATCTCAATGAGGGCCCGGGCCCGCTGGCGGAGGGTACGGCCCTTGAGAGCGGCAATGCCGTACTCGGTTATCCAGACCGCAGCAGGCAATGGTCATCAGACGGTGGAAGGCCTCGGGGTTGATGCCCAGATTGATATAGTTGGGCAGCATGGTATCGGCAAAGATTTGCAGGCCGCCCAGGGCGGTACCGGTGATGCCGGCCACGACGTTGACCGCCACAGAGGCGGAGACATAGGGGTTGAAGGTGGTGGACAGACTGTTGGCAAAGTCCACGAAGTACTGGAAACCGGGGGCTGCCTGAACCACACCGGCAAAGCCCATGACGCCGCCGGTGAGCAGCAGGGCGGAGGTGCAGGAGGACCACATACCGGTGGTGAAGGTCTTCAGGACACTGTGGGACTTCTTGGCCCCAAAGAACACCTTGGGGTTGAGCACCACACAGGCGATGATGGCGATGCACAGAGAGGTGAGGATGCTGTCGGTGGCGTTCATCACGTTCTTGAGGGCGATCATCACGAACACCACAATGAGCAGGGGGATGATGGAGGTCAGGAAGGGGGGCAGATCCTTGTCCTGCTCTTCCTCCTGAGCGTCTCTACCGGAAACCACGTAGCCCACACCCAAGGCGGTCTGACGGCGGGCCTGCCAGGTGACATAAGCGCCAGCCAAAACGGTGCCCACGACGCAAGCGATGATGCCCATAACAGGGGCGGAGAAAGCGTCCACACCAAGGCCGTACTCAGGCCGGGCCAGCAGGGCGTTGGTGCTGGTGGGGTTGCCCGGCAGACAGAGACACAGGGTAACAGAGGCGCACAGCACAATGCCGGGCAGCAGGTTTTTTGGTGATATTGGCCTTGCGGAACAGAGGGGCGGCCACAGGGTAGACGGCAAAAACGATGACGAAGGCGGAGACGCCGCCCATAGCCATCAGCAGAGTGATGAGCAGCGCGCCCAGAGGGGCCCACTTTACACCGAAGATTTTGAAAAGCACCTTGGCTACGCTCTCAGCGGAGCCGGTGACCTTCAAAAATTCGCCGTAGGCGGCGGCCAGACCAAAGAGCAGGAAGTAGCTTCCCACAAAATTTTTCAGACCCGTGGCGTAAGCCCCGCTGAACGTCTCCCAGAAGGGGAGCAGGTTAGTGACAACCACCACCAGCGACGCGATCAGGGATGCGATGAATGCGTTGACGCCCTTGTAGCTGAGGACGATCAGGCAGGCAATGGCCAGCAACAGCCCGATAACTCCGATTGCACCAGTCAAAGTAATTCCTCCCAATTCTCAATTTGGATGTTGCGAAGTACAGTTGGCCTACTGTATACGTGTATGGTAAGGAGCAAATGCTGTGCCAACACTGACAGCTCCGCCCGTTTCCATGCTCTTTTCCTTGTCTCCCAATGGATTGACGGTTTTTGCAACAGGAAAAGCAGGCTGTCCAAGCGTTTTAATATTGAAACACTTGGACAGCCTGCTTTCGGTAAAAACGTCAAAATGCCTTGTAAATCCGTCCTTCCGCCCGGTGATTCAAAAGTGAAACGCGTTTCATTTTTGAACCACGGGTGGTTCGCCATATTTCTTTCGTTTCCGCAGAAAAGTGGCCGGGTCCATGGAAAGGCTGGCGGCGGCTTTGCGGACGCTGCCGTATTTCTCGTAGGCGGCATTGATAAAGCGGGCCTCGAACTGCTCGGTGAGGGCTTTCAGATCCACGGTCCCTTCTTGCTTCGGACAAAAGAGCGCGGGGGTCCAGCCGGGGCAGAAGGGCAGGTCTTCCGGCCGGATCAGCTGCCCGCTGCTGAGAATGACCGCCCGCTCCACCACATTTTCAGCTCCCGCACGTTGCCCGGCCACTCGTAGGCCAGCATAGCCCGGACGGCATCCCCGGCAAACTCCTTGCGGGTATTATATTTCTGATTGAATTGGGCCAGAAAATGGTCCAGAAAGGCTGGGATATCGGCTTGCCGCTCCCTGAGGGGCGGGATGCGGATGGGTACCACGTTGAGCCGGTAGAACAGATCCTGGCGGAAGGTCTTTTGCCGTACCATCTCCTCTAGGTTCCGGTTGGTAGCGGCCACCACCCGCTGAATGGTCTGCTCCTGGAGTACCCGCAGCAGCCGTACCTGCATGTCCAAGGGTAGCTCGCCGATCTCATCCAAAAAGACGGTTCCTTTGTCCGCCACCTCAAACAGGCCCATTTTCCCCTCTCGGCTGGCCCCGGTGAAGGCCCCCCGCTCATAGCCGAAAAGCTCGCTTTCCATCAGGGTGGGGGAGATGGCCCCGCAGTTGATGGCCAGAAAACGCTCCTCCTTGCGGGCGCTGTTCTTATAAATGTATTTGGCGATTTTTTCCTTACCCACTCCCGTTTCGCCCAACAGCAGGACAGTGGCGTCCAGGGCGGCCACCCGTTTGACCTGCTCCAGCAGAGCCAGCATCCGGATCGGCTACGATGAGATCAGCGGAGGCCAGCACCTGCTTGCGGACGTACTCCGCCTCGGATTGGTAGCGCTCGGACAAAGCGGCGGTCTGGCGGTACTTCTCCTGCAACTCTCGAAGCTCTGTCATGTCCCGTACGTTGGTGACCACCAGCGTGATCTCCCCCTGGTCGTTAAAGACGGGGGTGGAGGAGATCAAGGCATGGCGGCCGGTGCGAAAGACCTGTTCTAGCGTCACCGGCGCCTGCTGGGCCAGGGCCAGCAGGGTGCCTGACTTGCTTATGATGCCCTCTCGCTCCAGATCCCACATGGAGCGGCCTACCACTTCCTCCGCTTGCAGGCCGGTGATATCCTTGTAGGCTCGGTTTACCCAGAGCGTGACGGCGTTGCCATCGGTAATATACATACCGTCGTATGAACTGTCCACGATGGCCCTCAGCTGCTCGTAAGCCTCCTGAAGACTGCCGAATATTTGCCCGTTCCATTTGGCGGGCCCACGGTTGAACTCCTCCTGCGCCACGTCCATGCTCCTCTCCTGCGGGGATTGGTTACCCGGATGTTTTGCCCCTTACAGCCCTGCTCAGAGGTTATCCCATTATAAACGGCGCGGCGGCCTTGTGCAAGATGGCGTAAGGGTATGGGCGGCGCTTCTCATCAGGTGGATAAAGGAAATATGGCTGTTTGTAAAATCTTTTATACCTACTTATCAAATAAAATGGACGGTCGATAACAGAAGTGGAGGGTTCTATGGAATCTTGCAAGTTTGTGAGAAAGGAGTGACTGCTATGGTGGACGCGATTATGGGTATGCAGAACTTCGAGCTGCAAAGCGCCTACAGCACGGCTCTGATGAAGCGTTCCATGACCGACGCGGAAAGTCAGGCGATCTCCCTGATCAACGAGATGATCAGTTCGGTGCCTGCCCCGGCCCAGTATAGCTTTGACGTCTATGCCTGAGCCTGAAGCGTGTGTGGACCGTAGCGCCGCTTCAACGGGGAAGGGGCCTGCCGTCTGCGATTGGCAGACGGCAGGCCCCTTCGGCTTATCAATTGAGCTTGGAAATTCTGAACCTCAAATCAGTGCTGGAGCAGCCACACAAACGCATAGGGATAAAGCTCCACATGATCCAGACAGTCATAGTGGCCGCCGTAGATCAGCTCCTCAAACGCGCCGGTTTCAGGTGCGGAGACGGTGACAAATTCGTTGCTGAAGTTAAACAGCGCCACCAGCTTGCGGCCCTCATACCAGCGGCCCAGGCCCAGCACGCGGGCATCGCCGGTGTCAAAGGTCCATACGTCGGCCCGGGCGTCGAAGGCGGGTTCACCGGCACGCAGCTGGGCCAGGCGGTGCAGGCCGTGGAACTGCTTGCCCTGGCGGGTCTGCTGATCGTTCCGCATGGCGGCCAGATCCCACTGGAACGGACCTTGATGGAGATAGCGGGCGTCGCCGGACTTAGCGGGGTCCTCGTGACAGCTATAGTCATTGAGCTGTCCGATCTCGTCGCCGCTGATCAGAGCGGGCACGCCGCTGAGGGTAAAGAGGAAGGCATGCAGCAGCAGGTCACAGGCCACAGTCTGGTCCAGCTTGAGATCGTTCTGCTCATAGTCGGCGGCCTCTACGCCGCACAGAGAGGCGGTGGTACCGCATACCTTGCCCTCCCGGCACAGCTCCCCCCGGCAGTTGCTGCCGGGGAACTTGCCGGTGGCCCAATCGTTGAGGTACTGGCGGTGAGCGCCCTCGTCGGTACCGCAGTGTTCTTTCAGCCAGCCATAGTCCAGACTCCACTCCACACCGTTGTTTCCATGGAGCCGGTTAAGGAAAAGCCGCTCCCGGGGCAGAGACAGGGCCTGCTCCACACCGTGGCGAAGAAGAGACACATCACCGGTGGCCAGGGTGTGCCACAGCAGCCCGCCCCGGTCCCGGCAGAGCATATGACACTCCGGCTTCCCGTCGGAGCCAAAGAACTCCAGGGTGCCAAAGTCGGGGGCGTCGCCCATCAGCAGCACGCCGGGGCACACCAGCTGGCAGATCAGCCGGGCCATCCGCAGCGTAGCGTGAGAGAAGGCGGCCAGATTGCCCAGGTACAGGGCGTCAGCCCCCAGGTTGGCCATGTGGAGCAGCTCCTCCACCCAGGCGTGGAAGGAGGGAGCGCCCTGGGGAGCCTCGGCCTTCAGGTCCAGGCGCAAATAGATCCCCTGCTCCCGGCAAGCGGCGGCGGTCTGGGTCAGCTCTGCCGCCGTGCCCTCCCCAGACAGGCACAGGAAGTTGACGCCGCACTCCTTCAGATAAGGCAGGTGCCCGGCCACACCGGACAGAGAGCCGGCAAATATGTCAGCATCCGCCGTCATAGCCAGCAGGTCCCGGCGGCAGTACCAGCAGGGATCGGCGGCCCGGCGCTCGTCCATCTCATGCAGAGACGCTTCCCGCGCCTCAAAGCACTGGCGCAGCAGGGTGAGCAGGCTGTCCCAGGCGGCCAGATCGCCCTGGTACTGCTCCCGGTACAGCCGCTCCAGCTCGCAGCGGTATTGGGCCAGGCGCAGATCAAAGGGACTGGGGGTGAGCTCCCGAGCCGGAGCGGCCTCCGTCTGAAGGGCGGGAGCTGGCTGGGGAGCGGGAGCGGCGGGCTGCTCCACAGGCTTATGGACGAGCAGGGACTCAGGCATCACAATGGAAGGACGGCGGCCCGGCACGGCGGGACGCTTCAGAAATTGATCCTCTTCCAGCGCGCGGATCATGCGCCAGGTATGGCAGGGTACGGTACCCTTGCGGTAATCACGTTCGTTCATGTTGTAACTCCTTTATGATACGGCCCCGGACAGCGGGTCCGACCGAATACGGGGGAACAGGCCGTTTAAATTCGGCCAATATGATAACTATAGCACGCTCGGGTACATTCTTCAACTGGAATGGCCCATTTATCCCTGTAATTTCCACCAAGAAAGCAAAAAAACGGGAGAAAAGGATTGTATTTTTTCATCAAGCATGATAGCTTGATGAAGGTAAGGAACGTATCACAGACGTCAGCAGGAAAGGGGGACGGCGGACATGCCGATCCTGGAGGAATATCATAACGCGCTCCGTCTGGGGCAGAAAGAGGTCAAGGCCGCGGCGGCCCGGGGGGAGGAGACCGGACTGCGGATCCTTCCCGGCGATCCGGAAGAGTTGGCCATGCGGCGGGAAAGTCTGGGAGTGGTGGAGGTGCCCAGCGAGCTTATTGTGGGCACCTGCAATGGGCTGCGGCGCATCAGCTTTTCCCCTAGCTTTTACCCCGTGCTGGAGGCCGACAGCGAATTTGCCGGTAAATGGATCGCCCTCTGCCAGGCCCATCTCAACGAGGGAATCCGGGACCCCATCAAGGCGGTGGAATACCTGAACCGCTTTTATGTGGTGGAGGGCCACAAGCGGGTGAGTGTATTAAAGTATTTTGGGGCGATCACCATCCCCGCGGTGGTCACCCGGCTGCTGCCCCGGCCCTCCGACAAGCCTGAGGTGGCGGCCTACTATGAGTTTTTGAATTTTTACCAGATGACCGGCCTGAATTTCCTGGTATTCAAGCGGCCGGGAGAATACCGGGAACTGCTGGAGGCCATGGGCCGCCCCAACCGGGAGGCCTGGAGCGCCGAGGAGATCTACAACTTCCGCTCGTTCTATTACATGTTCCGGGACGCCTGTCTCCGGGAAAATACCGACCCCCAGTATATCTCTCTGGCCTTCCTGGTGTATATCAAGCTCTTTGGATATCAGGCCTCCCGGAGCAAGCTGTCCACCCAAATCGCCAAAGAGCTGCCCATGATCCGGCAGGAGGTGCTCAACCGCCTGGAAAATGCCGGTGTGGCCCTGATGCTGGATGATGTGGTCAAAAAGCCCCTGTTCACTTTCCCCATCACCGAGCAGCTGCACGCCGCCTTCATCCACGCCGGCAGCAGCGAAACCTCCAAATGGGTATACGATCATGAGTGCGGCCGTTACCTGCTGGAGGACACCATGCACGACCAGGTATATACCACCTCTTATGAAAATGCCGTCACCGATGAGGCGGCGGAGGCCGCCATCAACGAGGCGGTGGAGAAGGGGGCCAAGCTGATCTTCACCACCGACCCGTCCCTGCTGCTGGTCAGTGTCAAGCAGGCGGTGCGCCATCCGGAGGTCAAGTTTTTCAACTGCTCCCTCAACAATTCCTATCCATCGGTCCGCACCTACTATCCCCGGATGTATGAGGCGAAGTTTATCAAGGGAGCCATTGCCGGGACCCTGTCCCGCAGTGGCTGGATCGGCTATGTGGCCGACTACCCCACTTTCGGCACCATTGCCTGCATCAACGCCTTTGCCCAGGGCGCCCGGATGGTGAACGCCAACGCCAGAATCCTGTTGTCCTGGGACAGTCTGAAGGAGGGGGGCGGTATTGACAGCCTGCGGGCCAAGGGCATTGTCTACATCGACTACCTGGACCGGCTGGCCGCCAACGCCGGGCCCCGCTCCCGGGAACTGCATAACTTGGCTTTGATCCAGTGTGACTGGGGCCGGTTTTATCAGAGCCTGGTACGCCGGGTGCTGGACGGCAGCTGGAAAAAGGAGAGCCAGGGCAACAGAGCCATCACCTACTGGTGGGGCCTCAACCAAAAGACGGTGGATGTGCTCTGTTCCCGTCGGCTGCCTGCCGGTACCCGGCGGCTGGCCGGGGTACTGCGGGACGCCATCCAGTCCGAACGGCTGGACCCCTTTTACGGGGTGCTGATGAACCAGCAGGGACATGTGGTCTACGGAGACAACGGACCGCTGCCCGCCCATCAGATCCTCACCATGAACTGGCTGTCCTCCTATGTGGAGGGCTCCATCCCCAAGCCGGAAGAGCTGACCGACCGGGCCAGAGAACTGATCCGCGTCCAGGGCGCGGAGGAGGCGTGTCTGGGGTGAAGCTGTTGGTGCTCTCCGATTATGAGTCCCCCTATCTGTGGGATTACTATGCGCCCGGAAAGCTGGACGGGATTGACCTGATCCTCTCCTGTGGGGATCTGAAGTCCCACTATCTCTCCTTCCTGGCGACCTTTGCCCACTGCCCTGTGCTCTATGTCCACGGCAACCACGATGGACACTATCAAAAGGACCCTCCTCTGGGCTGCACCTGCGTGGACGGGATGTATTATGAGTACCAGGGGCTGCGTATTGTAGGGCTGGGCGGCTCCATGCGCTACAAAGAGGGTCCCTATCAATATACCGACCGGCAGATGGATATTCGGGCGCTCAAGCTGACCCCTAAAATCTTTTTCCATAAAGGATTCGATATCCTGCTGACCCATGCCCCAGGAAAGGATATGGCGCCCTGCACCGATCTGGCCCACACCGGATTTTTGACCTTTAACAAAATGCTGGACCGATACAAGCCGGCCCTCTTTCTCCACGGCCACACCCACCTCAACTATGACCGGAGCATCCGGCGGGAGTGGATGTATGGGACCACCCGTGTGGTCAACGGTTATGAGCGGTACCTGGTGGAGCTGTGAGCCGGGAAAACGATCTAAAATACCCTTTTTCTACAGCCTTTGCCGGACCGAGAAGAATGCTTCTGGGTCCGGCGTTATTTTAGGGTTTGGAGGAAACTTTTTGGGCGAGCAAGCGTCTAATCAATAGAGGTACTGCGGACAAAGGATGGCAAATATTGGCGGAAGTTTCCGAAAGAGCCGGTATACACGGACGGAAGACGGACGCCCATGTGAGATGGATGGAGGAACTTAAGGAATTGTTAAGAATTTGTCATTGCTTTGTCATTGCTTACCTTAACCGGTATGCTAGAATGGCAGTGGACAAGGAATGTACAAGGAGGAGATCAATATGACGGATCAACAGACACCTGTGCTGGAGAAGCCTGTCCAGACCCCGCCGCCTGCGGCGCCCACGGGCCCCAGGAAGAAAAAACGAAAAGGGAAGCTGAAGCTGGTGGTGGGTCTGCTGGTCACCGTGGCGATCATTGCCGCGGTGGCGGTGGCGCTGTGGTATTTTGTGTTCCGGCAAGAGGACACAGAGATGGGCGAGGCTATGACCGACACCGTTCAGGTGGGCTCCATCCAGGTGAAGGTGGAGGGCAGCGGTATGGCCAAAGCCAACAAATCGGCTACCGTGACCCCAGGCTCCGGCACGGTTTTGGAGCTGTATGTCAAGGAAGGGGACCAGGTCACCGAGGGCCAGCCCCTTTACCGCATGGACGACACCGCCGCCCGGGAGGCGGTCAATACTGCCCAGGAAGCGGTGAACGAGTGCCAGAAGCAGATCCAGGCGGTGCAAGAAAAAATCGCCGAGCTGACCATCAAGGCCCCTCACGCCGGCAACCTGCGGGAAGTGGCCAACCTGAAGGCGGGGGATATGGTCAACGAGGGGGATACCATTGCCACCATTGTCAACGATACCAAGCTGCGTATCTCTCTCTACTACAGCTATGCCTATGAAAACGACATCAAGGTAGGGCAGACTGCCCAGATCTCCATCCCCGCCATCATGGACACCCGGACCGGCACCGTGGAGAAGATCAACAAGGTGCGCTTCGTTTCCCCCGAGGGCGCCACCCACTTTGAGGTGGTCTTTGTGATGGATAATCCCGGCACCCTCACCGAGGGGATGGAGGCCTCCGCCGGTCTGACTGCCGCCGATGGCACCCCCATCTATCCCTATCAGAACGGCAAGTTGGAATTCTATGAAACTACCGTGGTAAAGGCCAAGGCCTCCGGCCCGGTGGAGCAGTTCGGTCTGATGGACTATGCCGATGTAAAGGCCGGTCAGGTGCTGGCCCAGCTGGGATCCAAGACTGCCAATGAGGAGATCAGCACCAAGGAGGAGGCCCTGAAGGCTGCCCAGGAGAAGCTGAAAGAGGCTACCGATGAGCTGAGCAAGTATAACGCGGTCTCGCCCATCGCGGGGACCGTCCTCTCCTGCAGCCTGACCGAGGGCGCGGTGGCAGAGAGCGGCCAGGGCATCAGCATTGCCGACACCTCCCAGATGACGGTGGAGATCAGTGTGGACGAGCGCAATGCCCAGTATGTAAAGGTAGGCATGATGGTGGATCTGGACCAGTACGGTACTCCCTATATGGGCGTGGTGGAGAGTGTCTCCCTCACCGCCTCCGGAGAAAACGGGGTGGCCTCCATCCCCGCCGTGGTCAGAGTGGATAACTTTGACGGCTCCATGATCCCCGGTACTTACGTGAACTATTCCTTTGTGGCCAGCCAGGCGGATAACTGCCTTACCGTGCCGGTGGCCGCCGTCCAATACGTTACCTTTGATAATGTAAAGCTGCCCGATAGCCTGGATGCCGGACCGGCCGAAAACGGCGGAGAGGATATGCTCCCCGAGGACGGCTATGTGGACGACAACCTGCCGGAGGACGGGACGATGGACGACTCCCTGATAGGGGATGGAACCACGGACGACGCTTTGGTAGGGGACGGGACCACCGACGAAATCCTGATTACCGACGGTATGACCAGCGACGGCGCGGTGGCGCTGCCCCAGAGCTACACCAGCGGCGCGGTGCTCCGTAAGCTGGGCAGCATTATGGTCATGCCCGGCGGCGTGGCGGAGATCCCGTCGGAGGATGGCGGAAACAGCGGAGCCGGCGGAAGCGGCGGAGCCGGACAGGTCAGCAATACCATTGTGTTTGTGAAAGCCAAGGAGCCGCCGGTCAACGCCATTCTGGAGCCCGATCCCGCCTGGAAGTGCCCCGAAGGCTTCTGGGCCGTTCCGGTGGAGGTGGGTCTGGCCGACACCACCCGGGTGGAGATCAAGCGGGGTCTCAACGAAGGCGATGAGGTCTTTATCGGCTACGCCACCCAGAGTGCCGACAGTTGGGGTGGCTGAGATGCTGATTGACGTCAAAAACCTCTTCAAGATCTATCATGAAGGAGAGGAGAGCGAGGTCCGGGCCCTGAACGGGGTGAGCCTGGCGGTGGACCGGGGAGAGTTTGTGGCCATTATCGGCCAGTCCGGTTCGGGCAAGTCCACGCTGATGAACATTCTGGGCTGCCTGGATATCCCCACCTACGGCGACTACCATCTGGACGGGGTGGACGTGACCGAGCTCACCGACAAGCAGCTGGCCCACATCCGCAACAAACAGATCGGCTTTATCTTTCAGGGCTTCAACCTGATTCCCGCCCTCAATGCCTGGGAGAATGTGGAGCTCCCCCTGATCTATCAGGGGGTGCCCGCTTCCAAGCGGTGGGATCGGGTGGAGGCCGCCCTGGAGCGGGTAGGTCTGGCCGACCGGGCCGACCACAAGCCCACCGAGATGTCGGGCGGCCAGCAGCAGCGGGTGGCCATTGCCCGGGCTATCGCCACCCAGCCCCCCATCATCATGGCGGACGAACCCACCGGCGCCCTGGATTCCCGCACCGGCAAACATGTGCTGGAGATTCTCCATGGGCTCCATGAGGACGGCTCCACCATCATCCTCATCACCCATGACAATGGCATCGCGGCCACGGCCCAGCGGATTATCCGCATTGCTGACGGCCGTATCCTGTACGACGGAGACAGAGAGGGGGCCTTCTCATGAATCTGACCCAGGCCTTTAAGATCGCCATCAAATCCATTGCCGCCAAAAAGGCCCGTTCCGCCCTGACCATGCTGGGTGTCATCATCGGCCTGGCCGCTGTCATTATCCTGGTATCCTATGCCCAGGGACAGAACCAGCAGATGCGGGCGTTTTATGAGAGCCTAGGCACCAACATCATCAACATCAACGCCAGCAGCTGGAACAGCGAGGGCGTATCCGACGCGCTGTATGACTATTGTCAGGAGCTGGACGAGTATGTGCTGGGCGTCACACCCGTGGTGCAGATGTACAACCAGACCGTCATCAAGTACGGCGCCAAGACGCTGGACAACTACAACACCAGCTGGGAGGAGTCCCCTCAGGTGGTGATGGGCAACCAGCAATTCTCCCTGTGCAACAACTTTACCCTAGCCAAAGGGAGAGACATTGCCTACCTGGATGTGAAAAACTACAACCAGGTATGCGTGCTGGGCTCCAAAATGGCGGATGCACTCTTTAACTACATGGATCCGGTAGGGCAGACCATCACCATCAACAATATCC
The DNA here is from genome assembly GCF_944385615.1 of uncultured Flavonifractor sp. Lineage (GTDB taxonomy): Bacteria > Bacillota > Clostridia > Oscillospirales > Oscillospiraceae > Flavonifractor. The sequence goes on along the minus strand of NZ_CALWXV010000042.1, from coordinate 3,190 downwards.
CCTTTGAGGTCATCGGGGTCTATCAGGAAAAGGACCCTGACAACATGACCGGTATGGACCGCTATATCGTACTGCCCTATTCCATGAACCGGGTCCTTAACGGACGGACCCAGATGGATACCTTTGTGGCCAAGGCCAAGGACGCGGAATCCACCACAAAGGCCATCACCCTGCTGAAGGCATTCCTCCAGGGGCTCATTGACCCCAACAGCGGCTATTACTCGGTCAATACCCCCAACCAGATCCAGGAGGAGGGGGCGGAGCAGGACAAGATGCAGCAGCGCTTTCTGGGCGGCATCGCCGCCATCTCCCTGGCCGTAGGCGGTATCGGAATCATGAATATCATGCTGGTCACTGTTACCGAGCGGACCAGAGAGATCGGCATCCGCAAAGCCATCGGCGCGGAACGCAAAAGCATCATTGCTCAGTTTCTCATTGAGGCCTGCATGATCTGCGGTATCGGCGGCCTGTTCGGCATTGCGGCAGGCTATGTCGGGACCCTCATCGTGGGCAAGCTGTCCTTCCAGACCATATTGATCCCCAACGCAGGGGTGACGGTGGGAGCCTTCTTTATTTCCGTCGCCCTGGGCGTGGCGTTTGGCCTCTATCCCGCCATCAAGGCCTCCGGCCTTCAGCCGGTGGAGGCCCTGCGGGCAGATTAAAGGAGTGAGATAATGAATAGGAAAAAATGGCTTTCCGCCCTGCTGGCGGCGGCTCTGCTGGTGGGGATGTTCCTCTTTCCCACGGCGTCGGCGGCGGGAAACAGCGCTTTTACCGACATTACCGACCCCAATCAGGCCAACGCCGCCGAGACCCTGCGGCTGCTGGGCGTGGTAAGCGGCAACGGCAGCGGCGCCTTCCGTCCCAGCAGTACCCTGACCCGGGGAGAATTCTGCAAGATGGTGGTGGAGATCATGGGTCGGGGGGACGAAGAACCCGCCCAGCGCAGCCGGACCATCTTTACCGATGTGGGCTCCAGCCACTGGGCCAGAGGCTACATCAATCTGGCTTCTTCCATCACCGTTGGCGGCGGCGCCTCTTCCGGTGACGGCGAGACCCAGACGCCCGGGACCCGCCTCATTATGGGGGTGGGGGACGGTACCTTCCGCCCTGACCGCCCCATCACCATGGGGGAGGCGGTGACCATCCTCATGCGGGTGCTGGGCTATGAGGATAAGGATGTGGCCACCGGTACCGTATGGTATGAGGGCTATCTGGCCCTGGCCGCCCAGGCCGGGCTGGATGAGAATCTGTCGGTGTCCGGCAGCGCCAACCTCACCCGGGGACAGGCCGCCATCCTCTTCTACAACCTGCTCTTTACCAAATCCAAAGGCAGCGAAGAGCTCTATCTGACTACCCACGGGTGCAGCATCACCGAGCCCGCCGTCCTGCTCAACGTGACCTCCGCCGCGGCGGGGGCGGACAACGGCAAGGTGTTCACCGCCTCCGGCACCTATCAGAGCGGCCGTGTGGGGCTGGACGAGACCCTGGGCGGCACCCAGGCCAGACTGGTGCTGGACAAGGACAAAAAGGTGCTGGCAGTCCTGCCTGAGGACGGCTATACCTACAAGGCCTTTACCGTTATGGGCAGTCCCCAGGCCAATGCCATTCCCACGGTGGATGGTGATACAGTGGCGGTAAAGCTGGACACCCAGGTCTACCGCAGCGACAGCGCCGACGCCTCCACCTATGAGAGCGTCTGGACCAGCCTGCGCACCGGTACGGCCATGGTGGCCTGCTACGATGCCGCCGGGCAGCTTCAGTACCTCTACCGCACCGCCGGCAGCACCAGCGGGGACAATGGCCATATCATGGTGGTCAAGAACAAGCCCACCGGTACCGGCAACGCCTTCTATCCCATTACCGCCGGAAAGACCCCCACGATTTACAAAAACGGCGTCCCGGCGGAGAACAGCGATATCCGTCAGTACGATGTGGGTACCTATGATCCCAACTCCAACACCCTGTTTGTCTCCGATCTGAAGCTGTGCGGCCTGTACGAGAATGCCTATCCCAATGCGGAGGCCCCCTCTACCATCACTATGATGGGAACGGAGTTCCAGGTACTGCCCAGCGCCATGGCCGATCTGGCCTCCTTCCAGGTGGGCAGCCGGGTCACGCTGCTGCTGACGGCCACCGGTGAGGTGGCAGGTGCGGTCTCCCCCGATGTGGCAAAGTCCAACGCGGTGGGCGTGGCCCAGGTAAGCTCCAAGGACAACGTGAGCATTACCCTGCTGGATGGCCTGATTACCCTGAAGGGCGGTACCCGGTACAGCGAGGGAGCCGCCGCCAAGCTCAACGGCTATCTGGTGACGGTGTCCTCCAGCGAGCCCGGTCTGCTGAATTTGAGCCAGGTCTATTACAAAGGCTCTGCCGCGCCGCTGGATCTGGAGAAGGAGATGCTGGGCACCAAGAAGCTTTCGCCCGGCGCCCGGTTCTTTGAGCAGGTGGGTAACGGTCCCTTGGCTGAAATCAAGCGCAGCGACATTACCGTGCCTCTGGTCAAGGCCGACCAGATCAGCTATGTGGGCTATGACTGGGCCGGACGGGTGGATAAGGTCGTGCTGAACGATGTTACCGGCGACCGCTATGCTTATGGGCAGATCTATTACCGTCCCTCCGGTGTGGTGGACATTGTCGGAGAGGATGGCACTGTTACGCAGACCTTCCAGAACGGCGAGATCCAAGTGACCAACGGCAGCGGCAACGTAAGCTATGTGGTGGGCAAGGCTGAGGGCGCCCAGAACCGCCGTATGGGCGGCGTGGCCGGCTCTCTGGACAAGGTGGACGATAAGAACCTGATGGCCGGATTTATGGAGGTTCAGTCTGCCTCTGGCATCCGCCGGGCTCAGTTTGATCTGGACACCATGACCCTGACCACCAACGAGATGGTGATCCCCATCTCCAGTCAGGTCCAGTGCTACAACAAGACCACCGGACAGTGGTACAGCGTCAGCGAGGACAATTATCTGGACAACCTGAAGCTGGCCCTGGCCTTCTGCGATGATATTACCGTCTACTATGACCGCTCTCCCGACCAGGGCGGCAAGGTGCGGATCGTAGAGGTCAAATAAGAATAAAAATTGCCCCCGGCGTAAAGCCGGGGGCAATTTTTCAGCCTGTCGAGAAACCCGGTTTATGCATCAAGCATAAGCCGGGTTTCTGGCGTATAGAGGCCAAAGAAGTACAA
>NZ_CALWXV010000041.1 GCF_944385615.1 uncultured Flavonifractor sp. | reverse complement strand
CGCGGTAGTTCAGTTGGTTAGAACGCCGGCCTGTCACGCCGGAGGTCGAGGGTTCAAGTCCCTTCCGCGTCGCCATTATGCTGCTGTAGCTCAGTAGGTAGAGCACATCCTTGGTAAGGATGAGGTCTCCGGTTCAAATCCGGATAGCAGCTCCAAAAATCCCTGAGAACTTTGGTTCTTGGGGATTTTTTGTTGCTTACCGGATTTTATCACACAATTAAAACGGTTCCCCCCGGATATCTGATCCGGAGGGAACCATTTTGTTATCCAGAAATAACAGAGTTGTAGAGGTCTACCAGGAAAGAAACTTGATACGTGTAGGATTCATAGCTCGAGCTGTAATCCGCCTGGCTGCGGGCCGCCTGCATAAAGTTGTCCAGGGCGGTGTTTACATCCTCCACCGCCGTGCCGTAAATCTCTGCCTGGCTTTCCGAAGAGGAATCGTCGGGCCAGATGGTCTTTACCTGCTCAGGATCGGCCAGAGCCTTGGTCAGCTCAGCGTAGGCCTCCTGGTGCTGCTGATACAGGGTTTCCAGATTGGTCATATCCAAAGTGGGGAGCCCCTCTGTATCGGCCTGAGAGAGCTGCGTCCAGATCTCGTCGTCGATGTCATAGGAGAGGTTGACAATGATCCGGCTATAATAGGCGATATCCATGCCCTCGCTCTTCAGGCGGTCCAGCTCCTGCTGCTCGGTGGACTGGTCCAGCACGTCCATGGAGTCCATAAAGGGAAAAGCAGCTTCGTCAAAGTCGCTGACCACCTCATAGAGCTGGGTGTGGAGCTGAGCGGCCTTGGCCATGCCGTCCTCCTCATATTCAGAGTAGCTGATGTACCAGCCCAGGTCGTCCAGAATCTCGCCCATGGCCAGGAAGGGCTCCTCCAGCGCCGTCAGCAGGGTGTCCTGCTCAGGATAGTCAGGCTCCTCGTCCCGGTAACCCATGGCCTTCTCCATAGGATAGGAGCTGAACGTGTAGAAGGAGAAGTCCTCGTCCAGCATGCTGTAGTCCATGCCCTCCACCAGAGCAAACTCCGGCTGGTCTTGCACCACGGTAAAATAGGCGGTGAGCAAGGCGTCCATCTCATAGACGTTGTCCAGCACATCCAGATATGCATTGTACTTGGTGAAATCCAATGTCTGGTCGGCGGTGGGAGAGGGGGTCGGGGCGGCAGAACTGTCCGTACCGCCGGTAGTGTTCTGCCCTCCTGTGCAGCCGGATAAAACAAGGGACAGGGTAAGCAGACACGGGCCAAACCGCCGCAGGACGTTTCTTTTTTTCATAAGGTGTTCTCCTCATTTCTTTCAGATTTGATTATGCCTTTTTGACTCCGGCCTGCTCCAGGGCCTGGATCAGCTTTTTATTAAACATTCCGGTGATTTTGTGGGTTTTTCCATCGGTTGTGGTCAGTGTGATGGTGTTGGCCATTCCCACGGAAAAGGAGACGATCTGATCCAGGGGGTAGTCGAAAAAGAGGGTCAGTGCGTCTGTGAAGATGACCCGCTGATTGGTGATATGCAGCTTTCCGGGATTGGGCTTGGGCATAACCACCATGCGCTTGGTGATGTAGGAGGCCGAAGCCTCTGCCAGAAGCTGTTCCGATGCCTGTAGCGTCCATTTTGCCATTGTCTTTCCTCTCGCTTTCTCTTGGTTTGCCGCGGCGCTATTTCGCGGCTGGGAAAATTTCCGACAGTTATTTTAGCATATTGGGGACAGTTCAACAAGCGGGAACAAGGGGGACGGGAAACCTTGTGTTTTTTGTCTGCTCCAGGGACCGTGCCGCCCCGGGAAAGAAAAAGGATGGAATTTTCCCTGAATTTTACCAGAAAGGACTGTCAAAAACGGAGCCGATGTGTTATATTTTTGTAAATGCCAAGTATCCAGGCCTGCGCTGCCTCCGCATCTGCGGAAGGCGGCGGCGAGGACTTTGTGAGGATAGCATGAAGGGAAAGGAAGGTTCATCATGGCACGGGAAAAAGCAGATTTGAAACAGAATATGGCCGCGAAGGAGGCCGCAGTCCCGGCAGTGGAACAAACAGCCCCTACCGCGGTGAAGCGTGCATCCGCTCCGGCGGCCGCCCCTGCGGCGGAAAAAACGGAGTCTGCCCCCAAGAAGACGGATTCCACCCCCAAGGAGACGGCCCCCGCGGCGGCGGCCTCTGCGCCCGCCAAAACGGCCGCTCCTGTGGCGGAGAAAGCAGAGCCCGCCCCCAAGAAGACGGACTCCACCCCCAAGGAGACAGCCCCTGTGGCGGCGGCCTCCGCGCCCGCTCCCGCGGCTGCACCCGCAGCGGAAAAGGAGGAGCCCGCCCCCAAAAAGACTGCCTCCACCGCCAAGAAGACCACATCCACCGCAAAAAAGACCCCGTCCACGGGAAAGAAAACCGCCGCCGCTTCCAAGGAGACAGCGCCCGCCGCAGCCGACCCCGCGCCTGAGGCAGCGGCCGCCCCTGTGGCGGAGCAGGAAGAACCCGCTAAAAGGACGGCCTCCACCAAAAAGAAGGCCGCTTCCACCGGAAAAAAGACAGCGTCTGCCGAAAAGAAGACCGCATCCGCCACCAAGAAAAAGACCCCCGCCCCCGAGGAGCCCGCTCCCGCTGTGGAGGAGGCCGCACCTGTTGTAGAGGAGGCTGCTCCCATGTTTGAAATGTCCAACCTGCCCCGCAGAAGCGTGGCGTTCATCGGCTCAGAATGTCATCCCTTTGTCAAAACCGGGGGTCTGGGCGATGTGATGTACGCCCTGCCCCGGGAGCTGGTACGGCTGAACTGTGACGTCCGGGTGATCCTGCCCCGTTACGGCTGCATTCCCCAGGAGTATCAGAACAAGATGGTCTACCGGGGCGCGTTTTATATGGACCTGGGCCGGACCGGGCGCAACTATTATGTGGGCATCATGGAGTACATCTGGGACGGCGTGGTGTATGACTTCATTGATAACCAGGAGTTCTTTACTGGCGGCAATCCCTACACCAATCTGGTGGACGATATCCCCAAATACTGCTTCTTCAGCAAGGCCGCCCTGGCCGCGCTGAACTATATGAACTGGATCCCCGACATTGTCCACTGTCATGACTGGCAGGCGGCTCTTGTGCCGGTGTATCTGCGTACCCTGTTCAAGGACTCCCCGGTGGGCCATGCCAAGTCCGTCCTCACCATCCACAACCTGCGCTTCCAGGGCGTCTACAATATCCCCACCATCCGGTACTGGTCCGGCCTGCCCGACGAGGTGTTCAACATGGGCGCTTTGCAGCAGAACTGGGTGGACGCCAATATGCTCAAGGGTGGTCTGGCCTATGCCGACCGCATCACTACCGTCAGCGGCACCTATGCCGGTGAGATCCAGACCAGCGAATATGGCGAGCACCTGGAGAATCATCTGCGTTATCATAATTATAAGCTCAGAGGTATTGTCAACGGCATCGACTACGGCATGTGGAACCCGGAGACCGACCCAGCGCTGGCCCACAACTACAGCCTGGGCAACGTGCTGGACCACAAGATGGAGAACAAGCTGGCCCTTCAGAAGGAGCTGGGCCTGGAGCAGGATACCAGCAAGTTTGTCATTGGCCTGATTTCCCGGCTCACCAATCAGAAGGGCCTGGACCTGGTCAATGCCATCATGACCCAGGTGCTGGACGGCAACACCCAGGTGGTGGTGCTGGGCACCGGCGACCGGCAGTATGAGGATGCCTTCCGCTACTATGAGAATACCTACCGGGGCACCTTCAGCGCCTGTATCCAGTACGATGAGGGCAGAGCCCACCGGATCTACGCCGGCGCCGACGTTTTGCTGGTGCCCTCCCGCTTTGAGCCCTGCGGCCTGACCCAGCTCAACGCCATGCACTATGGTACGCTGCCCATCGTCCGGGAGACCGGCGGCCTGAAGGACACTGTGGAGCCCTACAACAACTTTACCGGCGACGGCAACGGCTTTACCTTTGACCGCTATGACGCGGGCCTTCTGCTGGACGCCATCAACCGGGCCAAGACCCTCTATTTCAACAACCGCTATCACTGGGACGAGATCGTCCAGCGGGACATGGCCAAGGACGTGTCCTGGGAGCGCTCGGCCAGACAGTACAAGGATCTGTATCTGGAGCTGACCCAGTGGTAAGCGTTCTCTTGCGTCTGATGATTCTAAAAAGCCTGTACCGCTTTTCTGCGGTACAGGCTTTTTTCCGGCAATTCCACAAAGCGATCACGGATAACAGGTGTGTTCTGTTTCAAATTAGGCCTAAATCTTCCGTTTTCCTATTGTTTTGGTAGAATATCTGTGATATACTAAGCCAAATACAGGCAAAAAAGAACCAAAAAGTGGGATGTTTCTTTGTTATTAAAAGGAATTTACCCAAAATATGTGTGAAATGCCGCGTTTTTCAAGCGCATCCCAGCGGCAAAAGAAAGGGAGGCTTTTATGGAGAGACAACATCCGGGGCAGGGCGGAAAAAAGCTTTGCTGTGTACTGCTGGCCGGCAGCCTGCTGTGGAGCGGCGGACTTCCGGCCTATGCGGCTGGGCCGGCGGGCGGGAGCAATTCTTTTGCCCAGACCCTGCGTATGGCGGAGCCCGGCGAATATTTCTATACCCAGCTGAACGAGAACGAAAAGGCGGTTTACGATTCCATTCTCTCCCAGGTGGAGGAGCTTGCCAAAGATCCTCTGGACCCATCCGGCGTACAGGTCGTCATCCCCAAGGACTCCGGATATTCCATCACCGGAAAGCCTATCTTTGCGGTATTCCGCGATCACCCGGAAATTTTCTGGGTGGATTCCTCCAAGCTGGTTTGGGCAGAGGGAAATCCCAGACAGGACGCTGAGGGCAATGATATTTTCGTGCTGTCCTGTATGTCCGGAGAATCCTTCTTTTATCCTGGCTTTACCCCAGAGAATCTGCCGCAGTACCGGGCGGATCTGAACGCCAAGGTGGCGGAGATCAAGGCAAACGTACCGGCCACGGCTGTGGATACGGTGGCCAAACTCAGATATCTCAACGACTGGATCGCCCTGCACAATGTATATAATGACGCTGGGTTGTCCGCCAGCAATTTTTCCCGCTGCGCGGCCAGCGGACTGCTCTGTCAATACCACTGATGACGATCCGGTCTGCTATGGCTATGCCACGGCCATGAAGGTGCTGCTGGATGCCTTTGGCATTGAAAACGCCTATATCGAGGGCTGGGCCTATAATACAAATAACCGGCCCAACGGCGAGCAGCACGCATGGAACTATGTCAAGCTGGACGACGGCACAGGCAATACCCAGTGGTATGCCCTTGACCCCACCTGGGATGATCCCCAGCTTTCCATTTTGCCGGCCCGGCAGGTTTATTTCCTGGTGGGCAGCGGCACCGAGACCGAAAAGAATTTCAACGGATATGAGACCTTTGGCAAAAATCACGACTCTTCTGCCGCAAAATCACCTGCCTATACAACATGGAAGCTGACCTATCCTGCTTTGGCCCAACAGGCCCGGGACCCCAGCGCAGATGGAAACGTGCTGCTGCAAGGGGCGGACGGGTCTTCCCGGTCCTACGACACCCTGGAAGCGGCTATGAATGACGCCGTATCCGGCGATACCCTGGTTCTGCAAAATGCCGTCTCGCTGTCCAACACCCTTGTACTGAAGGATGGGGTGACCCTGGACCTCAACGGGCAGACCGGCGGAAATGCCAGTTCCCCCTGCGCTGTCACCAGCACAGCTTCCCCGGTCTTCCGGGTGGAGGCGGGCGGCTCGGCCGCCATCACCAATTCCATGGGCTTTACAACGGTGAAGACCAGTGCCGCCAGTGTGACGGTGGTGGAAAACAACGGTACTTTGAACCTGGGAACCAATATACAGCTGAGCGGCGGCACAACGCCCATGGGTTCTGCTGCCGTTATCTCCGGCAATGCCCCCAAACTGGCGCCCCACACCCGATATGTGGCAGTCTCAAAGTTTGTGACAACCTATCTGGTGGCTCAGCCCCAGGACCCCGCTCCCGACAGCTATCAGGCCCAGGAGGGCGATACCGTCCAGGACTTGCTGAACGCCCGCCCCGGTCCTGCTGTTGCCATGCAGTATTATGGCAATATGGGTAATCTCATCAATATTCCCGGAACAGAGTATACGTTGGACTGGAAATTGCAGCAGGGCCCCAACGGCGGGCAGCCCCAGCCCACCGACCCCCTGGAAAACGGCTCCTATGTCTTTGAGGCTCAGGCATACGACTATACCATTTCCTATGAGGTGGAGGTCAGCGGCCTGGTTGACCCAGGCCCCCAGGAGATCTCTGCGGTGGCTCTCACCGGTCTGGACGCGCCGGTGGCGGGACAGCCGCTGGACACCGGGGTAGCCGTGGCAACGGAAGGCGTTCTGGCCGGGACGGTGACTTGGCAGCCGGAAAGCGGCGGTACCGCCGATTATGATACGGTTTATACAGCCACCATACCCCTGACGGCGGAGCCTGGCTATGCCTTTACCCAGGGGGCCGCTGTTACGGTGGATGGACAGCCTGCCCAGGCCATTCTGCAAGCGGACGGTACCCTATCGGTGCAGGTGACCTTCCCGGCTACCCCGTCCAAAACCGTGTACCTGCAAAGCATACAGACCCCCGCGCCGGTCTCCGCCGCCAACGGTACGGCGCTGGACGCGCTGGTCCTGCCCGCTCAGGTGCAGATCGTGACGGACGACAGCGCCATCCATACCGCCCAGGTCACCTGGACCCGGGTGCCGGCGGACGGTACCAGCTATGAGCCCGGACTGAAAACCGAGCAGACCTTCCAGCTGGAGGGTATAGTGACCCTCCCGGAGGGGGTGGACGCCAACGGGGTGGCGCTGACGGTGCGGATCACCGTTGTGGTGGCTGCGGCGCCGGAACAGGGCCAGACCGACGCACCCACGGCGCAGCCCGCTCCCGGCCGGTATAGCGACAACCAGAGCGTAATCCTCACCTCCGCCACCCCTGGGGCGGTGATCTACTACACATTGGACGGCAGCCAGCCCACCGCCGCTGGCGGGATCCTCTATACCGGGCCTATTTCCCTGACCGGTACGCCGGGCGCGGTGATAAAGACGCAGATCAAAGCCATTGCGGTTTGCGATGGCCTGCGGGACAGCGGGGTGGTATCCCTGGAATATGAGATTGCCCTGCCCGACAACTCTGGCAGCGGCTCCGACGGCGGGGACTCCGGCAATACTGGCGGCAGTGGCTCCGACGGCGGGGACTCCGGCAACACTGGGGGCGGCTCTGGTGGAGGAGACTCCGGCAACACCGGCGGCAGCGGCTCCGACGGCGGGGATTCCGGCAACACTGGGGGCGGCTCTGGTGGAGGAAACTCCGGTAACACTGGCGGCAGCGGTTCTGGTGGAGGAAACTCCGGCAGCACCGGCGGCAGCAGCTCCAGCGGGGGAAGCTCCGGCAATACCGGGGGCAGCAGTTCCGGAAGCAACGGCAACAAGACGGAGGTTACCAAACATCCCGACGGCTCCACCACCACGACGGTGACACGGCCGGATGGCTCCTCCGTAAGCACCACAAAACAGCCTGACGGCAGCAAGGAACAGGTGGAAACAGCCCAGGACGGCACCGTTACCACCACTATGGAACACCGGGACGGCTCTACCTCCATCACGGTGGCCGCCGGGAACGGCAGCTTAACCAGTAAGGCGGAGGTGTCCACGCAGCGGATGCAGGAAGCCCAGCAAAAGGGGGAGGCAGTGGCCTTGCCCATGCCGCCCGTTCCTGTCACAGGGGACCGCAGCACGGCCTCTGCCGTGACGGTGGATCTGCCCGCCGGTATCACCGCCAGAGTGGAGATCCCGGTAAAAGACGTTACGCCCGGTACCGTGGCCGTTCTTGTAAAGGCAAACGGCGAGGAGGAGATCATCAAAACCACAGTCACCACACAAACGGGAGTGGCGGTGAAGATTTCTGACGGGGATACCGTAAAGATCATTGACAACAGCAAGCAATTTGTGGATGTGCCCTCCACCCACTGGGGGGCGGATGCCGTGGGCTTTGTGGCCAGCCGGACCTTGTTCTCCGGCACCGGAGAGCAGACGTTTTCCCCTGACGCGCCCATGAACCGGGGGATGATCGTCACGGTCCTGGCTCGCCTTGAGGGGGTGGATACCGCCTCCAACCCTGTCTGGTATGAGGCCGGGCGGCAGTGGGCGGTGGCAAAGGGTATTTCGGACGGCGCCCACTTGGACCAGGACCTGACCCGGGAGCAGCTGGCTCTCATGCTGTACCGCTATGCGGGTCAGCCTGCTTCTGCCGGAACCTTGAGCGGCTACACCGATGGGGATAAGGTCAGCGACTGGGCCGTCCAAGCCATGGGCTGGGCGGTAAACGAGGGCCTGATCTCCGGCGGGGGCAACCATACCCTGGACCCCCAGGGACAGGCTACCAGAGCCCAGGTCGCCGCCATTTTGCAGCGTTTTATTGAAGCGGATAAGGTTTGAACCATCCTTCCATAAAATTTTATCTGAAAAAAGTGGCTGCCTTCCGGCAGCCACTTTTTTGGTTTGGAGAGGAGAGCCTTACACCCTGGGAGTGAGCCCGGCCAGGCGGCAGAGGATGGCCGCCGTCTCGGCCCGGCTGATCTGGGTGGAGCCGTTGAAGCGGTGGGCGCTGTCGCCCTCCACGATGCCCGCCCGGTACCACTGATAGACCACGTCACCGTAGGGGTCGGACTGGCGCAGATCGGGGATATAGCCGTCGGGAATGGTCTTGACGGCCTGTTTTTCGCTGTCAGGTACCGCCCGGTCCAGCAGGTCCACCATCTGATAGCGGGTGGCCGTTCCGGTCAGACTGGACTGGGGAATTTCGGTCCGGGTGAACAGGCCGTTGTCCACGCAGTAGTCATAGGCACCCTGATACCAGGCGCCGCTGGATTGGGGCACCGTCTTGCCGTTCCGGTCCGCGTGGAGCCGGGCGGCCAGAGTGACCACCTCCGCCGTGCTGAGGGTGGCGTTGGGGCTGAAGCTGCTGCCGCCGGTGCCGGTCATCAGGCCCACCTGGGCTGCCTCTTCGGCATACTGGGCGTACCAGGCGTTGGAGGGTACGTCGGAGAAGGAGTCGGGGGTGGGCTCAGGCTCCGGCTGGGTCTGGCCCACCGGATAACTGGTGACGCCGCTGTCGTCCAGCACATAGAAGGTGGGGACGGAGTTGTCGGTGACATACCACACCACGCCGCCGTCATAGGGGATAGGCTGGCAGTCGGACAGGGGGGCTGAGTCGGTCAAAGGATTGCTGGGGGTGCCGTCGGCGGCGTAGGGGATATAGTGGAGGGTGTTGTCAGTGGTGTAGCCGCTCCTGCCGTTCCACAGCACATAGCCGCCGTCCAGCCCGGTGGGGGCCAGCATGGGGGTGGTGCTGCCCGCTGAGCCGTTGAGCATATACTGCCGGCCCTTGCCGGTGGCCTTGTCCATGTACTGGAAGTAGATGCTCCGCTCGCCGCCGCCGCCAACGCCGTCGTAATTATAGGTCATCACATAGCCGTCGGACGTCTCGGCCAGACCGCCCACCGAACCGCCGGTGGTGTTGTCGCCAATGCTGCCGTCAAAGGTAATCAGGTCCATGTTCCAGCACCAGTTGGAATAGCGGGACCCAGAGAATTTGCCGGTGGAGGCGTTGGAGTAGTAGCCCATCAGCACCGCGCTTCTGGGGTAGGCGTCGCCGTGGTCCAGGGCGATGATCTTGCCGTCCTGGTCCACCAGGATAAACTGGTTGAAGGAGTGGCTGACATAGCCGTAGGAGATATTCATCACGTCATAGAAGGAGTCGGTGATGGACATATCGCTCTGGCGCACCGCCAGGGTCAGGTTGGACTGGTGGTTGAGGCCGTCGTCGCTGGTGTACATCTCGTGGCTGGTGCGGATGTACAGATAGCCGCCGTACTCATCGCAGCGCAGGCTGCCCGCGTCAAAGGGAACGGTGGTATTGGCCCCCTTCAGGCTGGCGGCCCCCAGCCGGTTCCAGTCCTTATCGTACTTCACCACCCGGATGACCTCGGTGGCGCTACTCTCCGAGGGGTTTTTCTGGCCGAAGATGAGGAAGTTGTAGCTCTCACCGGCGTAGAAACCGCCCCACAGGGGGAGCTCCGGGGAGATGGTCCGGCTGGACAGGAAGGAAAAGTCGGCGCTGTAGTCCTCAATGACCACCTGGCCGCCGGTGTACTCCACCCGGGTCAGGCCGCCTGCCTCATTTTCATACAGATAGGAGGTCACTGGAGCGCTCCAGGTGGTGTAGTTGTTTTTGTGGATGTTGCTGCTGACCGCCGGGGTTTGGGCCGCCAGCGATGGGACCGGCAGCAGGGACAACACCAGGGCCCCAGCGCAGGCCCAGGCGCCTGCACGGTGCAGACGATACTTACCTTTCATAGAAATCCCTACTTTCTTTCCGTTTTTCAGATGCTTTTTCAGGTGGGGGATATCCCTTATGGTCCGGCGCTTCTCTGCAGCGGCATGGTACAGTTCCTCCTCTCTGGCGCAATGTCCGAATCTGTGGTATAGTGAGTGATATGAAAAAAGGGGGGAGCGGCGGTATGGAACATGGAAACGATATGAGTCCCGCGTTGGTCCGGGCGGCAATCAGGCTGATTTGCCTGTATGTGCCCTTGCAGGTGCTGTATTTTCATTTTGACGGCTATCAGAATCTTTGGATGATGTTGCTGGCAAGCGTGCTTTTGGGGCTGGTCCAAGGGGCTGCCTTTGGATGGGCGGAGCGGAACCGGAAAAATGTGGTGGGGGAGCTGGCGCCGTTTGGGGGGCTGTTTGTGGCTGTGCTGATTCTCAGCGCCGCGCTCTTCTATACAGCGCCCCACCAGGGGATGTGGGAGACGATTTTCTTCTATTTCCCCCAACTGATGGTTCTGGTGCTTATGATTCCGGGCGCGGTCTGCCTGACGGCTCTTATGTGGGTCATCATGACCCGCAAAAAGGAAAAAACCTAGGGCGGGAGCCTGCTCCCGCCGCCGGTGTCCATACGCCAACGAAAAGGGGCCTGCCGCGTGACGCGGCAGGCCCCTTGAAATGCGCGTTAGAAGTACTTCTTAATGCCCTCGGTGGCCAGAGACTCGTCAGCGCTGATGGTAACGGTAAACTTGATGTTGTTCTTCTCAGAGAAGCTGTTCAGCCAGTCCAGGAACTCCTCCACCGCATGATCGGTCACGTCGGCGGAGACGATCTTGGTCAGGCTGTCGATGAACACATGGGTAATATCGTAGTTGCCGGCATAGAGGCCGCTGATGAAGCCCTTCATGAAGTCGAAGTTGCAAACATCAAAGTGGCTGGCCTCCACCAGACGGATTTTATAGTGAATGTCATAGGTCAGCTTGGGGCCGCGCTCAATGCAAACGACGTTGCCGTTTTCGCTATGAACAGCGGAGTTAATGAGCTCGATCATCTGCTTGGTCTTACCGGTGCCCTTGACCCCCATGATCACTCTCACCATAGTTATCACTCCTTCTTAGTCCGCCGGGACGACCCCCGGCCTGGTGCATTTATGTTACCATTTTTACCGTGGGATTGCAACTGATTTGCTCAAGTTCACAAAAAATTCCCACGGATAGACACAAAGGCTGGGAAGTCTTCCTCCAAATCAGCCGCCCAGGCGGGCCTCCAGCTCGGCCTTTTTGTCCTCATATCCGGGCTTGCCCAGCAGAGCGTACATGTTATTCTTGTAAGCCTCCACGCCGGGCTGGTCAAAGGGGTTGATCTCCAGCAGGTAGCCGGACAGACCGCAGACGTACTCAAAGAAGTAGATCAGGGCGCCCACGCTCTTGGCGCAGCGGTCGGGGGCGGTGACAATCAGGTTGGGCACGCCGCCGTCCACATGGGCCAGCAGGGTGCCCCGCATGGCCTGCTCGGCCACGAAGGACAGGTCCTTGCCCGCCAGGAAGTTGAGCCCGTCCACATTGTCGGGATCGTGGGGGATGGTGATGGCGGTCCGGGCGTTCTGGAAGCGGACCACTGTCTCCAGCATCAGACGCTCGCCCTGCTGAATATACTGGCCCATGGAGTGCAGGTCGGCGGTAAACTCCACGCTGGCGGGGAAGAGGCCCTTGCCCTCCTTGCCCTCGCTCTCGCCGTAGAGCTGCTTCCACCACTCGGCAAAGAAGCGGAAGGAGGGCTCGTACCCCACCAGAATCTCCACCTTCTTGCCGCCGGTGTACAGGGCGTGGCGGGCGGCGGCGTACTGCCAGGCCGGGTTGGCCTCGCCGGGAACGGCCAGGGCCTCCATGGCCTCATGGGCGCCCTCCATCAGGGCGGTGATGTCCACCCCGGCGCAGGCGATGGGCAGCAGGCCCACGGCGGTGAGGACGGAGTACCGGCCGCCGATGGCGTCGGGCACCACGAACTCCTCATAGCCCTCAGCGTCGGCCAGGCCCTTCAGAGCGCCCTTGTGGGCGTCGGTGGTGGCGTAGATGCGCTTGCGGGCCTCCTCCTTGCCGTACTTTTCCTCCAGCAGGTTCTTGAAGATACGGAAGGCCACAGCGGGCTCGGTGGTGGTGCCAGACTTGGAAATGACGTTGATAGACCAGTCCTTGTCCTTCACCAGGTCGATGACCTCGGCCATGGCGTCGGTGGACAGGCCGTTGCCGGCAAAGTAGATGGCGGGGCCGTCCTTGTGGGTCAGGTTGAAGTTGGGGGAGTTGACCAGCTCCACCACGGCCCGGGCGCCCAGATAGGAGCCGCCGATGCCGATGACCACCAGGGCCTGGGAGTTGGAGCGGATGCGCTGAGCCGCCGCCTGGATGCGGGCAAACTCCTCTTTGTCATAGTCCCGGGGCAGGTGGACCCAGCCGGTAAAGCTGCCGCCCGCGCCGTTGCCGGACTCCAGCTTCTGCCGGGCGCTCTCCAGGGCGTCCAGGCGGCTGGAGAGCCAGTCCTGGGAGAGGAACGAGCGGGCGCTGGAAGTATCAATCTGAATCATGTTGTGTCACTCCTTCAATGAAAAGCGGCGTCGGGCCGTTGGAGAAAGGGGCCCGCGTCCGATGCTCTAATCATACACCGGAAGGCCCGGCTTGGCTAGAGGAAAAAAGGCAAAGCGGAAGAAAAAACCAAAAATACCAGCCATCTGAAAAAAGGAGCAGAAAACAGCGAAAATTTTCCCATAACCGAAGAAATATCGCGAAATTCAGTTGCGTTTCACCTTCTGCCTCCTCTATAATAAAAGAACCACCGCGAAATAAATCGCGGCGCGGTTGTGCAAGGGACAAAGGCCCGGCGTTTTGGCCGGAGCCGCCTGTTTTTGGGGCAGCCGGAGAAGTGCGTGGAGAGAGGTGTATGATCGTGAAACTGGGAATTGTACAAAAACTGCTCATTGGGATACTGGTGCCGCTGATCCTGGTACTCAGCGTCATTGGGGTGCTGCTGGGTACGCGGGTGTCCAACACCGTGGAGGAAATGGTGCGCAAAAACCTGACCGCGGAAACTGAGTCCGCCGCCAATCAGGTCAACGCCTTCTTTCAAAAATACTTCGGTGTGTCGGAAATGCTGGCCCAGTCCCGAATTGTAGTGGATATCGTGGCCGACACTGAAAAGCAGCAGATGGCCGATTCCGCATACTATACCGACCTGCTCCATGAACTCCAGGGCATCCAGGCCTATTATGGCGGCGAGGCCCTCAGCGTGTGGCTCACCGACATCGGCGGCGGGGAGGTGCTGCTCAGCGACGGCACCCACATTTTCTCCCGGGATGTGGACTTTACCACCCGGGAATGGTATCCCATGGTGCTCCAGCAGCAGACTACCGTTGTGACCAGCGCCTATGAGGACAACACCACCGGGAAAATGGTGGTCACCGTGGCCAGCCCCGTTATCATCAACAATCAGGTGGCGGCCATCGTGGGCGCCGACTTGGATACCGAGCGGCTGAGCCAGTCCCTGAGCCAGATCAAGGTGGGGGATAGCGGCTATGTGACCCTGTACGATTGCAACAACACCATCCTTTACCACCCCAGCGCGGACGTCGTAGGCGTCAAAGTGGAGGAGGCGGGCTATTCCTCCAACCTGTCTCAGGCGCTGACCCAGGACCAGACCGTGGAGGGCATGTCCTACACCCGGAGCGGGCAATCCTTCTACGGCAGCACCTATTACCTGTCCGATCTGGGCTATAAGATGCTGGGCGTGCTCCCCGCCGCCGAGTTTGACAGCCATGTGGCCTCCACCATCCGGCTGGTGCTCATCGGCTTTATCGGCTGCGACGTGCTGCTGGGTGCCATCATTACCCTGCTGGCCATCTCCATCACCCGGCCCCTGCGCCGGCTCAGCGTGGTCACCGACAAGCTGTCCAACGGTGAACTCAACGTGGAGTATACCGTCCGGGGCAATGACGAAATCAGCAAGGTGGGCCGGGACGTGGAGCAGATCGTCCGCCGGCTGAAGGACTATATCAAGTACATTGACGAGATCTCCCGTGTGCTGGAGCAGGTGGGGGAAGGCAATCTGGACTTCCAGCTGGAGCATGACTACCAGGGCGACTTTGCCCGGGTAAAGCGGGCCATGCTCCTGATCCAGGATCATCTGTCCGCCACCATGTCCGGCATTTCCGACTCTGCCGCCAAGGTGAATATGGAGGCTGAGCAGATCTCCGGCGGCGCTCAGGCCCTGGCCCAGGGGGCCACCGAGCAGGCCTCCTCGGTGGAGGAGCTGTCCGCCGCGGTGCAGGACCTGAACGAGCAGACCACCCAGGGCTCCAACCACGCTGTGGAGATGAGCCACGGCCTGAACCGGGTGAAGGATCAGGTGGACGCCAGCAACGAACAGATGAAGTCCATGGTGGCCGCCATGGGCGACATTACCCGCCAGTCCAACGCCATCGGCAAGATCATCAAAACCATCGACGACATCGCCTTCCAGACCAATATCCTGGCCCTCAACGCCGCGGTGGAGGCCGCCCGGGCGGGCAGCGCCGGCAAGGGCTTTGCCGTGGTGGCCGACGAGGTGCGCAGTCTGGCCGGTAAGAGCGCCGACGCCGCCCGGGAGACCAACCAGCTGATTGCCCGGTCCATGGAGGCGGTAAAGCAGGGCGAGGACCTGGCCGCCGCCACCGCCCAGGCCCTGGCCCAGGCGGCCAAGGGAGCCGACGAGATCGTGGACTCCATTAACCACATTGCCGAGGCCTATCAGGACCAGGCCCGGCGGCTGTCTGAGATCTCCACCGGCGTGGACCAGATTTCCAGCGTGGTGCAGACCAACTCCGCCACCGCCGAGCAGTCCGCCGCCGCCAGCGTGGAGCTGGCAAGCCAGGCCAACGCCATGCGGGACCAGGTGGCCCAGTTCCGCCTGAAGGCGGGGGTGGGGGAGCAATTCCAGGTGTTCCAGGACCAGCCGGCCCCCCAGCCCCCTCAAGAGATGTCCTTTGTAGAGGACGCCGCCCCGGCCCCCATGCTGGAGGAAGAGCCCCCCGCTCCGCCCAGCCGGACCCAGTTTACCACTACTTCCCACTTCTCCGCCTCCACCCCCGGGGAAAAGTATTGAGGAAGTCTTATCGAACATAAAAATGGACGTCACTGAAAAGTGACGTCCATTTTTTGTGGTTAGGGCGCGGGACGCACCCAAACGGTGTTGTCGTTGAGGGTGGTGGCCTCTCCCCGGTCGGACAGGCGGGGATGGGTCAGGCAGTTGACGGTGTTTTTGCCGGGGTAGACCCCCTCGGCCACCACCGTCCTGGGAGCCACTGCCTTGTCCAGCGCCACGATGCAGGTCATCTCTCCCAGGTCGTTGGAACACACCGCCCGGTCCCCATGGGCCAGCCCCAGCCGGGCGGCGTCGTCCCCGTTGAGCCGCACCGTCATTTCCCCCCGCAGTGCTTGCAGGGCGGGGAGTTCGTTGAAGGAGGAGTTGAGGGTGTGGACCGCCGGGGCGCAGACCAGACGGAAGGGCTCCGGTCCGCCGTGGGGGGCAAACCAGGTGGGAATGGGGTCGGACAGATGGACCTTGCCGTCGTCTGTCTCCATGGGCAGGGGGAAGGGGGACTCCAGCACCACCGGTTCTCCTGCCAGCACCCGCTGTTTTTCCGCTGGGGAGAGGGCGGGACTGGCCTCTACCATGGCCCGGCACAGCTCCTCCGGGGTGCGGCTCCCGTAGGGGTCCTCCAGCCCCAGGGCGGCGGCCAGCAGCGTAAACACCTCCCAGTTGCTCTTGACCTGGCCGGGGGCCTTCACAACAGGCCGGACATACTGGATCTGCCGATAGCCATAGGGGGTGTACAGGTCGGTGGTCTCCACCATATAGGGGGCGGGAAGGATCAGATCGGCATACTTTGCCGTGTCGGTCAAATACCGCTCATGGACCACGGTAAACAGATCTTCCCGGGCCAGCCCCCGGAGGATGGCGTTCTGATCGGAGGTCACCGCCGCCGGGTTGGCGTGGTAGACGTACAGGCTGTGGATGGGGGTTTTTACCCCCTGACCCGCCAGAGCAGGGCCCAGCTGGTTGATATTCACCACCTGGACCCCCAGCCTTGCCAGATCGGGCCGCTTGACGGGGGATTTGTCAATGAGGGCGGGGGAGGAGCACACCCCATAGGTGCCGCCGCCCCGCTTGGCCCAGGCGCCCACAGCGGCGGGGAGAGCGGCAATGGCCCGGGTGGCCTCGCCGCCGTTGCCTGTGCGGGAGAAGCCGCTGCCCAGCACAATACAGGGGGCCTTGGCCCTGCCGTAGGCCCGGGCCAGCTCCCGCACGGTTTCCGGGGTCAGACCGGTGATGGATTGGGTCTTTTCCGGGGTCCAGCAGCCCAGGGTAGCTTTCAGCTCCTCCCAGCCGTCGGCGTGGCGGGCCAGCCATGCCTCGTCGGTCAGGCCCTCCTGGTCCAGCACCTGGAGCATGGACAGAGCCAGGGCCCCGTCGCTGCCCGGCTGGAGCAGCACACACCGGTGGGCCAGGTGGGCGGAGGGGTTCTCGTATACGTCGATGAGAATGATGTTGGCCCCGTTGGCCCTGGCCTGCCGCAGGATGGGGGCCAAATGGGCCCGGGTGGCGGGAATGTTGGTGGACCAGAGCAGGATGAGGTCGCTGTGGGCCACGTCCCAAGGGGACAGGTCACAGGAGTTTCCCATGACAGTCTCCCACCCGGCGGACTTGCCCGAGCTGCACAGGGTCCGTTTCAGCTCGCTGGCCCCCAGGGCGTGGAAGAAGCCCTCTCCGCAGTTGCGGTGGACCGCGCCCATGGTGCCGGCGTAGGAGTAGGGGAGAATGGTCTCCGGCCCGTATTGGGCCATCAGGGCCTTCCAGCGGGCGGCAATCTCCCCGATGGCCTCCTCCCAGGAGACGGGGGCAAACTGGCCGCTGCCCTTGGGGCCGGTACGGCGCAGGGGGGTGAGGATGCGGTGGGGGCTGGCGAGGGCCTGGGGCAGGCGGTGCAGTTTGGCGCACACCCAGCCGCCGGTGTAGGGATTGGCCGGGTCGCCGGTGATGGAGGTGACGGTGTTCCCGTCAGTTTCCACCAGCAGGGAGCAGCCCTCCGGGCAGTCATAGGGACAGGCGGAACGATAGATAGACATTTTATGGAATCCTCCCTTGGGAAAAAGGCCGCCAATTGGCGGCCTTTTTCTACATAGGGGGACAACGTCCCCCCTGGACTTAGTTTTTCAAACTCTGCATGGGGGCGGGAATACGGCCGCCCCGGGCCACGAAGGCCTCGGCACTCTGGGGATGGACGGGCATGACGGGGGCGGAGCCCAGCAGGCCGCCGAACTCCACCGTATCCCCCACCACCTTGCCGGGGGCGGGGATGATGCGCACGGCGGTGGTCTTGGAGTTGACCATACCGATGGCGGCCTCGTCGGCGATGATGGCCGAGATGGTGGCGGCGGAGGTGTCGCCGGGAACGGCGATCATGTCCAGACCCACCGAGCAGACACAGGTCATGGCCTCCAGCTTGTCCAGGTGGAGCACCCCCGAGCGGGCGGCGGCAATCATGCCCTCGTCCTCGCTGACCGGGATAAAGGCGCCGGACAGGCCGCCCACATGGGAGGAGGCCATGACGCCGCCCTTCTTCACCGCGTCGTTGAGCAGGGCCAGAGCGGCGGTGGTGCCGTGGCCGCCGCAGGTCTCCAGGCCCATCTCCTCCAGGATGCGGGCCACCGAGTCGCCAATGGCAGGGGTGGGGGCCAGAGACAGGTCCACGATGCCGAAGGGCACCCCCAGGCGGCGGCTGGCCTCCTGGGCCACCAGCTGGCCCATGCGGGTCACCCGGAAGGCGGTCTTTTTGATGGTCTCGGCCACCACGTCAAAGGACTGGCCCTTCACGTCCTGGAGGGCGTGGTACACCACGCCGGGGCCGGACACGCCCACATTGATGATGCAGTCGGGCTCGCCTACCCCGTGGAAGGCACCGGCCATAAAGGGGTTATCCTCCACAGCGTTGCAGAACACCACCAGCTTGGCACAGCCGAAGCCCCCCTGCTCGGCGGTGAGCTGGGCGCACTCCTTGATGGTGCGGCCCATGACCCCCACGGCGTTCATGTTGATGCCCGCCTTGGTGGAGCCCACGTTGACGCTGGCGCACACCAGGTCGGTGCGGGCCAGGGCCTCGGGGATGGAGGCGATGAGCTTCCGGTCGGCCTTGGTGGCTCCCTTCTGCACCAGGGCGGAGAAGCCGCCGATGAAGTTGACCCCCACCGCCTTGGCGGCCTTGTCCAGGGACACGGCGAAGGGGACATAGTTGTCGGTCTCAGAGGCCCCGGCCACCAGAGCCATGGGGGTCACAGAAATCCGCTTGTTGACAATGGGAATCCCGAATTCCCGCTCGATGGCCTCGCCGGTGGCCACCAGATGTTCGGCCTGGCGGGTGATTTTGTCGTAGATCTTGCGGCAGGCGGCGTCTGGGTCGGCGTCGGCGCAGTCCAGCAGGGAAATGCCCATGGTGATGGTGCGCACGTCCAGGTGCTGCTGGTCGATCATGTGGATGGTGTCAAAAATCTCGTTGGCGTTAATCATAAAACGATGTACTCCTTGCTCAGCGGCTCCGCGCTTCTTCAGATGCGATGCATGGCGTTAAAGATGTCCTCCCGCTGGGCGCGGATGGACAGATCCCGGTCCTGGCCCTCCTGCTCCAGCAGAGCGGCCAGATCGGCAAAGGGAATATCGCAGCCGGTGGCATCTACCAGCATGACCATGGTAAAATAGTCCTGCAAAATGGTCTGGCTGATGTCCAGAATGTTGACGTTGTGTTGGGCCAGCAGGGCGCATACCATGGACATGATGCCCACCCGGTCCTTGCCCAGAACGGTGACGATGGCTCTCATAGCTGATAACTCCTTTTTGTATTCTATATGGAAACGGGACCGGTCTGGCACCGGCCCATCTCGTCCAGGGTCATGCCGAAGGCAGGGAGGAAGTGGGTCAGAAAATAGTCCACCTCGGGCAGGCCGTAGCCCTTCAGGGCCTCCAGGGTCTGCCGGGCGGCCTGCTGGAACTCGGTGTTGCCCGCCTTCAGCTCCTCCAGACATTTGATGTGGGCCGACAGCTTGTCCGCCGCCTTCACCAAAGCCTTGGTGTCCGGGTCATAGTCCTCCCGCAGCAGGGGGGCAAAGGCGGGGCGCAGGGCGTCGGGCAGGGTGTCCAGCAGCTTTCCGGCGGAAAATTCCTCCACCTTCCTGTAGGCGTCCCGGATCTTCGGGTCATAGTACTTGATGGGGGTGGGCAGGTCGCCCGTCAGGATCTCGGGGGCGTCGTGGTACAGGGCGGCCATAGCCGCCAGACCGGGGTCGGCCGTCCCGCCGAACACATCCCGCCGGATCACCGCCAGGGCGTGGGCCAGCACCGCCACCATGTGAGAGTGCTCCTGCACATTTTCCTGAAAAGTGTTGCGCATCAGCCCCCAGCGGTTGATGTACCGCATTCGGGATAAATAGGCAAAAAAAGGATGTGATTTCATCATCAATCCTCCCATTCCATCAAAACAAGTCATTTTACCATAAAAGCCCGGCGGTGTAAACCGGGCGGGGAGCGGAAACATCCCGTAAGAAAATCAAACCTGTACAGGAAGGACTTGACAGAGAAAGGAAAGAAAGATAAACTCAGAAATAAGCGGTTAAAAAACCAGGTGTGAATTTTTTTGAGAGGTGTGGTAGCGCCCCGCCTTGTAGCGACCAAAGCTATAAATGAAATAGAAGAAAGGATGGCTTACCATGGCTCTCTTTCGGAACAAACAGACCTTAGATATCCTTCAGCAGATTTCCTTTGACCAGTTTACAGATATTCAGGAGATTCCATCCGGTTTGGATATACCTTCTCCCTCCCATATGGACAAAGAGCTTGACCGGGTCCTTGGATTATATTTCAGGCGTATTCTCTGGGAAAGCAACAATGTCCATCTGGTCAACCAGACCATCTCCTCCGGCCTTTGGAATATGGACATCGGCCCGGGGAATCAGGTGGTGGCCGCCTACTGGTCGGATGATTTCCGGCACATGATCGGCTACCACGACGTCAACGATTTCCCCAATACCCTGGAATCCTGGTCCGACCTGCTCCATCCCGAGGACAAGGAGCGTACCCTGGGGCTGTTTGTGCAGACCCTGGCCGATCCCACCGGCAGAACCAAGTATGATCTGGAGTACCGGCTCCGGACCAAGGACCGGGGTTACCGCTGGTATCGGGCGGCGGGAAACGTACAGAGAAACGAGTCCGGCCAGGCCATCCAGTTTATCGGCATTTTTGTGGACACCAACGACGAGCACGAGCGCAAGCAGGCTCTGGACCGCCTGCTGACCCGCTATTCCGCCATTGACCAGGTGACCACCCAGGGCTCTTTTTACATCAGACTCCGGCAGAATAAGCTGGACGCCCCGGAAAATGTGGTGTGGTTTTCCGAGACCTTCCGCAAACAGCTGGGATTTTTCGGGGAGGATGAATTCCCCAACCAGGTGAGCCTCTGGCTCAACCGGATCCATCCCGATGACTATCCTGCCTTTATTCATAGCCTGAACGACAACATCGCCATGCGGCAGGGGCTGTTTGAGGCGGAATACCGCACCCAGCACCGGGATGGGAATTATCTGTGGGTACACGCCGTGATCCATGTGGGCAAGGAAGAAGGGGGAGACTCCACCGTCGTGGTGGGCGTTATCAACGATGTGAACCAGTTCCACAACACCCGGGAGCTGGTGGAGCAGAATATGAATACCCATGTCCACTCCCTGACCGGCGGCCTGGAAAAGATCAACCAGATGATCGAGGAAAACAGCCAGGCCATGGAGCAGGTCATGAGCCGCCAGGCCGAATTGGCTCAGATCCTGAAGGGCTCCCAGGAGCAGATGGAGCAGACGGCCAGTGCGGTCAGCTCCATCCAGAACATCTCCCGGCAGACCAACCTGCTGTCTCTGAACGCCTCGGTGGAGGCGGCCCGGGCGGGCACGGCTGGAAAGGGCTTTGCCGTGGTGGCCGACGAGGTACGCAGCCTGGCCCAGAACAGCGATTCCGCCTCCAGGGAGATCTCCGACGATTTGGAGCAGATGTGGTAGTATGTCACCAACGTAGTCCAGCAGTTTGAGCTGCTCAACGGGGAGATCGCCAACCAGAACACGAAGATGTCCACCATCCGGGAAATCGTGGCCGAAATTGACAGCACGGTTTCCGGGATCAAAGATGTCATGGAGATGCTGCTGAACCAATAAAAGAATCAGACAGGGGCCGCCCCAGCGCCCCCTGACAAACTGCCTAACTCTGACCATGGAGTTGGACAGTTATTTTGCGTCTCTTTTTTGGGCATAGCTCCATCCTGCCCAAATACAAGGGCCTGAACACAAGCATTTTCGGCAATTAGGGAATAAATTCCGCTGCATGGTAGACGGCAACCCAGTCCATCCGTATAATAAAAACATCCGCAAGCGAAAGAAACGATGGCAGGAACAGCTTCCAAACGGGAAAGGGGTGAAAAGGTGAAAAAGCAGAACCATGAAAATGGGCCAAACAGGGTCGTTATGGGGATCATCGCGGTGATATTATGGGTCATCATACTGACCATCTTTTTGATCTCCGCGCTGAATGAGGTCGGACTGGCCTCTGTGATCGGGCCCGCTGTTGTGGCCGTGCTGTTGGTGTTCATCGGTTTGGTGGTCTATCAGTTTGCCAAGGCCCGCCGGTGGGCAAACCGCTTGAACGACGCCTGGGAGCAGTTTCTCATCAGACGGGATGTAGAACGATATTTTTCCGAATTGGACGCTTTGGAGAAGCTGAACGGAGGCAGACCCATAGGGAAGATGCAGGCAAAGGAATATTTTGCTTGCCAGAGAATCTCGGCGCTCAAAAGCGCGGGGCGAAAAGAACAGGCGTATGCCCTATTGGAAACGGCGCTGCAAGAAGCCACCAGCGACCGGGCGATTCTGGTTTTGACAGCGGAGAAAACACATTGGTCCTGATGTTGTTCCTGCGGTTTAGTTTGCGGGGGCCGTATGTAGCGCCATGCGTTTCATTGGCACACACAAAGGGGGAGGAGGAAACGAAATGAGAAAATTTCAACCATGCTTGCCGCTCCTGTGCTGCATCGCTCTTTGCCTGTCTGGCTGCTCCGGTCAAGCCGGACCGGAAGCATCTGCCGGAAAAGACCTTTTGGCGGGAACATCCTGGATTTCCGCGGATGATGGCTCTCAATGGGTATTTGGAGAAGATCAAAGCTTTTATTGGTATCAGACAAGAGATGTAACGGACGATAATTATTATGGCGGTACATATGAATGTCATGTGGGCCGGGACGGGATGGATTATCTGACGGGTGAGCTTGCTTCCTATGGTGTGTCGGAAGAAGAAATGATGAGCGTGATTGATTCGACGGAACAATACACATTAGACAAGTTTATATGCTTTTCCACCACAAATAAGACCTTTCTGTTAAATGGCAAGGAGCAGCTTTCTGATGAAGTGGTGACCTCCTATTTTGGTTTTCTGCAATCAGACGGCTCGGTGCTGGATGTAGCGAATATGAACACAGGCACTTATTATCGCTTTACAAAAGAATAAAAAAATTTTGTGTGGAGCTGCAGGAAGGAAAAGGAGAGAACGTATATGGAACAGATATCCAAAAAAGAGTATTACGCCAAGTATGCCAACAAGCGGGACAAGGGAAATATCCGGTACGCGGCGATTATGGCCTATGTATGCGCCGCCATCTCTTTAGCGCTGGGCATATACATCAAAAACTATTTGATCGTCATCGATGTGGCGCTGATCGTGGGCCTTGCCCTTGGCGTGCAGATTGCCAAAAGTCGGGTTTGCGCGATACTGCTTCTGATCTATGGCTCCGTCAGCACCATTCTTACCACCATCAGCACCGGGCGAGTGAGCGGCTGGTGGCTTATCATTGTGGGCGTTTGGGCTGTCATAGGGACATTTAATTTCCAAAAGGACTATCAAAAGTACCTGCAGACCAACCAGGTCTAACACAAAGTGGAGAAATAACACCGATCTCTTTGGGATTGGGAGGGCAGCATTTACGCGAGGGTAACGGAATTGCTGCCCTCAGTGCATGAAAAAAGTCCTGAAACCATTTGGTTTCAGGACTTTTTGGTGGAGATAAGCGGGATCGAACCGCTGACCTCTTGAATGCCATTCAAGCGCTCTCCCAGCTGAGCTATAC
>NZ_CALWXV010000040.1 GCF_944385615.1 uncultured Flavonifractor sp. | reverse complement strand
TCCAACTGGGTGAAGCTTAAATTTGCTGCCATGAATCTCAAAAAACTGGCCTGTTGGTTGTGGAAGGAGAAGCTTGCATTTACCCTTATCCTTCTTTGGCAGCTATACACGAGAAACCCGGCTTATGCTTGACGCATATGCCGGGTTTCTCGACAGACTGTAATACAAGAAGTGGCCGCCTTTTGGCGGCCACTTCTTGTATTTAAATGTGCCTCGCAGAGTTCGCGCCCGCAGGCGCGAATCAGGTGTAATCTGGTTTTCCCCGGCGACATGTGCGTCGGGGAAAACACTTCTCAGCCCGCAAGCGTACACGCTTTTGCGTGTGCGACGCGGCGGGCTGCAATTCTTTCCCCGAAGCGGCTTTGCCGCTTTGGGGATGGTTTTAAGAGCAGCAGCCCTTGGGCTGGGGATGGCAGTCAGGGCCGGGAGCGGGGGCGCTGGGGGGGAAGAACTCGCCCACGGGGAACTTCACATGGCGGAAGATCTCACAGGGGTCCTCCTCGCAGTTGGAGCCGCAGGCGCACTCCTTCTCGGGCACGCAGTAGTCATACACCGGCATGAGCAGCTGGGCGTCCCGCTCCAGACGGATGATGGAGAACTGGCCCAGGGTGACATAGATCCGGCGGCTCTCGCTGCCGCAGCACAGCTCGCTGTTGAAGCAGCCGCAGATGCAGGGGGGCACGTCGGACAGCTCGCAGTCGCAGGGGCGGCACTCGCACACGTCCACCAGCTTCATGTTGAGCACGATGGGGTCCACCACCTCCACCACCCGCACCAAATAGGCAGGTGGTCAATCAGTACCGAAATCATCTAGCTTTTTGATGAAAATCCGTACCGTTCCATCCTGATTGACACTGATATGGTCAATTACTTTTCTAAGGTCAAGATTGGTCACTGTTTCCAGATGCAGAAAACGTTCAATCTCCTGTACATACTGCCCCAAGAAACGATCCGTGTCCTGCCGGATTGCCAGCAGGTGCTCGTATTGCTTTTGATCGGCATCCAGTTGTTGCAGTTCCCCGGCAATTACGGCAAATTTCTGTTTTAATTCTGCCATGGATATCAGGTCATTGGCATAGAGCTCCTGGTATTTTTCCTTTCTTGCCAGGAGCTCTTTTCTCCGGCGGCCAATGCGGGCAGGTTCATCCTGCCCCTGTTGTCGGGAAACGTTGTACTCCAGTTTGGCCAAAATGTCTGAGATAAAATGGTCCTTGTCCTGAATCAAAGAAGAAAAGTAGCGGCGCAGCGCATCCAGCAGTTCCTCCTCTTCCAGCTTGACCGTATTGCCGCACCGCTGGGCGGTGTACTGGTCGTTGGTGGTACACTTCCAGTATACGCGGGTGTTGACATAGGTATAGTGTTTGCGGCAGAAAGACCGGCCGCAGTGCTCGCACTTGATGAGGGTGCTGAACAGGTGTTTGGTGCTGAATCTGGCGCCCTGGGCGGGCGGGCTGCTGTCGTACCGGGTCCTGCGCTCCGCCAGCTGGGCCTGGGCTTGGGCAAATTGCTCTGGGGAGACAATGGCCCAGTCCGGCCGGTCATGGTGGAAATGCTCTTTGCCTGGAAGTGGGACCTGTCTGCCGGTCAGATAGTCCTCAATTTCATACTTGTGATTCACATAGTGGCCGCAGTAGATGGGATTGGTGAGCACACGGCGGACCGCTCTTGGGTTCCAGTCGCAGAGATACTTGGTCTTGCAGTTTGCTTCGTTCAGTCTCAAGCTGATGGCGCGGCATCCCAGTCCCTCCAGATAGAGCCGGAAAATCTCCCGCACGGTCCGGGCCTCCTGCTCATTGATAGACAGGGTAAAATTGTCCATGCGGTCGTATCCAAAAATGCGCTGGGGTACCCGGCCTTTCTGTGCGTTGATTTTCTTGCCGAACTTTACCCGCTTGGACAGGTTGGCGCTCTCTTCCTGGGCCATGGCCCCAAAGATGGTAAGTACAAATTCCGACTCTCCCAGGCTCTCCATATTGGCTGTGATGAACATGGTATTGATGCCCAGGGCCTTCAGCTCCCGGATGCTCTGCAAAAAATCCACCGTGTTGCGGGCAAAGCGTGAGATGTCCTTGACCACCACGGCCTGAAAAAGCCCCAGCCGGGCGTCTCCCATCAGGCGGCGGAACTCACCCCGCTTTTTCAGGCTTGTCCCGCTGATGCCTTCGTCGGCATAGAGCCGGACCAGATGATGCCCGTTTTTCTGGGCGTATTCGGTGAAAAATCGCTTTTGATTCTCCAGACTGTCCAGCTGTTCGTCTTTGTCGGTGGAGACCCGGCAATAGGCTGCGATGTTCATGGCAAACTGCGCTGTTAACGGGAAAATGGATGGGAAACCGCCGGATCTGCACACAATTTCTCCAGAATCATCTGCCGCAGCGCCCGCTCCACTGCCCTGGGGTCCCGGTTTGGATTGACAAAGGTGTAAACGGCCGCCGTACCATGTCTGCCCATAGACATACCTCCTGTTCTGTCCGTTCAGTATATGGGCGGCGACAGCGGAACATGCGGCGACTAGGAGTTTCTGCGCTGTTTCTCAATGCTTCGCTTGCGGAACACGATGCACAGCACAATGTACAGCACCACCATCAGAATGGTTGCTCCAAGGTAGAAATAGCGGTAAACCGGACGGGAAACACAGTATTCGCCCGCAGTCATTACCTTGTCAAAATCGCCCATCATGTCCACATAGTGATCTTCCACGTCCAGATAGATACAGTCCACCTGATCGATCTGCTCCTGTGTCAGCGGAACCCATTTGCCTACCGGCATCCGCCGCATGGGGGATTCCAGCAACTCCGTGGCGTCCCAGTTCACGCGAACCAGGACGTTCTCCTCATTTTCCAGTTCCAGTTCATAATAGTTCTCACCATCGATGGTATAGGGCGTATTACGCAGGCGGCCCACGGTGTAAAAGGTATCCATGGTCTCAAAATCCGCCGTAGAGAACGCCTGAGGGGTATCGGCTGTGGGCTCTGCGCCAATGTCTCCCGGTTCCAGGGCCAGACTTTCCATATAGGCCGGGTAGGCGACCCGGTCGGTGTACTGCTGAAACAGAAAAGTGCTGAGAAAATACAGGCCAAATGCCACCGGAAAGGCGATCAATATGGCTGGAAAGGCATACTTTGGTACTTTTACGATCATACAAACTCCTCCATTCTTATCCCGCTGCCAGGCAGCTTGAAATAGCATTATCATACCTTAGATTTCAACAGCTGTCCAGCAATTTACAAAATCCGGCGGTATCTGGCGGCAGCGGAAAGCGATAAAAATGCCTCCTCTTGCTCCAATCAAGGACTA
Organism: uncultured Flavonifractor sp.; assembly: GCF_944385615.1. Lineage (GTDB taxonomy): Bacteria > Bacillota > Clostridia > Oscillospirales > Oscillospiraceae > Flavonifractor. Next base: position 20,861 of record NZ_CALWXV010000040.1, on the reverse strand, counting down.
AGAGGAGGCTGTGGTTGTGCTGTCAGAAAAGCCTGGTAAAATGCGGATTTCTTACAGTTCCGAGATGTAGTCTGCCACGCTCTCACCGGCCATGCGGCCGGTGTTTACGGCAAAGCCCATGGAATTGCCGGGCAGGGTGAAGTTGTAGCTGTCGCCATAAATGGTGTTGGCGTCCGAGCCTGCGCTGTACAGGCCCTCAATGGGCATGTGATTCTTGTCCAGCACCTCACAATATTTATTGATGCGCACGCCGCCCACGGTGCCGTAGGCCGCCAGATAATACTTGCCCACCAGATACTTGCCCTTGCCGGTGATGGGATGGAGGAATTTCTGGGGCTTGTGGTACTTGGTATCCACGCCGCACTCGCACATGGCGTTATATTCTTCAATGGTGTCCCGCAGCTTGTCCTCGTCAATGCCCAGCTTCTCGGCCAGCTCAGGGATAGTTTCCGCCTCGATATAGGCGGAATAGCCCTGCTCCACTGCCAGAGCGGCCTGGCTGTCAAAGGCCAGGAAGGCGTCGGCGGGATGGACGATGTCCACAATGTCGGGGCCATTGCGCTTATACTCTTTCAAAATGCCCTCATCCATGATACAGTAACCATAGTTCCCCGGCTGGAGGGCGATGGCGTTGCCGGTGTAGGTGGTATTGCCCATGTCGCCCTCGTTCATGAACCGGTCGCCCAGTTGGTTAATCATCAGGTTGGGCTGACGCAGAACGGCGTCCAGCAGGAACCAGTTCAGGTTGTCGGGGATCTGATAGATGGCCTCAATGTTGGCTCCAAACTTGGCGGCCCCCACATCCCACATCATCTTCAGACCGTCGCCGGTGATGCCGGGGATCTGGAAGGGGAAGAAGTCCTCGCCCAGATTCAGGCCGAACTCCTGCTTCAGCATCTCCTTGTTGTTGCCAAAGCCGCCGGTGGCCACAATGACCGCCTTGCTCCGGACCTCCATACCGTTGCCGTCCTTGTCCACGGCCACCACGCCGCACACCTTGCCGTTTTCATAGATCAGGGAAGTGGCGGGGGTCTCCAGCAGGATCTCACAGCCCAGCTCCTTGGCCCGCCGGGTCAGGGTACGGGCCATGGGGGCGGCGGCCCGGGGGCCGATGACGCCGTTCTCCGGCTTGACAATGTGCCAGGTGGCCTCAGACTCCTTGAAGTAGCGGAAGGCCCCGGCAAACTCCACCCCCATGTCCTCCAGCCACTGGATGGTGTCGGCGGACTTGTGGAAGTAGGTCTGCACCAGATCCTCGTCCACATGGTAGTGGGTGTATTCCATGTGCATGTGGAGGGCGTCCTCCACGCTCAGGTCGTTGAACTGGGCCCGCTGGATGCGGGTGTCGATGCCCATGGGACCCATGCCCATATTGGCGGCGCCGCCGGTGGTGCTGGACTTTTCCAGCAGGATGGACTTCAGCCCCCGCTCGCCCAGGGTGACGGCGGCGGCCAGACCGGCGGGGCCGCCGGCTACGATGACAACATCGGTGGTCAAGGTTTTCATAATCTTCACCTGCTCCTTTTGGATGGTTGTTTCGGTGGGCTGGGCCTGGGGGACAGGCTGCGCCATGGGAATGGGAGACGCATAGACCCGCTTACGTCTGGTGGTACGGGGGACGGACCGGGTCCCGCCGGTTTCCTCTGCCAGCCGGGCCCCCTTGATGCGGACGGGATGGGCGGGCAGCTTGGGCGGACGGCCGGAGCACCGCTTTACCGCCCCGTGGGGGCAGAGGTCCAGGCACTTGCCGCAGCGGGTACAATCAAAGCTGTCGATGACCGACACATAGCCCTGGCGGGTGTCGATGCAGTGGGCGGGACAGACCTGAGCGCAAGCGCCCTCTCCCCGGCAGAGGGCGGGGTCTATGTAGAACTGGGTAAGTCCCAGGCACACCCCGGCGGGACAGGCCTTGGATTTGACGTGGGCGTCCACCTCGTCCCCAAATCCATCCAGCAAAGAGAGCACCGGCAGGCCCGCCAGCTCGCCCAGAGTGCAGTTGCAGCTGGTGGTCATAGCCTGGCCGATCTCCCGGGCCAGCTCCAGGCCCTGGGCCTTGGCCCGGCCGCTCTCCACCTCGTCCAGGATGCGGGAGAGCTGATACAGCCCCTCCCGGCAGAAGGTACACTTGCCGCAGCTCTTATTCCGCAGACGGGCAATCTCCTCATCCGCCTGATGGACGGCACAGTGCCCGCCGGTCAGCCGGTGGAACACGCCGCTCTTCAGCTTCAGGTCTCCCAGCGTCAGCTCTGACAGGGCGGCAGCGGGGTAAAAGCGGTGGTCTGTCAGCACCCCTTTTTCCACCGCTCCCACCACCTGGGACACGGGGGTATCGTGGGGATATTCCTGGGGCAGGCCGTCGTCCATCGCCACCAGACAGCCGGGCTGACGGCCCATCAGCCGCTCGGCCAGACCGGCCAGCTCGTCCAGGGTACACAGCCGGTCGGCGGCGTGGGCCCGCTTGTCCACCATATCCCCGGCGGTGATGGTCAAAGGCAGCCCCAACTGGCCCGCATTGGCCTGGAGCTCCTGCTCGTTGACCGGGCAGCCGGTCACCAGCTCCGCCCCGGCGGCTCCGGTGAGCCGGGTCAGGATGGACAGACCTGCCACCACCCCCGCCGGATTCCCGTGCAGCAGGACGGATTTCATGCCGTCGGTGTCGGAATTGTACAGAGCGCCCACGATTGTTCCACGGACCGGGGCCTGGGGGCCGAACAGGGCCTCCAGCGCAGCAGTATCCATTTCTTGCAGCTTGACCAGGGCGTCGGTATTGTTTTGCAGCATACTCATCGTGACACCTCCTCAAGGGGCGCCTGGGCGGCATGGCCGTCGTAGTCGCTCCACAGGCGGGCAGGGGTGATCTGGAAACGGAGATCGCACTGGAGACAGCGGCCCGCCTCGCCGCACACCGCGCTGTCACACAGGCCATGGCTGATGGGGGTAAAGCTGTCGGCCCGTCCCTCCGCCGCCACAAACGCTTCCTCCGCCCGGCTGAGAGAAGCAAAGTCCTCCACCCGGCCAATGTTGGCCTCCGGGGTTTCCGGCGGTACCAGCACCTCGGAGATGTCGCCGTCGCCTCCCAGCCAGCGGTCCACCACAGAGGCGGCCTGCCGGCCGGACTCCACCGCCTGAATGACGGTTTTTGTGCCATAGATCGCGTCGCCGCAGGCGAAAATTCCCGCCACACTGGTGCGGAAGTCCCCATCCTGAGCGGCGATGCAGTTGCCTCTGCCCCGCTCCAGTCCGGAGTCGGCGGCCAGATCGGTGCGCTGGCCTACGGCAAAAATCACCGTGTCGGCGGCAATTTCATGCTCGGACTGTTCTTCCTTTTCGATGACCGCCCGGCGGTTTTCGTCAAAATAAAAATTCTTGACGTTGCAGAACCGGACGCCGGTGACGGCGTCGGAGCCGCAGATGGCCTCAAAGGTCTGGCCGGGATGGACAAAAATGCCCTCCTCACCGGCCTGACAGATCTCCTCCTCGTCGGCCAGCATGGCCTCGCGCTGTTCCAGACAGGCCACATGGACCTCCTGGGCCCCCAGACGGCGGGCGGTGCGGGCGCAGTCAAAGGCCACGTTGCCGCCGCCCAGCACCACCACCCGCTTGCCGATGCCGGTATCCAGACCCATGGCGGCATTGCGCAGGAAATCGGTGTTCAGCAGCACCTGGGGCAGATCGCTGCCCTCCATGGGCAGGCGCACCCCCTGGTGGGTGCCTACGGCCATCACGACCGCGTCGTAGCACTTCAGCAGCTCCACAGGATGCTCCACCCGGCAGCCGGTCTCCACCGTCACGCCGAAGGCGGTCAGATACCCCGCCTCCTTGTCCACCACGTCCCGGGGCAGACGGTAGGAGGGAATGCCGTACTGCATTTGCCCGCCCAGCTTGGGCATGGCCTCTTTCAGGGTGACGGCGTGGCCCTGCTTGGCCAGATAGAAGGCGGCGGTCATACCCGCCGGGCCGCCGCCCACCACGCACACCGTTTTCCCGGTGGCGGGCAGGCGCTTGCTGTTGGCCATCCACAGCTGGTTATTGCTGTGTTCGGCGGCATAGCGTTTGATGTTGCGGATGGAAACCGGGTCGTTGACCTCCCCGCGGCGGCACTTGCTCTCACAGCTGTGGGCGCATACCCGGCCCAGGCACTCAGGGAAGGGCAGCTTTTCATGGATGACAGCGGTGGCCTTGTCCCACTGGCCCTCTTTGGCGTAGCGCACATAGCGGGGCACGTCGGTGTGGGCGGGGCAGGTGGCCTGGCAGGGGATGAGGGTGTCCCGCTTTTCCACCGGGGTGTAATTCATCAGGTCCCGGATGGTGCCGGTGGGGCACACCTCGGCGCAGGCCCCGCAAAAACGACAGCCGGCGTCGCTCAGAAGCTTGTTGTGGAGGGTGCCCACATAGGGCTCCAGCCCCTCCTTGTTGTAGCGGAGTACCCCCACTCCCCGCAAATCCTGGCAGGCCCGCACGCAGCGGCCGCAGAGGACACAGCGGTTCATGTCGTGTACCAGCAGGGGGTTGCGCTCATTCTGGGAAAACCCTTTGATCCGGGTGCGCATCCGGGTGGCCGATACCCCCATGTACTGGATGAGGGTTTGCAGCTCGCACTGGCCGTACTTGGGGCAGGTGGAGCAGTCCTCCGGGTGGGCGGCCAGCAGCAGCTCCATGGCCAGGTTGCGCAGGGGGGCGATGCGGTCGCTGTTGGTGGTGATCTTCATGCCCTCCCGGGCTTCCAGCTTGCAGGACGGATGGACCCCCTCCATGCCCTCCACCTCCACAATGCACAGCCGGCAGGAACCCAGCTCGGGCAGATCGGGGTGGTGGCAGAGGTGGGGAATGTAGATGCCGTTTTCCAGGGCGGCTTCCAGCAGATTGGCCCCCTGGGGAACTTGCAGCTTATTCCCATCGATCTCGATGGTGACGCTCATATTCCCTCTCCTTTCACAGAAACATAGGACAGCTTGATGATATTTTCGTGAGAAACGCCAAAGAACTTCCCCTGTATTGTAACAGCCCCCACAGGGAGCGGCCAGCATCAAGATGGCGGCATCTGGCGCTTATCCAACAAAAGAGGGGCGGTTTGTCGGTTATTTTCAAATTTCTACAAAGGAGTGAAGGTTGCCTTGTCCAAGACGGATCTTCGGGTGGTCAAGACCCTGCGGCAGATCGACCAGGCCCTGCTGGAGAACCTGCGCCAGCGGCCCTTTCCCAAAATCACGGTGGACCAGCTCTGTCAGAGCGCCCTGATCAACCGCTCTACATTTTATAAATACTATCAGGATAAATTTGACCTGATGGACCGCTATCTGGGCCGGGTGATGGAGGAGTTCCGGGGCCAGATGGACGTGGCCTTTGTCACCGCCTCTCCCCAGCGGGTGTATGACCAGATTTATCAGCGGAATTTTCAGCAGGCTCTGGAATTTCTGCTCCGAAACCGGGAGACATATATGCTGCTGTGGAATACGCCGCTGGAACGGCCGGTCTTTATTGAGATGGTGGAGATCATCCACAATAATATTATGGAGCGGCTGGCGGCCGAGCGGGGGGAGATGACCGGGGAGTACCGGCGGTACGCCGATCTCTACGCCCGCCTGTTTGCCTCTGACATGATGACCCTGGTGCGATGGTGGTTTGAAGACCCGGAGCGTTTGTCCGTTCAGGAGGTATGTACCCTCATGGCCCGCAATATGCGGGACGGAATGTTCAAAACCTTCCGGGCCGGCCAGAGCGGTACGCCCCAGCCCTGAAATGGGAATATGTGAGATTCCTTCCCTGTTGTTCGTCTGAGAAGGGTATGCTATAATCAAATGGTCGAAAAAGTGACAAACTGATAAAAGCGCAGGGGCTGATATCATGCTCCTGTGATCGTTTGACCGGAGGCATAGGAGCATGGCGCACCAGAAAAAGACACCATCCAAAATCAACACGGCACTCCTGCATGGGGTGGATGAGGCGCTGCACTTTCATCAGGAGCTGGAGCTGCTTTATCTCATGGAGGGAGAGCTGAGCGTAACACAGGACGGGCGTACGTTTGTGATGCAAAAGGATGATGTTCTGGTCATCAACTGCAACAATGCCCATGCGCTGAAGGGAAACGGGGAGCTGTCCCTTCTTCAGATCCACATTTGCAGCACGCTGCTCCATGAGATTTCGCCGGAAGGGCTGCTGTTTTATTGCGACTCCGCCGCGGATACCTACCATCCCTATGGCGAGGTGCGCCGCGTGATGCGCCAGCTGCTGCTGAGCTATGTGGGTCCCCGGAAAAAAACACCTGCGCTGCGCTACAGCTATATCTATGCCCTGCTGGATCTCTTGGTGGAGCAATTCCAGCGTCCCTTGTCCCAGACCAAGGCGGTTCGGCCGTCCAGAGACGAAGAACGGCTTCAGGCCATTGTCAGCTATGTCAGCCAGAACTTCCGGGAGCAGATCAGTCTGGGCAAGCTGGCGGAACAGATGTATTTGTCCACCTCGTCCCTCTCGCGGCTCTTCAAGCGGAGTATGGGCTGCTATTTCGCGGATTTTGTCAACCGTGTGCGGCTCAACCACGCGGTACAGGAGTTGGTGGGCAGCGAGAAAACCGTGACCCGCGTTGCCGCCGACTGCGGCTTTACCAATCTGGCCGCCTTCAACAAGCAGTTCCAAAGCGTCTACCATACGATGGCAAAAAATGTACTGGGTATCTCCTTTGGACGCAAGATGAGCAACACGGAGGTCATGGTCAAGCACGCCTTGCTGCAATGTGAGGCGGCGGGGTGTACCGTGCGCTTCCTGCGGGCCGACGAGATGAACATCAAGATCTGTACCGGGTGTATCTCCTGTGTGGTGGGCCTGACCACCGGCCACGGCAAGGGCGGCTGTCCCATCCAGGACGATCTGCCCATTGTGGAAGAGGCGCTGATGGAATCCGACGCCGTCATCATCGGCTCTCCCGTCTATGAATTTACCCCCACCGGTAACTTCAAGGTGTGGTGTGACCGGCTGGGTCCCTCTCACGACGTCTCCTTCCGCAAGACCGCCTATGAGGCGGGCCTGGCCGCGGGCAAGGACAAAAGCCAGCTGCCCGATGAGCGCAGCTTCAAAAAGCGGGTGGGCGCGCTCATCACCGTAGGCGGCGCCATGACGGAAAACTGGCTCTCTCTGGCTCTGCCCAGTATGTACGCCATGTGCGTTTCTTCCGGCATCGACGTCATTGACGCTTACAAGTACTATGGAGCCATGGCCTGTGAGCACGTGCTGGGCAACGAGCCCGTCATGCAGCGCATGACCGCTCTGGGCCAGCACATTCTGGACGCCCTCAACGCGGAGGACGAGGCCACCCGTACCAAGTGGAGAGGGGACAAGGATGGTGTGTGTCCCGTCTGCCACAACGAGCTGTTGGAGATCACCCACCGGGGCACCGAGGTAGAGTGCCCGGTGTGCGGTATTTCCGGCAACCTGGCAGTGGAGAACGGCCAGATCGCCGTCCGTTTCCCGGAGGAGCAGATCGCCCGCTCCCGTCTGTATTATGCGGGTAAGCTGGAGCACTCCACCGAGATCAAGACCTGTGCGGTGGGTCCCGGTCAGATCCCCAACCTGAAGCAGCTCAAAGAGAAGTACCTGCACGTGGGAGAAAGGCAGTAAGGGGGAAAACAAGCCATGCAAGAGATCCGTATGGCCATAATCGGCCACGGCTTTATGGGCCATGAAGACGAAAAAATGCTGCTGAATTTTCCCGGCATCCGGCTGATGGGCTTTTCCGATATCGACCCCAAACAGCTGGAGGATGTGGCGCCCGGGCTCAAGCGGTACCAGAGCAACGAGGAGCTGCTGGCCGACCCGGAGGTGGATGTGGTCATCATCGCCGCCAACAACAATCAGCACCATAAGCTGGTGTGCCAGGCCGCCCGGGCGGGTAAGGATATTATCTGTGAAAAGCCGGTGGCCATGACGGTGGCCGAGCTGGATGATATGATCCGGGTGGTGGAGGAATGCGGCGTTCGGTTCACCGTCCACCAGCAGCGCCGGTTCGATCCGGATTTCCGCACCGCCAAGGCAGTCTATGACAGCGGCACGCTGGGCGATGTGTACATGATTAAAACCGGTCTGTACGGCTTCAATGGAAATATGCACGACTGGCATGTCTACATCAAGGAAGGCGGCGGAATGCTCTTCGACTGGGGCGTGCATTTGCTGGACCAGATGCTGTGGATGATGCCCGGCGTCAAGATCAAACAAGTCTTTGCCGACCTGCGCAACGTCATCAACTTTGAGGTGGACGACTATCTGACCATTTTCTATACCGATATCGTGGGTATCGCGCCTGTAGTCGTCTCCGCCATTATGATGGGCGCCCGGATCTGGGACGCCGTCAACGATCCCATGATGGGTGCCATCGCGGAACGGACCCGCAGCCGCCTGGGCCGCTTCCGTCCCTGGATCGCCTTTGGCTGTCCGTTCCTGGCGATTTTCTCCGTTCTGACCTTTACAAACCCCTTCGGCGGCAATACCACCGCCGGTGTGGCCTGGGCGGCGGTGATTTACATTATTGCCGGTATGCTCTACACCCTGGTGAATATCCCCTACGGCGCTCTGGCGGCGGTTATGACAGAGGATACCGACCAGCGCAACAAGATCACCACCTCCCGTAACATCGGCATGAACCTGGGCATGGTCATCGTCAACAGCTGCTCTGCCGGGCTGATGCTCAAATTCTCCGAGGCCGGTTCCGAAGTGGCTACCGCCAGCGGCTATACCACCACCGCCATTATCTACGCTGTGATCTCCATCCCCCTGTTCCTGCTGGTGTTTGCCACTGCCAAGGAAGTGGTCAAGCCCCACGGTGAGATCCGCAAATTTTCCTTCAAGGAGACCGTGGGCAACCTGGTCAAAAACCGCTACCTTATGGTCATTACCCTGGTCATGGTGCTGCAGATGACCGCTTTTATGGGCCGTATCGCCGTTACCTCCTTCTATGTCATCTACTGCCTGGGCTCCTTCACCATGATTTCCCTCATTATGACCATCCCCTCCATCGGCGCCATTATCGGCTCCTTCTTCGCGCCCGCGCTGGCCAAGAAGATCGGCACCCGCAACGCCTTGATGAGCACCATGATCCTTCAGGCCATCGGTCTGATCGTCATGTACCTGGCTCCCTTTGATAATCTGACCATGGTTCTGGTGGGCGACTGGATTTTCGGTATCTTCAACGTAGGCTTTGCCTACTCGTTGTCCATGGTGGCCGACTCTGTGGACTACATGGAGTGGAAAACCGGCGTCCGCACCGACGGTACCGCTTATGCTACCTACGGCCTGGCCACCAAGTTCGGCAACGCCTTCGGCGGTTCCATCGGCGTACTGCTGCTGGCCGGTTTCGGCTATGTGGCCAACGCCGAGCAGACCCCCCAGGCGCTGGCCGGTATCAATACCGTAGTCAACCTGATTCCCGCCATTCTCTTTATTCTGTCTGCCCTGGCCTGCCTGCTGTGGAACAAGAGCGACAAGGATATGGAAGCCCTGCGGGAAGAGGTCAAAAACCGTCATAGCAAATAAACAGAGATCAAAGCCATTCCAATAGAAAATCATTTCACTTCCCTCACTCAAATGCCTCTGGCCGGACAGCCGGAGGCATTTGAGGTAGAGGGATAAATTTCTTTGTGACATGAGGGGCTTGCCCGCTCAGGAAAGGAGAAGGCCATGAAAGAATACGCGTTTGGAGTTGATTTGGGAGGGACCACGGTTAAGCTGGGGCTGTTTGATGGTTCCGGCAGTCTGCTGGAGAAATGGGAGATCCCGACCCGCAGTGAAAACCACGGCGAAAACCTGCTGCCCGACATTGCCCTGGCGCTGCTGGGCAAGATGGCGGAAAAGCGTATCGTACCCGATGAAGTGGCGGGGGTAGGCATGGGAGTGCCGGGGGCGGTGCTCCACGACAGCTATGTCAAGCCCTGCGTCAATCTGGATCAGTGGGGCGGCTTTGACGTGGCGGAAAAGCTCAGTGCCTTGTGTAAGCTGCCGGTCAAGATCCTCAATGACGCCAATGCCGCGGCACTGGGCGAGATGAGCCAGGGAGGAGGCAAGGGCTGTCAGAATGTGGTGTTTGTCACCCTGGGTACCGGTGTGGGCGGCGGCGTGATTGTGGAGGGCAACCTGCTGCCCGGAGTCCATGGCGCCGGTGGGGAGATCGGCCATATCAAGGTCAAAGACGGTGAGGGCCGCCGCTGCGGCTGCGGCAAGAGCGGCTGTCTGGAGCAGTATGCCTCGGCCACCGGCCTGCTGCGCAGCGCCCATGAACTGTTGGAAAATCCCAATGTCTCCACCAAACTGCGCCAATATGATTCCCTGAGCTGTAAAGATATCTTTGACTGTGCCAAGGAGGGGGACTCCACTGCCCTTGCCCTGGTAGAGGAGATGTGCCGGCTGCTGGGTAAGGCCCTGGCTGCTGTGTCCTGTGTCTGCGACCCGGAAATCATTGTGGTTGGGGGCGGCGTGGCCTCTGCCGGGGAGATTCTGCTCAACGGCATTGAAAAGGCCTTCCGCCAGTATGCTTTCCCGGCGGCGGAGGATACCCGTTTTGCTCTGGCCTCTTTGGGCAATGACGCCGGTATCTTCGGCGGTGTGCGGATGATCCTTGGCGCCTGAGTAGTGCTAGTTGCATATATGGATGGAGTTGGCCGGCCTATCTAATTGTGGGCGGTGACCTCCACCACAGCGGTAGGCAGGTTGGTCTGGCGGATATGCTGTTCATCCAGACCATCCAGGGTGACCTGGGAGGAGAAGATTTTGGCCGAGCCCTCGCTGCCGAACAGGATTACCCGCTTGTCAAAGACGCACAAGCCGCTGATCTCCACCGGACGGGCCGCCCCCACAAAGGCGTCGGCGGTGACCCGGTAGAAGTAGCGCACATCCACGGTGTAGAAACCACGGTTGAAGCCCACCGGCTCTACATCAATGTACACATACAAAAGTTCGGCCTTGCCGGCCTTGATACTGGCAGCCCGCTCAATGGCCGCCTGAGAGCTCTGGGTGGGGTAGAAGCGCAGATCTTCGATACAGTCCTTATCGGAAGATATAGCGTTTTATATACCGCTGAATCCACTGCGCCCCAAGGGTTTGGGATCAGCAGGGGTTCAGGTCGATGGTGAGGGAAAAGTCGTTGGGTCTGGTTTTCTTGGGTTTTCGATACCACACGGTGGAGAGGACCCCCTTCAACAGGGCGTTACGCCCGGCGGGGTCGGAGGCGTCATAGGCTTCCAGAACGCCCCGGATTTTTTCGGCCAGGGCTGCCGGGTCGGCCAGTCTGGCGTGCTCGATGGCCTGCCGGGTCTCCCGCTGGCGGCGCTCCAGCCCGGCGATCTTCTCCTTCACCGCGGCCATCCGCTCCCGGAAGGTGGGCAGGTCGTACTCCTCCAGCTCCAGCAGCTCGTACAGGCGGCTCTTCTGCCGCTGGGCGGCGGCCAGCTCCTTCTGGATGGCCTCCAGGGTGGTGTCCAGCACCGAGGTGTCCCGGTCCGTGACGCCCTGCTGTTGCTCCACCTCCAGCCGGGCCAGCGTTTCCTCCAGATAGGACAGCACCCGCTTCTCCACCAGCTCAAACTTGGTGCTGGCGCAGCAGCCCGGCCTGGTACATAACAGGTAGGGCTGTCCCTTCATCACCAGCCGCTGCATCCGCTGGCCGCAGTTGGCGCACCGCACCAGCCCAGCCAGGGGGCTGCGCACCGTGCCGTCCTGCTTGGAGGGGATATACCGCCCGGCAAACATGGCCTGTACCTTGTCGTAGGTCTCCTGGGAGATGATGGCCGGGTGCATCCCGTCCACGATGGTCCACTTTTCCCGTGGGTTGTAGATGGTGATGTGCTTGGGGTTGCCCTTGGCCCCCTTGCGGATGTGGGTCTTCTGGTCCCACACGATCTTGCCCGCAAAGGTGGGGTTGCGCAGGATGTGGGCCACGCTGTTGCGGGTAAACTCCGCCGAGCGGTGGGGCCTGGCCCCCAGGGCGTTGACGTGCCGGGCGATGGAGACGCAGCCGTAGCCCTGGAGGTACAGGTCGTACATCATCCGCACAAACTTGGCCTCGGGCTCGTAGATCTCCAGGGTGGGCTTCCGGTCCACCGTGACCTTCCGGTAGCCATAGGGGGCGTTGGCCACATAGCAGCCGTCCTGAATGGTCTGGCGTAACCCCCGGCGCAGCCGCTTGTTGATGATCTTGTACTCCCGGCGGCTCATGAAGGTTTTGAACTCCGCCATCTCGTCGTCCAGGTCGTCGGACAGATCATAGGTCTTTTCCGGGGTGACGATGAGGGTGCCCGAGTCCCGGAAGGCATCCAGGATGATGCCCTGGTCCTTCATGCGCCCGCGGGAGAGCCGGTCCAGGTCCATTACCAGCACCGCGTCATAGCGGCCCTCCTCCACGTCCTCCAGCAGCCGGAGCATCTCCGGCCGGGCGTACAGGCTCTCGCCGCTGACCACCTCATAGTAGGTCTCGATGATGTGGATATCATGGGCGGCGGCAAAGTCGGCCAGGGCCTTGCGGTGCTTGGCCAGCACCTCCTCGGTGTCCATGCCCTCCTCCATGCGGGATTTGCGGAGATATTGGGCGGCGTCCATATAAGTTACCTGCCTTTCCAAGCATCTATTGCTACATTTGCTGCTATTTAAAAACGTTTGGAATTGGGTGTATCAAAATGTACAACTTCAGAGAGTGTCGCTCCATTAGTAGGGGACAGTGTCGAAAGCAATCATTGTAAAAGTGTGATTAAAAAAGTCAACAATAAGCAAATAAAAACTTCGTAGAATTTCCCAGTGTTTTTTTGGCTATTCTGCTGCTATAATAAGGATGTAGCATAGTAAAGGAGGTGCGGTTATGGCTACAAAAAGCATCCTGAAAGATGTTCGCTTCCGGGACAAGTCGCTATGCCGCGGTTTTGCTACAGCATTGGAGCACGCAAAGGAGAAAAAGAGCAAAGAGGTGCGGTTGTCCAGAACGTGCCAAACGATCCAAAAGAATAAGATCAAAGATTTCTTTGGAGATAAATAATGGCAGGTTATTCGATACTGTCCCTCAGCGACATCATAGCAGAAAAGGGAGAGGATTTCTGTCGGGAGATCCTCTCCTCGTTTTCGTGTCCGCTGAATGTGGATGTTGAGCGATTTCTGACGAAGCGCTCCGCAATTGATTTTGCGCTACAGGGCGTTTCTCAAACGTTTCTGGTGTATGCATCCTACCGGAAAGAGAATGTCCTTTGCGGGTATTTTACCATTGCGAATAAGTATATCGTGGTCAATAAACACTCTGTTTCTGGCACCTTGGGTAGGCGGCTCAGAAAGTTTGCCATGCCAAGTGCGGCCAAGAATGACTTGGTAATTATGGCTCCCCTGATCGCTCAACTGGGGAAGAATTACAGCAACGATTATAATAAATTGATTACTGGCGATGAACTGTTGAAAATGGCTGAGGATCAAGTTCGGCTTGCACAAAGAATCATCGGTGGTAAGGTGGTATATTTGGAGTGTGAAGACGTTGATCGACTAAAGTCGTTCTATGGTGCAAATGGATATGTGGAATTTGGAAAACGTAGGCTGGACAAAGATGAACGCACGGAAATGTGCGGTACTCACCTGATTCAGTTGCTGAAATACTTACATTGAAATCCTCGGCTTGAGCCGGGGATTTTTTATTGTCAAAAATGCAAAATTACATAGTCTACCTACCTGCCTGAGGGAACACCTTGGCCAGCTCCACGAAGCAGCCTTCCAGCACATGGACCTTGGCGATATCCTGGGGGGTGTACAGCTCGGCCATGCGGTAGCGGCCGCCGGAGAGCAGGCTCACCTGGACGGTGCGTTCCTCCGGGCTGACGATCCAGTATTCCGTCACCCCCGCCCGCTCATACAGGTTGTACTTGGTCAGCCGGTCATGCCGCTGGGTGGAGGGGGAGAGGATCTCAATGATGAGATCGGGCGCGCCCTTGCAGCCCATGTCGTCCAGCTTGCCGGGGTCGCACACCACGGACAGGTCGGGCTCCACCAGGGTGTCCACGTCCTCCGGCCGGTCGCCCGCCTTCTCAAAGAGCCGGACGACAAAGGGGGCAGGGTAGACCCTGCACTTCTTTCCGTCCAGGTAGTTGCCCAGCTGCCGGGTGAGCTCCGCCGCGATCTCCTGATGGACCCGGGAGGGGGGCGCCATCATTACCGGGGCGCCGTCGATCAGCTCGGTGTGGGCCTGGTCGTCCCAGGTCAGGGCGTCGGCCAGGGTGTAACGGTGTTCTTGGGGAAGCGGCATAATAGGCTCCTTTCGTGGACGGATTAGGAGGGGGGATGACAGACCTTGCAGGCAACATAGCCGTGGGCCTGGGCGTCCGCCGCATCAATGAACTGATTTCTCCATCTATCAGTATTACGGTTTTGAATGTCTCAACTTTCTTTTGTAAGTCTAAAGCCCTTAGAACTGGCGCTCCCCTTATGATGGGGGACCTGTTCCAAGGGCTTGATGGCACAACGGAGAGATGACAAAAGTCATTTCGTTGTACTCTTATAATATGCCCTCGGAACTTTAATGTCAACCACAGGTTCCGAGTTTTATTTAAGGTGCCATTTTTGAAGTGTTTTGTGTTTCTGCTTCATCTATCCTCAAGGTTTCACGGTACTCAGTTGCATCTGGAATATCAATAAATTTGACTGTAGCGTTGTGGTTGACAAGTACGACTTTTTTAATTTCTTCCAAATCAACTTTAAAAAATTCTTTGCGGGAATTGACTTTATTTACTTGTTTGGATTGGAAATGGTGGTGCAGTAATGTTTCCAGTGCAGGTGCGTCTTCAGAGAAAATAAGAGCATGAACATCAAATGGAAATGGTACAGATGCGCTACTCAATTCATTTATGCGGTCCATCGGCTCTAATCTTCTAGTCATACCGATTTTATATACATTTTCACCAAAGGAGCCAATATTAGAAATAATATATACAAAACCAGCACGAGTATTTTGTTCACGTTCAAGGATATGTTCTTTATCAATAGAAAGCGCTTTTAATTTTTCCTCGAGGTCACGGATTTTGTCTATATATAGCTGTTTTTCGACATCATCTTTGGCCTTTTGCATATAGCCCATGAGTTTCTTTACTTCGTTATTGAATTGAGCTTCTTCCTTCTCTAATTTTTGCTTTTCACGCTCAATTTCACGACGGACCTTTTCTTCTTCAAGCATCTGTTCCCGGATGGCCTTTTTTTGCTCTTTTTCTTCATTCACTTTAAGCATATAGGCATAGACCAAGCTTAACTCATCTAATTTCAAAGAGAAATATCCCTGAGATAATTGTACGCCATCCACTAAAAATATCTTATTTAAAGCATCATAGGAGCGTTGAAGTTTCATTCGTACACTATCAATATTATTGGCAGTTACACCCTCGATCAGTGAGGCTGCTTCCGAATTAAAACACCTTAAAATCTGTTTTTTCTGGCTTTCAACAACACGTTTTAATGTGCTGTCATTTGTAACTATGAGGGCGTTTCCAGACTTGATTAACTCAGTCTCACGATTCTTTAAAAGTGCTAACTCGTTTTTTATTTCAATAGATTTTAAACCTGAATAAGCATCAATAGAAACCATCGCACACATAGTTTCCTGGCCCAATATTTCTAGTTCGTGTTGGAGATGGGCTTTTTCATGAGAAAGATCGTCAAGCTCTTGTTTGGCCTTTTTTAAACTTTCATCAAAACTTTGGGTTTTTTGGGTGTAATAATCAAGAGCCTCTTTACATTTGGATTCATACAGCTTGTTACCTTCTGCTTGTTTTTGCTGGATGTATAGATCTGCCTCGGTATGTGCTTTTTCGATGACCTGATCGCCCTCAGTTAATTTCTTATTGTAGTAGTTATTGGCCTCTTGACGCTTTATTTCGTACAGCTTGTCACCTTCAATTTTCTGTTGCTGCACATATGCGTCTGCTTCATCCCTTGCATTTTTGATATCGTTGCCGACCTGATTTTTCTTTTTTTCCAACAACCAAAGTACAAAAAAGACGATTGCCAAGATTAAAAAAATAAACATTAAATCTCTTCCTCTCACAGTGCACTTTAGGAAACGGTTTGTCTGTAAAAATCACATGATGGTACAATTTACACTATTCCTTCAATAGTGCGGCGGCTAAACGTTCCTTTTCTTCTGCGGAATAGCCGCTGGACATGGCGATGCGGTACTGCTCCTCTGCCTTGAAGTCCGTAGCGGTGAGCAGACCGTTCTCCGCAAAGGGCGAGCGGGGATAAATCCGGCTCTCCTGGGACGAAGCAAGCTCGTCCATATAATACGCTTCCAGATAAGCAAGGGAGTCCATGCGGACATATGCCACACGATAGGGTGAAAACAGTTCGTCCCGGAGCAGAATACCGTCGTGACTGAGCCACTGGAGCAGAAAATCTTTCGTTCGTGGCCCCGGCTGTTTCCCTTTGCCGTCCTCCTGGGCCCGGCGAAAGAGTGGGCCGTAGTGTGGATGCTCCAACACAAGATCAGACAAACGGCGGAATTTGCATTTCTTCAGATAGGAAGATTCAAGTAGAGAAAAATCAAAGAGATTAAGCTCAGGTAGCCCGTCCAGATACTCAGACCGTACAACGGCACGGGTAGCAGCACGGTGGTATTCACATACTTCAATCACTAGATTATCCAGCGTGCGCCGTGTAGGAGCCGGTAACGCATGGATGGCAGATAACAATTCTTGATACCGCTCCATGGAAAAATCAGAGCCCATTTTCCCATAAAAAACAACCCCGTCCTCTAATTTCTTGCGGTATGTACAATGGATCGAATAGTTGCGTTCCGGGATCAGACAACGCCCAGCATCCGAACAGTCCCGGTATCTGGAGCAACAGCCAAATGCGTCCGAATCATTCACAGAAGCCTGCGGAGGCTCTGGTTGAACAGAGACGCTCTTTACTGCATCCCAAAAGTCTGTTTCGTTTGCGATGATGACCCTGGCACCCTGTTTACATAGATTGACCGCCTGTTCTACCTTGCGGCCATAGCAGGCATAGGCCCAACATGGGTTACCGGCATTGCCCACAACCAGATAATCTGTCTTGGCCGACACTGAGTTGCGGACAATGCCGCCCAACCGTTCCACAAGTTCGGAGAGCTCCGCCCGCTTGCCCCCATAAAATTCTCCCGTAAAACAGAAAACCTTGCCCTGAAAGAGGATTTCTGGGCTGACTGCACAAACTCCTTCCAGGCTATACTGCTTCCGCAACCGGGCAAATTCCTTTTCAGATAGATTGTAGGAGGAGGTAAAGTCGATCACCTCGCCAAACAGCGCCATCAAGGTCTCCCGCTCTTGTTGTGTAATCTTGTTGTCCTCCAGAACTACGTGGAGCAAGCTGTTAATCTCATCAAAGGGATAGGTTCCAGATAGAAAGCTGTTGGCATCCATCCAGGATTTCAAGGTGAGAATTTCCTGGTCGCTCAATGCTCCGTCTGCTATCAGACCGTGGAGCAGGCCGGAGAGAAACTGGATGGAAGAGGTAATGACATCGTAATAGGTGCTGCTGTCCACAAAATTATTGCATAGCCATAAAATATCCTTGGCCTCGTCTTCTGTCACCACGCCGTCCTCCATAGCATGCTCTATAACCGGCAAGATTTCGGAGAAAGGGTGGCAGTCCCGCAGCTCGGCATGGATCTCACACCAGTGGACCAGTTCCGTTACCTCATCAGTGCTAACCTTTAAGTCAGAATTGATTCCTGCCACAAGCCCCCGCAAGGTGTTGACAGCCTTGTGTAATTCAGCGGGTTTTGTGAAATGGCGGTAATTCTCTGTTATATCTTTTGTTGGCATACGATCCATCTCCCTTATGCGACCAGCTTGGACACAATTTAAAAAATTTTTGCTTGGGTGTATAAAAACGTACCACAAATAGGCCATGGCAACCTATTAGTGGAAACCGTTTTTGAAAGGTGGAGTTACTTATGACCCCAAATGAGCTTCGTCTGTTGAGCGTGATTCGGGAAAGCAAAGACCCGGCGGCTGTACTGGCCGTTGCCATAAAAGCGGTCACAGCTTGTCTGCGGCAGCCTGAACCATGCGGATCACCATCTCCTGCTGATCCGGTGTCAGCTGCCGGAACAAAGTCATAAGCGTCCGCTCCCCATCAGAGAGCCCATCGTCTTGTGCGGTGGGTTCCTTTTTTTCTCCCAGAAGTTCGCTGGTGGTGACGCCCAAATACTCGGCTAGCATTTGAACTTTGGCAACAGATGGGATGCTACCACGGCTTTCAATATGATTTAGTAAATTCTTACCTGCTCCACTTTCTTCACAGGCAATGGTGGGTTTGACACCTTTTTTCTTACAAAACTCTTTGACATTTTGCACAAATATTTGTACATCCAAAAGGCATCACTCCTATTATAAAAAGAAATACAAAAAATCATATAATGGGGATTTTATATTGACAATCATAAATTGGGGATTTATGATTGTACCAGAGGTTGACGGAAAGTCAAAACGATATTTAGGGATAAGAATATCAGACGTATGTCAACATATGACCTTTTTTCGAGGTGATCGTATGTCAACCACAGTAGACCGGCTCTTTCAGCTGCTCGATGAAAGGGGTATGGAACAGAAAGAGCTTGCAATGAGAATTGGTACCTCAGACAAAACGGTGAGTGCGTGGAGAACCGGACG
The DNA here is from genome assembly GCF_944385615.1 of uncultured Flavonifractor sp. GTDB lineage: Bacteria > Bacillota > Clostridia > Oscillospirales > Oscillospiraceae > Flavonifractor. The sequence goes on along the minus strand of NZ_CALWXV010000040.1, from coordinate 2,217 downwards.
GAGTAAGTCGTATACAAAGTTTCTTCCCACCCTCGCAGACATATTGAATACCAGTGTGGAATTTCTGGCCAATGGGAACCCGGAAGATACTCCGGTCGATGAGAACGTGGAGCCGGAAATAGAAACCCTGGATGGTGGGAAGACGAAAGCGCTTCATGACCAGATCATCCTGTTGCTTGAACAGGAAAATTGCACGGTGCAGCAGGCAAGAGATATTTTGCGCTGGTGTGAAAGGACGATCGGGAAAACCATCGTGGCGTGTTCTAAACTGCAAAAATAGGGAACATCTGCTGGTAGTGCCACCGGTTACTCCGAAGGAAAAACACGCGGGATTAACCAGAGAAAGAAGGCGTGTCAGATGTTAGAGCCACATTCACAAAAGCTATGGGAGGATAAGCGGTTAACACGGCTGCGTACAATGCTGGCTATCAATTTCACCGATGTGGAAAAAGTGCCTGGATGTCAATTCCATTTTGAGACAACAACTCTCGACAAGCGCGCAGCAATCGATTGCAGGACTTTTGTACGTCGAATGCGACGGCGTGGTCGGGGTCAGAAAGCGGGATTGAGTCTAAAACTTCCAGATTGGTATCACGAAGATCGGACCGAAGACAGCTTTCCAAAAACCAAAAGAATCCACTTCTAGTTCAATCATACCATATCGAACGGTCTGGAACAAGGTCAAAGTAAAGGGGGGAGAGAGTTGAAGATCCGAGAACTGATGGAGCTGCGGGGCATCCAGGGGGTCCAGGTGGCGGCGGCTCTGAACGTGTCCAACAAAGCGGTATCCAAGTGGGCCAACGGACAGGCTAACCCCAGCGCGGACAAGCTGCCCGCCCTGGCCGACCTGTTGGGCTGTACCATCGACGCCCTCTATGGCCGGGACAGGCCGGAGCAGCGGGACGCCAGCTGATCCCTATATCCAGTTTACCCCAATGAGGAGGAGATAACCATGCCGGAGGAATGCCGGAATATTTATAAAAACTGCCGCAAGGCCGCGGGTTTTACCCAGGAGGCGGCAGCCGAGCGGTTGGGCATCAGCGTGGAGTCCATCCGGGCCTATGAGAGCGGCCAGCGGGTCCCGCCCGATGATGTAGTGGATCTCATGTCCATCCTGTACAATTCCCTGTATTTGATTGCGTGGCATTCACGGGCAAAGAGCGCCATGTACAGCCGGGTAGTGCCGGAGATCCAGCCCCGGTCTGTGCTGGAGGCCAGCGCCCGGCTGACCAACCGGATCTTCCACTTTGCCGACACCCACGCTGACCGGCGGCTCATGCGCATTGCCGAGGATAACGTCATCGATGCCGACGAGCGGCCCGAGTTTGATGACATTCTGGAGGATTTGCAGGAGATCGTGGAGGCTGCCCTGGAGCTGCGGTGTGCCAGAGAATCCTCATAGGACAATCCGGCCGGCGCATAGGGAACAGACAGGAGGTGTGTACATATGGAGCGGCGGGAAGCGGCAAAGCTGGCGATGGCGATGGATCTGAGTAAGCCCACCCAGCGGCGGATTGTGGATCTGGTGGACACAAAGCCAGAGACGTATGTTCTGGTCGAGCCGCTGGAGGATCTGGTGGTGACCCACTGGGAAGAGGATGAGCAGTTCGGCAAAATGAAGATGCACACCGTCTTTACCCGGCGCAAGGGTCTGCACTGGCTGCGCTCGGTCTATAAGTACCCGGACGGTGAAGAAGATAAGGTGCCCTGGACCCTGGTGGTGGAGTCCATGACCGCCGCGGCGGGGCCCAAGTACGGGTGCTTTATCGGGATGGAAAAATACCGTGACGTGGTGGTTACTGAGGAGGAGCGGAAGGCCAACCGGGAGAACATCAACCGGATCGTCAACCAGGTCATGGTGAGAATGGGAATCTGGTAGGGAGGTGCGCCCCATGAGAGGGCAAAAAAAGAGCCCCCCTGTCTGTGGAGGCAGACAGAGAGGCCAAGATGGTTTCGTGCATGAAAACCGTAATTATCATACCACAGACAGCGGGATTTTACAAGGGGGTGAAGGGGCTTGACCGAGTATCATTTCAACGTGGAGCTGGCCCAGCGCCACGGCGTAAACGGGGCCATCTTCCTCCATGCCATGGCCTTCTGGATAGCCAAGAATCAGGCCAACGGACGGCACCTCCATAAAGGCCGCACCTGGACCTACAACAGCCTGGAGGCCCTGACCAAGCTGTTTCCCTTCTGGACCCGCCGCCAGCTGGAGCG
>NZ_CALWXV010000039.1 GCF_944385615.1 uncultured Flavonifractor sp. | reverse complement strand
GAGGAGGCCGGCTTCAAGCCCGGCGAGGACTTCATGATCGCCATCGACGCCGCTTCCTCCGAGTGGTGGAACGAGGAGGAGAAGTGCTATATCCAGCCCAAGTCCGGCAAGAAGATGACCCAGCAGCAGCTGGTCAACATGTGGAAGAAGTTCGTCGAGACCTACCCCATCATCTCCCTGGAGGACGGCATGGCCGAGACCGACTGGGAGGGCTGGTCCATGCTGACCAAGGCCATCGGCGACAAGGTGCAGCTGGTGGGCGACGACCTGTTCGTCACCAACACCGAGCGCCTGGCTACCGGCATTGAGAAAAAGGTGGCCAACTCCATCCTCATCAAGGTCAACCAGATCGGCACCCTGACCGAGACCCTGGACGCCATCCAGATGGCCAACCGCGCTGGTTATACCGCCATCGTGTCTCACCGCTCCGGCGAGACCGAGGACGCCACCATTGCCGACATCGCTGTGGCCCTCAACGCCGGCCAGATCAAGACCGGCGCTCCCAGCCGCACCGACCGTGTGGCCAAGTACAACCAGCTGCTCCGCATCGAGGAGGAGCTGGGCGACGTGGCTCAGTACCTGGGCAAGAACGCTTTCTTCAACCTGAAGTAATTGGAAGCGCTGAGCACCCGGGAGCAGCTGGCTAAGACCCGGAGCGGAGCAAACGGACCGGAGGCCCCAAAGGGCCGCAGGACGGCTTGCGCAGTCGCAGGGGCTTAGACGGCGTCGCGGAGGGTGCGAAGCGTGACAACCGAAGGAACCACAAGGGGCCGCTGCCAATGGCAGCGGCCCCATTTTTTTCTTTATTCCAAAATAAAACTTTCTCCCGCCCAGGCTAAAACTGCTTGAGCGGGAGAGATTTTTATAAAATTCAGGGAAGAACCACGTCATCCTCTTCCGTCACGCCATTCAGAATCTCCACATACTCGCTGCCCCACAGGCCGGTCTCCACTGCAACGGATTCCGCTTTGCCGTTTCGCACCACCTGAACAGTGTCTCCGTCCACCGCCTTTACCGGCAGGCGAAGGCAGTCCTCCTTTCCCTCAGTAAGGATGGAGACGGATACGTTCATGCCGTCCCGCAGGCCGTCGGTATCGTCCAGGGCGATCTCCACCGTGTAGTCCGTGACGCCACCGGAGGTAACGCCGGTATCCTCCACCCGGCGGACCGAGCCGGTATAAGTACGCTCCTCTCCAGTGTCGGTGGTGAAACTGATGGATACGGTCTGGCCTGTGCCCACCCGGTCAATGTACTGCTCATCAATGCTGGCGTGAACGCACAGGGCTTCCGGCTGGGCCAGTACCGCCATGGGACTGCCGGCGGCGGCCAGATCCCCCTCCTTGACCGTGCGGCTGAGGATGGTGCCGTCCACCGGCGCGGTGATGGTGTAGTCCTCCCGCTGGCTGGTGAGCTGGTCCAGACTGGTCTGAGCGGAGCGTACCTGGACCTGGGCGGCATCCACCTGGAGCTGGGCGTTGTCCACCTGGAGCTGAGCGTTATCCACCGCATTGGTAAGGCTGTCGTTTTTCAGGGTCATCACCGCCTGGCCGTTGGTGACCGAGCCCCCCTCCTGGATGGACAGGGTAAGTATCTGCCCCGATTGGGCGGCATAGATAGCCTGCTCGGTGCCGTAGGAGATGGTGCCCGCCTCCATACACAGTACCCCATTGACCGAGGCCATGGCGGTGGCGCCGCTGGCCAGGGTGCCTGGATTGCGGAAGGAGAATTCCACATTCACCCCCGTCCGGCTGCCGCTGAGCGCCACAGGCGCGTCATATACCCGCACCACCGTGCCGGTCAGGGTGCCCGCCATGCCGGGAAAGGAGATGACGGCGGCGGCTCCGGGGCTGAGCTTGGCGGCGTCCTCCAGGGAGAAAGGTACCACCAGCTTCAGGTTGAGATTGTCCACCACCTGGGCCACCGGAGTGCCGGAGGATACAAAGTCACCCACATGGACATTGACCGCTGTTACCGAGCCGGAGGCGTGGGAGGTCACCGTCAGGTCCCCGCAGGCGGCCTGGGCCTGAGCCAGGCTGGTTTTGGCCTGGGCCAGGGAGGCCTGGGTCTGCTCCAGCGCCACCTGGGCGCTGTCCACCGACAGGGCCGCTTGGTCAATCTGATCCTCCAGGGCGGATGAGTCGATCACATAGAGTACCTGGCCTGCGGTCACCGTGTCTCCCTCTTTGAAGGCGCAGGACTCCACGGTGCCGCCCACAGTGGGGACAATGGTATAGCTATCGGCATAGGTCACCGTGCCGGTGTCCTCCACCCGGTATTCCACCGGGCCGGTGTCCGGCGTGACCGTGCGGTAGACGGCCTGGTCCCCGTTGGAGCATCCCCCCAGCAGAAGCAGGCCCAGAGCGGTACAGCAGGCGGCAGACCGCCGCCAACATGCAGCTTTCATACAGATACACCCCCGTGTGTGCTATTCCACGCTTTTCAGTGCGCCCAGCATATCAATATCCCGCATTTTCCGCCCGATGATCCCATTGACCCCAAGAGCAAATACCATGGTTACCCCGCAGGACAAGGCGATGGCCGTAGGTGTAATGACCACCTTCAGGGGCATGGCGGTGATGGAGAGGATCAGAAACCGGTCCAGGGCGATGCCCAATGGGATGCCGCACAGAATTCCTGCGCCGGCGAAGATCAGGTTTTCGCTGAGCTGGAGCTTTTTGATCTCCGCTTCATAAAAGCCCAGTACCATCAGGGTGGCCAGACTGCGGATCTGCTCAAAAAAGCTCATAATACCCAGGTTATAAATAACGATACAGGCCAGCCCTCCACCAAAGACAATAAGGATATACACCACCATGGAGGTGTTGGTCATCTTCTCCACCGCCGCTCGAGTCACGGCCTCCCGACTTTGCCAACCATCTACAAAATCATAGCGGTCCAGCTCCCGCTCCAGGGTAACGGCGTCGGTGGTGGTCAGGTAGGCAGTGGTGGGGGTATAGGGCTTTCCAAGGCTTCGCCACAGACTCCGGCTCACATAGGCTCCGCTGACGCAGCGATTCACCTCTACCACCTTTAGGGAATAATAGCGGGTATCTCCGTTGAAGCGGAGGGTCAGAATGTCTCCTTCCGTCACCCCCAGCTCGTCGGCCAGTAACTGTTCCAGCACCAGTCCATCCTCCGGCAGGGTGAGAGAGCCGGTGGCGTAGGGGTCGTACAGGTGGAGGGAGACGGTATCCTCCACCACCGTCAGGGTGGAGGTAGCCAGATGGTCTTCGGTGTACATCCAGCAGGCGGTGGTCATCTCCAGCTCGGCCCCGGTAACGCCGGGCGCGGCGGTCAGGCGGCTGTACTGGGCCTCGGTCACAGAAGTGTTCAGGCTGACCATCACGTCATATTGATTCTGGTTTTGGGCCAAGGCGTCGGAATAGGCGTCCATAGAGTCCTTGATGGCAAAGGCCATGAATACCAGGGCCATACAGAAGGCGATACCCACCACACAGGTGAGCATCCGCACCTTGTTGCGGAAGGTGTTGCGGATGATGTACTTGGCGTTGAAACCCAGCCGCCGCCACAGAGGCCCCACCCGCTCCAGCAGTACTGTTTTGGCGTTTTTCGGAGGCTTGGGGCGCATACATTGGGCGGGAGTTTCCTTCAGCAGGGAGCGGGCCACCAGCCAGGCGCTGCCCAGACAGCACAGGGCGGTGAGCCCGGCGGCCTGTCCCCAGGCGGAAAAGTCGTGGACGATGGTATAGGGGGGCAGGTCGCAGCCGGTGGCGATGGTCCACACGATCAGGGCGGAGATGTACTTGCCCAAAAAGGCCCCGATGGGAAAGCCCACGATCACCACCAACAGAGCGTGGAGCAGGTAATAGATCAGAATGGTGCGGTCGTCGTATCCAAGAGCCTTGAAGGTGCCGATGTCCATACGGGCGTTTTCAATGAGCCGGTTCATGGTGCTCACCATCATCAGTACCGCGCACAGGAAAAACAGGGTGGGGAAGAAGGTAAGGATAGGCGTCAGATTATTTTTTCCTTCCATCAGGGAGTAGGCGGGCTGGTTGTCCTTCAGGGCCAGAATATTGACCACCTTGTTGCCCAATACTCCGTCGATGGCGGAGCGGAGGGCGGCAGGGGGCAGGGCGTCATCGGTGGTGATGCAGATCTGCGTATATTGGTGGGCGCCCATCACCCCACTGAGGACCTCTTCGTCCACATAGGCAAAGCCAAACCGGGTCAGGTCGGGAGAGGGATTGGTGGCGTTGACGTTGTACAGGCACTCCGGGTCCTTGCCCAAGCCGCAGACCTGGAGCCGCAGATCCACCCCAAGGCCGGTGAGGGTGATCTCATACCAGTCTCCCACCTCCAGGCCGTGAGCGGCGGCATACTGATCGCTGAGAAAGATTTCCCGGCTGGTCTGGGGCAGGGAGCCCTCCACCACATATGGGGTGTTGATGGAAAAGTCAGCCACCCCATAGAGGGCCAGAGTCAGGTCGCTGTCGTACCGGTCCTCGGCATCCAGCGCCACCCGGGGCTGCACCCCGGTGATCCCCTTGATTCTGGACAGGGCCCGGCAGTCGGCCTGGTCCAGCCCCACGCCGGTGATCCAATAGTCGGCCACGTTTTGGGTCTCATAGTAAGACCCCATCAGCCGGTCCACGTTATAGATGATCCCGCTCAGGCCGGTGTAAACCACCACGGCGATCATGGTGATGATGCTCACCGAGATCAGCCGGGAGGCAGTACGCCGCAGGTCGCGGAAAAAATTTTTCCAGATCATGCTACCACTCCAGCTCCTGTACCGGCACCGGGTTGGGGTTTTCCGCAAAGGATTCGATCTTGCCGCTCTTCATGCGGATCAGTACGTCGGCAGTGGGAGCCAGGGCCCCGTTGTGGGTGACCACCACCACCGTCTTTTTGCTCTGCTTGCACAAGTCGTATAAAAGGGCCAAAATAGACTTGCCCGTCACATAGTCCAGGGCGCCGGTAGGCTCGTCACACAGCAGTACGTCTGGATTTTTAGCCAGGGCCCGAGCGATGGCTCCCCGCTGCTGCTCGCCGCCGGAGCACTGGGCGGGAAAATTCCGGCGCCGGTCGTCCAGCCCCACCATGTTCAGCACTTCCCGGGCGTCCAGGGGATTTTTGCAGATCTGGCTGGCCAGCTCCACATTTTCTTGCACCGTCAGATTGGGCATCAGGTTGTAAAACTGAAATACAAAGCCGATGCTCTCCCGGCGGTACTGGGTAAGCTGCCGCTTGTTGAAGCCGGAGATCTCCTTCTCATTGACAAAGACCTTGCCGCTGGTGGGGGAGTCCATGCCGCCCAGGATGTTGAGTACGGTGGATTTGCCCGCGCCGCTGGCCCCCAGGATGATGGTGTACGTTCCCTCCGGGATGGTAAAGCTGATGTCATCCACGGCCTTGATGATGGTTTTGCCCATATGATACTCCCTGGATACATGCTCCAGCCGGACCCCTGCCATAAGGATGACACCTCCCTGAAATTGGTGAAATAGTACGAATCACGACGGAATTTCTGAAATAATTTATGGGATGTGTCATATTATAGCATGGCATACCGGCTTTCTCAATCCCCCCGGGACAGCGGAAATAAAAAATCCGCGGACCGGGTCCGGTCCGCGGAAAACAATTATATGAATTGGTAGGCGCCGTCGGCGGTGAGGGAGAAGGCTGTCTGGAAGAAGGCGGCGCAGGCCTGGGACAGATATTCCGGGTCCTGACTGCCGCCGGTCTCCACGGCGGAGTGCATGGCCAGCTGGGCCATGCCGATGTCCACCATGGGGATGCTGACGGCGTGGCTGAGCAGATTGCCCAAGGTGGAGCCGCCGGGTTCATCGGCCCGGTTGGCAAAGACCTGCACCGGTACTCCGGCCTTCTGGCAGATGGCCCGGAACAGACCGGCGGTGAGGCCGGTGGTGGTGTATTTCTGACTGGCAGACAGCTTGACCACCACCCCGCCGTTGGGGTAGACTTTGTTGGCCGGGTCGGCTTTCTCGGTGAAGTTGGGGTGGACGGCGTGGCCGTTGTCGGCGCTGAGGAGCATACTGCCCGCCAGAGCCTGCCGGGTCTGCTGGGGGTCCAGAGCCAGCACGTGGGCGATCCGGGCCAGAACATCGGGCAGGAAGGAGCTGAGGGCCCCCTGCCGGGTGCCGCTGCCTACCTCTTCATTGTCAAAGAGACAGTAGACCTGCCCGGCGTTTTTCTGAGGGGCGGCGGCCAAAAAGCCCTCCAGGGTAGCATAGGCACAGCCCAGATCGTCAATACGGGGGGCCTGGAAGAGCTCTCCGGCAGGGCCCAGTACCACAGGCTGCTGGCGGGGGCAGAGGGTCAGGTCGGTGGACAGAATATCCTCCTCAGACACCCCCAGGGCCTGGGCCACCAGTTGGGTGAGAGAAGGGCTGCCCGCCAGACCGTACAGAGGCTGCATATCCTTCTGGGCATTGTAATCGTGGCCCTTGTTCACATCCCGCTGCTGGTGGATAGCCAGGCTGGGAATGGTGAGCAGGTCCCGGTCCAGATAGACCAGTCTGCTCTCCACGCCGTCCCTGGTTTTGACAATGGCCCGGCCCGCCACGGTGAGGGGGCGGTCCATCCAGGAGGCCCGGTTCATGCCGCCGTAATCCTCAGCGGACAGGCGGAGGTACCGCTTGTCCCCCTCCAGCACGTCGCCTTTAATATAAAAGGTAGGGGAATCGCTGTGGGCGGCGGTCATCCGCCAGCCTGTGACGGTTTCCAGGGGCAGCCGGAAGGCGATGAGGCTGCTCTGGTTGCGGGTGGTATAGTAGCCCTTGCCGGGCTCCAGGGCCCAGGAGGCACACTCCTCCAGCCGGGTAAAACCTGCCTCGTCCAGCAGGGAGGCGGCGGTGTGGACGGCGTGGTAGGGGCTGGGGCTGCGGGCGATAAAATCCATGAGACGCTGCAATGTGTTCATACTTGATACCCTCTTGTTAAAATGCGGAATTTGTTTTTTTCCAATGAAACAGCAACAACATTCTACCACATTCCCAAGAGGGGTCAATCCCCAAATGGCAGGGCCTTTTCAGTCAAGAACGGTTTCTGCCGGAACCGCCACCCCCATTTTCATTTGCTAAATTTGAAAGTCGCTTCATTGTGGCTGTAATTGTCCTCTGAACCAGAAAGCTATCCATGAGCTCTTTCACACAGAGCGGTTTATATTCCTCCGCTGCTTGCCCCAGCTCCTGATCCGCCGGATGTCCCACCAGCTGATGACATACCAGAAGAAGATGCGCAGCTGGAGGGAGCGGATGCTCCATCAGGTTGTACTCCCCCACGATCAGCAGATTGCTCCTTTTCTTGTTCTTCTTTTGGAATGGCACTTTTCCATTCCTTTGGGTCCTCTTTCGGTTTTCGTGAGGTCATGGCCAGCAGGTAAGCCTGCATGTCATGTTTCTTCAAATATCGCAAGTCTTTTAACGGAACATGATCACCAGCCCGTATCCTTGCGGCAATTTTATTGCAGATCTTCATGATCTTCGTTGTTTCCCGCAAAGTTTCCAGAGCTTGCGCTTCCGGGGAATTTTTTGCATCCTCTCTTGCCTGATCTATGGCTCTAAGCCTATTTTGCATTTGAACCACTGCAAGCACCTGTTTTGATAGGGTTACTTGGTCTTTTTTCGCAGTACCCGCCAAAGGGGACGAAACTCCAGCTTTATTCCCAGCCAATCCAGAAGTACGGTAGCCATAAAACGAACCACCAGCCCTATTTACCTTCATTTTGTTCACCTCCGAAGAGTGTTTCGATGTTTCTCTGAAGTTGCCCTGCTTTTTTGGCCTTATAAACAAAAAAGAGAAATCTGGGGAACCTTTCATATAATTATTCGACAAAGATTCCAAAAACTTTAGTATACGGAAAAATAGAATCTGTAATAGGGTACTTCTCTCGGTTTCGTTATGGTTGGTCGCTCCTTTCTGTTCATGGGCAAAAGAAAAGAGCAGCCGTTTTTTCCAAAACAGGCTGCTCTTGATGGATAATAGATGGCGGATATTGCTTACACAGAACTAACTTATACACTCTGGATACGCTCGCTCTTAACACGGTCGATTGCCAGTTGAAAGCTGCTCAAATCGCCCATCAGGGACGAAACAGTCCAGTTGCGCTCAGACCAAAAATCAGTGTTTGCAAAGGCCAAGGACCTCTGGTTGCTTGCCGTTCCACCTCTGGCTGCGTTCATCTGGTTCAGAATGTCCGACACTTTGGAATAGGCTCCTTGCTGGATTTGTCCAGCGTAACCCAACCCCTGCAACTGGCTCTTGGTCTGGGCGAACAGGAGGGCGTTGCCCTTTGTGTCGGCCAAGGTATTGATTTTGGTACTCCATTGGGTGGACTCTGTCCCCATAGATTCCGTCAGCCCGTTATATCCGGGGATGATTCGGGTAAAAGACATACCGATGTCGCAGGTCTCCAGTTTGCTCAGCACGCCCTTTTCCTCCAGATAGCGGATAAAACTGTCGTACTCCTTCTGGGTCATCTGTTGGGGGTCATACTTCTGTGCCAATTCGTTAATCTCTTCATCGGTTAGCGTATTTTGGTCCACCGGGTTCTTTTTCAGTTCTTCAAACTGCTCCTGTGCCGTTTTCATCACAGCATCATAGTCAACAGTTTTGTCAGTAAGCTCCATCTTTTGGGTGGTCGGGTTAAGATAATAGACTGCCCCTGGGATGAAAGCCTCTACTGAGTTCATGCCAAGTTCCTCCCATTTGTGAGATCGGTTTCAGGGGTTGCATCTTTTTCAGCAACCTTAGTTGGTACGGGTAGTGGGACTCGAACCCACACGCCTTTCGGCAGAGGAACCTAAATCCTCCGAGTCTACCAATTCCACCATACCCGCATATTTATTTTAGTTTAGCATTAGAAGAGGGAAAAGTCAATTCTTCTGAAAGAAATCCAATCGGATAGGCTTGCGAGGGATGTGGTACAGGCGGTATAATGCGTGTATCAAACCATTGTTTTCCCAGGAGGACACAGAGTATGGAAATCGCACCCCGCATTGCGGCAATTCAGGATCTTTCGGGCTTCGGCCGCTGCTCCATGACAGTAGTATTGCCGGTGCTGTCGGCCATGGGAAGCCAGTGCTGCCCGCTGCTGACCGCCAGCCTCTCCGCCCACACCGCTTTTCCCGCCAGTGACAAGGCTGTATTTCTGGATCTGACCAGCTGGATGGAGCGGACGGCAGCCCATTGGGCGGAGCTGGGGGTGCGCTTTGACGCCATCTACAGCGGCTTTTTGGGATCGGCTGACCAAATCGGGATCATTGAGCGCTTTTATCAGCAGTTCCGTGGGGAACAGACCTGGGTGCTGGTAGACCCGGTGATGGGGGATCACGGCAAACCCTATCGGACCTATACGCCCGATCTGTGCGCCAAAATGCGGGAGCTGGCGGAGCGGGCCGACTGTATCACCCCCAACTGGACAGAGGCCGCCCTGCTGCTGGAGGAGGACTATGCCTGTGTGCCTACCTGCCGGGAGGGCATCCAGGACTGGCTGGAGCGCCTGAGTCTTCAGGGAAAGCGGTCGGTGGTGCTGACCGGGGTGAGCCTGGAGCCGGGGCAGGTAGGGGCCGGCTATTTTGACCGAACCACCGGAACCACCGGCTTTGCTATGGCTCACCAGGAGCCGGCCCATTTTCCCGGTACAGGCGACCTCTTTGCCAGCGTCGTGCTGGGCGCTATGATGCGGGGGGACGCGTTGCCCGGCGCGGTGGAGCAGGCCGTGGGATTTGTGCAGCGCTGCGTGGCCCATACCCTGAAGGCGGGCACGCCGGCGGTGGAAGGCGTCCAATTTGAGCCCATGCTAAAGGACTTGATGGGATAAAAAATGGCCTGCCGCGTTTGCGGCAGGCCGTTTGATATTTGTGGAACTTACTTGTGGTCCACAGAATACATATGAGCAATGAGGTCCAGGACCTTGTTGGAGTAACCCCACTCGTTGTCGTACCAGGACACGACCTTCACGAAGGTGTCGGTCAGAGCGATACCGGCGCCGGCGTCGAAGATGGAGGTACGGGCGTCGCCCAGGAAGTCGGAGGAAACCACGGCGTCCTCGGTGTAGCCCAGGATGCCCTTCAGCTCACCCTCGGAGGCGGCCTTCATGGCGGCGCAGATCTCGTCGTACTTGGCGGGCTTGGCCAGGTTGACGGTCAGGTCCACAACGGACACGTCCAGAGTGGGAACACGCATGGACATACCGGTCAGCTTGCCGTTCAGCTCGGGAATGACCTTGCCCACGGCCTTGGCGGCGCCGGTGGAGGAGGGGATGATGTTGCCGGCAGCGGCACGGCCGCCGCGCCAATCCTTCTTGGAGGGGCCGTCAACGGTCTTCTGGGTGGCGGTGGTGGAGTGGACGGTGGTCATCAGACCATCGGTGATGCCCCAGTTGTCATGCAGCACCTTGGCGATGGGAGCCAGGCAGTTGGTGGTGCAGGAGGCGTTGGACACGAACTTCATGTCAGAGGTGTACTTGTCCTGGTTGACGCCCATCACGAACATGGGGGTGGAGTCCTTGGAAGGAGCGGACATAACCACCTTCTTGGCGCCGGCGTCGATGTGAGCCTGGGCCTTCTCCTGGGTCAGGAACACGCCGGTGGACTCCACGACGTACTCAGCGCCCACCTCGCCCCAGGGAATGTCCTTGGGATCCATGCAGGCAAAGAACTTCACGGTCTTGCCGTTGACGATGATGGCGTCATCGGTGTACTCGATGGTGCCGTCGAACTGACCGTGCATGGTATCGTAACGGAGCATATAAGCCATGTAGTCGGGGGTCATGAAGGGATCGTTGATGCCAACGAACTCAATGTCAGAGCGGTTGATGCCGGCGCGGAACACCAGACGGCCGATGCGGCCAAAACCGTTAATACCCACTTTAATGCTCATAGTGAATCTCTCCTTTGTTCTAAATAGCTGCTTATTCATCTTTCTTTGGCGCGACTACATTATAGACTAATCTGCCAGGAATGAAAAGAGGAAAAACGCAAAACTTACTGGGGAAACTGTATAAATTTATCCGGGCGTTATCGGTAAACGTGGCAGTTTCGACGTTATGCGACCGTATTCCTTGTGATTCGACAAAATATTTGCTATACTGACTTTGAGTAAAACGCCCAGGGGGGGCAGAGAAAAGGGGGAGTTGGATGGAGTCCGTTCCTGAGGACCTGGGAGTGCTGCTGGTGGAGCAGTTCCGGGCGCAGATGAACAACCTGGCGGCGGCGGTGCAGCTGCTGACGCCGGTGGTGCAGGAAAAAGCGGGGCCTCAGTACGAGCCCTATCTGGCCATCCTCCACCAGAGCCTGTACCGCATGATGCGGATGCTGGGCAATCTGGAATACCTCCAGCTGCCGGAGAGCGAATTGACCATGGAAAAAACCAGCCTGGACCTGGCGGGACTCTGCCGTCGGCTGGGGGAACAGGTGGACTCTCTGGCCGGGCAGGCCGGTCTGGAATTCTCCTATGAAGAGGAGCGGGGCAGTCTGATCACCACCGGGGACGGGACCCTGCTGCGGCGGATGCTGCTGGGGCTGCTGGCCAACGCCTTCCGGGCCGCAGGCAAGGGGGGACACACCGGCCTGCGCCTGGCGGTGCGGGAGGAGCGGGCCATCCTGACCGTGTGGGACGACGGCCCCGGCATGGCCCTGGAGGTTGACCCGGCGGAGGAGCAAGATCCGCTGCACCGGCCGACAGGGCTGGGGCTGGGCCTGCGGGTGGCCCGGCGGATCGCCGCTCTCCACGGTGGTACCATCGTCTTTGAGCAGCGGGAGGACCGGGGCTGCCGGGCAGTGGTATCCCTGCCCATTCAGCCGCCGGAGGCCGGGCGGGTGATGTGTACCCCACGGGCGGACTGGGACCGGTCGGGCGGCTTCTCCGACCTGATGGTGGAGCTGTCCGCAGTCCTGCCCTATGAGGCGTTTTTTCCAAGAGAGCTGGAATCATGATCGTGAACAGAGAGGGACACGCTGCCAAGGCAGGCGGCGTGTCCTTATTATATATTAGTAGTAAGCTGGCGCGGCAATGCTTGACGTTGGCGGCCTTCCGTGGGATAATAATTAGAATCCTGTTTTTGGTTTGGAGGGACCGGATATGATCGAGTTTTTGGTCCGGCATTTTGTGCGGGATTACCAGCAGGTACAGGACCCGGCGGTGCGGGAGCGCTATGGAGTGCTGTCCGGCGGCGTGGGGATCTGCCTCAACCTGCTGCTGTCCCTGGGCAAGTTTTTTGCCGGCCTGCTCAGCGGGTCCATCGCCGTGACCGCCGACGCCTTCAATAACCTGTCCGATGCGGGCTCTTCGGTGGTCACCCTGGTGGGTTTCAAGCTGGCCGGGCAGAAGCCGGACGACGGCCACCCCTTTGGCCATGGGCGCATTGAGTATCTGGCGGGGCTGCTGGTATCCCTGCTCATTCTGATGGTGGGGGTGGAGCTGGGCAAGACCTCCATTGAGAAAATCTTTCACCCGGAAGCGGTGGACTTTTCCCTGATTACTGTGGTCATTCTGATTTGCTCGATCCTGGTGAAGCTGTGGATGAGTCTCTTCAACCGGCGGCTGGGCCGGCGTATCCACTCGGCCGCCATGGAGGCCACGGCTACCGACTCCCTGTCCGATGTGGTGGCCACCTCTGCCGTGCTGGTGGGAACGCTGGTGGGCCATTTTGCCCAGGTGAGCATCGACGGCTGGATCGGCGCGGTGGTGGCTATCTTTATTCTGCGGGCCGGCTGGGGAGCGGCCAAGGATACCCTCAACCCTCTGCTGGGCACTGCCCCCGACCCGGAGCTGGTGAAGGAAATCCAGCAGCTGGTCCTCTCCCATCAGCAGGTGGTGGGAATGCACGATCTGGTGATCCACGACTACGGTCCCGGCCGGCGGATGTGCTCCTTCCACGCCGAAGTGCCCGAGGGGAATGACATTATGGAGGCCCATGACGCCATTGACCACATCGAGCGGGAGATACAGGAGAAATTCGGCATTGAGACCACCGTACATATGGACCCCATCGCCACCGGCGACAGTGAGGTGACCCGGCTGCGGGACCAGGTGCGGGAATTGGTCCGGGAGGTGGACCCGGATATGAGCATCCATGATTTTCGGGTAACCCGGGGGCCTCTCCACTCCAACCTGATTTTTGACGTGCTGGTGCCCCACCGCTGCCGCCTCCGTGACGAGGAAATCAGGCGGCGGATCACCGAGGCGGTACAAAAGACGGTGCCCGGCTGCTTTGTGGTGCTCCAGCTGGACCGGTCCTATGTGTGATTTTCTGGTTGTGCCACGGCGAAATCATAGGCCGATTTACAAATTGTTCACCCCAGATGCCCCGGCAGCGTGTATAATACCAGTGATTGAAGCATAAATCCAACTTGCTGCGGCGGATGCCGCAGGGTTTGGTATACTGGGAAACACAGGAAAACGCCATTTCAGTATGGAAAAGGACGGTGTATTATGGGCAAAAAGGTCCTCATCGTGGAAGACGACTCCAATATTGCCGAGCTGCTCCATCTCTATCTGGAGAAGGAGGGGTTTGAGACAGTGGTGGCCGGGGACGGCGGCAAGGGCGTGGAGATGTTCCGCTCCTTCAAGCCCGATCTGGTGCTGCTGGATATCATGCTGCCCGTCATGGACGGCTGGTCGGTACTGAAGAAGATCCGGGAGAACGACAAGACCCCCGTCATCATGCTCACCGCCAAGGGGGAGACCCAGGACAAGGTGGCCGGGTTAGAGGGGGGCGCCGACGATTACATCGTCAAGCCCTTTGAGATGAAGGAGGTGCTGGCCCGCATCCACGCGGTGCTCCGCCGGTTTGGCGGGGATGAGAACGGCAGTGGGGAGAAGAAGCTGTCCTTTGACAAGCTGGTCATTAACCTGGACTCCTATGAGCTGCTGGTGGATGGCAAGCGGGTAGATACGCCCCCCAAGGAGCTGGAGCTTTTGTACCATCTGGCCGCCTCTCCCAACCGGGTATTTACCCGCAACCAGCTGCTGGATGAGGTGTGGGGCTTTGACTACTTCGGAGACTCCCGCACGGTGGATGTCCACATCAAGCGCCTGCGGGAAAAGCTGGAGGGCGTCAGCCCTCAGTGGTCCCTGAAAACCGTCTGGGGTGTGGGGTATAAATTTGAGGTCGTGACCGGCGGATGAAAAGCCTGTACAAGCGCCAATTCATCCTGACGGCGGGGATGATCCTGGTCTCCTTTGCGCTGTTGGGCGCGGCCTTTTTTACCCTGTCCTATCAGTACACCATCCGGCAGACCAGGGACTCCATGGAGCGCAACGCCGACTATCTGGCCAATTTTACCTCCAAGGCCAAAGTGCTGGGAGTAGGTGTGGAGGATGAGGTCTATCTGACCATGATGGCCACCATTGCCCAGATCTCCGACGCGGTAGTGCTGATTACTGAGGCCGACGGCGAGATGGTGGTATCTACCGATGGCATTACCATCCAGAGCTATACCCAGCTGTCGGGCCACTATCTGCCCTCCAGTGTGGTGGATCAGGTGCGCCAGATGGGGAGATACACCGGCATGAGCACCTTGGGCGGCTTTTTTGCGGAGAAACGCTATGTGGCGGGTACCCCCATTTTCATGAGCACCCGGGATCTGAACACCGGAAAGGTGAACCAGACCATGATCGGGGTGGCCTATGTGGCGGCGGAGGTATCCAGCCTGACCGAGCTTTGGCGGGCCTTTATCACCATCTTCTTCTTCACCGCCGTAGTGGTGCTGTGCATTGCCTTTTTGACCAGTTCGGTCACTTCCCTGAAGCAGACCAAGCCGCTGCAGGAGATCGCCGAGACCGCCCGAAAATTCGGCCATGGCGAGTATGATGTACGGGTAACGGGCTATGAGGACCGAAAGGACGAGGTGGGAGAGCTGGCGGAGGCCTTCAACGCCATGGCCGACTCCATCGCCAAGAGTGAGGAGCGCCGCTCGGAGTTTGTGGCCAACATCTCCCACGAGCTGAAAACCCCCATGACCACCATTGCGGGCTTCTCCGACGGGATTTTGGACGGAACCATCCCGCCCGAGCGGGAGCGGGCCGCGCTCCAGACCATCTCCTCCGAGACCAGACGGCTGTCCCGGCTGGTGCGGCGGATGCTGGATCTGTCCCGGCTCCAGTCTGCCGAGAACGTCACCGCCCAGGAGCAGTTTGACGTGTCCGAGGTGATGCTGCGGGTGCTGGTGAGCCTGGAGACCAAAATCAACGCCCGGCAGCTGGATGTGGACACTCAGCTACCCGACGATCCGGTGATGGTGTGGGGCGACCCGGATGCCATTACCCAGGTGTGCTACAATCTGCTGGATAATGCCATCAAATTCTCCGACCCGGGGAGCACCATGGGCATTTCCATCACCGCCAAGGGGGGAAAGGCCCATGTGACGGTGCGCAATACCGGCCAGACCATCCCGCCTGACGAGCTGGCCATGATCTTTGACCGATTCCACAAGAGCGATAAATCCCGCAGTGTGGACCGGGAGGGCGTAGGTCTTGGCCTGTACATCGTCAAGACCATTTTGAACAACCACAAGGAGAACATTACGGTGACCAGTCAGGACGGGGTGACGGAGTTTGCCTTTACCCTGACGCTGGCGTAACCGGCTTGTTCCGGGATGGATCGGACCAAATGACGGGAGGGACCCATGCGCGGCTATTATTATGACCAAAACCGGGTCTACCCGGAGTATGAATCCTGCTCAGGGCGGGGACCAAACAAACGGCCCCGGGGGCCGGGCAAGGCTCTGATTTTGTTCGGCTGCACGCTGGCCCTGCTGATAGGAGCGGCGGGCGTGCTCCGCTGGGTGAACGGTACGCTGCTTTCCGACGACTTCCTGCTCTATCCCTATTCCCAAGGGGCTCAGGACGGGGAGGAGCGGGAGTGGGGCGGCGTCTGGAACGAGGAGGAGGAAGAGTCCCGGCGGGAGACTACTGTGGAGCAGGCTCCTCTGGAGAGCGGCCTGTCCATGACCCTGAACGCCCAGCCCTGGTCGGAGCCCCACACCCTTCAGACCATCTATCAGGAGAATATCCAGTCTATCGTGTCCATCTGGGGAGATGCGGGGGATGCCTATTCCTACGGTACCGGCGTGGTCCTGTCCGAAGACGGCTATATCATCACCAACGCCCACGTCATTGAAGGGTGCAGTCAAGTGGAGGTGGTCCTCCAGGACGACCGGAGTTTTGACGCCCAGCTGGTTGGGATGGATGTGCCCACCGATCTGGCGGTGCTTAAAATCGATGCCTGGGATTTGCAGCCCGCTGTCTTTGGCGACTCAGACGAGATGCAGGTGGGGGATACGGTGGTGGCCATCGGCAATCCTCTGGGCCAGGAGCTGCGGGGTACCATGACCGACGGCATCATCTCGGCCATCAATCGGGATGTGGATGTGGACGGGTACAGCATGGTCCTCATCCAGACCACCGCCGCCCTCAATTCGGGCAACTCCGGCGGCGCTCTCATCAACGAATACGGTCAGGTGATCGGTATCACCAATATGAAGATGTACGCCTATGACGACACGGTGGAGGGGCTGGGCTTTGCCATTCCCACAACAACCGTCAAGACGGTGGTGGATGCGCTGCTCCGGCAGGGGCACGTCAGCGGAGAGCCTACCATCGGTATCACCTGCTATACGGTGACTGAGGCCATGGCAGAGGAGTACGATATGCCCCGGGGCGTGTGCGTGAAGAGTGTGCAGAAAAACTCCGACGCCAAAACCCAGGGCATTTTCCCCGGCGATGTGATCGTGGAGGCCAACGGCCAGACCATCACCACGGTGGAGGAGCTGCTGGCTCTGAAAGAGGGCATGGCTGCTGGGGATGTGATCCACTTCCGCCTGTGGCGGGAGGGGGGGCTATCTGGAGCGGGATGTAACGCTGATGGAGCAGTACGTTCCAGAATCATGACATAAAAAACGGGCGTCTCCGGCAGGAGACGCCCAAAGTGTGCATGGGAAATGGAATCAACCGTTTCATGGATCGCACTTGTACCTCGTATGAGCTGCACATATAAAATACCATAATTTACTTAATATGTCAAACTCTACTTTTGACGAAAGGGGTCGAAGGGCAAAATGAGGATCGTCAACGGAGTGGTCCATACCATGGATGGGCCGGTCATCCAGCGGGGCTATGTGGCCTTTGAGGGTGGAAAAATCACAGCAGTGGGCCCCATGGAGGAACTGACCGGCCAGGCGGACCAGGTGCTGGACGCGCAGGGAGGGCATATCCTGCCCGGTTTTATCGACGCCCACTGCCATTTGGGCCTGTTTGGAGACTCCCTGGGGTTTGAGGCGGATGATGGCAACGAGTCCACCGACCCCTGTACCCCTCAGCTGCGGGCCATTGACGGGGTAAATCCCCTGGACCGCTGCTTTGCCGAAGCCCGGGCGGGAGGGGTGACCACCGTGCTCACCGGGCCGGGCTCGGCCAACCCCATCGCCGGGCAGTTCCTGGCCCTTAAGACCGACGGGCGGTGGGTAGACGAGATGGTGGTAAAGGCCCCGGCGGCCATGAAGTTTGCCCTGGGGGAGAATCCCAAGTCGGTGTACAACGACCGGAAGGAGACCCCGGTGACCCGTATGGCCACGGCAGCCCTTATCCGGGAGGAGCTGTCCAAGGCGCTGGAGTACCAGGACAAGCAGGATAAAGCCTCAGAGGACCCGGACACCGACATGCCTGACTTTGATGCCAAGCTGGAGGCCCTGCTGCCGGTGCTCAAGGGGGAAGTGCCCGCCCACTTCCACGCCCACCGGGCGGACGACATTGCCACAGCGGTGCGGCTGAGCCGGGAATTTGGCCTGAAGTACGTTATTGTCCACGGTACTGAGGGCTACAAGATTTCCGACCTGCTGGCCTCTGAGGGGGCGGCGGTCATCACCGGCCCCTGCCTTACCGACCGGTCCAAGCCGGAGCTGGTGGGCCAGACTCTGGAGAATCCCGCCCTGCTGGCTAAGGCGGGGGTAAAGGTGGCCATTTGTACCGATCACCCGGAAACCCCCATCCAGTATCTGCCCCTGTGTGCCGCTATGGCGGTGCGGGGCGGCATGGACCCGGAGGAGGCTCTGGCGGCCATCACCCGTAACCCCGCCCAGATCGCCGGTATCGCCGGGCGGGTGGGCACCCTGACCGTGGGCAAGGACGCCGATCTGGTGGTCACCGACCGCCACCCCCTGGACTGGAACGGGAAGATCACGGCAGTCTTTCTGGAGGGGAAACAGATCCGATAAAATTTTGCTGCCACTCTTGTATCGAAAAAATTTTGCGGTATAATAGAAGTGCCTAAAACAATGGCTGAATATTTGATGTAGAAGGGAGGAGCAGGATATGATCGGTGTGTATGGAATTGGCTGGGGGGCATCCAGCGCCAGCTATTGGGGGCGGACTGCCGCCGTCGGCCAGAGAGGGCGGATCACAGCGGTGAGCCGTGCCCAGCCTCAGGCCACGGACCAGCCGGTGACCCCGGTGACTGCCGCTCCCACTGTGAGCCGGGACCAGCCCAGCGGAGTGACCCTGACCGGTGCAGCGGCGGCCTCCAACTATCGGGAGGGAGCCGACCCGGTGGAACTGTCGGTGCGGGGCCGCATCCAGTACCTGAGCCAGGAAGAGCTGGACGCCGAGGTGGAGAAGGCCAAGTCCCCTCAGGAGGTCATGGAAGAGGGCGAGTGCCAGACCTGTAAGGAGCGGAAGTACCAGGACGGCTCCAACGATCCGGGCGTGTCCTTCAAGACCCCCACCAATATTGCGCCGGAACAGGCGGCGGCAGCGGTTCGGGGTCATGAGCAGGAGCACGTGGTCCGGGAGCAGGCCAAGGCCCAGCGGGAGAACCGGGAGGTGGTCTCCCAGTCGGTGACCTACCACACGGCGATCTGCCCGGAGTGCGGCAAGACCTATGTATCCGGCGGTACCACGCGCACGACCACGCGGTCGGCGGAGGAGCAAACGGCTGCCGATCCTACCCGCCAGGGCAGACGGACTCCGTTCTTTGCCGTGGCCTAAACTAGAGTGATATCATAAAAAAGTGTTCCGCAGCAGTTGTAACTGCTGCGGAACACTTTTTTGCTACAAAAGCCTCGCAGAGTTCCGCCGCCCACAGGCGGTGGAATCAAATTAGCCCTTTGTTGGAAAAGACCTTATGGTCTTTTCCGACAGTCTTATCCTTCCAGCTTGTCCACCCGGCGCTGATGGCGGCCGCCCTCAAATTCTGTGTTGAGGAAGGCGTCCAGGATCTTATCGGCCATATTGTTGCCAATGAGCCCGCCGCCCATAGCCAGCATGTTGGCGTTGTTGTGCCGCCGGGTCATTTCGGCGGACAGGGGCTCGCTGCACAGAGCGCAGCGGATGCCCTTCACCTTGTTGGCGGCGATGGAGATACCGATGCCGGTGGTACAGATGACGATGCCGCGGTCACATTCGCCGGAGGCCACCGCCTCCGCCGCCGCCCGGCCGAAGTCGGGGTAGTCGCAGCTGTCAGCGGTGTAACAGCCATAGTCCTTGTAGGCCAGCTGATGCTGGTCCAGATAGTCCATGACATGGCGTTTGAGGGCCAGCCCTCCGTGGTCGGAACCCAGTGCGATCATACTAAAAACCTCCTTATAATGTATGGAAGATAGGTTTACGCTTCTCATAGGTAGCCAGATACCGGAACCCGGCCTCTTGCAGCACCTGACAGGCCTCCCGCACGCCCTTGCCTACCCCGTCGGGGGTATGGGCGTCGGAGCCGATGGTCACGATTTCGCCGCCCTTGGCCTGGAACCGCCGGAGTACCGGTAGCCACTCCTTCAGGGTGCGGCCCCGCCAGGTGTTGATCTCGATTCCCTGGCCCCGTTCCGCCGCCGATTGGAAGATGGCGTCCAGTTGGTCGCCGTACCGGTCCAGGGAGATGGGGTGGTCCATATACCGCAGGGGATAAATAATATGGCTGAGCACGTCGTAAAAATCGGTGACCGCCAGCTTTGCCATAGAGGAAAAGTAATCATCCAGAGCGGCGTAGCAGGCGGCTTCGTCGGGGTAGTCCACATAATAGAAATCGGTACCCCCTCTCTCCGGGCACAGGTTATGGACCGAACCCAGCACAAAGTCCAGCTCCGGCTGGTCCAGGATCGTGCGGCTGAGAGCAGGGTTGAGGTGTGGCATCCCAAACTCCAGCCCCAGGCGGATGGTCAGCTTTCCGGCATAGCGGGGGGCGGTCTGCTGGTACTGCTCCAGGGCGGGGGGCCAGTCGTAGTGGTCCACCGGTGCTCCATAGAGCTCCAGCAGATCACAGTGATCGGTGACACACAGTTCGTCCAGCCCCGCCGCTACGGCGGCATCCGCCATAGCGGAGAGGGGAGTCTCGCTGTCGGGAGAGAGGACGGTGTGGGTGTGATAGTCGGTGAGATACATAACATTACCTCCAGAACAACAGTGTGGAACTCCATGTTTGGGGGAATTCAGTTCTCCCAAACATCCCCCCTAGACCAGCTTTAAAATGGCCAGGCCGGGAACCACTTCAGGATGCAGGTACCATACCAGCTGGGATAGGTGAGGCCCACCAGCGCCGGATAGAACAGCACATACAAAGCCCCGGCTCCACCGGTGACGGCATACATGGCCGGTTTCCAGCGGAGCATTTCCTCTTTTTTGGACAGCGTGTAAAACACGTAGCACAGAGCCAGAACCAGGAAAAGCACCGAGGGGAAATAGTGATAGGCGAAGGTGATACGCCCAATGAAGAACCAGGGTACCAGCTGGGCCAGATAGCCGATGAGGATAAACAGAGCCAGAGGGGAGTGCTGCTGAAAGGCACGGCTGACAAACCAGCCCAGGATCAGATACAGTACCAGCAGGGCGGCAATGAGCAGCAGGGAGAGCAGGCGGGTCTGGGTATCCAGCTCCTGGCCAAACACCCCGGTGACCCAGGCGGCGGAGGCGGCAGCCCCCAGACCGGAGAGCAGGAAAAAGGTCAGCTTGGCCCACAGGGGGCGGAAGGCCTGAGCGGCACACACCAGCATGGCGGCCAGCCCGCCCCAGCACACCACCGGATTAAGGAAGGCAGCAAAGCGGGTGGTGACCCCGCTGACCGAGTTGTCCATATAGTACAGGATGGGCCGGGCATTGACCAGCCACTCATACCACCGGGAGGAATAGGGGTGGGAGGTGGTGACCCCCTGATGGTAGGAGAGCATATACTTCTGGTTTTCCCACATTTCTTTCAACAGGTTGCTCAGAGACAGGTCCCCGGAAGCTGCCGCATAGGGCAGATAGGACAGCACATAGATGATGGCGGGGACGACGGCAAAGACCAGCACGGAGAAGGCCAGAATTTTCACCGTCCACGCCGTCCGCTCATGGCGGGTCTCCTCCGGCCAGCGGCGCAGTTTGACCACCAGGCCGATGAAATAGAGGGCCACCAGCCCGGTGCAGCCGTAGATCACCGTCCACTTGGAGGCGGCGCCGATGCCCCAGAACAGTCCCGACAGGAAGAGAGGAAGGGCGCACTGTTTGAAAGAGGCCCCTTCCGGCAGCACCAGATACCGGTACAGGAAATAGTACATCAGCAGGATGAAGAAGAAGGCGTAGGTGTCGATGGTAGCCAGCCGGGTCTGGGTCAGGTGCATGAAGTCCACCGCCAGCAGAATGGTGCCGCAGGTGGCAATGGAGGTACGGCCAAAGAGGTTCTTCAAAAACAGGTAGAGCAGGGGGAGCATGGCCACCCCAAACAAGGTGCCCATAAACCGCCAGCCAAAGGGGGTCATACCGAACAGGGAAATGCCGATACTCATAATGAGCTTGCCCAGAGGCGGGTGGGAAATCTCGTAGGGCTCAATGCCCCGCAGGTGCTCGTAGGCGGTGCGGGGGTGATAGATCTCGTCAAAGTAGGCGGAATTCAGGAAGGAGATGGCCTCAGGCACCGTATCCTGTTCATCGAATAGAGGATTGGTGGCGTCGTCCACCGCTACCCGCTGGCCGTTTTCATCAAAGAGGGCCAGCTCGTTCAGCTCCAGCAGGCCCTTGTTGGCCTGGCCAGTGATGCGCAGATATCGGATGTACTGGGGATTGTCAAAGACGATCTCGTTCCACTTGAAGAGCAGGTTGTACTCCTGGCTCACGGCGTAGCTGGCGCCGTAGCCGGTGCCGTCGGCCCAGTAGTAGCCGGTGACCTTGCTGGAGTCCTCGGGATCATCTTTCCGCTCCCACAGGGAGAGCCAGTTCACCCCGTCAGTGGAGATCTCCACCTGATATTTGCCGGTGCCCAGGCCGCAGAAATACCACATCTTGGACACCAGTACCTCTTCCTGAAGGACAAAGGTTTCCGACTTGCCGCTGCCGAAATCCCAGGGATTCTGGGGGCCGGTGGTGGAGCCCAGGTGAAAGAAGGCGGTAAAGGCGTAGAGCACGGTGATAAGCACCATGGGGATGGCGTCCTTTTTTACCAGGGGATGGTACCGTCCGGCGAAGGTAAAGGGCCGCTTATCCGGCAGAGGGGCCAGCTGCTGGGCCAGGGGGGCCCGGAGGTTTTTCCAGTACCACAGGAAGAACCACAGCAGCGCCGCGATGGTGAGGATGGGGAAGAGGTAGACGATATAGGAAATGGGGCCCATAGGAACACCTCGCAAATAAGGCAAAATAAGAGGACGAGTATGGGTACTCGTCCTCTTATTTTATTTCTTCTTCTTGCGTTTGTCAAAGAAAGATTTCACGCTGTCCGCCGGACCGGGTGGAATCTCGCCCATGGCTTCGCCATAGGCACGCAACGCCTCCTTCTGCTCGTGGGTCAGGCTGGTGGGAACCTGGACCTTCACGGTGACATACTGGTCACCCCGACCCCGGCCGTTGACCGAGGGAATTCCTTTGCCCCGCAGACGGAAGGTAGTGCCCGGCTGTGTTCCGGCGGGAAGAGTCCACTTGACTTTGCCGTCGATGGTGGGGATCTCCAGCTCAGCCC
This sequence comes from uncultured Flavonifractor sp., assembly GCF_944385615.1. GTDB lineage: Bacteria > Bacillota > Clostridia > Oscillospirales > Oscillospiraceae > Flavonifractor. The sequence goes on along the minus strand of NZ_CALWXV010000039.1, from coordinate 1,896 downwards.
CCAGGGTGGCCTGGAGGAAGGTGACCGGGTGCTCCAAATAGACCGATGTACCGTCCCGCTTGAAAAATTCGTGGGGGCGGACGGTGACGCTGATGAGCAGATCGCCGGCGGGACCGCCGTTGCGGCCTGCGCCGCCCTGGCCCCGAAGGGAGACGGCCTGGCCGTTGTCGATGCCGGCGGGGATCTTGACGGTGAGCTTGCGCTGCTTGCGGACGCTGCCGCTGCCGCCGCAGTCCTTACAGGGCTGATGGATCAGCTTGCCCTTGCCGCCGCACTTGGGGCAGGTGGTGGTGGTGGCGAAGGTAAAGGCCCCGCCTCCCCGCTGGATGCGGATGGTGCCGCTGCCGTGGCAGTCAGGACAGACCTCCGCCGTTGTGCCGGGGGCGCAGCCGGTCCCCTTACAGGTATCGCAGTTCTCGGTGCGGTTGAGGGTGATCTCCTTTTCGCAGCCGAAGGCGGCCTCCTCAAAGCTGATGGTCACCGAGGCCCGCAGGGTCTCGCCCTTCATAGGGCCGTTGTTCCGGCGGCTGCTTCCGCCGCCGAAGCCCCCGCCAAAGAAGGAGCCGAAAATATCGCCCAAGTCGATATCGCCCATATCAAAGCCGAACCCACCGCCGCCGAAGCCGCCGGCGCCGAAGTTGGGGTCCACACCGGCGTGGCCGAACTGGTCGTACTTGGCCCGCTTCTCCTTGTCGGAGAGGACCTCGTAGGCCTCGTTGACCTCCTTAAACTTGGCCTCAGCCTCCTTGTCGCCGGGGTTCAGGTCAGGGTGATATTGCTTGGCCAGCTTGCGGTAGGCCTTTTTCAACTCGTCGTCTGAGGCGCTTTTGGAGACCCCCAGAACTTCATAGTAATCTCGTTTCTGTTCAGGCATTGGTGTTCACCTCTGTTTCAAAGTGGAGAGTGGAGAGTGAAGCGTGAAGAATACCCTCCACGATCCACCGTCTGGAAGAAAACGGAACGGCGCACAGGCGGGGGACAAGCCCCCGCCCGACGCGTCTGATCTCATATTTTCACGCTGCGGCGGCTGCACGACGGCGTGTAAGCCCCTGCGACTGCGCAAGCCGGTCCGGGGCCCCTTCGGGGCCTTCGGTCTGTTCGCTCCGCTTCGGGTCTTGCCCGCCTGCTCCGCACGTCTCCGCGCTTACTTGTTGTCGTCGTCCACGACCTTATAGTCGGCGTCCACCACGTTGGGATCGGTGTTGGTGTCGCCAGCCTGGCCGCCGAAGCCCGCGCCGCCCATGTCGGGACCGGCCTGGCCGCCCTGGGGATTGGCCTGCTGGTACATCTTCTCGGCGATGGGGTAGAACGCCTTGGAGGCCTCCTCGGTGGCGGTCTTGATGGCCTCGATGTCGGTGCCCTTCATGGCGTCCTTCAGCTTGTTGAGAGCGGCCTCCACGTTGGCCTTGTCGCCCGCGTCGATCTTGTCCTTGGCGTCCTCCATAGCCTTCTCGGTCTGGTAGATCACCTGGTCGGCCTGGTTGCGGACGTCCACCTCTTCCTTGCGCTTGGCGTCCTCGGCGGCGAACTGCTCGGCCTCCTTGACGGCCTTGTCGATGTCCTCCTTGGACATGTTGGTGGAGGAGGTGATGGTGATGTGCTGCTCCTTGCCGGTGCCCAGGTCCTTGGCGGACACGTTCACGATGCCGTTGGCGTCGATGTCGAAGGTGACCTCGATCTGAGGCACGCCCCGGCGGGCGGGAGCGATGCCGTCCAGGTTGAACCGGCCCAGAGTCTTGTTATACTGGGCCATCTCACGCTCGCCCTGGAGCACGTGGACCTCCACGGAGGTCTGGTTGTCGGCGGCGGTGGTGAACACCTGGCTCTTCTTGGCGGGGATGGTGGTGTTGCGCTCGATGAGCTTGGTCATCACGCCGCCCATGGTCTCAATGCCCA
>NZ_CALWXV010000038.1 GCF_944385615.1 uncultured Flavonifractor sp. | reverse complement strand
TTTGGGGCATATTCTTCACCCCCTCTACCATTTTACCACATCAATCTCTTTTTCTCGGGTTTTGTTAGGTGCTCTTAATCCCGTCGTGCTTTGTTTGACCACTCACAGCAAAGCTCATTCTCCCACATGCTGGCGCAGGTAGTTTGTCCGTCCCGTTTCATAAAGGTTATTTCCCAAACTGTCAATGACCACAGTGAGGGGCAAATTTTCTACCTGCAACACCCGAATGGCCTCGGCGCCCAAGTCCTCATAGCACACCAACTGGGCAGATTTGACGCACTTGGCCAGCAGGGCGCCCGCCCCGCCGATGGCCCCAAAGTAGACCGCACCGGTTTCCTTCATGGCCTCGATGACTTCCGGGCTCCGCTTGCCCTTGCCGATCATGCCCAACTCTCCCAGCCGCAGGAGGGTAGGGGCATAGGCGTCCATGCGGTAGCTGGTGGTGGGACCGGCGGCACCGATAGGCTGTCCGGGCCTGGCAGGAGAGGGGCCCACATAATAGATAACAGAGCCCTCAATGGGGAAAGGAAGCGGCTTGCCTTCCGCCACCAGCGCACACAGCCGTTTGTGGGCGGCATCCCGGGCGGTGTAGACCGTGCCGGAAAGATAGACGCTCTCTCCCGCTCGCAGAGAGCGGGCCACCTCCTCTGTAAGGGGGGCGGTAATATATCTGGCCATATCAAAGCACCTCGCTGACGTGCCGGGCCACATGGCAGTTGATATTTACCGCGCAGGGCAGACCGGCGATATGGGTGGGCAGCGTCTCAATGTGGACGGCCAGGGCAGTGGTCTTTCCACCGAAGCCCTGGGGGCCGATGCCTAAAGCATTGATTTTCTCCAGCAGCTCCTCCTCCAAAGCGGCATAGAAAGGCTTGGGGTGGTGAGAGCCCATCTCCCGCAGCAGGGCCCGCTTGGCCAGCAGGGCGCACTTGTCAAAGGTGCCGCCAATGCCCACACCCACCACAATGGGAGGGCAGGGGTTGGGCCCAGCCTGCTCCACTGTGTCCAGGATAAAGGCTTTGACCCCCTCCAGGCCGTCGGAAGGCTTGAGCATGGCGATACGGCTCATGTTCTCGCTGCCGAAGCCCTTGGGCGCCACTGTGATCTTTACCCGGTTCCCGGGCACCAGATCGGTGTACAGCATGGCGGGAGTGTTGTCTCCGGTATTTACCCGGTCCAAGGGATCAGCTACCACCGACTTACGGAGATAGCCCTCGGTATAGCCCAGGCGTACCCCTTCGTCTACCGCGCGGGTCAGATCTCCGTCGATGTGGACCTCCTGACCCACCTCCAGAAAGACGCAGGCCATGCCGGTGTCCTGACAGATGGGGATATCTCCGCCGATGGAGTAGTTTTCGATGATCTTGTCCAGGATGTCCTGGGCCACCGGCCATGGCTCTGCCTGACGGGCGGCGGCAATGGTATCCTTCACGTCCTGAGGCAGGCGGATATTGGCTGTGACACACAGCCGGGCCACCGCTTCCGTAATCGCGTGGGCTGAGAGTTCCCGCATAGTTTATCCTCACTCCTTATTCAGGCACCGCCGGTATTCAGAAAGGCCCTTATGATACGGCGCGTCTATTTCTCTGCTTTTTGCTGGAGCAACCCTTCCTCTACAACGGCTGCAAGCAACGATTGTTTTTATTATAGGGCCCTGCCCAAAGTGTGTCAATTACAGCAACCCCTTTTTATAGCGATCAAGCAAACCGGTTTAAAAAAGCACTTTCACACTGTTACCCCCGTTGGGGGGCAGTATGAAAGTGCTTTTGTGTGCTCCCACAGAAAAACGCCAGAAGCGGCAAAAACCAACTCCCGCCGTCTCCGGATGATTCTCCAGAAAGCACGAAAAGAAATATCATGTTCTCAACTACTGTATGAGTTCCATTCTTTTTTTATAGAATGCCTCCACACCAACAGTAGCTCCCGCCAGCCCTACGTAGGAAGTAGCAAGCCCATACTTTTGGCAATATTGCGAAACTATGTTCCGCATATTGGAGAGAGCCTCCGAAAAGCCGCTTTCCCCCATGTTGGAGAACAGATCGGCAATCTCCAATTCCACCCTGACCGCCTCATTGTTGGCGGGAGTTCTTCCGCCGCCAATATTGTACTGGTTGACCCACTGGTTGGCTTCTTCAACTTGGGCAACGCCTTTCTCATACAGTCTGTCCATCGCATCAGAGAACATAGCCCCCAGCGCACCTTGTCCCTCCCCATATTGGTCGGCCATGGCCTTGGAGATACCCATTTCCGCAAAGGATTGGATGTTGCCCTCATGCAGCGATCCGAAGCTGAACCCCTCAAAGGACTGGGACAATTCGCGTCCCACTTGCTGCATCTCCAGCAGCTTGGAGAGGGAAACCTCCGCGTCTCCAACGGTGAGCGTGGTTTTTACCTGATCGATGTCCGGAGTTTTTCCGTCCTTGATCTGCTGGGCCAGTTCCTCCACAATGGACGTCATCTGGTCCTGCATCGCGGCCACATCCATTTCGGTATAGTTCCCATTCGTGAAAAAGTCCAGCGTGTCCCGCACAAAATTCACATCATTGATTCCGCGGAACATGAACTCCTCGTTTTCTCCCAAGGTGGCGTACCGCTCGGCTGCATCCATGAGAAAATCGGTTGTGTGGTAGAAAAAGCCGTGGGTGGCGCCGCCCGCCGCCGCGCTTTTGTTGGCGTCACTGGGCGTCGTGACGCCGTATTGAATGGTTTCCACAATCAGACCGCAGTCGGCGCGATTGTCGATAATGGTCTTTCCCGAAGTAGCCGAAGCGGATGGAACGTAGGTATCCGTCTTTCCAGCCCCACTCTGATTGGCAATCTCATCAATCGATATTGCGCCATTACGATGCAATGTTTCTGTAAATTCCTTTGCCTTTTGCTCCATCATGGTTGGATCCAACGACAGCCGCACTCCGGTTGTCTGCCCCAGATTCACATTCTGTTCCGGATTTTGGGGGCCGACATACTTTACAAACGAGCCGTTCAATAAATTGGGGTGCAGCGCCCCATTAGACAGCAGTGTGATATTTGCCATACGATTACCCTCCCAATCATTTATACTAAAAAGTTCCAGTATGCTCACAGGGCGAGACAATTCACCATCATCGTTGCTGCTATAAAACAGGCTATAATGCGTCGCTTTATTTGTGATTCATTCCTCTTTTTTTATCGACCATTTTGGGAAAATATTTAGTCAATGGGTTTTACTGGTACAAAAAAATCCACATCAACTGGTTGATGCGTGCTTAGACAGAATGGGCTCTACAATTGTCCATAGTTCATCTATTTATACAAATGACCACCTAAAAAAGACACTTGATTTCAAATTTTTCCCAAAAACAGGATAATGGGTGTGCCACTTTTGTTAGTGTGACACACCCATTATTTAATCTACCTTAGATGTGGAAGCGGATTTGTTTTCTTTTTCGGCCTTTTTAATCTGCTCCAGCGCATCAATGAGTCGATGATACGAATCCGCAAGCGAGTTTCCAACTTTTCTACCATCGCTGTCTTCTTCCTGATCGGCGGCAAAGTCCGAGCAATAATTGGCACAGGAGCGTAACAGTTTTATAAAGTCAACCCGTTCATTTCCCATCGGCCATCTTATAGATTCATCAGGAGCACCGTAGGTCATCCTCACCTCCCCCTCTTTTAAGTCGTGTGGTATCTCGCCACCATACCCGACGCTGAAATCTTGTGAGTTAATGATCCCCATGTTACGCAATTCGCTCAAGAGCTGATTGAACTCGTTCCGTGTCATATTGGTGACATCATATTTTTGTGCCAACGAATGAGCATCATCTTGCGTCAATGATTTCGCTGTACGCTTGACTTCTGAAAACATTTCCGTATTAGCAGAACGAACAAATACATCTCGTTCAGCAGATTTTGTCTTGAGAGCGGATGCTGGCTCAACTTCATTCTGAACCTTAGAGAAGTTAGATATGTTTGAGCTTGCACCAAAAGCAACATTGTTTATCATACAGTAACTCCATAATTCCGCCAGTAAGTCAAACAGACTTTAAGGGAATCAATCGCTTCTTTAAAATCTCCACTCATGCCATCTATTGTCTGAGTTTCAGAATCTGTTCCACTCTATACAGTGACCGTGGTAACGATGCAATACGATTTTTCAGAAGTGACACCCTGAGAAGCGTTCAACTCAGCAGTGCGTCCATACTTAGCAGCACTCCAACTTTTTGCAGCTTTCCAAAAAAGCATCTCTTTTTCTTAAGGCTCCACAGTTATTTCACACTTGGTTGCCATAGATGACTTGCCTCTGACATGGGCATATACTATAGCTACCCCATTAGAGATAGAGAGCTTGTGATTAGCCTCATAGATATATTCCATCAGCGGCATGACTTGGGACATAACTTGATCGCTTTAATTGACTACAGCAACATCCGCAGCCATGGCCTGCGGGGCAGGGAGTACCGCTAAGCAAGCAAATACGTATAGGAACGCAGCCAATATTCTTTTCTTCTTGGATATATAAACACCCTCTTTCTTTACCCCCATAAATAATTACGAAGAAGGAGGTGCAGATAGGGACATCTAGTCAGAAAAAATTTTTATTTTTTCCGCTATTAACTTTAACTCATTGAGATCAGGGGTTCCAAATAAGAGGACAGGATGGGATCATCCCCATCCTGTCCTCTGAATGGCATCGTATATTCGTTCTATCTGATACCACTACCTGCACATATCTACACGAAGGTGCCCAACATAATCAATCTGGGCTGGTGTAAAAATTTCATCTTCTTCCTCTGAACATTTATTCACGTATTGCTCAAAGAAATCAAGTAGCTCCTCCGTGTAATCTATAACATCAACATGATCCGTATTACTCACATCATTTTGTATCAGACTCACATAATTCTTACGTTCTGAGTAACTGCCAGGATCAACATTTAAGGGGGTCGGCATGAGAAGCTTATTTGCCGCTGGTGTGTACGCCCCTGTCCTGTTCTGATGTGCAAGTAAAGCACATAATTCCGCATAAGTTGCATTTGTTGGATCAATATCATTAAGATGGACAACTTCTTCATAGTTTCCAGATATTGATTTTCCAAAAATTTTAACAATAGGATCTTCGGCAGTAGAATCATCTGTATATACTACATTCACACTTTGCCCGTTGTGTCCACCGCCAGAATAGATGCACTTGTCATCCAACATATATACAGTAATAGAGAAAGCGGAATCAGTGCTTGCAGAAGAAGCCTTCGATGTATGCGAAGATGATTGCGCAAAAGGCATGACACGCGCAACACCACCAATCATTTGCTTGTGACCTCCTCAAAGGTGAAATTTACAGAAATAGATTTCTGAGTATAAGGCGAGTTTACAGATGTATATGTGGTTTTGAAGGTATATTCACCAGGCTCAGTAATGGGGCCACAATCATAGAGATACGCAAAAGCAACAGCAGTTCTATCTGCTCCTAACCAGTAAGTATACAGCGATACATCGTCAAGGCCAAGCTGAGTATCATTCCAATACGCCTTCCGGGTATCGCTCCCCACGCCAGTAACTTTGATAATCACTCCCCAATGATCCGTTCCATCAATCCAACCGTAACCGTAAAGCTCCACCGCAGTAACTTGGGGTGCTTTTCCCCGAGAGATTATTTCGGGAGGTTCAATAGGGTCAGAAAGAGCTATTACATCGTTGGAGTCCACTGTGATAGATAAATCCGAATCAGCAGCAAAAGCTGGCACAGAAATACTAAACATCAGGCAAAGCATGAGGAAAATCGAAATTACTTTTTTCATAATCATACATCTCCTTGCTGGGCTGTTTCCATAGCACGGCAGAAAATTTTGTGTAAGCAAAATTCGATAAACTCAAGAATATCGCATTGCAAACCATGTCTCTTTTTGTTTTTGCAAAACTTATTCTACCTGACCCCTCGATCAAGTCATACTTGGCAAAATAGGCTTCGCCTTCTTTTGTTGCAGACGAATGGTTATTTGTGTTCGCTCATTGTGAGCAGCACATCATACATTTTTTCATAGGCCCTTGCCTTACTGGACGGAAGCCATTCCGATTGTTCCGCATCGTAATACTTGAAGCTCTTTTCCCACTGAGCCATAGAGAGGACATCAACCTGATACGCTCCAAAAGAAAATCCAGGCTGCCAACCACTTGATGGCAGATCCTCCCCATTTGCCAGAAACCCTCTGTTCAAGATTCCAAAATCCAGCGGAGTTACCAGAGCTGCCACAGCATCAGAATTATCTGAGTGACCAAGCAATGATAATTCTTTCTCGGTTAAAACGCCTAAATGATAAAGTTCATCCAGAAAATTATCATATTCCTGCTGCGTCATATTGTTTGGATCATACTTCTGCACAAGTGCGTCTATATCGCTGCCGGACAAGGACACTCCACTTGTCTCTTCCTCTGGACTTGGGTCCTGCATGGTTACGTTCTTCATTCCCTCTTGCAAATATGCCCGAAATGCCTCTTGCGCTTCTTCAGACTGCCAAATAGCAGCCGCAGGACTGCTTGATTTGCAGCCTTCCACTCCAATACTGTTGGACTGTGTCATGGGCCTCCGGGTGGAAATATCCAAACATAAATTTCCTGACGAAACTGCACCTATCATCATAACTGCCTCCGAGAAAATGAACAATTGATGGAAAATCCAGTCATTACATCAATAGCACCCAAACTACCATCAGCCTGAGTAAAAGCAAACTGCCCCTTAAACCCATACCACTGATATTCTGTTAGTGCCTTGGTAGGTTCAAAAATACCGGAGATAGTGTAAGTACAGGTGTTATAGTTAGGGGGAATAGTCTCCTTGATTGGATCTGTTCCAGATATGCAGGATGTTGTGGGTGTCAATTCAATGTACTCAGGACGTGTTGCAATCATTTGGATCTTACAGGTCAGCTGCCAACCAATAAAATAGCAGGTATTTCCTGTCAGATTGGTATATTGCTGCATGGTGCTTTGAATTTCATTGATATAAGTTGTTGTTGCTGATGTAGACAAATTGAACAGCTCAGACTGCGCAGTTCCAGACAACTGCTTATAGCGTCCACAGTCATTCAAAATATAGCCCGCGTTTTCTTCAGGCACAAAGATAACAGGATAAACCTGAACGCTCAACGGGGAAACTTCGGGAGAAATTAAATCCGGAATATAATTCATCGGCATTTTTTCCGGCTCTATCTCCTGGATGTTGGTCGCATCAAATGCCTCAAAGCCATCAAGACTTGTTACATAGTTCCCGTCCAAAAGTGAATCTGCCACTTTTGTTACTGACACAGCCTCCTGAGGCTCGGCTGCAAAAGCAGGAATTGCCAACATAAAGCACAAGACAACCATGGTCAACAAGCTGAAAACTCTTTTCATGTTCAAGCCCCTTTCAATTACTAAAATTTTTCTTATGCCTTGATTGTGTCAGAAGTTATAGTCTGAGTTTCAGAATCTGTTCCGTTCCATGCAGTAAAGGTTATATTGAGTCGATAAGACTTGCCTGATATAACACTATAGGTAGTATCTACTTGGGCAAAATCTCTGTACTCAACTGCACTAAAAGTTTTGACAGTATTCCAAAATAGTAAGCCCTTCTCCTGAAGTTCAACTGTAACCTTGCACTTTGTGGTGATGGCCACATAGCCGTTCATACGAGCCATAATCATTGCTTTGCCGTTGGAGATTTTGAATTCGTAATTAATATTAGAAATATACTCCATAAACGGCATAACAGAAGAACTTGCACTGCTTACATCAACATCAGTAGCTTTTGCCTGTGGGATAGGGAGGGCTGTCAGGCAGCCAGCCAAACACAGAACCGCAATAACCATTCTTTTCTTCGTAGACATACAAACACCTCCTTTCTTTACCCCCATAAATAATTACGAAGAAGGAGGTGTAAATAGGGACACCTAGTCAGAAAAAATTTTTATTTTTTCCGCTATTAACTTTAACTCATTGAGATCAGGAGTTCCAAATAGATTGAACACGATATCACCGTTAATCCAGATAATCGTACTTTGCCCATTCTTAGTATTGAAAAATGCCTCAGAACCATTTATTGTTCCAACTTCATAATCCGAATCTTCTGTATCTATAATAGCGCCATATTGACCATCTGCTACTATGCTTTGTGTAAGCTGGAAAAAACCATTACTCCCGTTTTCATAGCGAATAAAATGACTGCCTGTAGAGGTAATACTATTTTCTATCTCTATCATCCCTTCAGGAATATAACCGAAACTGATTTCCGGTAGGGCAGAATCGTCTATATCCGCTTCTGGATGATTAGAATAAAAAGTAAATTGTGTAAACTTATCAAAGACTTGAACAACAAATTCAACTACCTTTGCTCGATAAGCATCCACGGTCATAAGCCCGCCAAATGTAAATACAGCAATCACCAGTACTGCCGCTGCGGTCTGCTTCATATATCGGAGGATTTGATTGGTTCTTGGCGTACGGCGTTGTTCCTTGATGAGCTTCCGCATTTTGCGTTCAAAAGACTTCGAGTACGAAATAACCGGAATTTCATCCTGAGGCGGCAGAGTACTAAGCCAAATATTACGGGCTTCTGCTGCGTGTTCAAATAGCATGTCATCCGTAATTTTCATACAGTCACCTCTCTTGTTCTTCTAAAATGAGTTGTAATCTCTTCTTGGCTCGCTGAATACTCTTATGCACATTCGCTGGGGATATGGACATAATTTGTGCCACTTCTGTCTCAGAAAAACCATTGTCATATCGAAGGAGAAGTAATTCACGATACGTTGCAGGGAGTGTTGCCATCGCTAAAGCAAGGCCCGAGCGACTTTCCATGTTCTCTATAGCCCTATCGGAACCGATGTCAATAGCTTCTTCATCCATTGATACATACTGAATCTTTTGCCGCCGACGCCAAAGGTCAATCGCCGCCCTCTCAACAATAATAACGGTTAAGTTCTTTGTTTTGGGACACTTCGGCTCATCAATTTGATCGATAATTTTGATTATTTTTAAAAAGGCTTCGTGTACCACATCCTCTGAATCCTGTCGGTTATGCAAAATTCTATTGGCTATGTAAAACATGAAATCACGATACTCCAGATAGATCTGTTCAAACTTTGACTTCTCCTCTGGAGTTTCAAGCATTTGCAGGTAGATAAACAAAATGCGAGCCTCCAGTCAATCTTCTTTTCTTTATTTTACCACACCATATCATCATCCGACAATTACGCATATTTAGAGCCACAAAATGCAAAGTATTTTATGATTTGAGCATTTCTATCGCTTTCTGGGGCTATTATCTTTTCATAAAATAAAGCAGGTAATAGGAGTATTGCAGCGATTTGCCACAACACTCTTACCTGCTTTTGGATATCACACAGCGGAATTGCCGTTCTTTTGGAACCGTCTGGAGGTAACCAAGCCGTCCAGCAGACAGAAAAATAAGCGATCGTTTATTACAATAAAAGCGCCACCACCCAACACACCGTGGCGGCCAGAGCGCCGGCGGCGGCATAGGCCGGGGCGGGAATCCGGCGGTATACCTTTCGCCAGCCCGCAGAGCGCCGCAGATAGCCCTCCGCTGCCCGGCGGGCCTCCTGGAGCACCGCCTCGGCGGTGGCTCCCTTGCCGAAGGCGTCCTCCTTCACAATGAAAATAGCCTGTTCAAAAAACCGGGGGTCGGGGGATTTGACCACAATGACCTGCCGGGATACACCCTGAACCACCTGCCCACATCCTTTCCTGTTTACTGCCAGTATTGCCCAAGGAAGCCCCCGGTATACCGTAAGGAAGGGATTGGCGCACATAACCGGCCACAGGGGGTCGTACACTATCCTCAGCGAGATTGGAGGGGTAGGTATGAACAGACGCAGGCTCATCGCGGCGCTGGCTTTGGTGTTCGCGGTCAACATTTCTCTCATTGCCCTGGCCCAGCAGGCCCAGGCGGTGACCTTCCGGCAGGGGTCCAGCGAGGAACAGGTGCGCGTCATCCAGACCAAGCTAAAAAACTGGGGCTATTACGACGGGGCGGTAGACGGGGTGTTCGGCAGCCAGACCACCCAGGCGGTAAAATATTTTCAGCGGAAAAACGGCCTGACGCCGGACGGCATCGTGGGACCCGCCACTCTGAAGGCTTTGGGCATGGGCAGCGGCACCTCCAACAGCCAGGATACCAGCGTGGACCTGCTGGCCCGGGTGATCTCGGCGGAGGCCAGGGGAGAGCCCTACAGCGGCCAGGTGGCGGTAGGTGCGGTGATCCTCAACCGGGTGGAGCACCCCTCCTTTCCCAACACCATCGCCGGGGTGGTATACCAGCCGGGGGCCTTTACCTGCATGGTGGACGGCCAGTTCAACGAGCCGGTGGCGGAATCGGCGGTACGGGCGGCCCGGGACGCTCTGAACGGGGCGGACCCCAGCGGCGGGGCCATCTACTACTTCAACCCCAACACCGCCACCAGCAGCTGGATCTGGAGCCGGCCGATGATCCTCCAGATTGGCAACCACCGGTTCTGCGCCTGAGCGGGCGGCCCTGCCGCCCTTACATATTACAGACTGACCCGATATAGGGGCAGATAACGCAGAACGCCGTCCACCCGCTGAGAGGAAAAGAGGGTGAGCCTGTCCACCCGATATTCCAGAGCAGGGAAGAGGCCGGGGGCGGTCAGGGGCGCCAGCCCGGCGAGGGAGCGCACCTTCCGGGCCAAGGTGATGTGTGGGCGGTAGGGCCGCTCCTCCAATGAAAAGCCGGAGGCCCGCAGGGCCTCTTCCAGCCGCTGCTGGACGGCCAGCAGGCCGGGGGCAGGTTCTACGCCCAGCCACCAGATATCCCCGCCTTTCCGGGAAAAACAGCCGGGAAGGGCGGTCCGGAGAGGGAAGGGGGCGCCGCCGGTCTGTCGGAGGGCGGCCTCCGCCTCTGTTCTCCGGTCTGTCTCCCCCAGAAAAACCAGGGTGAGATGATAGTTGTCCGGCAGGGTAAACCGGCCCTGGACCCCCGCTCGGCCCAGAGCCTCAGCCCCCTGAGCCAGCGCCCGCCGCCAGGCAGGGGGCAGCTCGATCCCCAGAAACAGCCGCATAAAAACCGCCTCCTTTGCCCTCAGTATAGCAAAGGAGGCGGTCTGTCACAAGGCTCAGGACTCCATGTGGCGGCCCAGGAAACCGGCGATGGTCTGCACCAGCTTATACTGGGTCTCGTTATTTTGCAGGCTGCCCTCGGGGCCGGCAAAGAGCACGCAGCCCAGCACATCCCCCTCGGAGAGGATGGGGGCGGCGCAGGACACCAGATAGGTGTCGTTGCCCTCACAGACGGGAATGGGGGTGGAGCCCTCCTTATGCTGATAGATCTGGCGGCCCTCCATGATCTGCTCCAGAGCGGTGGAGATCTGCTTGTCGGTCAGCTCCCGCCGGCCCGCTCCGGCGGCGGCAATGCAGCTGTCCCGGTCGGTAATGACGGCGATCTCGCCGGTGGTCTTGTTCAGCGTCTCGCACATCTGACCGGCGAAGTCGCCCAGCCCGCCCATCAGGGAATATTTTTTGAAGATGACCCCGCCGTCCTTGTCTGTATAAATCTCCAGCGGGTCGCCCTCCCGGATACGCATGGTCCGGCGGATCTCCTTGGGGATCACGATGCGCCCCAGATCGTCAATCCGGCGCACGATACCAGTCGCTTTCATATCGCTTCTCCTCCTGCGGTTGTGGTTACGCCTGTTAGTATCCGCAGGTTTCTTTTGCCTATGCAGGTAAGGAGCATGGTTTCATTTGGAAACAAAAAGTGGGCCTTTTTCATGGCCCGGCAGTGGGGAATTTCAAGCGGCAGAGGGTATATGGGCGGAAATTTTGGCGTAAGGAATACTGAATTGTAGCGTATGGGATTGTATTATGGAAAAATTAAGCTATAATAAAACCAGTACGTATAACGCCTGTATGGATTGCGGCAGCGGGCCGTGCGTGCCTTGGCAGGGCCGCGGCGGATGACAGGCAAGCGAGGAGGGTCCTGTATGACAGATGCGGACAATACGCTGTACGAAGTGGTCAATCGTTTCTTTCACTGTTATCTGACGGAGCGAAACGCAGAGAAAACCCTTTCCCTTCTTTCCGAGACGTTCATCAGCGTGGGAACGGGAGACCACGAGGTTGCCACCGGCAAAGAGGACTTCCGCCAACTGTTGGAGGAGGAGCTCCAGGCTCTCCCCAATCCCATTACGTATGAAATTTCTGATTTCGCGTGCATGGAACCGGTGCCCAACGTATGGCAGTGCTTCTGTTATATCAACGCCGCCCTGCCTCCATCGGAGCACATAACGGGCGATTGTCATATGCGGGTCACGACCTCTATCCACAAGACCCAAGAGGGCTATCTCATCGATGTATTTCACGCCTCTGTGTCCAACTCCAACCAGAGCGAAGGGGAGTATTTCCCCATCCGTTTCATCGCTGAGGAGATGAACCGTCTGAACCGGGAGACCCAGCGCAATCTGATCGAAATCGTGACCCAGGTGGTCCCCGGCGGTGTGATGGGCGGGTATAATGAGCCCGGCTTTCCCCTTTATGTGGTCAACAAGCGGCTGCTGGAAATGACCGGTCATACCTATCAGTCCTTTTTGGCGGAGACCGACGGCCTGATCCTCAATACCATCCACCCGGAGGACCGGGAAAACGTTCTGGAGCAGATGGCCCAAGCCTTCGCCCATGGAAATCAGTATGAAATTGAATATCGGATGCTCACTCACGGGGGCGGATATATCTGGGTCTATGACGTGGGCCGGAAATCCATTTCGGGCGACGGGCGGGAGGTCATCATCAGTGTTTTGATCGACATTACCCAGCGGGTTTCTGACGAGGAAACGCTGCGAAACGAGTCCAAGCGGGATTCTCTCACCGGACTATATAACCGAAAGGGGGCCACAGAGCTGGTCCTTCGGAATGTGGGACACAAGGGCAGATATCTCTATCTGATGGCGGATCTGGACCACTTCAAGCAGGTCAACGATATTTATGGCCATGACTGCGGCGACATGGTGCTGCAATTCTTTGCCGAACAGCTCAGGGAGCAGTTTCGCAAAAACGACGTATTGTGCAGAATCGGCGGCGACGAGTTTATCATCTATCTGCCGGAGTGTGATTCCCAGCAGAGCGTGGTGGAAAAACTGACCGTCATCAGCCAGAACTACTGCAATATGATCCAGAAGCTGTACCCCAAATCCAACTCCACAGTATCCTTTGGCGGCGTCTATGGAGACGTACTGGACAGGCCGGAAGCCCTTTACCGGGCTGCGGATCAGGTACTGTATAAAGTAAAGCATTCCAGAAAGGGACAGATCATGATTGAGCCGATTCAAGGAATGGAAAGAGGTTGAAAACTGTGTGTAATGGGTTAAAGGCCTTGGCCGGCCAGGACGACCCCGCCATGACAGACCAGGAGAATCCGCTGTGGAATATCTACGAAAACGCCAGTGAAAGCGTTTATATTTGTACGGTCGATACCCATGAGCTGCTCTATATGAACCGCCGCCTGCGGGAGCTGATGGGGTTTGACTCCCATCAGGCCTACAAGTGCAAAAAATGCTATGAGGTCATCCAGGGCTTGAAAGAGCCGTGCCCCTTCTGCACCAACGATAAGCTGACCAACGGCGATTTTTACAGCTGGGTCCATTATAATCCCATCCTCAAACAACGCTTTTTGCTGAAGGATGCACTGTTTTCGTTGAACGGAGCCCCCATGCGCATCGAGTTTGCCTCGGAGATCGACCAGGACGTCTCTTCAGAGGATCTGCCCGACCCCTCCATGTTCCACCACTCGGAGGCGGTCAGCAGCTGCATCCGCTATGCCCAGGACGCCTCCACCCCCGACGACGTGGTGCGGAAGATTTTGGACTTTTCCGCCCGGACCTTTGGCTGCAAGAGCGCGGCCAGCTTTTCGGTCACCAAGCATGGCGTGGTGTGCATCGAGTACAAATCCTTCAATCCCGACGATCCGCCGGGCGAAGAGGAGGCCTGCGCCGACGCGGAGATCTTGCCCTATTCCGAGCTGTGGGGCCACATGCTGGAAACCGGCAGCGGGGTGGCCATGTCCATGGACGATGAGGAAGCGCCAAAATATCCGGTCCACGGCGCCATCGCCCAAAAGTACCACATCTCCAATCTGGCCATCGAGCCGCTGAAGGACAACGGAAAGATCATCGGCTTTATTGGGGGGTATAACATCCCCAAAAGCAAATTTGCCGCCTTTGTGTCCTTCCTGGCCACCATATCCTTCATTGTGGCAAACATGTATAAGCAGCGGGATGCACAGCGGAAGCTGGAGGCCATCGGATTTACCGACCTGATGACCGGCTCCAACAACAGAAACGCCTTCCTGCTGCGGGTGGAGCAGCTCCAGGGGGAGGATGCTTCCATGGGGGTGGTGGCCTGCGATATTCCCAATGTGGAGGCCATCAACAACGCCATGGGACGGGTCACAGGAGACGAGCACATCAAGATCTGCTATCAGCAAATCTGCAAGGTGTTCCACCCCAGCACCATCTACCGGATGGATGGAAATGAGTTTTTGGTGCTGAAATGCAACATCAGGGAGAATATCCTCCGCCAGAAGGTGGAACGGCTGCGCCGGCTGACCGTGAAGGCCGGGGTGGAGATGTCCATCGGCATGGCGTGGAACGAGCATGGCAACCTTCATGAGGTGATCCGCTCGGCCGACAACGCCATGCGCAGCGACAAGCAGGCCACCCGGGCGGACCACAAACTGCCGCAGCAGTCGGCCAGAGAGCCCAGAAACCAGCTCATCGCCAAAGAGCACGTCACCGTGGAGGATTTTCTGGAGTATGTCTATGAGGGCAACTACCACATCAGCTCCCTGATGGAGGCCTTCTCCGACGAGGCCTACCCCTATGGCGTGGTTTTGGGGGATCTGAAAAGCAATCTGTTTTACATTTCCAACTCCATGCGGGAGAAATTTGGCATTCAGGAGCAGATTATTCCCCATTTCTTTTCCATCTGGGCCAAGCGCATCGAAATGCCCGGGGAGCGGCGCATGTATGTGCAGTGTATCCAGGAGATGATTTCCGGACAGCAGAGCAGCATGGATGTAAAATGCCGGGTCCGGGACCAGGCCAACCAGCTGATCTGGATTCGCTACCAGGCCAACGTGCAGCGGGATGAGGACGGCACGCCGCTATTTTACACGGGCTTTATCTCCTGGCAGGATCAGGAGTTTTGTACAGACCTGATTACCGGCTTTGCCAAGGACATTTCCGCCCTGAACGCCCTCTCCCGGATTCAGGAGAGCGGCACCCCCCACACAGCCGTTGCATTCAGCCCCAGCAACATCCGGGAGCTGAACGAGACCAGAGGCCGTGCCCGCACCGACCAGATCCTGAGGGATATCGCGTCGGCGCTGTCCAACCAGCTGGGGCGGGACGTTTTGTTCTTCCGGCTGGACGGTGTGCGCTTTCTGGGGCTGGCCGAATACGTGGACGAGCAAAGCGAGCAGGAGGTCCTCCAGGGCATCCGCGAGGTGGTCAACCGGGTGTACTACGCCTATGATATTCCGGTGCCGGAGACCTGTACGCTGTCGCTGCTCCACTATCCCTGCGACATGGACCCCAAAGAGTTTTTGGGGGCGTCCATTACCTCCCTGCGGGTGGCCAAGCAAAAAAAGGCAAAAACGCTGGTAAAGGACAGCATGGACACCGTCCGTCAGTGCCACGACGTATCTGCTATGGCTCTGGCCCTGAGCAGAAGCGTCATGGACGATTTTGCAGGCTTCCGGGTGGTGGTACAGCCCATTGTCTGCGCCCAGTCGGGGCGGATCGAGAAGGGAGAGGTGCTGCTCCGCTGGCACGACGGGGAGAAAACCGTATCGCCCGGAGTGTTCATTCCCATCCTGGAGGAGACCGACCTCATCATTCCGGTGGGAAAGTGGGTCTTTGAGCAGACGGTAAAGCTGCTCCAAACCCTGATGCACAGAGCGCCCGATTTCCGCCTGGCCTTTAACGTGAGCTATCAGCAGATTGCGGACGATGAATTTCTGGACTTCATGGAGCAAACCCTCCAGAAATACCCCATCAACCCCCACCAGCTCACCATGGAGCTGACAGAGAGCCATCTGAACGACCACCCGCAGCATCTGACCGCCTTTATGGAGCGCTGTCACCAGCTGGGGATCGCAGTGGCGCTGGACGATTTCGGAAACGGCTATTCCTCCCTGGGGCTGCTGATGAAATATCCGGCAGATATTATCAAGCTGGATAAATCCATCATTGAGACCATGTCGGTCTCCCAGAACAACCTGAAGTTTATCCGCAGTATCATTTATGCCTGCCATGAGTTTGGCCGGCAGGTGATCTGCGAGGGCGTGGAGACGGAGGAGGAGCGGGACCTGGTCCGTCAGGCCGGCTCCGACATGATCCAGGGCTATTATTACTATAAGCCCCTGGAAGTGGCCGACCTCCAGGCTATCCTGATTACCCGGTAACCATACACGTCAAATCTGCATATCCAGCAAAAAAGGGCCTCCATCCCGGCGCGCTTGCGCCGGGATGGAGGCCCTTGATATGATTTGTGACCAGCGGCAGAGGCTGCCGGATTTTTCGGCAGTCTCAGCGGGGGTTCTTGATGGCAGCCTGGGCGGCGGCCAGCCGGGCGATGGGCACCCGGAAGGGAGAGCAGGACACATAGTCCAGGCCTACCTTATGGCAAAACTCCACCGAGGTGGGGTCGCCGCCGTGCTCGCCGCAGATGCCCATATGCATATCAGGGCGGGTCTGGTGGCCCAGCTTGACGGCCATATCCACCAGCTTGCCCACGCCGTTCTGGTCCAGGTGGGCGAAGGGATCGGACTCGTAGATCTTCTTGTCGTAGTAATAGTTCAGGAACTTGCCCGCGTCGTCCCGGCTGAAGCCGAAGGTCATCTGGGTCAGGTCGTTGGTGCCGAAGGAGAAGAACTGGGCCTCCTTGGCAATCTCGTCGGCGGTGAGGGCAGCACGGGGGATTTCGATCATGGTGCCCACCTCATACTTCATATCCACACCAGAGGCCTGGATCAGCGCGTCTGCGGTCTTGACCACCACGTCCTTGACGTACTTCAGCTCCTTCACCTCGCCCACCAGGGGGATCATGATCTCGGGGACCATGGTCCAGTCTGGGTGCTTTTTCTGGACGTTAAGGGCGGCGTTAATAACCGCGGTGGTCTGCATGGCGGCAATCTCGGGATAGGCCACCGCCAGACGGCAGCCACGGTGTCCCATCATGGGGTTGAACTCGTGGAGGGAGTCGATGACATTGTGGAGCTTCTCCACGGAAATCCCCATCTCCCCGGCGATCTCCGCGATATCCTCCTCCTTGGTGGGCAGGAACTCATGCAGCGGGGGGTCCAGGAAGCGGATGACCACCGGCTGGCCCTGCATGGCCTCATAAATGCCCTCAAAGTCGCCCTGCTGATAGGGCATGATCTTGGCCAGGGCCTTCTCCCGGTCGGCGGTGTTGTCGGAGACGATCATCTCCCGGATGGCCTTGATGCGCTCACCCTCAAAGAACATGTGCTCGGTGCGGCACAGGCCGATACCCTGGGCGCCGAAGGCATAGCCCTGGGCGGCGTCTCTGGGATTGTCGGCGTTGGTGTATACCTTCAGCTGGCGGAACTGGTCGGCCCAGCCCATGAGGCGGCCAAAATTGCCCGAGCCGGGGTCTGCGGGGATGGTGGCGACAGCCTCGCCGTAAATGTTGCCGGTGGAGCCGTCCAGGCTGATCCAATCTCCCTCGTGGTACTCCTTGCCCGAAAGCGTGAACTTCTTGGCCCCATAGTCCACCACGATCTCGCCGCAGCCGGACACACAGCAGGTGCCCATACCACGGGCCACCACGGCGGCGTGAGAGGTCATGCCGCCTCGAACAGTGAGGATGCCCTTGGCCACCTGCATACCCTCGATATCCTCGGGGGAGGTCTCCAGCCGGACCAGAATGACCTTTTCGCCCCGGTCATGCCACTGCTTGGCGTCCTCGGCGGTAAACACCACCCTGCCGCAGGCGGCGCCGGGAGAGGCGGCCAGGCCCTTACCAATGACGGCGGCCTTCTTCAGAGCCTCCGGGTCGAAGGTGGGGTGGAGCAGAGCGTCCAGCTGCTTGGGGTCTACCCGGCAGACGGCCTGCTTTTCGTCGATCATGCCCTCGTCCACCAGATCCACGGCCACCTTGATGGCGGCGGCGGCGGTGCGCTTGCCGCTGCGGGTCTGGAGCATGTACAGCTTACCGTTTTCAATGGTAAACTCCATGTCCTGCATATCCTTATAGTGCCGCTCCAGCTGGTCGGCAATGTCGGCAAACTGCTGGTACACCTCCGGCATATCCTCTTGGAGCTTGGAGATGGGGGAGGGGGTGCGCACACCGGCCACCACATCCTCGCCCTGGGCGTTGATGAGGTACTCGCCAAACAGGGCCTTCTCGCCGGTGGCGGGGTTGCGGGTAAAGGCCACGCCGGTACCCGAATGGTTTCCCGAGTTGCCGAACACCATGGACTGGACGTTGACGGCGGTGCCCCAGTCGTAGGGAATCTCGTTCATGCGGCGGTAGACGTTGGCCCGGGGGTTGTCCCAGGAGCGGAACACCGCCTTGACGGCCTCCATCAGCTGGACCTTGGGGTCCTGGGGGAACTCCTCCCCCTTCTCAGCCTTATAAAACTCCTTGAAGAGGACCACCAGACGCTTCATATCGTCGGTGTCCAGCTCTATGTCATGCTTGACACCCTTTTCCGCCTTGACCTCGTCGATGATCTCCTCAAAGCGCTTCTTGGACAGCTCCATCACCACGTCGGAGAACATCTGGATAAACCGGCGGTAGGAGTCGTAGGCGAAACGGGGGTTGTTGGTGAACTTGGCCAGCCCCTCCACCACCACGTCGTTGAGGCCCAGGTTGAGGATGGTGTCCATCATGCCGGGCATGGAGGCCCGGGCGCCGGAGCGGACGGAAACCAGCAGGGGATTTTCCGGGTCGGCAAATTTCTTGCCGCAGAGTTCCTCCATCTTGCCCAGGTATTCATAGATCTGGGCCTGGATGTCCTCGTTGATCTGCCGGCCGTCGTTATAGTACTGGGTGCAGGCCTCGGTGGTGACGGTAAAGCCCTGAGGTACCGGCATCCCCAGACTGGTCATCTCAGCCAGGTTGGCGCCCTTGCCGCCCAACAGCTTCCCCATGGTGCCGTTGCCTTCGGAGAACAGATAGACGTACTTATGCGCATTGCCCATTTCACATTCCTCCTAAGTCCGGCCCGCCTGCCCGGCGGACCCAATCGCTGGTTTCCATTATATCATTCTGACAAACAAATGCAAGCGTCCTTGGTGATATGTAACAATTTTCAACAAACCATTCAGTATGAAAATTTGTTTCACTGGGGCGGGCACTCCCCAAATTGTTACCGTTTTGTCCTTGACAGAGATAGGTTACAGTTGTACCCTATAGGCAGAAGGGTACAACTGTAACCGGAAAGGAGGCATTGCTGTGGGCACTGTGGAGGAGAAGATCACCGAGGCGGAGCTGGAGGTGATGGAGGTGCTGTGGGAGGCCGGCCAGGCCCTCACCCTGGGGCAGATCAAGGGGGCGCTGGCGGAAAAAAACGGGGACACCGTAAAAACCTTGCTGCGGCGGCTGTGCGCCAAAGGTGCGGCGGCCCAGGAGAAACGGCAGGTGTACTACTACCATCCCCTGGTGAGCCGGGACCAGGTGGGCACCTGCCGCACCCGCAAGCTCATCGACAAGCTGTATGCCGGGTCGGCCCGGCAGATGGTGTCCGCCCTGGTGGAGCACGATCAGTTGACCGGTCAGGATATCGCCCAGCTGCGGGACCTGCTGGACCAGCTGGACGGAAAAGGAGGGGGCTGACATGGCGGATTTTCTGCTGACGCTGGTCAGGCTGAGTCTTCTGGGCTCATTGCTGACCGGTCTGCTGCTGTTGGTACAGCCCCTTATCAAGAGCAAGGCGGCGGCCTATTACCTGTGGCTGCTGGTGCTGGTTCGGCTGTGCCTGCCGGTGGGAGTAACGCTTCCCCTCCCTGCCCTGCCGGATCAGACGGCCTATCAGGTCCACAGCCAAACCGAAATTTCTCTCAGCGGCCAGACCGGCCCGGTCCAAGGTCAGACAGAACCCAACCCTGACGCCTCCACCCCGGAACATTCCGATGGTTCAGAAACCCCGGCCAGGCCGTCCATTGACTGGTGGGGCATCGTCACCTCCCCCGCCCTGTGGTTTGGGCTGTGGGCGGCGGGGGCTGCTTTCCGGCTGGGCCGGTATGGGTGGGGCTACCGGCGCTTTGCCGCTCTGGTGCGGGGCTCCGCCTCCCCCGCTTCCCGGGAAGCTCAGGCGGTTTTACAGAGACTGGACCCGGCTGGCCGGGTGGCCCTGCTGGAGTGCCCCCATGTCTCCACCCCCATACTGCTGGGGGTGGTGCGGCCCACCATCGTACTGCCCCTGGGCATGGAGGATGACCGGCTGGCCGATATCCTCTCCCACGAGCTGATCCACGCCCGGCGGCACGACCTACTCTATAAATGGCTGACCGCTGCCATTACCAGCCTCCACTGGTTCAATCCCCTGATGGTAGTGGTACGGAAACAGGTGGCCCGCTCCTGTGAGCTGGCCTGTGACGAGGCGGTGACCCGGACCATGGACGGCCCCGCTCGCCGCCACTACGGGGAGACCTTGCTGGCCCTGGCCGCCCGGCCCCTCAAGGGCATGGGCGTGCTGTCCACCACTTTGTGCGAGGAAAAGGAACAGCTGAAGGAAAGGCTGGTGTCTGTGATGCGTCCAAAGAAACAAGGCCCCGCCGCACTGGCGGCCACCCTGGCTCTGGCAGCAGTTCTGACGGGCTGCGCCGCCATCAGCGGAGCCGCCCCCTCCCCCACGCCGGAGCCCATCCCCGACCAGAGCGCCCTGCTGAGGGACCCCATTGTCTATGAGGTGGGCGACGGTCTGCAAGTGGGCCTTCCCCGGGACCTGTCCGGCCAGCTGCTGATCGTGGAGCCGGAAGTAGGAGAAGACTTTTTGTTGTCGGTCTATGAGAAGCGCAGCTATGAGGCGGCGGGCGCCGGGGCCGATATGGGGTGGCTCTTCACCCTGGCCCGGTGGGATCAGATCCAATATGAGGCCTATCTGACCTCCGACGGCAGCGGAGTGGACCCCTTTGCCTGCAAGGACGGCTGGTACTATGTATGCCTCTACCCCACCGATGTGCGCTTTTACAGCGACGCCCAAGATGAAAGCGCCTTGGAAGAGCAGGCTAAAACTTGGGAGACGCTGAACAGCCGCCTGCCGAAGGAGGTACGGCCCGACTTCATCGCCCGCAACGGCCTGGAGCCCTACGATGACAGCATGTACTTCCATGACGGCACGATATGGGACAGCGCCCACCGCTATGTCTATTTCCGCACCGGGGACTGGAGCGAGTCCATCACACTGCTGCTCTCCCAGCCCGCCGCCCAGGGAGACGGCGGCATCTGGTGTGTGGAGGGCTGGATGGATAATAATTACGGCACCCTCTATCTGGTGCTCCCCCTGGACACCGGCATGATGGCGGCGGACTATTACGCTGGCCTTCAGGCCCAGGCGGACCAGGGCCGCCGGTCCGATCTGCTGGACCCCCTTCAGGCGGCCATGGGCTGGCTGGAGGGCCGGGGCTATGACGTGGGCGCGGGCCAGTTGGAGCTGGTGGAGGGGGACCCAGCCTGGAAGGTGTACTTCCTGCGGATGTCTCCCCTATTGGAGCAGCCGGGGACCTTGCAGACCCTGACCTATGTAGACGGGGCGGAGACAGCGGTGGAAACCTACGATCTGAGTTCCCCCAGTACCCCATTTGGGGCGCGGGCCTGGATCAAGGCCCAGGCCCCCCACCGTCTCAATGGGAAAGCCGTGACCTATACCACCGACAGCGGCAACAGGCTGATCTTCCTGGAGGAGGACGGGCTGGTGGGGATCTGCCGGGACGGGACCACCGACTGGTACGCCTGTGCCTATGATAACGCCCTCTCCCCCTACGAGGTCATGTACGAGACCTGCCAGGGATGGACGGTCCAGCAGAGTGTCTCCGGCCCTGCGGCCGTTACCGGCAGCGGGCAGCCATAAGCCCCGGCGGCACATAAAAAAGATCCCCTGCCCGGCTTGGGCAGGGGATCTTTTCGTGTCAATATTTGTTGACCATCCCTGAGATCAGGGGGGTGGGTACCAGCCACATAATGAGAAATACCAGCAGATTGGCGGCGGACAGGGAGGCATAGGCCCCCATAAAGGTGAGATAGAAGGCCAGTACCACCCCCACCACAGCCCCCAAGCTGGCCAGTACCGCGGAGGTACGGACGGCCCGGCGGAGCCGGGCGGCTCCCACCACCGCCTCGGAGTAGGGCCCGATGCCCTCCCGGCACAGCACGGCGGTGAGGATGTCGCTGTGGAGCTGGTCCTCGTCGGACAACTCTGTCCGACGCTCGGCGGGCGGATACTCCATCCGGTCCACCGGCAGCTTAAACCGCTGCTGGAGCATGGCGGGGGTCAGGTTGAAGTCCCGGGTCGCCATCACCGGGGTCACCCGGTTGCGGATCAGGCTGGTGAGGGCCGGGTCCACCGTACCGTGGAGGGTGTAATTGAGCGCAAAGATCCCGGCTAATTCTCCGTCAATGGCGCAGAACACCGCGTTTTTTACCCGCAGTCCCGGCGGCAGGGCGATCTCCATCAGCCGCATAAAGTCGGCCGAGCCCACCAGCACCTGCTCGTTGCGGATGACGCCGGTCAGCCCTCCCTCATAGGTGTAGAAATTGGACACCCGGCGGTAGATGGCCCCCTGGGCCCGGAGCAGGTCATGAAAAAGCTTGTCCAGCCCACAGCCCGACTCCCGGATCAGGGTGGCGGTGTCGGCCACTACCTTTTCCGCCGGAAAATCTCCAAAAATTTTGATGCCGTTGAGAGCCACGCAGCCCGGCGGGAAGAGGTCAGGGTCGGTGAGGAGAATCCCGCTGCCGCCGGTGGCGGTGACGCCGTCCCATCCGGCGATGGCGGCCCCCGATTTGCTCAGCCGCTGGCTCAGAGCCAGCCAGGGCTGTCCAAAGCACAGGGCCCCCGACAGAGAGGCTGAGGCGGTGAGGGTGGCGGACAGGCACCACAGCAGCCGCTCCGGCGCGCCCCGGCCCACCGAGGCTACCACGCTGAGCAGCACACTGGCGATGAGCAGCAGCGGGCAGATCCGTCGGAAAATACGCTGGGCCCCGTCGGCGGCCTGCATCTGACGGCCAAAACCCGCAGGCTCCCCCGACCACTTGACATAGGTATCCCAGCCGTTCCACTTGCCCTCGTCCAGGGTGACCAGGTAGGGGCTGGAGGCGGCCACCGCCGTCTTACAGGCCAGCCGCAGCCCCCGCCGCTTTTGGCAGGTGCCCCGCAGTAGCAGGCAGATCCCCAGCACAATGGCGGCGCAATAGGGCATCTGCCCCGCTCGGGGGTCCAGCTGATACATGGTGAGCGCGTCGGCCAGGGTTGCGGCGGAGGCAAAGACCAGCACCGTATCCATGCCAAACTCCAGCCGCAGCGGACCAAGCAGGCCCCGGAGCAGCACGTCTATCCCCAGCAGCATGGCCACCACCTGGATTCCTGCCAGGGCCAGCACCCGCAGCTGCGGGGTAAGGACGTCCGGATAGGGAAATACAGACACCGAAAGATAGAGGGCGGGCAGAAAGAGAATAAAAGTAAAGGCCGCCCGCAGCCGCAGGCTCTTCAAACCCTTGCCGTACCGCCGGGCCAGATCGGCCGGGGGCAGGTCGGGGGCGGGGGGCGGCACCCGGCGGGGCTTGCGCTCCCGGCGCTGTTTGTGGGGCTGCTCCTCATCGGTGCCCGGGATGAACTCCTCCGCCCGGCGCACCTCCCGGTCGTTTTCCACGTCCTCCTCTTCAAACATGTGCTCGGCGTAGTCGTCCGCCTTTTGCAGCAGGCGGTTGATCCGCTGGGTCAGCGGGTTTTCCGCCGGGCCTGCGGCCTCCTCCGGGAAATCCAGCACCTTCTTTTCCGCCGGAGCCTCCCGCTTTCCTCTGGTGGGGCGCTCCTGTTGGGGCGGGTCCTCCTCTTGCTCCGGCGGCGGAGCGGGGGGCGGTACGATCTCCCGCACCGGCTCGGTGTCATCCGCCCCCCGTTCCGGGAAGGTGAGCAGCCGCCCCGGCTTGCCGGTGGGCGGGGCGGTCCGCTGGCTCTTGGGGATCATCGGGAAGGGGATGGTGTCTTCCGTCACCTTCTTCTTTTTCTCTGTCTTCCCGCTTCCGCCGCCTTCGCCGCCGAACTCGGCCAGGATGGATTCCAGAGAAAATTCCTCTCCGCCGGGTACGCCCGTATTCAGTTCATCGTCCTGGTCTTTCGCCATGGAAGACGGCTCCTTTTCGTGATGTTAAGGGGAATATCAAAGTCTCTGGCGCACCGCCTCATAGAGCAAGATGGCGGCGGCGGCGCTGGCGTTGAGGGAGTTGAGCTTTCCCTTCATGGGGATGCGCACCAGAAAGTCGCAGGTCTCCCGCACCAGCCGGCCCATGCCGTCCCCCTCGCTGCCGATGACGATGGCGGCAGGGCCCTTCAGGTCGGCGTCGTACAGCACCCGGTCCCCGTCGGCGGCGGTGCCGAACACCCAAACCCCCTCGTCCTTCAGCTCCTTGAGCAAAGCGGGCAGGTTGGGCACCCGGGCCACCGGGATATGGCTCACCGCCCCGGCGGAGGTCTTGGCCACCACCGCCGTCAGCCCGGCGGAGCGGCGCTTGGGGATGATGACCCCGTGGGCCCCGGCGCACTCGGCGGTACGGATCACCGCCCCCAGGTTGTGGGGGTCGGAGAGCTCGTCGCACACCACGATCAGAGGGGGCTCCCCCTTCTCCCGGGCGGCGTTTAAAATATCGTCCACGCTGGCGTACTCCCGCACCGCCGCCTGGGCGATGACGCCCTGGTGGGAGTGGGTACGGCTCATAAAGTCCAGCTTCTTCCGGTCGCACTCCACCACCACGATACCCTTGTCCCGGGCGGCGGCGGCGATGTGGGCCAGGGCGGAGTCGGTCTCCCCCCGGGCCAGAAAAATCTTGTCGATGGGCGTGCCCGCCCGCAGGGCCTCGGTGACGGCGTTGCGGCCTTCGATGATGCCGTCGGCCTGGGCCTCGGGGGCCGGTCTGCGCTCCTTCATGGTCGATTCCTACCTTTCCTTTTACCCCAAATTCGTTCAAAAAGCCTCGCAGAGTTCGCGCCCGAAGGCGCGAATCAAATTCAATCTCGTTTTCCCCGGCGACATGCGCGGCGGGGAAAACACTGCTCAGCCCACAAGTGTGGCATTTGTCCGCTGTGAGCGGACAAATGCTGCGCGCGGTGGGCTGTGTCTTTCTCCAAAAAGTGGATATACCACTTTTTGGATAGTCTCCTGTTTATCCCTTTTAGTATACCACAAGACAGGCCGCAGAAAAAGAGCAAAATTCCCCGCTGCCGCCCCTCTCTTTCATAGAAAGTTTACAGCTTTCCACATTCCCTTTCTTGTTTTTTCAGGGGGCGTGTGCTATAACTATAATTACTTTCCAAATGGAAGGAATGTATCCAAGGAGGCATCCTCTTGAATTCCGATCACCAAAACAACAACCGCGGAAAGGGCGGCGGAAACAACCGGCGCAACGTCACCGCCATTGTGTCCATCATCCTGTGGGCCTTGGTGTTGACGGTGCTGGTGAACTACGCCACCTCCATGTTCCGCCAGGCCAACTCGGTGGAGATCAGCTACGGCACCTTCCGGGAACTGGTCAAGCAGGACTGCGTGGAAGGGGTTGTGATGACGTCCACCAAGTACACCATCTATCTCAAAGACGGGGTATCGGTGGACGCGGAGGGCAACATCACCAAAACCGCCACCGCCGCAGGGCTCACCGAAGAGAGTGAGTCAGAACAGACTGTGCCGCCCCCCTCCCAGTGGGGTCAGGCCAAAACCACCTATTACTGCGCTCCCATCACCCAGGCCAACGTCCGGGACGACGACCTGCTTGCCCTGCTGGAGGCGCACGACGTACAGGACTACGGCCCGGAATATGTGGAGCAGCTCAACCCCATCGTCTCCGCCCTGGTTTCCTGGGTGCTGCCCATGGTGGTAATGGTTGTCCTCTTCTATTTCCTGTTCCGCAGCATGGCGGGCCGGATGGGAGGCGGCCTGGGCAACCTGGGCAAGTCCAACGCCAAGGTCTATGTGGAGAAAAAGACCGGCGTTACCTTTAAGGACGTGGCCGGTCAGGATGAGGCCAAGGAGTCCCTGGTGGAGATCATCGATTTCCTCCACAATCCCCAGAAGTATACCGAGATCGGCGCCAAGCTGCCCAAGGGCGCCCTGCTGGTGGGTCCTCCCGGTACCGGTAAGACCCTGCTGGCCAAGGCGGTGGCAGGCGAGGCCAACGTGCCCTTCTTCTCCATCTCCGGCTCCGACTTTGTGGAGATGTTCGTGGGCATGGGCGCCGCCCGTGTAAGAGACCTGTTCAAGGAGGCCAACAAGATGGCCCCCTGTATCGTGTTCATCGACGAGATCGACACCATCGGCAAATCCCG